>JAZOQU010000045.1:0-26039 GCA_045656225.1 Kiritimatiellia bacterium | reverse complement strand
TCATTCAGGAGATTCTGAAAGTAAACGCACGTCCCCTCCCCGGGGAGGGTAGAGGGAGAAATCTTGTACTCTTCTGTTATAGCTAATCTTTATGGGTAGTAAACGAACGTAATTTATTCGTTTACTTTTGGAAACCACAATCAGGAGGAAATGATGTTCTATCCCATGTAAGGTATGGCAAAAAATTAAAATATGGTATAATAGCTTTTATGAAATCAAAAGTTATTATACCTAATTTTCGTTCTTTTCTCATATCGTTGGCAACTATTTCCGCTTTTTGCGCTGTTTATGCTACGGAGTTTTCGGCGTGGCGCGGTGAAACGCTGTTTTTTACCTCCAAGAATGTTAATCGCGGCGAAACTGCCGTTGATTTCGCGCCTAAGGCTGAGGGGTTGCCGGAATCGTTTTCTGTGCGCACGGGAATTGCCAGGCCCGTTAAGTTTGAGCGTGAACCTAACAGTGGAGAGTTTATTGTTGCTTGGGATAAAATTGAATGGGACGCAAAAGAGGTCGCCCTCGCTTCTGGTGCACACAGATTGGTTGCATGCGAGATAAAGATTCCCGAGAGCGCGGCGAGCGGAGTTTATAAGTTTAATGTCGGCTTTGAGAATCATACTCTTAAGGTTGTTGATCGCGTTTTGCCTCCACCGAAAGAATGGAAATACTATCTCGATCTTTGGCAGCATCCGTGGGCAGTTTCGCGTTGGGAGGGTTGCAAGCCGTTTACTGAGGAGCATTATGCGGCCATGCGTCCATTATGGGAACAATTAGCTGCGGCAGGGCAAAAAGTAATTACGACGACTGTTACTAAACTGCCGTGGAATCATCAGTGTTATGACGGTTACGGTACGATGATCCGACATATTAAATTGTCTGACGGGTCGTGGAAGTATGACTATTCGATATTTGACGAGTATGTCGCGTTCTGTTTAGATTGCGGTATCGGACCTGATATTGCGTGTTATTCGATGGTGCCTTGGAAGTATATTGTTTATGCCGAGAATGAAAATGGCGAAGAGTTTAAGATCGAGGCTAAGCCCGGGACTAAAGAGTTTGAGGATTACTGGAAATCTTTTTTAGTGGATTTCACTAAACACTTAAGAGAAAAAGGGTGGCTGAATCACACTTATATATCAATGGATGAGCGTACCGTAGATGATATGCGTAAAATATCGTCTTTTATTAAAAAGCATGCACCCGAACTTAAGATTTCAACTGCCGGTAACTTCGATCCTTCTAAATATCCCGAAATAAAGATTGATAATTATTGCCCTGTTATAGATAAGGTAACGGATGAATTTCTTAGAAACAATGTCTCTGCGCGGCGCAATTCAGGGGCCTTGACCACGTATTATGTCTGTTGCGTTCCGCGTAAGCCAAATACGTTTATGGAGAGTCAGCTTGAAGAGTCGTTCTGGTGCGGTTTTTTCCCCGCGGCGAAAAATTTAGACGGCTTTCTTAGATGGGCTTACAATTCGTGGCCTTACGATCCGCGTAATGACGCGAGTTTCGGACCATTTAGAGCAGGTGATACTTTTTTAGTTTATCCCGACAATCAGCAGTCATGCCGCTTTTTGGAATTGCGCAACGGTATTCAGGCGGCGGAAAAGTTCCGCATCCTAAAAGAAAGCGCGCCTAAGGAACTTCTCGCTGAAATGGATGCGCTTTCAGCTGAATATGATTTTTGGAGCGCTAAAAAGGATAAGGCTGATTTAAGACTCATTAAAGAAAAGACCCTTGAATTGGTAAATCGTGATTTATTCAGTGTAGATGCCGAACTTCCAGCCGGCAATATTATAGTAGATGGCATTGAAGGTAATACCGTAAAGATTCAGCAGGAGCTGCGCGATTCTAAACAGTGGTTTTATTGGGCGTTTCGCGTGCGCGGCGCTCAAGGGCGCACTCTTACATTCGATTTTACGAATAAAAAAGGCAATGGGCCTGTGGGGGTTCGCGGTCCTGTCGTTTCAACCGACGGAGGAAAGACTTTCTCCTATCCTCTCGACGGCAAATCGAAGAGCGACGGCTTCACGTACACATTCGGTCCAAACGATATCGACGTTATGTTTTACGAATGTCATCCGTATGTTCGCGCCGATTGGGACAGGTTCGTCAAACGGCACGAAAAACATCTCGGCAAGCATTTCGCCGTTGAAACGTTGTGCCGCTCGCGCAGAGGAGCCGATGTTCCCGCCGCCCGCATCGGATGCGTAAACAAAGAGCCGAAATTCCGCTACTTCGTCTCCGCGAGACATCACGCCAGCGAATCAATGGGCAGTTTTGTTCTCGAAGGCGCCGCGGAAATTTTCTTCGCCGACGACGCGCGCGGCGAATGGCTACGCGAAAACGTCGAACTTATGATTGTACCCTTTGCCGACTACGACGGCGTCCAGGCGGGCGATCAGGGCAAAGGCCGCAAACCGCACGACCACAACCGGGACTACACTAAATTCATCTATCCCGAAACAAAGGCGATTACGGAATGGATTGCGTCTCACGCGGGAGGCAGACTTCACACCTTCATAGACATACACTGCCCGTGGATACGCGACTGGGAAAACGAATACGTATATTCGCCGCTCAGAGATCCGAAAATCCTCCCTGATGCCGATATCGAAAAACGTTTTTCCGAGCTCCTTGAAAAGCATCAGTCCGGCTCGATGAAATACGAGGCGAAGCACGACATCCCCTTCGGCGTCGGCTGGAACTCCGGCAAGAATCACGCCCAAGGCTGGCCCGCCGTTACGTGGGCTTGCAAAACGGTAAAAGGCCTTAAAATCGTTCGCACGTTTGAAATTCCCTTCGCCAACGCGAGCGGAAATGTGGTAACCCCTGAATCATGCCGCGAATTCGGCGGCGACATCATGAACGTTGTATATCTTCTGACAAAGGAGCAGAAATGAACCGTAGAGAATTCATCTTAGCGGCCGGCGCTTTTTCGCTCGCGCCATCCATAGCAGCAGAGGGGAAAGCCGCGCACAGCAAAAAGATCGACAAGTCGCTCGCAGTTATCGTTTCAGATTGTCATATATGCGGCGATAAAAAATGGCATGCGAATGACGAAACGGTAAAAACGCTGAATCAGATTTTAGCGCTCGATCCGCTGCCGGCAAAAATGATTGTAACCGGCGATATCGCCGCGTTAGTGGGCCTTAAAAAAGATTACATCGAGGCGAAGAAGGTGTTCGCTCCGATTGTTGATGCGGGGATAGAAATCTCATGGATGATGGGTAATCACGACCGCCGCGATGTGTTTGCTGAGGTTTTCCCGGAATGGGCCGAGACGAGCGAAGTCAAAGGACGGATTGTCCATGTAGTTAAAATGCCGTCTGTAGATCTGGTTCTTTTAGATTCTTTAGATCAGCTTAAAAATAAGAATAATCACGATGGTAAAGTCAGCGAGGACCAAATCAAATGGCTCGAAAAGTTCGGTGCGTCAACCAAGCGGCCGTTTTTCGTATGCACCCACCACGACGGACGCCAAATGAAAAAGTTCGCCCAAACTGCGATCGGCACAAGCACTCTGATGCGCGGATATATTCACGGTCATCGCCACAGCTGGATGCTCGACGCGCTTCACGACTGGAAGGACGGCGGAAGACTAGTAAGGTCAATAGGCATGCCGAGCGCATCGCTTTGGGGAGACATCGGTTTTGTAACGTTTAGAGACAAAGGCGACCATGCGGAATTCAAGATTTTCGAGCGTGACTGTTTTTTCCCCTCGCCCGACTTCAAGCGCGAAAAATCGTGGGATATACTCCGTAAAGAAAACGACGGCGCAGTTGTGAAAGTCGTATATAAATAACACCATAAAACCATGAAGAGAATCATTCTTTTTCTAATAGCTTTAACGGCCTTTCGGCTCACACTTCCATTAAGCGCGGCGATGACTGTTGCCAAGTGCAAGTCTCATTTGGCGGGCGAAGTGAACGTTTTCGCCGATAATGCCGGAGAGTGGAGCTTTTCGCTTGAATCTAATGGAGTTAAGGATAATATCGAAGAATTCTCTTTAGTGGTTCAAGCGCCTGACGAATCTACAATACCTAAATTCTCTGTAGAGTTTTTGTTAAAGCGCAGCGATCTGCAACATCATTGGGATCCGTCAGCCGAGCGGTTTCCCTGCAGTTGGACATCGCAAGATTCTTCGTTCAGTACGGGGCTTCCGATAAGAGCCAATTTCGACGATGACGAGATGAATGTTGCAACATGGGCCGTCTCTGATGCGCTTAACATGATAAAGTTCGCAACCAGAATCAATATGGTCGATGAGAATGATCACGGCGTTAAATTCAGGGCCGTATTCTTCTCGGAACCTTCGGCTCCGGCTAAAAGATATGAAACGAAATTAAGGCTCGATATGCGCCGGGTATTCTGGGCTGATGCAATCAGCGACAGCGTAAAATGGATAGCGGACGTTTCTTCCCGGCATCCTGCTACGCCGCCGGAATCAGCATATTGGCCTTTATACTCGAGCTGGTATGTTTTCCGCTCTAACGTAACTCAAGATGCGATGGAGCGCGAAATAGAGCGCGCGGCGGAACTGGGGATGAAAGTCGCGATTCTCGACGACGGCTGGCAGCGCGACCGCGGCGCATGGGCCATAAACACCGCTAAATTCCCCGATATGAAAGGCCATGTCGGGCGCGTCAAAAAGATGGGCGTAAAATACATGCTCTGGTTCGCTCTTCCCCATATCCGCATGGACAGCCCCGTCTTTGAGAAATTTAAAGATAAGCTTCTCTGGGACGGTCCCGACGGATGGAATGATTATATCTTTGACCCGCGCTATCCTGAAGTCAGAAAACATATCGCAGGCCGACTTGCGGAACTTGCGCGTGATTACGGGTTTGACGGCTTTAAGCTCGACTTCATCGACCAGTTTGTAATGCGTTATCCCGATCCGCCTGCGAAATACAATTACAAGGGCTGCGATACAAAAAGCGTTCCCGAGGCCACGGAAAAGCTTTTGAAGGAAATTCGCGAAGAACTTGATAAGGTCCGCCCCGGAATGCTCATCGAATTCCGCCAGCGTTATATCGGCCCGGTCGTCAGACAATACGGAAATATGCTTCGCGCGAACGATTGCCCCGGAGACTATATGGCCAATCGCTACCGTACGCTCGCCTTGAGAATCATCTCGCCCGGGAGCGCCGTTCACTCAGATATGCTTCTTTGGCGCAATGACGACAAGGCAAGTGATGTTAAGCGTCAGATATGGAACGTTATTTTTTCAGCCGTACAATATTCGGCATATTTAAAGGATCTGCCGGAAGAACACAAAAAAGCAATCCGCGAGACTATAAAGTTTGCAGAAGAGCACCGGGACACGCTTTTATTCGGACGCTTAATCCCTCATCATCCGGAACTCGGCTACCCCTGCGTTGAAGCGGAAAGCGCAGAAAAGCGCATTATCGTAGTTTACCAAAGCGAATGGATCGCGAAAATCCCTGATGATTCCAAATGTGTTATCCTCGTCAACGCGACAACGGCAGATTCTCTTGTTATCGAAACTAAAGGCGGTTTTAAGCGCATCAACGTTAAAAGCGGCGAATATACGGAATTGGAGTCTTATGGATTGTAATCATAAAATAAAGCCTCTCGGAGCTATATTCGATCAAGACGGGCTTTTGTTTGATACGGAGGTTGTTTTTGAACGATGCTGGGAAGAAGAGGGACGGAAACAGGGTATTGAGATAACTTCGGAATTTATCCGGCAGATGAGCGGGTGCGGGCGCAAGGAGCTTATTGAAATCATCGCATCGGCATATCCGTCTGTAAATGCCGAGGAATTTGTTGAGCGCGTGCATTGTGCCGCTGCCGAAGTACAGCTTGCGACAGCGCCCGTCATTAAGCCGGGGGCACGTGAAATTCTCGAGTTCTGCCGCGAAAGAGGCATGAAAATCGCATTGGCGTCGAGTTCGATGCGACGTTGTGTGGATCACAATCTCGCCGTGTCCGGATTGGCGGAATATTTTGATGCCGTCATAACCGGGAGAGATGTCCGGAACGGGAAGCCGGCACCGGATATATTTTTGCTCGCCGCTGAAAAAATCGGGCTGATTCCTCAAAAATGTGTTGTGTTCGAGGATTCGTTCAATGGTATTCGCGCAGCTCATGCGGCAGGTGCGGTTGCAATTATGATTCCAGATAGAGTGGAGCCGACAAAGGAGATTCTTGCTCTTTGTACGCGATTCTCGTCGCTTAACGATGCATTGAAAAGTTTAAAGGCTCCTTAATGGCTGAAAAAAGGAGTGGAGTCAATTCAGCAACTGGCATATAAATTCCATAAATAGCAAAAAATTTGCTATAATACGGGAATATGGAATTTGAAAATACAATAGGTCTGGAGACTCACGTCCAGCTTAAAACCAATACTAAAATGTTCTGCGGCTGCCTTCTTAAAACAGGATGCGAGCCCAATACTAATGTATGCCCGGTCTGTCTCGGTTATCCCGGCGCTTTGCCGGTTATGAACAAGGAGGCTGTAAAGCTTACCGTGATGAGCGGTCTTATGCTCGGATGCGAGATCAACCGCCATGCGACTTTCGACCGTAAAAACTATTTTTATCCCGATATGGCCAAGGATTACCAGATTTCCGAAAACGGCAATCCTTTGTGTATCGGCGGCGGTGTTGAGATTACGCGCGCGGACGGAACGAAGAAGTTCATCCGCATTAACCACATTCATCTTGAAGAGGATGCCGCGAAGATCAACCACTACGCTTCGAGCTCCGGCGTCGACTTCAACCGCGGCGGCACGCCTCTTATGGAGATTGTTTCGGAGCCTGACATCTCTTCGGCTGATGAGGCGATCGCGTATCTGACCGCTCTTAAGGAGATTCTCGTCTACGCCGGCGTATCCGACTGCAATCTCGAAGAGGGCAACATGCGCAGCGACGTCAACATTTCGATCCGTCCGGTCGGCGAGACGAAGCTTGGAACGAAGGTCGAAATCAAGAACATGAACTCCTTTAGCGGAATTCATGCCGCGCTTCTTCATGAGGCGCGCCGTCAGCGCGAGTGCGTGATCCGTTCGATTCCGATCGTTCAGGAGACGCGCCGCTGGGATGCCGACGCTTTAGAGACGGCATCGATGCGCACAAAGGAAAACGCGCACGACTACCGCTACTTCCCCGAGCCTGATCTGGTGCCTGTAGAGCTTTCGGAGGAGCTTATCGCCGAATGGAAGGCGCTTCTTCCCGAGAAGCCCGAGACGCGCCGCAACCGAATGATCGAGGATTACGGCATCGCCGAATACGACGCGGAAGTCCTTTCTCAGCACAAGGTAAACGCCGACTACTTCGAGGCTGCAGCAAAGGGGCTTGATAAAAAAACGGCCAAGGCGCTTTGCAATCTCTTCATGTCCGACGTGATGGCGCTCATAAACGCCACAGGTAAAACGGTTTCCGAATGCGCGATGGAGCCGGCCGCTCTCGCGTCTTTGGTTAAAATGGCCGCCGCCGGCACAATCAACGGGCCGACTCTTAAGGAGCTTCTCCCCGAGATTTTCGAGAAGGGCGGAGATCCCGAAGCCATTGTCAAGGAGCGCGGGCTCGGTGCGGTCAGTGATCTTTCGGCTCTTGAGGCGTTTGTCGATCAGGCGATCGCGGCAAATCCCGGTCCCGTCACCGACTTCAAGAACGGCAAGAAGGCCGCGGCCGGATTTTTTGTCGGTCAGGTCATGAAACTTTCAAAGGGCAAAGCCGATCCGAAACTCGTAGGCGGTTTGGTTGCTAAAAAGCTTTCTGCGTTATGAAAATAAAACTCATTGCTGTCGCGGCGGCACTTGTCGCGCTTACGGGCTGCAATTCGTTCAAGGTGATGCAAACCAACAGTTTCATCGACGAGGACGGCAACCTTATATCTGTCAGTTACGGACAGCTGGCCAGACCGCACAAGACTCAGTTTGTCTCTCCCGTCAACGGGAAAACGCTTGATATGGAGTCTAAGCTCGCGGTCAAGGTGACATTGCCTGATGGCGGTGATTTTACGGGTTACCAGTGTATGAATATGCTTCGTACGGGAACGATGTACAAGTCCTCCAGCGAAAAATGGCTCTATCATGCCAATGGAACATCTTGCTCCATCTATCTCATCAACGAGCAGGGTGACGATTATTTGCTCGTTTTTAACGGAGTATTGAGCGAGGGCTCGGAAGGCGGTCCTTTAAGATGAACCCTCTTGACAATATTTACGTAGTTCTTGTCGGAACTCTTTATACGGGCAATGTCGGCTCCGCATGCCGTGCGATGGCCAATATGGGCATAAGGCATTTGCGTCTCGCCGCCCCCAATCTCCAGAATTCATGGGACGAGGGTGAGCGCATGGCCGTTCATGCGACTGACGTCATGAACTCGCGCGAAGAGTTCGCTTCGTTCGAAGAAGCCGTCGCCGACTGTATCGCGGTCGTCGGAACTACGGCCCGCGAAGGTCTTTATCGTCAGCACGTAAAGGCTCCGCGTGATTGCGCCGCCGATATTCTTGCGCTCGCCTCCCAGGGTAAGGTCGCGATCGTTTTCGGGCGCGAAGACAAGGGCCTTTTGAATGAAGAGGTTGCCCAGTGCACCCATCTTGTAAGAATTCCCGTCGATGAAGGGTATACGTCCATTAATCTGTCGCAGGCGGTGCTGATTGCATGTTACGAGCTTTTCACGGCGTCTGGCCGTTATGAGCCGCCCCATGAGAAAGCGCCTCCTGCCGTTCAGGCTCAGAAGATGCAGCTTATGAAGAACTGGGCGAATATGCTTTGTGGAATCGGATTTATGAAGCCGGAGCAGACCGATCATTTCATGCAAGGCTTCCACAGGGTCTTTTCGCGCGGTGTTTTTTCGCGCGACGACGCCGCATTGATGCTCGGTGTCGCCAGGCAGGCTCTCTGGGCCGCAGACAAGGTTAGAAACTCCACTTCGCAAGAGGAGACGGGGGCTAATGGATAAATTGGCCTATATCGCCAGACGCATTCTCCTGATAATACCCACCTTTATCGGTATTACGATAGTCTGCTTCAGTCTGACGAGGTTTCTCCCGGGAGGCCCTGTCGAGATGAGGCTTATGAAGATGCGCGGCATGGGAGGTGGCGGTGAAGTGGCGGCGTCTTCCCATACGGCCGGTGCCAATGTCACCAGGGAATATCGTCAACAGCTTGAGAAGCAGTTTGGCTTTGATAAGCCCATTTACGAACAGTATTACAATTGGCTCGTCACCAATCGCATGGGAATGTGTATCCCATCCTACGACTATCCCAATAAAACGGCCTGGCAGTTGATCAAGAGCCGGATCCCGATTTCAATCTGGTTCGGGCTTACTGCTTTTATTTTGACTTATCTTATATGCATTCCACTCGGTATAATGAAAGCGTTAAAGCACCGGCAGACATTTGACGCATTCTCAAGTCTTGTCGTTTTTGTTGCATACGCGATACCGAGTTTCGCCCTTGGAATGGCGCTTAAGGCTGTTTTCTGCGGGACGGTTGATGGGCTTTGGGATGTCTTTCCTTTAGCGGGAGTTTCTAGCGACTTTGATGCGGATCCTACATTTTGGACATGGTTTTGCGATCGGGCGTGGCATATGTTTCTGCCGATCTGCTGCTATGTCGCAGGTTCATTTGCCATGCTGACTCTTCTCATGAAGAACTCTCTTCTGGATCAGATTTCGGCTGATTATGTCCGTACGGTGATCGCCAAGGGAGGCTCGCGCCGCCGTGCGATCTGGGGGCATGCGTTCCGCAATTCGCTTATTCCCATCGCGACAGGAATCGGGCCGATGATCGGACTTCTTTTCGCCGGATCGATCATTATTGAATCAATCTTCGAGATTCCGGGCATGGGGCGTCTTTCGTGGGATGCTCTCATCGGCCGCGATTATTCTGTATTTCTGGCGCTTTTGTCATTGACGGCCAGTTTTCAGCTGGTCGGCAATCTTGTTTCCGATATTTTATATATGGTGATAGACCCAAGAATCGACTTTTCGAGGAAATGAGCCATGTTTTCACCTTTGACTAAAAAGCGTTTTCGTGCATTCAAGCGCATAAAAAGGGCATGGTATTCTCTTATCGCGCTTACGGTTCTTTACGTCTTCTGTCAGATTGTCGGTGTTCTAAGCCCTGTCGAAAACATCAAGCCTGTTGATTTTGCAAGCATCGAGCGGTATCGCAGGCCCGCTATTGAAAAAATATACGATGTTAAGACGACGCGCTTCAATGTCGCGGACAATGGTACGATTTTCGGATTTGAGGGTTGTGAAGACATCCTTAAACGCGTTAAACAGGAAGGGGGGATTGATGCCGCCCTTGAAGCCTGTTCCGCGGATTACAAAGTTGTCAAAAAAGAGCGGGACGGTTATGTCCGTTACTACCTTGATCCGGTAGAGCCTCCGTCGTCCACTGTTGTTGAATATCCGCCGGCGGAGATCAGTTATCCGTTTGCGCCTTGTGCAGAGCATCCTTTCGGATTGGATCAGTCGGGTCGTGATGTTATGATGCTCGTAATTCACGGAATGCGGATCGCTCTTAATTTCGGTCTCGTGCTGGCGTTTTCGGGGATGATTATAGGCTTGATCGTTGGTGCCGTCGAAGGTTATTTCGGAGGTAAGACGGATATATTCTGTCAGCGCTTTACAGAGATATGGAGTTCTGTGCCTTTTTTGTATGTGATGATTTTTATCGGGTCGACAATCGGCCGCAGCTTCACGATTCTTCTTCTCTGCTACGCAATTTTCAATTGGATCGCCGTTTCGTATTATATGCGGGCGGAGTTCTTCCGCTTGAGGTCGCGCACGTTCGTGGAAGCGGCCAAATGCCAGGGATTTTCCGCCGGGCGTATCATTTTCGGGCATATTCTTCCCAATGCGTTGACGCCTCTCATCACCCTCTTCCCGTTCCTCCTGATGGGTGCGATTGCATCTCTCGCCGCTCTCGATTTTCTCGGATTCGGTCTTCCTCCGATGACTCCGAGCTGCGGTGAACTTCTGAAGCAGGCACAGGCCGATCCGTCTTCATGGTGGCTTATCTTCTTTCCGGCGGCGGCGCTCTTCATTGTCATGCTTTTGACGGTTCTTATCGGCGAAGGCTTGAGAGACGCGTTCGATCCGCGCCAGAAATCGAAACTTGAATAGAAATTATGTCTTCCGAACAGCTAACACCGATGATGAGACAGTATCTCTCGTTGAAACGCGAGATACCTGAAGGTGCGATTTTAATGTTTCGTCTCGGTGACTTTTACGAGATGTTCGGCGAGGACGCGGTTGTCGCGGCTCCTATTTTAGGCGCGACTCTCACTCGCCGTGGAGCCCAGCAGATGTGCGGAGTGCCGCATCACGCGTTGAACTCTTATCTTGCTAAACTTATCCGTGCGGGAAAGACCGCCGCCTTGTGTGATCAGGTCGAAGATCCTAAGACCGCGAAGGGGCTCGTCCGCCGCGAAATCACCCGGATCGTCACACCCGGCACCGTGACCGAGGATGGTCTTCTTGACGAGACGGTGAACAATTACATCGCTTCCGTTTCGGGGCTTGCGGTTTCGATTCTCGATCTTTCGACGGGCGAGTTCGGCGTCGAGACGCTGAAGTCCGTCGAAAAACTCGACGAGGCGCTGGAGCGTTACCGTCCCGCCGAACTTATCGTTTCTGACGAGGAGGATTTTTCTTCGCGCGGCGAACTTTTCGCGAACGCGACCCGAATCCAGAGCTGGACGTTTTCGGCTGAGGCCGCGTACGACAATCTGACGCGCCACTTCAAGGTTCTCTCTTTGGACGGATTCGGTCTCGACGGAAAGGGCGACGCCGTCAGCGCGGCAGGTGCGCTTATATATTACGTCGGCTCGACATTGCGGCATTCGCTCGCCCATGTCCGCTCTTTGAGGATCATGGATTCGGGCGACGCGCTCGTTCTCGACAATTCCACCATCCGCCATCTCCAGCTTCTGCCTTACGGCGATGTCCAGAAGGGGGCTACGCTCCTCGGCGTTCTCGACGTGACAAAAACGCCGATGGGGGCGCGCACGATGCGTAATTGGATTTCGCGCCCGCTCGCACGCGCCGCTGACGTGAATCAGCGTCTTGACGCAGTCGGCCTTTATGTAAGAGAGCGGATGCTTTTAACGGATCTGCGCCGTCTTCTGGGCGGGGTGCGCGATCTGGAGCGCCTTATCCAGAAGGTCGATTCGATGCGCGCCAATCCCCGCGACCTGAAGGCGCTTTCGCTTTCCTTGAAACCGATCCCTGCCATAAAATCGTCTTGCTCGCTTTTTTCGGTCGCCTCGCGTCTTAACGCTGAGGACGAGATTGTTGAACTCATTGACCGCGCGATTGCCGAAGAGCCTCCCGTTATGCTTGCGGACGGCGGCTTTATTGCCGCTGGATTCAACACTGAGCTTGACGAGCTCAGGTCGATCGCGACCGAGACTCAGCGTTATCTCGCGGAATTCCAGTCGCGCGAACAGGCGCGAACGGGCATCGCCAAGCTCAAGGTTAAACACGTCTCTACGTTCGGTTACGTAATTGAAATTCCAAAGGGTTCAGTCGCTCAGGCTCCCGAAGATTACGAGCGTCGCCAGACGCTCACGACGGGCGAGCGATACACGACGCCGGAGTTAAAGGAGTACGAGCGCAAGATTCTCGGCGCCGAAGACCGCGCCGTCGCGATAGAGCAGAGGCTTTTCAGGGAGATTCTTGAAAAGATCGCGTCTCATACGGTCGAGATTCAGACGAGCGCTCTCGCGCTCGGCGAACTCGACGCGATACTCGCCTTCGCCGACAGGGCGCTGGCTTCCGGTTACGTGCGTCCTCTAGTCGATGATTCGGATATTCTGGAGATGACCGATTCGCGCCATCCGATTATAGAACAGCTTCCCGATGCCGAGCCGTTCGTTCCCAATAACGCGTTTCTTAATTCGTCGACTGATCAGATAATGCTGATAACAGGTCCCAATATGGCGGGTAAATCGACTTACATCCGCCAGGTCGCGACCGTCGCGATCATGGCCCAGATGGGTTCTTTCGTTCCTGCAGGCTCGATGCGCATGGGCGTTCTCGACCGTGTCTTTACGCGTATCGGAGCGGGCGACGATCTCGCGCGCGGACGCTCCACGTTCCTCGTCGAGATGCAGGAGACGGCCAATATTCTGAATAACGCTACGACCCGCTCTCTGGTCGTGCTTGACGAGATCGGACGCGGAACTTCTACTTTCGACGGAATTTCCATCGCCTGGTCCGTTGCCGAATATCTTCACGGTAAGGCGGGCTCGAGAGCGAAGACGCTTTTTGCGACGCACTACCACGAGCTTACGGATCTCGCCGATGTTTTGACGGGTGTAAAAAATTACACCGTTAAGGTCAAGGACGAAGGCGGACGCGTCGTCTTTTTAAGGCGCATTGTTCCGGGTGTCGCCGAGAAGAGTTTCGGTATCCATGTCGGCGCCATGGCAGGTCTGCCCGGCGAAGTCGTCGACCGTGCCGCTCAGATTCTTAAAAATCTCGAGGCCAACGAAATCGACGTCAACGCTACCCAGAAGGTCGTACGCCGTCCGCGGAAGAAACTTTCCGAGCTCCCGGGCCAGATGACATTTTTCTCAACACTTCAATAACACATTATGAAATTCGAAGACAATCTCGCAAAACTTGAGGGGCTCGTCAGAAAGATGGAGTCCGGGGAGATGAATCTCGACGAGATGATAACCGCGTTCGAGGAAGGGCGCAAACTCGTTGAAACATGTCAAAAGGATCTTGAATCGATCCGTCTCAGGATTGAGAAGGTTACAGCCTCCGGTACCGAGGAGGTGAAGGTTAAGGAAGATGGAGATATCGATTTATGAGTAAACAGATATACGTACAGGCTCAGGCCGATCACATCGCGTCGCTTTCGAAGGCGGCTCCGCTTTCGGCTATCGAGGAACTCGTCTGGAATGCGCTCGACGCCGACGCCAAGGAGGTTCGCGTCGATCTTATAACGAACGCTCTCGGCGCTGTCGAGGCTCTTCGCATCGCCGACGACGGTTTGGGTATCGATGTTTTAAGAGCCGATTCAACATTCGGTTCTCTCGGCGGGAGCTGGAAGAGGCTTGGTAACGGTACTGAAGTCCTTAAGCGCCGTCTTCACGGCCGCCACGGCCGCGGGCGCTTCAAGGCATTCGCCCTCGGTTCGCACGTTGAATGGCGCACGACCGTCAGGATCGGCGGCGAGCTTCTTTCATACAAGATCGCAGGCGAGCTTGAGACTCCCGGAGTTTTTTCGCTCGACGCAGTATGCGGCGCTGGTCCCGCCACTGGTACCGAAGTCTATATTTCCAACGCCCGCGTCAATTGCGACAGCCTTCTCAACGCGAGCGAGACCGTTCAGTCTTTGGCGTCGAAGTTTGCGCTTTACCTAAAGAGCTATCCTGACGTCAGAATTTATTTCAACGGACTTCCCGTAACCCCCGTAATTGTTCAGAAGAAGGTTACGGATTACAAGTTCACCCTTAAAAGCGGTGTGGCGGCTAAGCTCGAGGTTATCGAGTGGAAGCGCAAGTTCGTCGGCTCGGGCCGTCTCGTGCTGTCAGGCACCGACGGCTTTCAGCTCCATGAAATGCCCGCTTCCGTACGCTCGCAGGGCTCGAGCTTCACGGCGTATTTAGTCTCTCCGCGCTTCCCCGCGCTCGCGGCGGAAAACGCGCTCGTCATGGACGAGCTTAACGCGGAGGTCCGCGAGCATCTCGACGAGGCCAAAAAACTTCTGAAGGCCCATTTCGCCGCGCGTGGCGAAGATCGCGCCGCCGAGCTTGTCGGAAACTGGATTCACGAAGAGAGCTATCCTTTTGACGAGGATGATGACTCCAAAGAACGCGAATACTTCGACAAGGCCGCCGTTGAGCTTTCGGCCAAGTTCGACAGTTTCTCTTCTCTCTCGGCAGATGAGAGGGCGATTGTGCTTAAGCTTCTTAAGAATGCTCTTGTCGGCGGCGGCAAAACGCTTAAGAGCATTCTTGCTTAAATACGGGGGCGGAGCGCTTCTGTGCGGATATTTACTCTCCCTTTTCGGCAGAGGGAAGTTTTTCATCCCATGGATATTCAAGTTTTCCGCCTTCTATCAGTCTCGGGTCGCGGGGCTTGAAGCGGTCGCTTAAAAAATCCGTTTCGGATCCGATTTCCCAACCTTTAACCCCGGCGATGTGCAGGAAGCCCGCAAGGAGAAGATCTGACTGCAACGGAAGATCACACGCCTTTTGAACAGCGTCCGCAATATCGGGGAATTTTTTTCTGTAGTCGTCGGAAAGCCAGATAATCATTGGCACCTCCCAGACGTTTCTGTCGTTTGTGAGCCGCCAGCTGTTAGCCCCGATGGAGTCTCCGTGGTCCGAGAGATAGATTAGCCATGCCGGGCCGTCGTGTTTTTTGAGTTTTTCGATCGCCGAGCCGAGGATTGTATCTGTGAAGAATATCGATGCGTCGTATGAGTTGGTGTCGGCGTTTACACCGGAGGATTCGGCGATGAATTTTTCAAGCTCTGCGGGTTTGTTTTCGAACGGGTAGTGCGCCTGCGCCGGGAAGTGACTGCCGCGAAGATGAAGGATCGTCACCGTATGGTTCGTCTGGGAGGAGATGTCTTTATCTATGTAATCAAGCAGTTTGTCGTCGTACCATGGGCCGGGCAAATGCTCCTCATCCAGGAAAATCAGCGGATCCGAGCCGGCGAAGATGAAGGATTCAACCCCATCCCATCGTCCCCATCGAGACTGGGATGAATAGAGAGATACGTCGAATCCCGTCGATTTCAGCATCTGCGCATAGGTGCATTTGGGGTTGTTCGGGCGCTCAAGCGTTGATTGTGTGAAGATGAGTTCCATCGCTTTAGCGGTATTCGACACGGGCGTGACGACGTTGGAGAATATTATCAGTTCGTTTTTTAAAGCGTCCATCCTCGGTGTCGTTTTTTTCGGGTAGCCGTAAAGGCTCCAATGGTTTCGCGTTGCTGATTCGCCGAGGATGAAGACCCCTGTGGTGAGTTTGGGAGTGCGGATGGAAGGTTGAAGGTCTTCGGGGATTTTCGGCGTGTGCTTGATTTTTGCCATTTTATTGTAGTGATTCCAATTTGTAACGGAGTCTATTACAAGAAAGAACGCCGGGGATGATGTAAACGCTGAACGCACAGGCATCATTATGGCGAACAGTGCGGCGAAAGAAAGGGTGATCGCCAGGGTTGTGAATGTTGTTTTTATGGGCTTTATACGGTTCGTGAATCTGCAAGAAATGTAGAGTAATGCGCCGATTATAAACAGACAGCAGAAGAAAACGGCGTTAAGGGCGTAGGATTTGAGAAAAAATGCAAATTCCGTCGAAGAGCTGCCCAATACGATTCCGATCCAGTCGCCGTCAAGTTGCATTCTGAAATTGGTCCATGTGAAAATCGTTGCGGCGGTAGCGAGTACAAAGACGGCGATGAACGGGAGATAGATGTATCGTGCATATTTGCCTGTGGCGAGCAGCGGAATTGTCAATAGGGCCGTCCAGCAGATTACATCTTTAAAAAACCAATACCATTCGATAAACGGCAGATCTGCAAGTTCAATAATCGATTCAGGTCTATGAGTGCAGATCCGGGCTGTGAGCTGATCAATAAAAACCAATAATGAGAGAGTTCCAAGGAATTTGAACTCGGACGGTGAGAAATTTTCCTTGAAAAATGACAGTATCAAATTACGTAATTTGCTCATCGGATCAGGAAATCGTAGATAAGGTATGCGGCGATGGCTATCCATCCCCCGAAAAATAGCGTTAAAATGCAGAAGACGGCCGCACTTCCGTAATCTTTTGCTCTTTTTGCGAGTTCGTGGAACTGCGGTGATGCGATGTTTACGACAGCTTCTATGGCTGAATTCAAGAGTTCAACGCAAATCAAAAGGACCCACAGCGTGATCATGGAGAGGCGCACGGTGAGAGGGATGGGCGTAATAACGGCAGCCACCAGATTGACTATCCCCAATACAACTTCCTGACGGAACGCTACCTCGTTCTTGAAGCATGCCACAAAACCTTGAAACGAGTATTTAAGAGCAAGTGTTACATGTTTGAAATTTTTAGACACTTCATCGCTGATTTTTTTTTTATCGTTCATGAGACACCTTTTTATACATCTAAAAACACCGTTCGTACAGTGGATTTTATCAAATCGTTTGTGCAGGCGCAACTGTTAGTTGCCGATGTTGCGGGATTATATATATTTAGACTTTTCAGTTTCTGATAAATTTGATACAATTGTCTTCTAATAATAATACAAACCTAAGGAAAAATCATGAGCGATAAAGTTTCCTCTCTACCTGCGAACGTTCGCCGTTACGCGAAGTATCTTCTAATCATGTCTGGCCTTGGAGGCCTTTTGTACGGCATTGACGTTGGCGTTATCGCAGCGGCGTTGCCATATATCCAGGAGACATCCACATATACTCCCCAGCAACTTTCCGTTGTAGTCGCCGCGGTATTGTTCGGCTCCGTACTGTCATCGCTTTTTGCCGGAACGATGGCCGAGGCCATGGGCCGCAAGAAGGTCATTCTCATTTCGGCGTTGTGCTTTGTGGCCTCAATCCCGGTTATATGTTTTTCCAATAACAGTTTCGGCATGTTGATGGGCGGAAGAGTTCTTCAGGGTGCTTCTGCCGGACTTGTCGGCGTCGTGATACCGATGTATCTTGCCGAGTGTCTTGATTCTGATTCTCGCGGCAAGGGTACGGGTATGTTTCAGCTTCTTCTGACAATCGGGCTTGCGTTTGCGGCGGCTATTGGTCTTGCCGTTACGAGTTTCGTGGGTGCTGCCGACAGTGCTGTTGTAACCGACACTGCCAAGACGATCGCATGGCAGGCCATTTTCTGGTGCTCGGCGTTGCCCGGCGTGATCCTTTTCTTCGGCGCTTTTAAGCTCAAGGAGTCTCCTCGCTGGCTCTACAGGCGCGGGCGTAAAGACGAAGCGATCGCCTCGCTTGCCGCCAACAACGGAGAGGAGAAGGCCCGTGAGATTCTTGAAGAAATGCTCGCGGCAGATGCTGCGGCTGAAGCAGAGAAGAAGGCTATTGCCGCCGCCGCCAAGGGTGATTCCCTCTTTCAGCGCAAGTATATTATTCCTTTTGCTCTCGCCGTGATCATTCTTGCCTGTAATCAGTCAACGGGTATTAACTCGGTGTTGAACTATTCTGTTAATATCTTTCAGCAGGCCGGCTTGCATGGTTCGGTAGCCAACTGGGCGGACTTCGCAATTAAAATCATGAATGTTGTCATGACTATCGTGGCATGCGCTTTAGTCGATCGTAAAGGCCGTAAATTCCTTCTTAAGTTGGGAACCTTCGGTATTATAGTCGGTTTGTGCGGTGTCGGCGGTCTTTTCAAGAGTGTAGAGACGAGTCGTATTGATGTTACGGACTACATAAAGTCGATTGTTCAAGATGAAGCCTGGATGAAGACATCCGTAGAGGATGTTGTCAAGGCGAAGGCTGAGGGCAATAAGATGTTTATGGACGGGTCCAAGGTTCTTGATGGTGTTCAGTTGATTGTAACCTATAAGCATGGCGAAGACAGCCTTCAGACTGTTGCGGAGTATTTCGACCGCAACGAGAAGATGAAGATCCTTTCGGATGCGAATTTGTCGTATACGGACGGAGCGATGGCTGGCATCAATATTTCCGAAGAGCAGTCAAAGTTCAAGGAGAATTTGAAGAAGGGTCAGGTCGAGAAGATAAAAGGCGAAGCTAAACTTTCTGAAAAGATACTCGCCGGTCTCATTGAAGTGCCTGCCGAGAAAAAGTCAGACCTTGCAGAGACGGCTCAGCGTCTTGAGAAAAATTCAGATCGCGTGATAATCAAAGCCGATTTTGCAAATGAACCCACGTTCATGGATAAGATTTGCTTCTGGAGCGATCCGCTTGAGGCTGGCGAAGTTAAGAAGCTTGAAATCACCAATGCCGAGCTTGGTGTAAAGCCAGGTCAGACGACGGGCTGGCTCGTTACATTCTGTTTTATGTTCTTCATCGCCTTCTATGCCGTCGGCCCTGGCGTCTGCGTTTGGCTTGCTCTTTCCGAACTTATGCCTACGCGCATTCGCGCTACAGGAATGTCGATCGCGATGATCATCAACCAGGGTGTCTCCACTACGATCGCCGGCGTATTCCTGCCTTGGGTCGGCGCATGCGGTTATTCTTCCGTATTCTTCTACCTCGCGGGCTTTACGGTAATTTACTTCGTTACCGCGGCGTTCTTCCTGCCTGAGACTAAGGGTCGCACACTCGAAGAGATTGAACAGTACTTTAAGACCGGCAAGATGCCGGAGAAGAAGGGGGCTTGAGCTTTAAGTTCAAGTTTCTCGGTACGGGGACGTCGGTAGGAGTCCCGCAGATTGGATGCTTATGTCCAGTCTGTACATCCGCCGACCCCCGCGATAAGCGCCGCCGTTGCGGCGCTTATGTCTCGTCAAGTGAAGGGGCTTTTTTGATCGATACGCCTCCTGAAATGCGCGAGGCGTGTTTAGAGTATGGTATCGGCAAAGTCGATGCCGTACTTTTAACTCATGCCCACATGGATCATGTTGCCGGTTTTGATGATGTTCGCCGTTTTAATACGATAAACGGAACGCGCGTCGCCTGCGATCCCGATTCCCCGGGCGCGTTTGGTCGTGTTTCGCGCATTGTAGGCAAACCTATGAACTGCTATGCTCTGCCTGAAACGATAGAAGCCATGCGTCATATCTTTCCGTATATCTCCGTAAAAGGCGGGACGAACGGGCTATATCGCCCTCAGATCGAATTTGTTGACAATACTGCACCTTTTGAAGTCTGCGGTTTGAGAATTGAGACTCTTCGCGTTTCTCATGGATTCCCATGTTGCGGTTATCTTGTTTCGGACGGGACTAAACGACTCGGATATATTTCGGATTGTCATGAAATCGGTGATGCGGAACTTGATCGGCTCAGAGGTGTCGATGTGATGGTGCTCAACTGCCTTCGGGAACGGGAACATGCGACCCACCTTTCACTTGCCAGGGCATTGGAGTATCTTGGCCGAATTAATCCTAAAACGGCGTATTTAATACATCTTTGCCATGATTTCACCCATGTTCAGTGGTTGTCTAAGCTTCCCTCCGGCGTAGAGCCGGGGTATGACGGATTGGAGGTACAGTTATGAAGTTCAAAGCCGTTGTGTCGGTGTTGCTCGGAGTGTTGGCTTTGTCGACGCATGCGAAAAAGCCGTCTCTGTCTGAAATCAGTGTTGATTTGAAGATGGATGAGCGTGATTATGTTTCGGGGGAACGCGTGCGCGCGGTAGTTGACGTGAAAAATCTTTCTCCTAAGACGGTCAGCGTGGGGTATCCGGATTCCAAAGACACGGTGCTTGTGGAGATTTTCAGATCAAATGATCACATTCAGATTGATCGTGTCGGCAGAAAGAGGCCGTTTGTTTCGGCGTTCAGCGTAAAATCGAACGAGGGGCAGTTGTTGGAGACTTTTCTTGGGGATCATTACGATCTTGAAGAGCCGCGCAGTTATCTTGCCCGTGCGGTTCTTGTTCATAACGGATATCGCTACGAGGGTCCGTATCGCGCTTTTTCCGTCGTGCCCGGCAATTACATCACCAGCGCTAAACAGATGTTTGCAAACAGGGAAGGCGTTTCCCGGCGTTTTGAACTTGTGAGGTGGGCGCGAAACGGTGTGGAGCACGCGTTTCTTTCGGCGTATGATGAATATGAAGACGGGCGAAAGGAGAGTCTCGGCACGACGGATATCGGAGCGATGCTCAGGATCACAAAGCCGACGCTTTCGATTCTTCCCGGCGGAGAAGTGATTGTCATTCATCGCAACGGAGCCGATTCGTTCGTCCGCAGCGAGTTCTGGTCCATGCCAAAGGCGCTTGTTCTGAGAAGCCGT
Organism: Kiritimatiellia bacterium; assembly: GCA_045656225.1. GTDB lineage: Bacteria > Verrucomicrobiota > Kiritimatiellia > RFP12 > UBA1067 > UBA1067. The sequence continues at coordinate 5,163 of JAZOQU010000045.1, read as the reverse complement.
ATGTCGGTCGGCGATCCTGCGACGGCAGGTCAGGCGCGCATTCAAGAGCTTTATAAACGCGAGGGCGGAATCAAGCCCGTAGATCGACCCTGGTGGAAGTTCTGGTGATGAATATTCTTGGAATAGAAACGAGTTGCGATGAAACTGCGGCGGCGGTCGTAAAGGACGGACGTGAGGTCCTTTCCAATGTCGTCTATACTCAGATACCGCTTCACAGGCCTTATGGAGGAGTTGTTCCCGAGATCGCTTCGAGGGCACATGTGGAAAAGATTTCCGAGGTGGTAAACGAGGCTGTTGCGAAGTTTCATGAGGTTCAACCCGGCGGTACGATTGATGCGGTTGCTGTGACGTACGGTCCGGGACTTTCCCCTGCGCTTATTGTCGGTCTTAATGCCGCCAAAGGGCTTGCGGTTTCACTCGGAGTCCCTTTATATTGCATCAATCACATCGAAGCTCATCTTCATACGCCGTTCCTCTTTGATGCGGGCGAGGATTCCGCGCTTTCTGTCGAGTCGAGCATGCCGGCTTTGGCGCTGGCGATTTCGGGAGGGCATACGAACTGGTTTGAGTTGCCTGAATATGGTTCATATAAGCTTTTAGGTCAAACTCTTGATGATGCTGCCGGCGAAGCTTTTGATAAGGCGGCTAAGTTATTGGGGCTTGGGTATCCCGGCGGACCTAAAGTAGATGCGATAGCTAAAGCGTATCGTGCGACTTTTCTCGATGATGCCCGCGCTTGGAAAGAGTCTTTAGAGCCATTCCCTAAAGGCTGTCCGCGAGAAGGCGTCTCTGCGCTCGCTGGACTTCCCGCCGATATGTGCGTGTCGTTTTCGGGGCTTAAGACGGCGCTTTTGAGATATGTCCAAAAGCATCAGGAGTTGTTAACTCCTTCTGATGATGAACCGCGGATTGAATATAAGAGCGGCGAAAAAGTTACACTGGAACTTGCCCGTATCGTCTCTTCGTATCAGGAAGCGATAGTCGGTTCTGTAACTGATCGTACCCGTACAGCTTTACGCCGCGGCGAATATCGGTCGTTTATTATCGGCGGAGGAGTTTCGCTCAATTCGAGATTGCGCGAGGTCCTGAAACGCACGGCGGAGAAAGAGGGTGTAGAATTTTTAACCGCTAAACCCAAGTATTGCGGCGACAACGGCGCGATGATTGCGGCGTTGGCGTATTTTAGACGTAATCTTACCGGTGAAGAGGCGCTGTCTGCGGATGTTGCGCCGTCGCTTGAAGTGATCTAAAACTGAAGCCGCGCTTTTAATGAGCGCGGCTTCAGTTGTCTTTGGGGCTTAATTTAGCGGATTACGATGTAACCTGAAGGCGGGCATTTAATGCGGTTCAGGCCCTTGGAGGCTTCGGTCTCGCCGACTTTTTCGCTAAGCGTGTTGTATATTTCGACGAGAGCGGGCTTTTCAGCGAGTTCCACGACGAGCGATTCGGCGGCGGTGCCGTTGATGATGTAAGTGGTGCGCCTGTCGGCGGGAACATTGACTGTCAAGCCGTCTGCGTGAACGGTGAAGATGCGCTCCTTGTCGTCCCATCCTTCAAGAAGGACGTAGTCGGATTCCGCAAAATGCGGCTTAAATCCTCCCTTTAAAAGAGCGCCGCGATGCTTAACCGTAAATTTAAGCCAGGCGTCGATCATCTTCAGGTGTTCCGGCGGAAGGTCTCTGAGCATCATTGAATACTGAATGACGCTGAAAAGGCAGTTGATGACATTGCGCGCGGCGCCTTCGGTCGTCTCGCCGGGATTCCATTCAAGCATATCGGCGTGAACGGCGCTCTTGCCGGAGGTCATGCGGAGTTTGGAGATGCCGATGCGGTTAGCGGTGAAGTTGCCGGGACAGTCCGCGACGCGCATCATATTGCCGTACTGGCGGATTCCGGGTCCGACATAAGCCTGGCGGAATTCAATGAGGATTCCAGGCTTTATCGCGTTGAGTCGGCTGTAGACGTCTTTCATGAGTCTGTCGACGGCTTCAGGGACCGTATCTATGTCGCGTCCGTCGCCGCGCAGTTTCTCGTTCTTTCCTCTGAACGCGTCGATGAAGTCGAGCTTGAATCCGTCGATATTCCATTCCTTGAGGGCCTTTTCGTATGTGCCGATAAGGAATTCGCGGACCTCGGGGAATCTGGGATCGAGAATCGCCGCGCCTTCATGGTTGACTTCTGCGAGATATTTGCCTTTGAATCTTTCGTAGTTTTTGGAGTTTTTACCGACGAAGGGGACAGAGTACCAGACCATATACTTCATACCGAGAGCCTGGACTTTTTTGACGTGGGAGGCCATATCGGGGAAGCGCATCTTGGAAACCTCCCAGTCGCCGTTGAACGCGTAACCGCGGTTTGTGTCCTCGGTCTCCCAGCCGTCGTCTACGATGAGAACTTTCATTCCGAGCTTGGAAGCGATGGCGCACTCCTTTTCAATCTGATCGGCGAAGACGTTCTGATGGAAGCAGTACCACGTCGAGTAGAGCGGGTCGAACGCGGAGTCAGGGACATCGGCAATTTCGAGCTTGGCTGCCTTTGTCATCCATTCGGCGGTTTCAGGAATGATCTCGGAATAGTGCTTTCTGCGCCAGTCGTAGCGGACGGTAACCGAATACGACTTTATCGGCATTTCCTTTTTGTTGAAGAAGTTGAACTTAATGGGCAGAATCGAGCCTTCTTCGCGGACGCCGCCGTGAAATTCGACTTGGCGTTTAACTTCGCTCGACGATATGGTAAACTGGTTGTCGCCGCTTTCGGAATAGAACGTGTAAAGGGGCATCCAAGATGCAAGATTCGAAGGGCATTTCGCCATCCAGTCCGGAGGGATCATCGTGTCGTAAAACGCGGGAACCCAGCGATGGGAAATATTTACCTGAGGGATCGTAAGCGCTACGGTGAATTTAGGCGGAACGGCGGGTTCGTCGCTTTCGATTGTCACAATGACCTCTCCGATTTCTTCGGCAGGTTTTGTTTTCTTGATGTTGAATTTCCAGGATCCCGGTTCGCCGCATGAAACGGTAACATCGGCCGGGGCTACACCTTTTACGGTTTCGCGGAATTCAGCTGCCTTAACGGTTGTTGCTAAAAGAAGTACGGACGAGAAAATAAGTGTTGATTTCATGTCGTGAGTATATCTTATTCGTCGGCCAATTGTCAATCACGGACATAATGAGACATACAGAATCTTCAAATGTCGTAATAAAACCATCGGATGTCGTAATAAATAACGTGGTGAAGAGAGCGGATGTCATAATAAAGTTCACGCCGATTGAAGAAAAGGCGATAAACATTCTTCTTCGAAATCCGAAAATTTCAGCATCGCAATTGGGCGATCAGCTTGGGGTCGTACTTCGTCAGGCGCAACGTGTTATGGACTCTCTGAAGAAAAAGGCCGGGCTTAAACGGCGCGGTGCGAGAAAGAACGGCGAATGGTATTTTGAGTAGTGAGGGAGTAGGGAGTTTCGGGATCCTGGGTTTTTAGACAGGATTAACAGGATTTACAGGATTGAGATTGTTTGGGAGATTAGTTTGAGTTTGGAGTTCAAGTTCGAGAGTGGAATTGGGAGATTTTGCCAAAGTGGCAGTGGATGGTCTGACTGATTTGTGCCAGAATTTTGGTTGCGACGAAGTACGAAGCGATATACCCAGGCACATGAGCATGAAGGTTGATACTCTTAAAGAGAAAATTGAGAAGTATATGACTGTCAAAACAATAAGATATAGCGAGCGGTGCAGTCGAAAATGATAGAAAGATTGAGCTTATTTCGCCAATTTCAAAAATATGATATAATGAATAGGGTCATAGGTAATGCTAAAGATGAATGATTTAGCCATACAAGAATTATCTAATTCTGATGTGATTCGTTCGCGAATTTTTACGATTCGCGGCGTTCAGGTTATGCTTGATAGAGATTTGGCGGAGCTGTATGGAGTTGCGACAAAGCGGTTGAATGAACAAGTGAAGCGTAATGTTGAAAGATTTCCTTCAACCTTTATGTTCCAATTATCGCTCAGTGAGATGCGAGAACTGGTCGCAAATTGCGACCGGTTCAAAAGCATGAAGCATTCGTCAGTGCCGATGACCGCCTTTACTGAGCATGGAATTATCATGCTCGCAAGCGTATTAAAAAGTGCTGTAGCGATTGAGGCAAGTATTCGTATTACAGAGACTTTTGTAGCGATGCGTAAAGCTCTTGCATCTATCGCGCCTCTACTAGCCAGAATCGAAGCTACAGACCGTCGTCAAATTGCAGATCAAGCGAAGAACGATGCTAATCAAGAGCGTAATGAGGAGCGCTTTAAGCTGATACTTGACGCGATGCAAGATAAGAAGTTTCCTCCGCAGAAAGGGGTGAAATGTTGCCAATGTGATAATGTTGCCAATTGCCAGATCCAATTTCCAATGGGGAGGGCGGCGTAATGTTACTTGAAGATAGAATCGTTAAATTTGCGGCGCAGTGTGTCAAGACTTGCGCAATGTTACCTCTCAAATCCGTTGGAAGTGCAAGTTTTGCGGATCAAATGTTTCGTTCAGCTACAAGCGTTGCTGCAAATTATGCGGAGGCATGCGAAGCCGAATCATCAAAGGATTTTGTGCATAAGCTAAAGATTGCCATGAAGGAATTGTCAGAAACGCGCATATGGCTGAAGTTAATTGGAGAAACGGGATATATTGAGAATGCAAAGCTTGTTGACTTAATAACAGAATCTAAAGAGTTGTCTCGCATTCTTTCTGCAAGCGTGACTACAACGAAGAAAAGGATTGGGGGCTAAAATGGCAATTGGCAACATTGGTATTGGCAACATTATCACACTGGCAACACTATTCAACCATCTTGGTAAGAAGTGTTTCGCCTTCTCCTCGCTAGATAAGTCCAATATCCCAGATATTTTGGCGAAGATATGAAGGGGGCTGGTGCTTCGGTTGGGGACGCTGTCACCCGATCCTCGCGGCGGTCATGTACCTCGAGCGCATCGCGGTCGGCTTCACCTACCTCCTCAGCCGCTGAGGTGGTAGTTTGTGTGTCGAGGTGAAAGCAAAACCGGAACGCTGTAGCGAGCAAAACCGGAATGCTAAAAAAGTCCTTAAAATAAGGGTTAAAGTTAGAGAAAACTCTTTTTTAACGATTGTTTTGTAGCGATATCATAAGGAAATATCGCTAC
>JAZOQU010000044.1:0-20527 GCA_045656225.1 Kiritimatiellia bacterium | reverse complement strand
ATGAAAATGATGGAGGTGTTTTTACGAATAAAAAATATACGATCGTTAAGTCAAATGGGGAGAATCTTTTTTCGTATACGGTTACAAAAGACACCAGTGTTAAGAAAGATGAATGCGCAGAAGTGTTTATGAATCCTACCGCGACAAATAATATATCAAGTTCGGAATTAGTTTCAAAGAAATTTGAGCAATGAAAAATATAAGATATATAATTGCTGTTTTTATAGTTTATGTGGCGCAGTTTGCGTCGGCAGAAGTGCAGGTTTTATCTGATAATGAAGTAAAGGATGAAATACTTTATTATATTGCTCCTAGGTGCGGTGTGCGAGGTAAAAGAACGCAGTTGGTTGATACATATTATATTAATGGCGATACGAATCGGTTACTTCGATTGCTTTCAGATTTGATAAAGACGAATGATGAATGGATATGTACGCGTTCAATGTGGCAGTATGGAAAATATGCGACTAAATCGGAATTGCCATTTCTGTATTCTTGTGCGACTAATTGGTTTCGCGGCGAATATGCAATGAGTGCTATTTTAAGGATAGAAGGAGTTACAACGAATTCGCTTTCTGTTATGGAAAATTTCCTCTCTTTAACTAATATATCAAGTAGTGGTTTGCAACGTAGAGATGAGATATGTTGTGATTTTATACGACACGAATGGGCGCGCACGACGGAAGAAGATGAATTAAGAAAGTCTGTGAAGGATGTTGTGTATAAGTATGCCGCCCATGATAATCAATGTCATGAGTGGCTTGATAAAGCGCTGATGAAAGGCGATGATACTTATAGATATAGTCAGCGTAGATTGAATGTGTTTACTTCGATTACGAATCGATGGATTAATCCCTATAGTTACAATTATGTAACAAATGCGATAAAAGGGTTGCAAATGAGAAAAGAATCATTATGTAAATGATTTTTAGCAGTCTAATGACTTGAGGGACCGTCGCCAAATGTTCATTGCGGAATTGTAGACTATGATGGGTGGACTATAAGTGCGCGAGAGAATGGAGTAGGGCGAAATGCCAAGAAAATGTTAGATGGAACTGTAAAATACAACGTAAAGTGATGTAATTAAGGGTAAAGGGGACTGTCCCCATCGGCGATAATTGATTGACAGTTGACTTCATTTTTCAAAATGAGTATACTTAAAATGCTTATATAAAATATGGAGAACAACTTATGTTTATGTTGTCATTCATTAGAAATATAATTGTAAAAAACAGGCTTAAGAAGAACTTGGCAAAGTTCCAAAGGCTTTTATCTGGTGATAGAACAAAAGGCGTTTTAAGTAAAGGTGAAACTTTGTCGTATGTGAAGGATATGCTATTAGAAATATTCGGATACCAAAAAAATGAAATTATTTCAGGCTCAAGTATTCAGTTTTTTGACATTGCCGTTAAAATTAATACAAAGATTGTATATATGATAAAATGCTGGCCTATTAATGTTAATTTAAATAATTTATGGGCATCTTACAGGCCATCAAAAGAAGAAATTAAGTATTGTGCCGCTAACAAGGTAAATTGGATTGTTTTTACAAATGGTGTAGACTGGCAACTTTATGCAACCTCTTTTAATGAAAATGGTTATAAAATCGAATCTCTTTCATCTTTTAATATTCTGTCAGTATCATATACAAACAAGAATGATATTGAGAAATTGGCGATTGTTGCAAAAGAAGGCGTTAAATCGTCGTTTCATAAAAAAGTGCTGCGTAGCCAACATCTTTATGAACGTGCTCAAAAAGAGCCTCCTTTCGAAGTAGGAATTATAGTTAACATTTAATTTTCTGCTACTGAAATTGAGAAAGGGGTTAATATGTGTAATTCGCGCGTAAGATATCTTATTGCATCAAAGAACGGAGGGTTGTAAAAATGATTTCACCCCACCACTTTCACCCCACCAATGGGGTTAGACCCGAGGATTCTAATATCAGAAGTTGTGAATGACATAAATGATTTCATTCAATCACAGTAAAAAGCAAGGAGTGCTGTTAAAATGAATGGTTCTTGGTCAAGACACTTCAAGATTTCAATTATTGTTGGCATTTGTTGCATATTAACTTTTATTTTTATTAAGAGATTATATTATGCCGGTTTGAATATGGGACCGCCAGGCACAAGAAGGGAAGTGCGCCGATATCTACAAAGGAACCAGTTGGGATTGGCAGACGAATGCGTGGACAGATTACTGAACCTTGGCTTGTTAAGTGACGATGAGGCGTTACGATTTATGTTAACAGAGAATGAGGGTATATGGTTTTTTATAGGTGAGAACCTGTCAGTCTCTGATGATGTAATGATAAAAGGCTATAATATGTTGACAGATGAAGGGAAAAATAAATTTCGCGACCAATGGCGCTACTGGGGCTGGACACAAAACAGGATGAAATTGGCGAACGATGTTTGGCGTGAGCAAAAAGACAAAGAATCAAAATCACAAGGAAAGTGCACATTGTGGTTTCCAATAGTAAACGAATAAATTACGTTCGTTTACTTTTGGAAATCACCCCAGAAAAAGTGGGATAAGGGTGATAGTTGGTGCGGGTTGACTATAAGCATGAGGATTGGGTATACTGTTTCATATAAATTAAATAGGAGTTAAGATGAGAAAAACATTAGCTGTCGTATTCGCTTTTCTTGGCGTTCTTGCTTTTGGCGCGGAAAATGTGATTTGGGATAATCAGCCTGGTCGCGGCTGGGAGAATTCCTGGTATCCGCTCGGCAACGGACGACTCGGGTGCATGGTTGACGGAGGAGCTAAAAATCTCAGGCTTCAGTTCAATGTCGACTCGCTTTGGACGGGCGACAAGAATCTTACTAAGGATATTCACGACAACCGCGCCGACGCCAATTATTCGACGATGGGCGCGTATCAAAATTTCGGAGAACTCAATATCGCGATTGAAGGTCTCGGCGAAGGCGCAGTAACCGACTATCGCCGTCAGCTCAACGTATCGACCGCGGTATATGACGATCAGTTCAAAATCGGGGACGATAATTTTAAGCGCAGGATTTTCGCGAGCGCTCCTGATGATGCGATTTTCATTTTCATCAGCGACGTTAAGAAGCGCGGCTTGAGGCTGACGCTCAAGGGTGCGCACGGTGAAGGTGAAAAATCGGATAATAATAGCGTTTCATTTTCCGGTACGCTCCCTAATGGCTTAAAATATGTCGCGCGCGCCGATGTTTTAAAGAATTTCAAGTCTCGCGGTTTGACTGTTGTTGTCCTGAGGGCCGTCACGGGCACAGATACGATCGGTGAACTCTCCCTTACGATCTATCCGTCTGAAGTTCTTCAGCGCCATGTTGCCGATTACAAAAAGTATTACGACCGCATGACGCTCGATCTCGGTGAAGGCGATAAGACTATTCCTACGCGCGAACGTTTGGCGAAGGTTAAAAATGGCGGCAAGGATGTTCCGCTTGTCGCGCTTATGTTCAATTTTGGCCGCTATCTTCTCATCAGCTGTTCGCGTCCCGGTACTTTGCCCGCCAACCTTCAGGGAATCTGGAATAATTCAAACAATCCGCCGTGGCATGCCGACTACCACACCAACATCAATATCCAGATGAATTATTGGGGAGCCGATTCGGCAAATCTTTCTGATTGCTTTACTCCGCTTTCGGATTGGATGCTTATGTCGATGCCTACGGCAGCCGAGGGTTCGCGTATGGCGTTCCCCGATTCGAAGGGCTACGCGTACCGCACCAGCGCCAATGCTTTCGGCGGCGGCGGCTGGCGTTGGAACTTCGCGGGCGCACCGTGGATGGCCGCGCAGTGCTACGATCACTACCTTTTTACGCGCGATAAGAAATATCTGAAGGAAGTCTGCTGGCCGCTCATGAAAGGCGCGGCGGAATTCATTCTTTCTACTCAGCTAAAGGAGCGCCCCGACGGAACGATCGTCGTAAAGGACGGCTGGAGCCCCGAGCACGGCCCTCGCGAGGACGGCGTCGCCCACGATCAGCAGATTATGCGCGAACTCTTCCGCTCCATTCTCTCCGCGGCCAAGGAGCTCGGGATCAACGATGCGTTCGTCAAGGAAGTTGCGCGTGTCGAGCCTAAACTTCTTAAGGATAAGATCGGCAGGTGGGGCCAACTTCAGGAGTGGGAGGCTGACCGTGATGTGAAGGGAAATCAGCATCGTCACACGAGCCACCTCTACGCCGTCTATCCCGGCTCGACGATTTCGCGTAAGGCTACGCCTGCGCTCGCAGAGGCTGCCAAGGTCGCTCTCGCGGGCCGCACGACTACGGGCGACTCGCGCCGCAGCTGGACGTGGCCCTGGCGCGCGGCCCTTTGGGCTCGTCTCGGCGAAGGCGACAAGGCGGGTGAGATGCTCGAGTCGCTTCTTAAGTATAATACTCTCGATAACATGTTCGCGACCCATCCTCCGTTCCAGATCGACGGCAACCTCGGTATGGTCGCGGCGGTCTGCGAAATTCTGCTCGAGAAATCTATTCCCGCAGATTGGAAGGGCGGAAGCGTAAAAGGCCTTCGCACGCGCGAAGGTAAGACAATCAATTTCTGCTGGTAATTTAAGCAATATGAAAAGAAGACGTTTTCTTGCTGTCGTGACGGTGCTGATAACGCTTTCGTCTTTTGCCCAGTTCGCTTCATCGTCTGCGCCCGTAGTTCCGGGCGAATATACCGATCCTACGAATTTAAGGCGCGCGATTAAGGATGAGGCGCCTTATGAAACGCCTAAGGATTTTCAGTTTCCGTATATTTCGCTTTATTATCTTAAGCCTATTGTAACGACTAAGGAAAATGTAGAAGTTAATTATTATGTAACTGACTGGGATCACTCTTTAGAGCGTATGCGCGATAAGTCCCATAGGTTTGATATTCATTTTAAGTGTGTAACGAGTGACGGTAAGGAATATTCGCGAGTAAAAAAGAATGTCGGCGCTGGCGACGGTAAATTTACGTTTAAGCCTTTTAAGAAGGGCGAGTACAATATCTGTCTTTGGGCGGTAGATATTGCCAAAGGCTTGGAGTCTCATCGCGTATGGCAGCGCTTTCGCGTTCTCGAGCCTAAAGACCTTATAATTCCGGAGGATAAAATTTATAAAGTAACTAATGAGGACTTGAAAAAGTACGAAATCCGTAACGATGATAATTTAGCTACAAGAGTTTTAGTTGAAGTTGAGTCAGCGCCTAAGGGTACTCCGTTTAATGAGGTTTTTCGCCTCACTAAAGAAGCGGTCGTAAAATACGCTAATGAAAATCCGCCTAAAAAGCGCGAAGGAGTATGCGGTTATACTATCTATATCCCCGCTCAAGAAGGTAAAATAATCTACAATTCATTCCGTGCTTTTCATATCGTATACGACGAAGGATATGATACAAATAAGGTTGAGCAGGCTGCCTTAAAGACTTCGGAAGGTCTTCAGAAACTTTTGGACGATAAGGTGGCGGCCGGCTTTAGGAAATTGGTGCTTTTACCCGGACAATATCGCATCAGTCCTAAAAAGCCTATATATTTACCTTCGAATATGACGTTCGATCTTAATGGCGCGACGATTAAGGAAAACGGCTTTACAGGTCGCAGTTCCCAGATGATCGTACTTAGAAACGTCGACAATACCCATCTTATAAACGGAACATTGGAGGGTGATTATTATGAGCATGACTACTCGCCCAAAGAAAATCCCGAGTGGCCGTTCGGATTTGTAATTAGCGGCGAGTCGCGTTACTGCTCGGTAGAAAATATTCATGTTAAGGACATAACTGGTTATGGCGGCTGCAACGGTCATGGGCGTAAAAATGATCGTATGCACGCGTTTTTAGTCCATCCTGGTAAACATGAGGAGGGCGCTCTTAATCCTAAGGACGGTTCGCTCAGTGCGCCCAGAAAGAATTTTTACACGAGCAGATTTATCGAGATTAACGAGGCGATGAAGTCCCAGGAAGATCCGCGCCTTCAGATTTCGAAGTTTTTAGGTTATCAGGGCGTCAGCTCCCGTCAATGGACGCTTACGCTTTGCTGGTACGATAAGGATAAAAAGTTTCTTGCATCAGAAACACTTCATCAATATCGTCTTGTACCAATCCCGAAGGATGCGGCGTTCTTGCGTTATACTCAGTTCCATTCTTCTCTCGAAGAAGCGAATAAGCCATCATTATGTGTAAACCGCGCATTTACACCTTACAATTGCGTTATTAAAAACTGCATATTCGAAAGGTGTCGCTGCGTAGGCTATGCGCCAAGCGCGATGCAGAACTTCCTTTTCGAAGGTAATCTCTTTATAAGATCGGGTGAATCCGCCGCGAGAAGTGCTCTTGATGCGGAGGACGGCTGGGATATGATGCAGGATACGACTTTCAGGCGGAATGTCTGTCGCGATAACCCGGGGAGCAATTCGCTCCTTTGCTGCGCCGGTCAGAATTTTATTTTTGAAGAGAACGAAAGCGCGATACATTTTTATCCGCGCACTTACTCGGTGTGTGTGCGCAATAACAATATCTTAACAGGCGACTATTCATGCGACGGTCGTACGCGATCGGGCTACGCGCGATTTACGAACAACCGTTACAGAAAGGGACTCACAGTCCAAAACAGCGAAATGCTTGAACGCGGCAGTTGGGATTTCGCCTTTAATGATATGAATTTTGGTGAGCCGACTACGAATGACAACTTCTTCGTTCGTATGAGCGATAGCGCCAGACTCGTCAATTCGCGCTTTGTTAAGCGTGAAATTATGGCCTCTAAAGCTATCGGGTGCAGCTTTAAGGAATGTAAGATGTTTAATTTTATGAGGGGCCATTGGACGGGCAACGAGTTGGAAGGCTGTAGACTTACTTACTTTAAAAAGGATAATGTATTTGAGAAGTGCACCTTTAAGGGAGGAGAGATTTCGGGTTTCCATTCGGGAACTCAGACATTTAAGAATTGCACCTTTGAAAACGTCTACTTCGGCGGCGCTAACGGCGGAACGGTTAAATTTGAAAATTGCACATTTAAGGGCGGCGTATTTAGGGGCGGCTATTGGACAAAGGCGACAAATCTAAGTTATAAGAACTGTAAATTCGAAGTCGAGGGTAATTTATTCTTCAGATTCGGCGCGTACAGCGTAGGTGAAGTATCGTTCGACACATGTAAGATGACTGCCGCGAAAGATAAAGGCGTCATATTCTTTGATTTAGCAGACTGGAGGCCATCTGCAGCAGGAGACGCTGTCCCGGGTAAGATAACGGTCAGAAACTGCAAGGTAGGTAAAGGCTTTGCCTATATCGTCGGCTGCGGCACGATAGATGATAACGGGCAGATTTCCAGAGATAAAAGACCGACAAAGAAAATCACATACGAATTCAAGCGTAATGTATTTGAAACTAAGGGCACTAAAGATTTAGGCCCGATGCCTAAGAATTAAGTTCTCAAGAAAAATTCATTTTGGAATAAACCGTTCAAACAGCGAAAAGTCGAGTGCGCTTTTCGCTGTTTGAAATTGCAGGGCTTAAATGCCGCGCGCTTCCATGATCGTGCGGATTTCGTCGGGGTTGATGCCGACCATCGCTTCGCCGAGGCCAGAAGAAAGCTCCGCGAGCATTTCGGGATTCTGCCAGTTCGCGACAGCCTTGACGATCGCCGCTGCGCGCTTGGCGGGGTCTCCGCTCTTAAAGATTCCCGAGCCTACAAAAACGCCCTCGGCTCCGAGTTCCATCATGAGAGCTGCGTCTGCAGGTGTCGCGACTCCGCCCGCAGAGAAGTTGACGACGGGAAGTCTTCCGTCGGCATGTACCTTCTGGACGAGGTCCAAGGGGGCGGCAAGCTTTTTGGCTGCATCGTAAAGTTCATCTTCTCTCAGGCCGGTGAGCCAGCGGATTTCCTGCTCGATCTTGCGCAGGTGCCTTACCGCCTGGACGACGTCGCCCGTTCCGGCCTCGCCTTTTGTGCGGAGCATCATCGCTCCTTCGCCGGCGCGACGGAGGGCCTCGCCGAGATCGCGTGCGCCGCAAACGAAGGGAACGGCGAATTTGCGCTTGTCGACGTGAAGCGTATCGTCGGCGGGTGAAAGCACCTCGCTCTCATCGATCATGTCGATACCGATAGCCTCGAGAATACGCGCTTCGACGATGTGACCGATGCGGCATTTGGCCATGACGGGAATCTTAACCGCTTCCTGAATTGAGCGGATCATGCCGGGGTCGCTCATACGGCTTACGCCGCCTGCGGCGCGGATATCGGCGGGAACGCGCTCAAGCGCCATAACGGCGCAAGCTCCGGCGTCTTCGGCGATTTTCGCCTGATCGGGCGTGGTAACATCCATGATTACTCCGCCCTTGAGAGTTTCCGCGAGGAGGCGGTTTGGGGTTTTGCCTTTCATTATATCGTCCTTTCTCATGTTGATACGATTGACTGATAGTTTATCACTATGGTAGAATCAATACATTCTCAAAATTGTATGGATTACAAAATATGCCGATAAACGATTTTTCCCTGCATCCTCTTAGTTGGCAGCCCGATCCCGCTTTACTTACGCGCCCTCGTTACCTGTCGCTCGCTTCTTGCCTTGCGCACGAGATAGCCTCAGGGAGGCTTCCGCCGGGGACGTGCCTGCCGTCACAGCGTGAACTCGCCGATTGGTTAGACATGAATTTCACCACCGTCACGCGCGCATACGACATCTGCCGCGAACGCGGTCTCGTTTACGGTGTTACGGGGCGCGGCACCTTCGTTGCGCCTGTGCCCGGTAGAACGGATTGCGAAAATCATCCTGTAGTCGATCTGAGCGCAGTCCAGGGATTTCCGGAATTGAGCTCGCGCTTTCTTATTGAGACCGCACGCGACGTTATGACTCGCGATTATACGCGCAGCCTTTTTTCGTACAGCGAACGCGCGGGAGCGGCTCGTCACAGATCTGCCGGAGCTTTCTGGATATCGCGCTTTGGCGGCAGGGTGGAGGCGGGCGAGACGGTTGTGTTTCCCGGCGTCCACAGCGCGCTTGTTGCGATAATGCTCGCTTTTTTCGATATCGGCGACGCGCTCGCCGTGGACGAATTCACTTACGGCAATTTGATTGAAGCGGCCCGTCTCGTGCGCGTCCGTCTCGTTCCGATAGAAGGCGACAGTGAGGGAATGTCGCCTGCAGCTCTGAGGAAAGCGGGCGTCCGCCAACGCATCAAAGGCGTTTTCCTGATGCCGACCTGCGCCAATCCGACTACAGTTACGATGTCAAAGCGCAGGAAGGATGAGCTCTCGGAGGTTGTCGCCGAATCCGGGATGCTGGTTTTGGAGGATGATGCGACGCTCGTGCCGGACGGCTCTGGGACTTTCTTCGGGCGACTCCCGGAACAGACGTTTTACCTTACCGGCGCTACGCGTTTTCTCGCCCCTGGTCTTCGTGCAGCTTTCGCCGCGGCGCCTAAACGGTACATGGCCGAGCTGATGAGAGCTCATCATCGCCTGACCATCAAGGCGAGCGCGCTTGATACGGAAATCGTGAGCGATCTTATATTAAGCGGGCGTGCCGAAAAACTAATCGATCTGAAAATACGGCGGGCGAAGGAAATGAATGCGGTATTCGAAAAAACGTTTCCAAAAGAGTGCCGCGCTGCGAAGGATGCCACTTTTTTCCGTACGGTTGAACTGCCGTCGTCGAAGCGGAACGGGCCCGACATTGAACGGGAGCTTCTTGACGCGGGAGTCCGCGTCTGCCACTCCTGCCGTTTTGCCGCCCGCAAAAATCCGTCCCGCTCGTTTCTCCGTCTCTCGCTCAGTTCCGTTCAGTCTAAAGAAGAACTTGAAAGCGCGCTGAAGATCGTTAAAGGGCATTTTCGACGGTGAGTCCGTCATTTTCACGCGGTTGAAGCCCGGAGGCTGAATATAAATAAATTCCAACTTAAAACCCGAATAGAAATTATGGTAGAATATAGGCAATCGTCAAGAAAGAGATTGGAGAAACATGGCTAAACTTAAACTTGGAATTTTAGGATCGGGTTCCGGCTCGAATATGCAGTCAATCGTCGATGCGATCGAGGCGGGTACGCTCGATGCGGAAGTTAAAATCGTTCTTACCGACGTGCCCGGGGCGAAGATTCTCGACCGCGCGGCGAAGCATTCGCTTGAGGCGATGTATCTCGACTGCGCTCCGTGGAAGACGAAGCTTGAAGGTCCCGCCGAGGACCGCTGTATTGAGATCATGAAGGCCGCAGGCGTCGATACCGTCGTTCTCGCCGGCTTTATGCGCATTGTGAAGCCTAAACTTCTCGCGGCATTCCCGAATCGCGTCATCAACATACATCCCGCCATACTGCCGTCGTTCCCCGGGGTTCACGGCTGGACGCAGGCTCTCGATTACGGCTGCAAGGTCGCGGGCGTTACGGTTCATTTTGTCGACGCGGGTACCGATTCCGGTCCTATCATTGTCCAAAAGACGGTTCCTGTTTTAGAGGACGACACTCCCGAGACGCTTCATGCGCGAATTCAGGTTCAGGAGCATGTCGCCTATCCCGAGGCTTTGAATATCATCGCTTCGGGCAAGTACCGTATCGAAGGGCGCCGCGTCCGCATCGGCTAAACGGTTATATCGATGTCCGAGCCGGGAAATTCTCTGGAAACGGTAAAGGAAGTCGCCCGTCTCGTCAAGGAGGCCGGCGGCCGTGCGCTTCTTGTCGGCGGATGCGTGCGCGATTCGCTTCTGGGAGCGGACACCGGAATAAAGGATTACGATCTCGAGGTTTACGGTCTTGAGAGCGAAAAACTCGAGAGCGTCCTGAGCGCCCGGTTTAAGCTCGATCTGGTGGGGCGTTCGTTCGGCGTGATCAAGCTTCATCATTACGATATCGATATCGCTCTTCCGAGGCGCGAGACGAAACTCGGAGCCGGCCACCGCGCCTTCGGAATCGACAGCGATCCGTTCATGCCTATTGAAGATGCCGCGGCGAGGCGCGACTTTACCATAAATGCCATTTACCGCGATCCGCTTACCGATGAGATAGTCGATCCATACGGCGGGCGGCGCGATCTCGAAGAGCGCATTCTGCGCCATGTCTCGCCGCATTTCGCCGAAGATCCTCTGCGCGTTTTGCGCGGCATGCAGTTCGTCGCGCGCTTTTGCCTTAAGCCCGCGATCGAGACGATCGAAATATGCCGGGCGATGACGCCTGAGAATCTGCCGCGCGAAAGGCTTTTTGAAGAGTGGTCTAAACTTCTGGTAAAGGGCGTAAAGATATCGGCGGGGCTTGAGTTTCTGCGCGCTGTCGGGTGGGTTGACTATTACCCTGAGCTTACGGCGCTCATCGGCTGTCGCCAGGCGCCTGAGTGGCATCCGGAGGGCGATGTCTGGAATCACACGCTCTGCTGTCTCGACGCTTTCGCGCGCGAGCGCGGCGACAATTCCGACGACGAGAATCTTATAGTAGGTCTTGCCGTGCTGTGTCATGATTTCGGCAAGCCCGCGACGACGTATTTCGATCCCGTAAAGGCGCGTCTCAGGTCGCTCGGTCACGACGAGGCGGGTGTAGGGCCGACGTTGGCGTTTCTTGAGCGGCTTACCGACGAGACGAGGATTTTAAGGGAGGTGCCGCCTTTAGTGAGAAACCACATGAAGCCGTACGCGATGTGGCGCGGCGGAGCCGGAGAGAACGCGATCCGCAGACTCGCGGCGGAGGTTGTGCGCATCGACAGGCTCGCCCGCGTCGCCGCGGCGGATGACGGGGGACGGCCGCCGTTTCCGTCAAACCCCGAGCCAATCAGCTGGCTTATGGCCGAAGCGGATCGGCTCAGGATAAAAGATTCGGCTCCAAAGCCGATAGTTCTGGGGCGCCATCTTGTGGAAATGGGCTTAAAACCCGGGGTAAAGTTCAGCGAAATTCTCAAATCCTGTTACGAGGCGCAGCTTGACGGCGTATTTTTCGATCTTGACGGTGGCCTTGAGTTTTGCAGGAATAAGGTATTATAGCTGGATGGGGTAAAAACAGCGCAAAAAAAGAAGCACCCTTTAAACGGGCGCTTCTTTTTTGCTCTAAAACCGATTATGCGGTTATCAGAACTCAGGCTTGGTCTTCTTGAGACCGAGGCCACGGTCGCCTTCCTTCCACTCTCCGCGCTTCTGGAGAAGGTTGACGCGCTCAAAGCGCTTCAAAACGTTGCGCCTGGAGGTGATTTTACCGGACCCTTTAAGAGATGCGTGCTGGCTCATTTTTCTAAATTCCTTTCAACGGAGAAATAGTATATCATTTTTAGTTGGCGAAATCAACCGCCTTAAGATTACTTTTTAGCTTCAGTCGTAACGGCCGCAGCGGGAGCGGGCTTCTGCGGGGGAAGCAGGCTCTTGAACTCGTCGACCACTTCGATCTTGGATTTGCGGACGAGGTCTTCAAGATATTCTCCGACCTTTGCACGATTTTCACGAGCCTTAAGAGATTCTACGACATCCTTAAGATCGGGAATTTCGCGGGGCTTGGAGATTTTGAGGAGAATGTGACTGGCCTGGACGGATTCTTCCTTGCCGTCGGCGGCAGGAGTCTTCTTTGTCGTCATGACGAGGTGGTAACCGAATTGGGTTTTTACGGGTTCCGAGATATCTCCGACATTGAGAGCGAACGCGGCTTTTTCGAACTCGGGGACCATCTGGCCATGTCCGAATTCGCCAAGATCGCCGCCGTTGGCTCCAGACGAACATGCGGAATTGGCCTTGGCGAGGTCGGCGAAGAGTGCGGCCTTCTTGTCGGCAGCGGCGGCATCAAGCTGTTTTTTGAGCGCTTCAATCTTAGCTTTGGCCTGATCGTCGCTCAGGCATTTGGAATTCTCGGCTTTGATGTTCTCAATGATTTTGTTTGCGTCGGCCGTGTAATCCTTTTTGTCTTTATCAAAGACCTCGGCCTTGATCATCTTTTCGATTATCATGCTGGTCCTGATGGACTGAAGGGTTTTTTCCTTGCCGAGGGGCGATTTTTCAAGAAGTTCGTCGAAGCTTTTAGGCGCGTCGGGCGCACCTGCGAACTGCTTGATTATTTCGGCCTTGCGGACCTCGAATTCAGCATCGTCAACTTTATATCCTTGGACATTCGCCGCACGCAAAAGTGCGTTCTCGACCATAAACTGCTGGACGAGTTGACGAGCTCCCTGGGATTTCATAAAAGCCTTCATCTGCTCCGCCTGCTCGGCGGGAACCTGGGCTGCCTGGGCGGCGATCATTTTGTCGAGCATTTCATTGAGCTCGCCGCGTGTGAGAGCTGTTCCGTTGACGGAAATGACCACGTTGGTGGAATCATTGGACTCTTCAACCGCGTCTGTCTTTTCGGAGCAGCATTTATCTTCGCATTTCTTGTTGTCGCAGCAAGCGGTCAATAATGATGCGGCCGCAATAGCCGCGCAAGCGATATTAATCTTAGCCATGTGTCACCTGTTTTCTTTTTATTGTTGAATCGCCTGGAGAACGAACCGCCTTGTACGCGGAACCTGATCCAGGTGGAAAGTATAGAATACACCAATTACCCTACTCGCGTCCAGCAGAATTTCAATTTTTTTTTCAGTCCGGGGGTTTGAAATACATTGGGCAACATCCCGGGAAACCGGCAGTTTCCGTTCTCCGCGCAAGACGAACAACCCGGAATCTGCTTCGATTTTGGGCGATAAACCGGTAAGTTCGAGCGCTTTAATCTCGAATGCGAGCAGTTCGGCGAGGAGGTTGCTTTCGACGGTAAGACGGTCGAGCGAGTCTGTTGCCAGATTGAACCAGTTCTCCGCGTCGGGGCCCGACGGCACAAGAGATTCGGCAACGGCGCGGAAATGCTCCGCGACAAGAAGTTTTTTGTAGTCTGTCCGGAGTTCTTCGCGCAGGGCTGTCGGAGCGCATTCCCTCAACGCGTGAACGTCGCCTTTAGCGCCGAGATAATAGACGATTTCACATTCATAGTTGAGATCGTATTGTCCTAAAAACGCGCTCTTCGGTCTTACGGCGCCTTTTACGGATGTTGTTATCATCCCTGCAGGTGTGAGCCACGAAACGATATGGCTCGTCTTGGACCACGGACGGATATTCAGGCAGATGCCTTTGGTTTTTATGGTTTCTCCTGCCATCAGAGCGGGGTCGCGTATAAAATATCGTCTCTTACATCATTTACAAGCATTTTGACGATGCTTTTCCGGCTTAGGTTTTTCTGTCTGGCCGGGAATGGATTGCTTGAAGTGCAGGAAGAGCACCATAAATATTCAGAGGTCCATCCAGAAAGCGTCGCTCCGTTTTCGATAACCACTTCAACCTCCCGCCTCTTGAACTTTTTGGCGAAATCATGGCGTTTCACGTTTACTGCAGCGGTTAACGCGTGTGCACGTTCAGATCTTATCTGCCACGGGATGGCAGGAAGAATCTTCGTCGCGATCGTCCCGGGCCGCTCTGAATATGGGAAAGCGTGAATATTGGTAAAGGGATGTCTTTTCACAAATTCAAAGGTTGCATTAAAGTCATAATCGGATTCCGTCGGGAATCCCGCTATCACATCGCATCCGAGCCCTATGTCGGGAATTTTTGCGTTAGCGTAGTCAATAAGTCTGTCAAGATCTGAAATTTTATAGGGGCGGCGCATTTCGGATAAAATCCTATTCGAAGCCGATTGGATCGGAATATGCAGGAATCTGCAGATGTTTTCGTGTTCCGCCATTATATCAATGACAACGTCGGCGCCATCGAACGGTTCTAACGATCCAAGGCGGATCCTGTGTCCTCTGCTTGGAATGGAGGCGAGTGCGGACAGAAGGTCTGCCAAGCGTTTGCCCTGTGAAAAATAGAGCGATAGATTGCATCCCGTCAGAACGATCTCCGTATAGCCGCAATCAATAAACCTTTCAGCCCTTGAAATGACGGAATCAAAATCTTCAGATACGCTTTTACCTCGGAATTTGGGTACGATGCAGTAACTGCAGTTTCCGTTGCATCCGTCCTGGACCTTAAGGTATGCTCTCGCTGTCGATGTCGGGATCGCGTCGGCTGTGAAATTCCCATCTGGAGCTGCAGAGCGCATAGCCGCGTCAATCATCGCTTCCGGAGTTCTGTCTATGATGCAGCCGGCGGTGAAAATTCGCTTTGACGGATATTTAGCCTTAAGGCCGGTGATGTATTTTTCAGTGTCGCGCTGGGCTCGCGCCGTTACGCTGCAGCCGCGTATGATGATAAGGTCTGCGTCGGAATGGCGTTTTGTCTTCTGCCAGCCGTTTGCAAGAAACAACGCCTCCATGTTCAAGGCCTCGGCTCTGTTCAGCCGACAACCGAAAGTTTCGAAGCAGACGTTCATAAAACAAGATATTTTTCAGGAAGGCAAAGTAAAAATGCGAGGTTGGTCAGATTAAAAAGCATGTGATTTAAAATCGGGCACCAAAGGGCTTGCGTGCGCTTGTAGAGCCAGCACTGAGCCATACCGAAAAAGAAGAGGGCGATGAACGCGTTATCCGGCCAGGGATTTTGGCAATAATGCGCCGCGGTAAAGAGTATACTTGAAGGAATCGCCGCGAGCCAAACTCTCTTTGGATCGGGGAGTTTCCAGAAAAGGAATCTGAAAATCGCCTCTTCGAGAAGAGGTGCGACAATCACGACCAAGGCCAGTAATTTAAAAAATAAACAATTCCATCCTGCTATCATCCGGACGAGAAGAACGGAATCCTGACTTTTCAGGGATATATCAAAAAACTCGGCGGCGATCTCCTTCGTTAAGAACGAAATGAGCATCGCCGCTACGGTTATTGCGGGCCAGGCGAGAAGCGTGGTTTTTAAGTTGCGCACTTTTTATCTTACGCTTCGGGCTTTTCCTGAACTTCGCTGCCGGTGCCGCGGATCTTGATGTGAAGCTCGCGGAGCTGCTGCTCGGTAACGTAGTTGGGTGCGCCCATAAGAAGGTCCTGAGCCTTCTGGTTCATCGGGAAGGCGATAACTTCGCGGATGTTGGGCGTATCGGTAAGAAGCATTACCATACGGTCAACGCCGGGTGCGATACCGCCGTGGGGCGGAGCGCCGAACTGGAACGCGCGGTGGAGCGCGCCGAACTTCTTAACGACGTCGTCCTTCGTGTAACCCGCCATCTCGAACGCCTTGTACATGATGTCGATGCGGTGGTTGCGGATCGCGCCCGAAGAGAGCTCAATACCGTTACATACGACGTCGTACTGGTAAGCTTCGATCTCGAGCGGGTTCTTGGTCTCAAGCGCTTCGAGACCACCCTGAGGCATAGAGAAGGGGTTGTGAGAGAAGATAATCTTACCGGTCTCGGGATCCTTCTCGAAGAACGGGAAGTCGACGATCCAGCAGAAGCGGTAGCAGTTCTTCTCGCGGATATCGTTCGTCATGTGATCGGCGATATCAGTACGTACGAGACCGGAGAGACGGTTACACTCGTCGACGTCGGCCGCCATAAAGAAGAGCGCGTCGCCCGGCTCCATCTTAACGAGCGCTTTCATCTCTTCGAGCTGCTCGGCCGAGAGGAACTTAGCGATCGGACCCTTAAGCTCGCCTTCCTTAGTCCAGGAGATGTAGCCAAGACCCTTACCGCCGTTCTCCTTAACGAACGCTTCGCGCTTATCGAACCAAGTGCGTGTTTCGACGCCGACAATACCCTTAACGAGAAGGCCCTTAACGAGACCGCCGTTCTGTACGCACGCGGCAAACGCCTTAAAGTCAGCCTTCGCGAAGAAGTCGGACATATTAATCCACTTTAAGGGGTTACGAAGGTCGGGCTTATCGGAACCGTAAGTCATCATCGCATCGCGATACTTGATGCGCGGCCAAGGAGCCTCGCCGCAATCCCAAGTCGAGAACTTCTTAAAGGTCTTGCCGACGACATCCTCAACGACCGCGAAAATCTCATCCTGGGTCGCGTAGGACATCTCAATATCCATCTGGTAGAACTCACCGGGGCTGCGGTCAGCGCGGGCGGCCTCGTCGCGGAAGCAGGGTGCGATCTGGAAGTACTTATCGAACCCGGAGACCATGAGAAGCTGCTTGAACATCTGAGGCGCCTGGGGAAGGGCGTAGAACATACCGCGGTGAATGCGGCTCGGAACGAGGTAGTCGCGCGCGCCTTCGGGCGAAGAAGCCGTCAAAATCGGCGTCTGGAACTCGTTGAAGCCCTTAGCCCACATCTGTTCGCGCAGATACTTGATAATCTCGGAGCGGAGAATGATGTTTTTGTGGAGCTTTTCGCGGCGAAGGTCGAGGAAGCGGTACTGAAGACGCATTTCTTCAGACTCGTCGGCCTTTTCGTCCGGTATATATAAAGGAGTTACCTGAGAGGGAGACTCCATAATAAGCTCGTTAGCTTCGATTTCAATCTCGCCGGTAGGAAGATCAGAGTTGATCGTCTCGGGAGTACGGAGCTTAACCTCGCCCGTTACCGTAATGACGGACTCGAGGTGTGCCTTCTCGACGAGACCGAAGAAAGGACGCGAAGGATGGATAACGATCTGAGTAAGACCGTAATGGTCGCGAAGGTCGACAAAGAGAATGCCGCCATGGTCACGGAGGCGGAAAATCCAGCCGGAAAGTTTAACGGTTTTGCCCGCGTCAGCGGCGCGAAGTTCGTTACAAGTGTTGGTACGATAAGGATGCATATTTGGTTCTCCTGAAGAATATAACGAGGTATTATATCAAATATGCGGCAAAATGTGTGTACTTTAATAGCGGTTGGCGCGGGACGGTAAGTTGTTTGTTATTCGATTTGGGCTACCGCTTTAGCGGCTGTTGCAAAAGCCATCGTCAGATTGTAGCCGCCTGTAGGCCCGTCGATATCCATCACCTCACCGGCGAAGTACAGCCCAGGCACAAGACGCGACTCCATCGTATCGGGGTTGATCTCATCCGTTGAAACACCGCCGATCGTGACAATCGCCTCCTTCACCGGCCGGGGTTTAAGATTCCTGAACTGAAGCCTCTGTTTATCAAGCCAAACCTCAACAGTATAATCTTTAAGTTTCGCATGCTCGATAAAACGCTGCGAATTATAAACGGCAGCTCCGCTGAGGCCGAACGATTCGCAGTCGACTTCTCCTTTGTAATCGTAAAGAACTCTACCGTCGTCCGATAAGACTTTAGCCCGCGCGTCCTCATACCTTCTGCCCGCCCGGCGCGTGATTTCGGCGTCTGTTGTCTCAAGGCCGATCAATCCGGGACGATATGGGACGATTTTATGACCGAGCGCGCGCGCGAAGTTCTGACCGTCGCCCACGGATCCGAGTTTAGGATAACTTACTCCCCCCGTCGCGAGAAGAACATTCTCGGCCCATAGCGTAAAATTTTTAGTCGCGACGATAAAGCCGTTTTTCTGCGGCTGAATGCCGGTCACCGGGCAGTTCGTGATGATAGGCGTTTCGCTGTTTCTTAAAAGATCGCCGAAAGCGTGAACGATTGTCGTCGCTTTGCCGTCAGCAGGAAACATACGCGCATCGGCCATTCTGCGCACAGGCACATTTAAAGATCTGAAGAAAGAAATGATTTTTCTCGGTGGATATGAACGCAGTGCGGGCTGAAGAAACGTCGCCGCACTCCGTCCTTGGGGTGTGCCGGCCGGGCATTCGACGTCTTTGAGAAAATCTTCCGGCGAAATGTCCTTTGCGAAATTGCACCGCCCGTTTGCCGTCATAAGAACTTTCGATCCGAGCCTGGCTTTGCGCTCGATAAGAACGGCGGGAATCTTTCTCTGGGCCGCCATGGCCGCCGCGAACATCCCCGCCGCGCCGCCGCCAATTATCGCCAGTTTTACCGGTGTATGTTTTAATCCCATATTATTGAACCTTGATGTAAAATCCTGTGTCATTCTGCAATGATGTCTTTACGCGGATTTCCGCGTTCTCGCTTTCCTTGCCGTTTGCGTCAACAGCAGTCGCTTTGATTATGTATTGGGTATTTTTCTCCAAATTCGGAATTCTGATTTTCTGTTCTGTCGTATTCAATTCACGGACCAGCTCCAGTCTTTCTCCGGCGGGTGAATAATTCTTAATGAAATTCATCTCGTCAATTATCACCCGATGATTCGTCTTGTTCCCGGTTGCGTTGAAAAGAATCGGCGTATTGGCGGGGAAACCGTTAAGCGGAATTATTTCACGCTTGAATTCTTTTTCAAGATCAACTGTCGCGAAAACATTTGTCGTTCCCGCCGGATCTTCATAGCCGATGGTCATAATCCCGTTGTCCTCGACTTCTTTAATTACACCGCTGCCGTCTTCTTCAGTTGCGGTAACGTGAAAATATTTTCGGACAGTCATATCAACAGATAAAGTATCGTAATCTTCAAACCCCCGATGCTTGAGGACACCTTTTTCTTCACTCTTTGAAATCTGAATTTGACCGGCGGATTTTGCAGGAAGATAAATCAATGTCGAACCTGAGAAATCCGGATACTTATCAATAAAGTCATCAGCCTTTTCGTTTGTAGCACCATCGTTGGAAAAATCATTAAAATTATATGAAGAAACCGTTTCAAAACTCTCTTCATTCCATGTGGATCTGTAAACGCTGATTTTGTTGCCTTTCACGACTTCCGGATTCTGCCATTTTACGGTGATCTGCCTTCCGCCCACGCGAGTGGCTTCGAGATTTTCCGGCGGATAGGGGATCGAAACGCCGAGAATTTTCGCACTGAGGAGATAGATATTTCCCGAAGAGCCTTCTTCCATGTGAAATTTTATTGCCTGAATATGTTTTTCTTTATTCCATGAACATGCTACGGCATCCTGGTTCTTGCCGTTCCGAGGTGTTATTTCACGCTTGAGGTCTGTCATGCCGTCAGAGATATCGTTCCCAGAGATGGGTACGGCGAAAAGCCTGCGGACCGGATTGTCGCTTGAGTGGTATGCGACAACGGTAACGGACGTTATCGCGAAATCGAACGTCGGTGACATTACGGCGATTCCATCTTTACTTGAAATGTAAAGTTTTCCGTCGTTGGTTGTTCTTGTATTTTGTGTATACACCCAATCTGTATTGTTTGTAAGGTTGACATCAAATGAGAGGTCAATGTTCGCACTGATTGCAGGAACGGTGATGCTGAATATGATTGCAGGCAATATAATTTTTAAGAGTTTCATAGGTTTTTCCATGCGATTATCGGGGTTTATAATGATTAGAATGGACTTTTACGAAGAACTCTCAAAGTTTCAAAGCCATTGTATCACTTTTTTGAGAATATTGAAAGCAAAAATTAAGAGAAAACGATTTTATTCCATACGATCTGTAATAAAACGTGTTCATGCAATTTCAAGCAAAATCTCCTCTGGAATATCCCCAGTTTTTGAGGTAGTTTTTTGCTCTCAACCCTAATTTTATTGGGTGAAATGAGGCTTTTGTGATGTAAAAAAGTGAAAAAGTGGTTCCGCATTCCTTTTGCTTGCTGTGTGCTGTGCTTGTATAAATGCGTCCACGGTTAGGGCAACTGTGCTCCTCTTTTGATATGGGCGTTTTACGCGTCCTCTAGACCCGCTCGCCAATCTTGAGATTTGGCTCGGGGTCGAGTCCTGCGTAAAACGCCTCATCTAAAAAGTATGCGCTCAGCTGCGGCCCAAACCGAGGCCGCGTTTAGCACT
>JAZOQU010000043.1:0-26977 GCA_045656225.1 Kiritimatiellia bacterium | reverse complement strand
ATCATCTAGGAGATTCTGAAAGTAAACGCACGTCCCCTCCCCGGGGAGGGTAGAGGGAGAATTCTTGTACTCTTCTGTTATAGCTAATCTTTATGGGTAGTAAACGAACGTAATTTATTCGTTTACTTTTGGAAACCACAGGTTTTGCTTTCTACACGACAAACGAATGAATTTTGGTCGCTTAAAAATGAAAAAATATGGTATAATTAAAATCAATATTTAGGCAACTCGAGGAAGTTAATTATGTTCAATAACAAAATTTACCACAAGATCGACGCGCTCTCCGGCTCCATCGCCACTCTCCGCGCCGAAGGCGTTAAGTATAACGAAATCGCCGAAATCGAATCGCGCGCGGGAACTTCGCTTGCCCAGGTGATTAAACTCGACGGACCTAATGTCACGCTCCAGATTTTCGCAGGTGCAAGAGGCGTCGACACCGCGGCAAAAGTCCGCTTCCTCGGAGAGACGATGAAAGTACCCTTCTCCGACGCGCTCCTCGGCCGCGCATTCACCGGCAGCGGCGTTCCCCGCGACGGCGGGCCTGAAATCACCGACGACCCTTCGCCTATCGGACAGCCTTCGGTTAATCCCGCCAAACGCGTCATGCCACACGAAATGGTACGCACGAACATTCCGATGATCGACCTTTTTAACTCGCTCGTCAAATCACAGAAGCTTCCTATTTTCGCGAAAGCGGGCGAACCGTACAACGACCTTCTCGCCCGTATCGCCCTTCAGGCTGACTCCGACGTGATCGTCATCGGCGGAATGGGACTGAAATACGACGAATACCTCAAATTCCGCGACACGCTCGACAAGTCCGGCGCTCTCGCCAAGACAGTCATGTTCGTCCATACCGCCGCGGATCCGACGGTCGAATGCATGCTCGTTCCCGACGTTTCGCTCGCCGTCGCCGAAAAGTTCGCGCTTAAAGGAAAGGATGTTCTCGTCCTTCTTACCGATATGACCTCCTTCGCCGACGCGATGAAGGAAATCGCCATCACGATGGAGCAGATTCCTTCGAACCGCGGCTATCCGGGCGATCTCTACTCCCAGCTCGCATCACGCTACGAAAAGGCTGTCGACTTCGACGGCGCGGGCTCGATCACCGTTCTCGCCGTGACGACTATGCCGGGCGACGACGTAACACACCCCGTTCCAGACAACACGGGCTACATCACAGAGGGACAGTTCTACTTGAGAAACGGCCGTATCGAACCGTTCGGTTCACTCTCTCGTCTTAAGCAGCAGGTCAATAAGTCGACGCGCGAAGACCACCGCACCATCATGGACGCGATGATCAAGCTCTACGCCCAATACAAAGAAACGCTCGAAAAACAGTCGATGGGCTTTAGAATGTCATCATGGGACAATAAGCTTTTGAAGTACGGAGCGGACTTTGAAAAAGGAATGATGGATCTTTCGGTAAACATTCCTCTTGAAGAGGCGCTCGACCTCGGCTGGAAGATTCTCGCCGACAATTTCGACAAGGGCGAGGTCGGCATTCCGAGCAAGCTTTCAGACAAGTTCTGGAGAAAAGACTGATCGGCTCTGCGGCTTTATGCGTTCGCGAGCGCATGAAGCCGCACGCAGGAATTTAATGTGCGCATACAGCGGAATAAGCGTCATCGCGTTACAGACAACATCAGAAACAGGCATCGACAACCAGATCGCCAATCCCTTGTCATTCATAAAATACGGTAAAACCCAGATGACCGGCAGAAGGCATACACCCTGACGAAGCATTGAAAGCACTATCGCCACACCAGGTCGGCCTATTGATTGAAAGTATGTCGTAGCGACAACATTAAGAAAGATGCACCAGATCATGATATTTGAAATCTGGAGATCCTTCGCGGCTATTGCAACAACGGCCGGATTTTGAGAATCTATAAATACCGAGGCCATCCATGAATTGAATGGCGGACAAACCTGAATAATAAATGCTATTACGCATAGAATGGCCGTCACCGCAAGACCGGTTTTAAGCGTTTTAAGAACACGGCCGTAATTCCGCGCACCCCAGTTGTAACCGATGATCGGCTGCAAACCCTGCTGCGCTCCGAGCATCGGCATGAAAACGAGAATGAGCGCACTCTGAAAGACGCCCAATGACGCGAGCTGAGCGGTTCTGGAGGATTCGTCGGGCATCCATTTAACAAAAGCGAACTGAAGAGAAAAAGCTATCAAAGAACTCATAAAATGCTGCAGAAATGGAGCAAGCCCGATCCCGGCAGCACGGAGAAGAAGCTTAGGGTATATCCATATTCTTTTCAGTCTAAGCCTGACAACCGTCTTTCCGCGCCAATAATATCCAAGAATCCAAAAGCAGCTGACCGCCATCGCTATATTCGTGGCCCATGCAGCTCCGGCTATCCCCATGTCAAACGTAAATATAAAAAGCGGATCGAGAACAAGATTGAGACCGAAACCGACTATCATGCACACCATCGAGCGGATTGCTCCCCCTTCTGCCCTTACGGCAGCCGAAAGTCCGAAAGCAAGATGCGAAAATATATGGGAAAAAAGAATGATTTTTAAATACAGCCGCGCAGACTCGCGCGCGGCCTCACTTATATCTTCCGCACCGCACCAGCTTAAAACCGTATCAAGATTGAAATATACAAGAGGCGAAAGTATTATAAAAAAGAGAATTTTAAGAAAAACAAGCTCACCCAGCAGTTTTTCACATGAAACCCTATCGCCCTCGCCGAGTTTAATCGACAGAACCGCTGCATGACCTACGCCGATAAAAACTCCGAAAGCCGTAAACATCATGACGACCGGCATCGACAAAGTCAATGCAGCAGTCGCATCAACGCCGCATCCGTGACCTATAAAAGCGCGATCGACGACGGTATAAAGCGAATTCAACGTCATCGCGACCAGCGCAGGCCACGAATACCTCAAAAGGAGCTTTGCGGGATTTTCATTCGCAAGCTCCGTCAATTTTCGGGATACGGCGCTGATCGCGCTCATTAAAAGACTACCGCCGTATCAGGCAATTCTGCCCGTATACGATCCATTTCTTTCCGCGAAAGAGCAAGGTTTCCGAGTTGAAGGGTCTTAAGGGATTTCCAGGCGGAAATATCTTCAGGAAGTCGGGTAATTGCCGTTCCGGAAAACGACAAATGCTCAAGCCCCTGTTTTTTGGCGAGCCATTCGGGAATTTCAGCAATACGCGAATTGCCGGAAAGATCAATATCTGTAAGAGAAGGAATGCCTTTCAGCATCTCGGGCACGGAAACAAAGTGATTTCCCCTGAGATAAATCTTCCTCAACTCGGTCAGTTTTGAAAGATCGGGAAGCGACGAAAGCCTGTTGGAATTAAGTCTCAACCATTTAAGCGCAGGAAACTTTGCCACATCATCAATATTCGTAAGCGCATTATAATCAAGATTGAGATAATCGACCGATTTAAGAACTCTATCGTTGAAATTCTGCAAATCAATCCGGGATGAAAGGTTAGTCCAATGCGAATCGTAGATAAGCCCTTTCTCATAAACCGCTTCGACGGTCAGACGACCGAGATCGGTGTTTTTGAGATAGATTCTTTTTTCCGCCGAAACCGTCGCCTCGGCGCTGACAGGCTCATCATAGCACCCCGCCGCCGCGACCACTAACGCCGCGACGGCAAGTATGCATCCAGATTTCGTTATGGACATAACCTTCCGCTCCCGAAATTTATCAGTTCGCAGCGGCGATAATGCCGGCGAAATCCTCGGCCTTGAGAGCGGCTCCGCCGATAAGGCCGCCGTCGATATCCTTCTTGGCGAGAAGCTCGGCGGCGTTCGAGGGCTTCATTGAACCGCCGTACTGAATACGGACCGTCTCCGCCGTTTCGGCGCCGACGAGCTTGGCGAGAATTTCGCGGATGAGAGCATGAACCTCCTGAGCCTGGTCGGGAGTGGCGGTCTTGCCGGTGCCGATCGCCCAAACGGGCTCATAAGCGATAACGAGCTTGTCGCAATCAGCGGCAGAGACATCCTTGAGACCGACATTCATCTGGCGCTCGATGACTTCATTGAGCTTGCCGGCTTCGCGCTCCTCGAGAGTCTCGCCGACGCAGACGATAGCTGTAAGACCTGCGGCGATAACGGCGCGAGTACGCTTATTGACGGTCTCGTCGGTCTCGCCGAAATACTGACGGCGCTCGGAGTGACCGATGATGACATACTTAGCGCCGGCGTCAAGAAGCATACCGGTAGAAATTTCACCCGTGTAGGCACCCTTCTCTTCCCAGTGGGCATTCTCAGCGCCGATACCGACATGAGTGCCTTCAGCGGCGGTGACCGCGGCGGGAATGTCAATGGCGGGCGTGCAGCACGCGACTTCGACGTTGGTGTAGGCCTTGGTGGCCTCGGCTACAGCCTTGACGAGAGCGGCGGTCTCGGAGGGCTTGACGTTCATCTTCCAGTTACCTGCGATGATTTTCTTACGCATGATTTTATCAACCTTTCGTTTTATTTAGTTAAAGTTAAACAGATTCAAATTTACGGTGCTTGACACCAGCAGCCTTAAACATCTTTTTGACCGTGTCGAGAAAAGCATAATCACCGCCGTATACGACTTCTTTAATGCCGGCGTTGATAATAAGCTTAGCGCATGTAAGACACGGAGAAATCGTAATATAAATTGTCGACCCCGCGATCGCAACACCGTAATAAGCCGCCTGACAGATGGCGTTCTGCTCGGCGTGCGTGCAAAGACATTCGTCGAGATGAGTCCCGCTTTTAACTTTCCCGGAACACCTGGGGCAGCCACCTTCAAAGCAGTTCTTTACTCCACGCGGTGTGCCGTTGTAACCGGTTGAAAGAATATGGTTGTCTTTCATGATGACGGCACCGACATGACGCCTCATACAATTGGAACGCTTGGCGACAACATGCGCCGTCTCCATGAAATAATCATCCCAACTTGGGCGTGGGTCAACAACCTTCATGACTGTCTTTGTCTTTTTTTCTACCATAAAGAACACCAATCTTCAACTTAAATGAAGTGGCGGAGAGGGGGGGATTCGAACCCCCGGTGGAGTTGCCCCCACACAACCTTTCCAAGGTTGCACCATCGACCACTCGGACACCTCTCCAGTCAAATCTTCTTTTGCAAGACATTGGTGCCAGAGGAGGGACTCGAACCCTCACGTACTCACGTACGGCAGATTTTGAGTCTGCTGCGGCTGCCATTACGCCACTCTGGCGCTCATTGCCTTATGGAGCGGGCGAAGGGAATCGAACCCTCGTAGCCAGCTTGGAAGGCTGGAGCTCTGCCATTGAGCTACGCCCGCTTTGGCAAAAGAACGAGAGACATTATATCATTTTTTTATTTACATTTCAATGGGCAGTTTCTTTTTTTTTAAGAAACCGCCCAAGAAAGATTATTCAAACACCGCCCGGCAGAATATTCCGCTGGGACAGGCAAAACCTCTGCCCTCGAGAAGCATTTCGCCCGTCTCGATACTCGTTCCGGGGAAAAGCTGACCAAGGACATTCTCCGCCACCTTGCACGACAACCCGGGAGTATGGGACGAGAAAAGGACAAACGAAGGCTTTTCGCTCAAAAGATCTTTCACAAGCGACAATGTCTCCTTCAGATCGCGTTCGATCTTGTACGTTTCTCCCGACGCACCGCGCCCGAAAGTCGGAGGATCGAGAATAATCCCGTCATACGAGCGGCAACGACGAATCTCACGCTTCATAAACTTGTGGGCGTCGTCGGTGATCCACCGGATCGGAGCATCGGAAAGTCCGTTGAGCGCGGCATTTTCGCGGGCCCATTCCACCATGCCGCGCGACGCGTCAAGATGACAGGCTTCGGCTCCGCCGAGAGCCGCAGCCATTGTGGAACCGCCAGAGTACGCGAAAAGATTCAGCACTTTCAATTTGGCGCCGCCGCGGCGGGCGGTATCGGCCTCGACTTTTGAGCGGATCCATTTCCACTGTGCCCGCTGCTCGGGGAAAATACCTAAATGTCCGAAATCCGTACCTCCAAGCTTAAAACGTATTCCTGCCGTTTCTATACGCCATTGGTCTGGAAGATTTGTACGCCCGTGCCAGCGATTCCCGTCTTCACGGTCAAAAGAGGCATCAGCGCTGCGCCAATCGGATTCTGAAAGGTTCGGTCGCCACATGGCCTGCGAACAGGGACGCGCGAGCACATACTTTCCGAAGCGCTCAAGTTTACGGCCGTCACCTGAATCCAAAAGTTCATAATCGTCTCTCATTCTGCTTTTCCGATCTTTTTGTCATAATCGACCGCAACCGGTATCGACGGGAGAAACGCACCTTCCGTCTTCGCGCGGTCCAGTTCTTCGGCTTTATCGGAATCATACCACCAGTAGGAAAGAACCGCCTCCTCGTTGCTGTAGCGCGAGAGCACCGTATCGGGCATGCCGAATTTGTTCCAGTAGATCAGTCTCTTGGCGGATATGTTCCATAAAAACGCGTATGGATGCTGCTCGGCTACGAGTTTGTCTATCTTGCGGTATACTTCGTTGCGCTCGGAGAGTGTCATCATCGATTTTTCAGTTAGAATCAGGCGGTCGACTTCGGCAGACTTAAAACCGGTATAATTGCCGCTCTGTTTGCGATCAGCCTCGGAAGAAAGCCAAAGAAGTTCCGGATTTCTGAACACGGACGCACCCATGGCAGCCCATGTCATCTGAAAATTGAATTCATCCATATCCTTCATCCAGTTGGCGAAATCTTTGCGGATGATATTCATATTTATGCCGACGCTTTTAAGCGCAGCATAGAACGGAACAAGAACTTTGTCGTCGGAGGGAGATCGGGACAGAAAGTTGAACTCGAAAGGACGACCGTCCTTTTCGAGAAGTCCCGTGCGGGGATTCTTAACGTACCCCGCCTCGGCCAACAACGCCTTCGCCCCTTCGGGATCAAAAAGCACAAGCTCGTTGGGACACGGATTTTTATCATCGTACAGATCTCCGAAAAATGAATTCTGCATGAAATACTCGTTGTACATCATGGTTCTATTCATCATCACTCTGTCGATAAGCTTAGCCATCGCCTTTCTAACCCTGACATCGTCAAACGGAGGAATGCGCATGTTCATCGCGAAACCCTGGTACCCGATCGGTTCATGATTTGTAACGCGACGTTTGAGGAGCCAGTTTCTGTCGAACATTTTACCCTTAGCAGCCTTAGCCCACAGTCTGGCGGAATAGACGGGATATACATCGAGCGTGTTTTTTATCAACGCCGCATAACCGTTTTCATTGTCAATATAATATCGAATGACTATTTTGTCGAAATTATAAACGTGTCTGCAGGAGGGGAAGTCTTTTTTCCACCATGTTGTCACCCGAGAATATTCAGTCTCGACCTGTTCTTCGATTTTCGTCACACGATACGGACCGCAGACGGGAGCGTTGAGAAAATCAAGTTTGTTAAAATCATGGTCCTTGAAAGCGTGACGGGGTAAAACCCAGAAGGTTCCGCAATTCATCACATCGCGCCAATTGCGCACCGAACTGCCCTTTTTACGGAAGCGTACCGTCATCGGACGCTCGACGCCTTCATCAAGAATCTCCGGGCTGTAAAAATCGCCGAGAATAGTCTTCCACTGTCCGGTGTCGCTCTTGGGGTCGACGAGCGCATCAAACGTCCACTTTACGTCGAGCGCGCTTACAGGACGACCGTCCGACCATACCGCCCTTTCGTCAATCACGAAAACAAATTCGCGGCCGTCGTCGGAAATACTCCACTTCCTGGCGAGACTCGGAATGAAATCCATGGTCTCTGAATCCGTGGATATAAGCGAAGAGTACATGAGCGAAAACATCATCGACGTGTAGGTATTGTTGTCGACGTAGGCGTTGAGGCTCTTCGGGGCGCTCGCGCCGTAAAAGCGGACGCGGCCTCCCTTTTTAGCATAAACCGACGCTACCGGATCGGGTTTGTCAACCCAATCCGGTGCAGGATACCACGTTGCGGCGGCAAGAGCGGCAACCGCAAAAAACGTCATAATACGCCTTTCAGTCTCTCAATGGCCTCGAGAACATTCTCGCGGGAATTAAACGACGAAATGCGGATATACCCCTCGCCCGCGGCACCGAAACCTGCGCCGGGAGTAGTGACGATGTTGGCTTCTTTAAGAAGTTTGTCGAAAATATCCCAACTGCCGCCCTTGGCGTCGACCCAAAGATAAGGCGAGTCGCCGCCGCCGGTGACGGAATATCCGAGCGATTCAATCGCCTCCTTCATGAGACGGCCGTTCTCAAGATAGAAGTCGATGATTTTACGGCACTGCTCACGGCCCTCGGGCGAGTAAACGGCCTCGGCTCCGCGCTGAGTGATGTAGCTCGCGCCGTTGAACTTCGTCGTCTGGCGGCGCATCCACATCGCGCGAAGCTCGACGGGCGTACCGTCGGCAGCGTATGCGACAAGCCCTTTGGGAACAACGGTATAACCGCAACGGATGCCGGTAAAACCGGCAGTCTTGGAGAAGCTGCGAAATTCAATGGCGCACTTCTTGGCGCCCTCGCACTCATAAATCGAGTGGGGGATGCCGGGCGTACGGATGAACGCTTCGTAAGCCGCATCGAAAAGAATAAGCGCTTTATTGGCGTTAGCCCAATCAACCCACGCCTGGAGCTGCTCCTTAGTGGCTACGGCGCCGGTGGGATTGTTCGGATAGCAGAGATAGACGATGTCGCATCCGTTTGCGGATTCAGGCGAAGGAACGAAACCGTTGGAAGCGTCGCATGTCAAATAGGTGAGATTCGCGTAACGGCCGTTTTCGTTGGCGCCTGTGCGCCCCGCCATGACGTTCGTGTCGACATAAACAGGATAGACGGGATCTCCGACGGCAATCTTAACATCGTTCCCGAAAAGTTCCTGAATATTGCCGCAGTCACACTTCGCACCGTCGGAAATGAAAATCTCGTCCGAGGCGATATCAACGCCGCGCTCCGCGAAGTCTATTGCCGCCACCTTGTCGCGGAGGAAAGCATATCCCTGCTCAGGACCGTAACCGTAGAATGTCGAACGGCCTGCAACATCGTCGACAGCCTTGTGCATAGCCTCAATAACCGCGGGCGC
This sequence comes from Kiritimatiellia bacterium, assembly GCA_045656225.1. GTDB lineage: Bacteria > Verrucomicrobiota > Kiritimatiellia > RFP12 > UBA1067 > UBA1067. The sequence goes on along the minus strand of JAZOQU010000043.1, from coordinate 17,915 downwards.
AAGAGGCTCTGTAACATCGCCGATGCCGAGGCGGATGATTTTCGCGTCGGGATTTGCGGCCTGATGGGCGCTCACACGGTGGGCGATTTCCGTGAAAAGATAACTGGCTTTGATTTTCGAATAATTTTCGTTTACGTGAAGCATGTTATTACTCCTGATTCAGTCTTCTTTGTTTTTTAATTTAGGTAAAAATCCGTCAATAGACGCAAGAACTACGAAAAACAGCGTCAACACGGCCGGACTCCTCAACGGACAGTCAGCCATTGCATGCATAAGCGTGGCGAAAACCGCAAGCAGGAGGCAGAACGCGCCTGCCGGGAGAGCGAATACAGCGACAGGCCGAGGGGGTCGTTTCGACGATTTCATAAACGACGCTGAAGCGATCAATGTTTTCCACACGCGGACAACCGGAACAAGCAGCATCAAAACGACCGACAGAATAATGGTAAAACCTACCAGACCGTGCTCCGCGAGAAACTGGAGATAATCGTTGTGCACATTGATGCCGCCTGTCGTCTGGATAGAAGCGAACTCCTCATCGGTCATTTTAGCGGGGCTGAAATGACGATACCCCCAGCCCCCGCATCCGAAGAGAAAATGATCAAGCCAGATGTCCTTGGCGATACGGGTATGATACTGGCCGTGCCCGGAAGCGCGATCAAGAATAGACTCGGTGCTCAACGTCGAAATTTCCCTGTTCAATTCATCTCGTAAATCATCTGTCGGCATCATAGAGTCTCTGCTGAAGAAAAAGATATAAAACATCAATACGAGAAAAACACCGATAAAGAGATTGAGCGCAATCAGTTTGACTTTCTTGACGCTTTTTGAATTGTGAATCACGCCCACAAAGGAATGTATGAAGAAAATCATTCCCAGGAGGCAAACAAGAACGATCGCGGCGCGGGACAACGTCATAAGCGCCGAAAGGAAGAATATAACCGCGGGAATGAGCTGATAATGCTTTTTCCAGAATTTGTCGCGATTTGAAACGGTCAACCCGGCTATCTGTTCATTGTGCGCAATCTCGTCGCGTTTCCATCTCCACAACGCCATTGATATCGCAAAAAGCGTCGTAAAATAGTCACCGCACATGTTGGCGTAGCCGAATGTCGAGAAGAAGTACGCCTTGCCGCTCCATCCCTCGGCCCACAACGGGCTCTCGGCTTCCGCGACATATTGAATCAATCCGATTACGCTGAGCGCGACACCGTTCCAAACGATAAGCTCAAGGACAAGACGCTTGCCGCGCTTGAGAAGAGCATGCTTCACGGCAAGCATCGCCAAAAACGCGGAGAAAAACCATATTGTAACATTCAAATGCTCCATACGGTCGACGCAAAACGGAAGCAACGGAAACGGAGGGGCTTCACGTGCGCCTTCAAAATGAATTTCGGGATAATTGCATCCTGGACACAACCCCTTGTTAACGAACGGCACAAGAAGAAGAATCAAAAACAGAACGACAATCCATGTGAGAGGGTCTCGCTTCATCCCCCGCCATACACGCCTTCTGGCGTCGAAGGTGGTCTCCCCGGAATAACGCTGCGGAAAACAGAGCATCATCTCAAACAGGAACGCGAGCATCCACGGTATCGTCGGAAGAAGAGCCGAAGCGACCGTTCCGCCGTAAAGCCAGGCAAAAACCGAACAGACGCCGGCCACAGCGATCGCCGCCGCATTATCATATAGAAACCGCATATTCAACAACCTTTCCAACGGCATCGCGCTCGGAAACCTTACCGACGCATTCGCCCTTTACATAAAGCATAAATTCACCATCGCCGCCGCACAGCGCGATATCGGCACCTTTCGCCTCGCCGGGACCGTTGACGACGCACCCCATAACAGCGACATGCGGAAGTTTAATCCCGTCCTTGGCAAGTGTTTCAAGAGCAATTTCAACCTGAGAGGCTACATGCATCAGATCGACCTTAGTACGCCCGCATGTCGGGCAGGATGTTATAGACGGGCCTGGCGCGCGCAGAGAAAGCGAACGCAAAATCTCCATCCCGACGCGAACCTCCTTCTCAGGACGGGCGGTCAGCGAGACGCGGACGGTATCGCCGATTCCTTCGGAGAGCAATATCCCCAACGCGACGGAATTGCGGACCGTACCGGGAAGAAAAGTCCCCGCCTCGGTTACTCCGAGATGAAGCGGACAATCGGTCGTCTCGGCGAGCATCCGGTAGACATCGATCGTTTCGGCAACGTTAGACGCTTTAGCGCTGATAACGACATCATGAAAGCCTTCATCCTCCAGAAGTTTAAGGTGACGCATCGCCGACTTGACCAAAAGCGGCGCTCTGCGTTCACCGGCGGCAACTTCGGCTGCGAGATCCCGCTCGAGAGATCCGGCATTGACACCGATACGAATCGGTATTTTCTTGTCTTTAGCTGCACGGGCAACCGCCCGGACGTTTTCCCTCGGACCGATATTCCCCGGATTGAGACGGAGTGCATCGGCCCCCGCCTCTATCGCCGCGAGCGCACAACGGTAGTCAAAATGAATATCGGCGACCATCGGAACCGGAGAAGTCTTTCTTACTTCGCCAAAAACCTTCGCGGCATCGATATCCGGAACAGTGAGACGAATGATATCACAACCGACCGCAGCGCATGCGGCGATCTGCTCGGAAAGTTTAGCGGCATCGTGCGGGTCGACATTACACATCGTCTGGACACTCACCGGAGCGCCCCCGCCGATGGCGACAGATCCAACCTTCACCGATCTCGTATCACTTCTTTTGAACATCATTCTTAACCGCATTGTCAAGGGCGTTTGTTCCTGACGAAGGACATTCTCTCAACTCGCCGATTTTTACTTCAGACTGAGTCGAGCCCGTACCAAGGCGCCAAAAATCCCTCGCGACGAGGAAAAACATAAGACCCATGAGAAGATACATGAAAAACGTCGAAACCACCGATATGAATTTCTCCGGCAGTCTCCTTCGAAAAACCATCGCGATCAGGGAAAAAAGTATAAGTCCGCCGTCCAAAACGGGAATCGGCAGCAGATTCATGACGGCAAGATTGGTGTTGAGAAAGCGCAGAAACCCTATCCCGTCCCAAGTATCATTTCGAATTGAAACATAAGTACCCTTGGCGATCATGACCGGGCCGCCTATCGCCTTTCCGGTAGCCTTGAATTCCTTCGGAGTTACAAGCCCCTTGAGCGCACGAAAGACGGAACCGGCGTCCCACATTACCTGATCGACAATGCCACGCTTCGGCATCCACATGGCGTAGCGGGCACATTCGTTGGTTTCCGAAACGGCTCCTATATAGGCGATGCCGTTCTCTTTGACCTGAGGAGTGATTTTCAAAGTAATTTCAGAATTGTCGCGGCGGACGACAAAATCGGTTTCGCGATCGGCGGCAAGTTGAATTTCCGTCGTCATCTTGCTCCAGCTGTCGACAGCGTTTCCGCCGACGCTCAAAACTTCGTCACCTTCCATCAAGTCCCCTTTTTCGGCCGGACTGCCAGTCAGGATTCCTCCGATTTTAGCGGGCATGGTACCGAACTTGGCATCAGGCGCAAAATAAAGAATTGTCGCAAGGACAAACGCAAGAACCACATTCATCGCGGGACCTGCAAGAGCAACGATAAAATCCTTCCACGGAGGCATCAACTTCCGCTTTTCGGCAACATCTCCTCCGCCTTCAAGTTTCTTAGTCCCTTCCGGATCGGCGTCCGGGATCGAAACGTAACCGCCGAGCGGAATGCAGCTTATACGGTATTCAACACCCTTATACGTCTTTTTCCAGATTGCCGGACCGAATCCTATCGAAAAGCGCTCGACTCTGTAACCGAGTTTTAACGCGGCGATAAAATGACCGAATTCATGAACCGCGATAGAAAGCGAGAACAGCAGAACACAAAGAACTATATATCCGATTGTAACCAGAATTTCCATTTTTACCTCTTATTCATTTTGAAAGTTCGGCTCTAACCCACCGGTCAGCCTCTAAAACAGCATCAAGAGAATCGCAATTCATCTTAGGCGCCTTTGAAAGACACCGTTCGAGAGATGAGGCTATTTCAGTGTAGCCGATAGAACCCTTTAAAAACTGTTCAACCGCCCATTCGTCCGCCGCCGCGAGAACCGCAGGCGCACATCCTCCTAAGTTGCACGCTTCGCGCACAAGATTAAGGCACGGGAAACGGTCGGGATCGGGCGCACGGAATGTAAGCGAAGCGAGTTTAGCGAGATCCAATGTTTCGCGGTCAGCTTTTATGCGCTCCGGATGAGTTAAGGCATATTGAATCGCAACGCGCATATCTGGCGGCGAAAGTTGCGCCAAAGTCGCCCCGTCGACGAAAGTGACTAGGCTGTGAACGATTGATTCAGGATGGACAACAACATCGATTCTGTCAATCGGCACATCAAAAAGCCACCTCGCCTCAATCATCTCAAAACCCTTATTCATCATCGTCGAGGAATCGACAGTCACCTTCGGTCCCATCTTCCAACGAGGATGATTAAGCGCCTGAGCCACCGTTACCGTAGACAAATCTGCGGGAGAATCGAGGAACGGCCCGCCGGAAGCGGTCAGGATAAGGCGTGAAATCGGGGCTGATATGGAGGAGTTGGGCAGACACTGGAAGATAGCGGAATGTTCGCTGTCAACAGGAAGAAACTTTACACCCTTTTTCGCAGCGGCTTTCGTTACCAATTCGCCCGCCATCACCATCACTTCTTTTGTAGCAAGGGCGATATCCATCCCCTTTTCAATGGCGACCAAGGTCGATTTAAGCCCGCTTAGACCTACTGTTGAAACGAGACAGATATCAGCATCGTTTTCTTCAACAGCTCTGACAGCGGCATCTTCACCTACATACGACTTGGCACCGAGGACTGCGGCGAGCGCCTCGCACCGAGTCTTGTTTCTCAGCGCGGCGACTGCCACAACCTCGAACGTTTCGGGATTGGAGGATATGACATCGACAGCATTCATGCCTATCGAGCCAGTCACACCAAGAATTATAACTTTTTTCGCCATTTGGCATATTATACCAAAAATTTAAAAGTAATGGGGTAATGTGTGTTTTTTGGTTGTGTTTTTTATTTTAATGAACGGTCGGCGAAATCCAAAAGCCAAAGCCAATCATAAGTCGACAAGCCATGCGCACCACCACGCCGGACATAACCTAAATTAGCTCCGATCAGCGAAGTATCATAATTTTGGGGAAATTCACCTTTAGGCATTCCGCCGCGCCCCAAAAACTCCCAGACAGGTGAAGCCGCGCGACAAGCGAGATATTCCCCTTTTGTATCAAACCATCCCTGATTGAAACCCTCTACGAGCAAAGAACGAGGGGCTATCGAGGCGAGAAGAAGATGCTGATCAAATTTCAAGGCGCTCTCATTGCCTGCATACTTCGAGTATGCTTTACAGAACCAATGCGGAAACATTACAACTTGAGTACCGATATTTTCGCCGTAATCGCGTTTAGCAAGAGGACATCCGCCTCCGCCTGTCTGATTGGCAACACAAACCGCAAACCGCTCATCACGGGCCGCGGCAAGAAGCGCAGCTTTAGCGAGGCGGGAAGAACCTGCGACGACACAGCGCTTTGAATCAATCTCAGGCAAGGTTTCTGCAAAATCAAGACCGCGTGACAATACCCACGCCCATGCGCCAAGAGAGGTGGTGGCGTCTTTCTGCCCTTCTTCACGCGTTGGCCACAAATCAAAAATCCGCGTGTAAGCTAAACTCTCCTTATCACCGCGCTGGACTTCCACATCAGGCGAAATCTGTGCGTAACACGCCGTCATATACGCATAACCGCGAGATATTATCAAATCGACCGGGACTGTCGTCCGAGAGCGCGAATCACGTTTAAACGCCCGGTTGATTTCCTGAGGTTTGCGGGACTTGTCTTTCGAAGCCGATGCTCTAAACCACGCATCTTCCGGCATGGCAACCTCCGGATCATTTAAGATGGCATGATTGCCGCGATAATTAAGCATCAGAACAACTGGACAGGGAGATTTGTTTTCGCATATTATACGCCCGCCTTTCTTTCTGGAATCCGAGCCGTTTATATGATTCGGCAATACCATAAGCCAATCCACAAATGGCCCCGTCTTGTCCTTCTTAAACCACATCCTGTATTGCCTGCGAATGGCAAGACCTGAAAGTGTGGAACCCTCCTCAATAAGTTCCGTTACAACGGCCTCTGGACCAGGCGGAGGCTGACCATACATTTCTCTCGCAAAAATATCTAAAATCTCACGCCTGCGTTCAGGCCATTGGGAAGGCTCAACAACTTTCCGCCCATCGACGAAAACCAACGGATCTTCCAATTCGTATGGCGCAACGGCTTTTTCGTTATAATTCGGCTTGCGTGCGAATACACCGATCGCGACAAAAACAGAACCTATAAGAATAATCTTTTTCATAATTTTATGGGAGTTTTACAGAAAAAGTCTCGGTGTCATACATGCCATCTGAATGCAATGTAAAGGCCCGCAGACTCGCGGTACCGTCATTATAGGTGACGAACGACGCTGTCTTCGTCATGCCGAAACGGATTCCGTTTTTATCAACTCCATCAAATGAATTCATGTGATCATGTCCAAAATACGCGCCTTTTATATTACCCATTTTACACCAGCTGTCATAGAGCGTGCGTCCTTTATAGGTGTGGGCATCGTTTCGATAAGTAATCCATCTTGGCGGACAGGTGTGCTCCATAAGATCACCTTTTACGCCCGGAGCGAGCAACATCATGCGCCCACCGTCTGGCCAGGACATTCTATACCCGGTATCAGGACCTTCTTTTATCTTAGGATTCTGCGTTTCACCTTCCGCCGTTTTTTCAGCAACATCACTCTTCCCGGTCACTCGGGGCGCATCAACGAAAAGACCAGTAACATTGACATCAGGAACAATTATATGCTGAAACCAGAGAGCCGGTGTAGAACCGCTAACCTTCTCGTACCATGCAATCTGATCGGTACGACAGGCGTCATAGCCGCCATCTTTAGCGTAAGCGCCGGAATCCATCACAAACAGATTGAACTGAGGCTTGGACGATCCGTCAAGACAGACCTCTACAACGCCATTCCCGCATCCCGTCAATTCAGGAACATCGTGATCAACAAAATACTCACCGCCGAATTTTTTGTAAAAATCATACATCTCTTGACGGGTATACCAGTCTGGTCCATGATATTCAGAATCGTGATTACCGAAAGTGACACAGAAACAAACCTTGTGCTCTATGAAAATATCAACAAGCGGCTTAAGAGCTTTTTCGAAATTCCCCTTCGCCGTCGTCAACTTGCACCAGACGATATCACCGGTAAGCACAACAAGCGCAGGCTTATATTTTGCGAACGCCTGACGCAAAAGAAGGTCTGTCTCTTCAGGCAATTTTCCTTCACAGCTTTTCAGATGAACATCTGTCAATTGAAGAAACCGAAACTCCCCTTTCGCGTTGAATCTTATTTTTTCCGCATCGTAATGACAACGGGCACAATCTTCCGATACCGGAAATTTCTCTTTTGCAGATCGGCAACCGGCTACAGCCGCGAGCGCGACAGCTCCGGCAAGAAAATCCCTGCGATTCAATTCTTCAGTCATAAAACCTCCTTCATCAACATCCCTTTCACACGATCGATTTTGAACTATGGCGGATTAACGAATCATCTGCCGCGCAGGCGGGCATTCTTGATTTCAAAACTACTTATCAAGACCTTCTATTATCCATGTTGCCAAACCGCCGGCAAACAAAAGCGATTCCTCGGATATTTTATCAATCGTATCTTCAGCTGTGTGCCAATAATCGTTAAGACCGCTCTTAGACCCAAAATCAAAATCAATGAAATTCATGGTTTTGAAGCCCGCTTCAAGAAACGGAACATGATCATCCGTTACGATATCATCGCACGATACGATTTTCGAGGAAACGTTTTTCCTCTCGGCTATCCGCAAGATCCCCTTTTTAAAGCCAGGATGGACATTTTCAGGAATAGTTATCCGCAAATCCTTATCGCCAAGCATGTCAAAACATACAACCGCCCGGACTTTAACGCCTGATTCTTTCAATTTTTTAGCGGCGTGCTTTGAACCCCACAACCCGTCATTGCCGGAATAATGATTTATGCATTCTTCTCCATCCGTCCAAAGCAGACGTATATTGGTATGCTTAGGTTTATCCGTAAAAAGTTTACCGGCAAGGGCTATCAAAAGTCCCGTAGTCGAAGCGCCATCATTAGCGCCCGGACAATCAACACCTTCCTTAGTGTCAAAATGAGAAACAAAAACAATCCAGTCATTGTCGGGATGGGAAATAAAATCGCTCTCAACATTGAAAAAATTACGTACACCTTTAGGCGTATCAGCCTTAAAGGAATCCACCCTCGCATCGGCTCCGAGAGAGCTGACCTTATCTAAAATAAAATTAGCCGCGCGACAGGACCCAAACGTTCCTGAATCGCGCGGAGTGCAATTCTCGACGAGTTGCGCCGCAGAGTCATAAGCCAGCTTGGCGTCTACCGGGGTAAAGGAAAGGCTCACCGCCAGAAAAAGCGATGTCATATCACTCAACCTCTACGCCGATCATGCGCAGGACCCTGTCAAGCTCATCGTTGTCGAAGAAGTCGATCTCAAGGAGACCCTTTACATGTTTACCGTTGGCGTGAGTTACACCGCTGGTCAATCGCACTGCACAGCCCAAATGCTTTTTAAGCTTGTCTACAAGCGATCTGACATAGCCATCGGGCAAATCTGGAGTGCCGCGCTGCTTCTCGACAACGGGCGCATGAAGCCGGGCGACACGCTTCTCAAGCGCACGGACCGTCAACTGATCGTTAACGCAGTCGCGAGCCAAAAGAACCCGCTCCTTTTCGTCGTCAACCGAAAGCAGCACCTTTGCATGACCGACGGACAAAAGCTTTTTCTGCAAAAGCTCCTTAACCTCTTCAGGCAGTTCCAAAAGGCGCACGGCGTTGGCGACGGTCGCACGAGCCTTGCCGACTCGCTCGGCAACCTCCTGCTGGGTAAGAGAGAACGTGTCTTGAAGCGTTTTATAACTGTCGGCCTCCTCAATCGGATTTAAATCTTCACGATTGATATTCTCCGTCGTCGTCATCGCCGCCGCCGTAAGATCATCGGCTTCAATGAGAGTGACGCGAATCTTTTTCCAGCCCGCAAGCAACGCGGCCCTTAAACGGCGCTCTCCCGAGATAAGCTCGTACTTGCCAATCGAGTTCTTGCGCACCGTAGGGGGATGAACAAGTCCGCTGTTCTTAAGGGATTCCGAGAGTTCGGCAAGCTCTTCATCTTTAAAATCGCGCCGAGGCTGATATGGACTGCGCTCGATGTCGAGAATGGGAAGTTCGAGAGGCTGATCGGATTTTTCCTCGACGGCGGCGGTTTTGCCCGCCGGAACGGGAAGCTTAGGCAATGGAGCTTCGGGAGCGGTCTTTGAAGGAATCAACGAATCAAGGCCTCTTCCAAGGCCATGTTTCTTTTCAACGCGTACGGGGGCCTTTTGGGTCCCCGTAGCTTTCTTAAGGAATGGATTTTTAGCGGCCATCACTTATCAGAAGTAACCGTTCACGATAGGAAGGAACTTAAGCCTGTTTTGAAGGATAATGTTAACGATGCCGATCTGGAAGCCGGAGGGACAGTCTTCAGTATAGTTGATAAGACCGATTTGAGCACCGTGAAGCTCCTTGGTCATATTGAAGACGAGCGCAAGCTGAAGACCGTATGCAGCCTCGGAAAGATTGGCGATGCCGGCGACATTCATACCATGGCTCTTGACCTTTGCGATGTTGGCAAGACCTGAAACCTGAAGACCGCAAACCTGCTGCTGGAAAGAACCGAGAAGGTTGACGTCAAGGCCTGTGAGGTTCTCCCTCACGCCAAGAAGACCGACCTCGGCACCCCAGACGCTCTTCTCGGTGTAGTTAATGCCGCAAGTCGCACGGAGTCCGTAAATATCGGCAAAAGAGATGTTGGCAAGACCGCCGGCGACAAGACCGATCGTCTTATCGCGGGTAAGGGTTGCAAGACCGCCGAAATCTATACCGTACATCTTAGGAGCATCGGAATAGAAAAGATTAAAATCAATACCGAAAACATCCCAACGGTTTATGCCCCAGGGAAGCTGAACAGGCGTGGCAAGACCGATCGCGACAGGAGTAAAGCCGATTACGGAAGAATCAGTCTCCGCCTCAACAGCCTCGGCAGTTTCAGCAAAAGCGGGACAAACAGCGGAAATCGCAAGCGCCGCAACACCAATCTTGAGCATTTTATTCATTAATTTCTCCTTATGTTTTAAAAGTGGCTTACAGTGATACATATTTTACATTTTTACTGCCCCAAAAGTCAAGTGGATATCAGCCCACATTTGATATTTTAGGCACAACGCGGCTGTATGAGCCGTTCGCGGAGTCAAAAATCTCCCGGGCAACACTGAGAACATCGTCAGAAGTGACGGATTTCACAGCTTCTACCTGCTCATCCGTTGTCATAAGTCTTCCGTATGAAAGGAGTGTAGATCCGTAGAAAAAAAGTTTAGAAACGACTCGTTCGTGAGAAAGCCTGAAATTTCCGAGCATAAATTCTTTTATCCGCCTTAATTCTGCCTCGGAAACCTTTTTTGAGCGAATCTTATCAATCTCTCTGCCGATAGTTTTGATCGCCAGATCCTCTTTCTCCGGATCAACTCCCGCCGTGACGGCAAACATTCCGGCATCGGAGAAAAACTGCATGCGCGAAGAGATGTCATAGCTAAGACCCCTTTTCTCGCGCACTTCCTGAAACAGACGGCTCGACATTCCCTTGCCCATCACCGCATCGAGAACACTCGCGGCGTATTTGCGATCGTCGTTAATGCCGAATGTTCTGAAGCCGAGGGCTATCTGCGTCTGCTGAATATCCCTGGAAGCCGACGTCTCTGCGATTGGGGAGACGGAAAAATCAACTTTCCCGACATTCTTAAACCCGCTCGCTTTACGGCGGCACTGTGATATGCGGCGGGAAATCTCTTTGAGAGCGCTCTCTTCGTCGAAGCGTCCGACGACAACCGCAACGGTCCTCGACGGCGCATAATGAGTCTCGATATACCTCCTCAGATCCGCACTCGTCAGCGGAACGAGCGACTTCGCCGAGCCAGCAACCGGGGCGCCCAACCTGTTCTTCGGGAAAAGCGCGCGCTGAAGATTCTCCATCGCGACCGCGTCAGGTTCGTCGGCATACATCTTAATCTCCTCGAGAACAACCTGTTTCTCACGCTCGAACTCTTCGTCTGGAATCGTCGCGTTAAGATACATATCGAAAAGAATATCCATCGCCTCATTGAGATATTCATACGGCATGTGGGCATAATAGCAGGTCGACTCTTCACCGGTGCAGGCGTTGAAATTGCCGCCGCGCCCCTCTATCGCACGTGTAATGTCAATCGGCCTTCTCGAAGGCGTCCCCTTGAAAAGCATGTGCTCGATAAAGTGGGAGATGCCGGCCGTCTTCCCGGTTTCGTGACGCGAACCCGAAGCGATAAACAGTCCGAACGCGACACTTTCGGCTTCACACGGAACAAGAACGGTCTTAAAGCCGTTCTGCAAAACATACAGGCGAGGTTTGTTCATCGTCAAAGAGCGGCGATATTCATTTCCTTAAGGGTCGTACGCTCGTCATAAAGAGCCTTGCCGACAATCGCCGCGCGAAGATTAGGACGCTCGAGCGCCTTCAGGTTGGCGATATCGTAAGGCGAGCTGACGCCGCCCGAAGCGGTGATGTCGCACGACGGCGCCGCATCACAGATGGCTGCCATCTGAGTGAGGTTCGGACCGCCGAGCATGCCGTCTGTAGCGGTGTCGGTATAAATGATCGTCTTAACTCCCATTTTCGCAACCGCGCTCGCAAGATCGACGGCCTTGACATCGGTTGTCGTAACCCAGCCCTTTGTCTGAACCAGTCCGTCGCGGGCATCAATACCGACAGCGATCTTATCGCCGTAGCATTCGATAGCCGAGAGAAGAAATTCCGGATCTTCCAACGCGGCAGAACCGATGATGGCGCGCGCGGCACCTGCTTCAATCACGGCACGGAGGGCATCGGGAGTTCTCAGGCCGCCGCCTACTTCCACGGGACCGCCGAACGCTTCAATGATCCTTGCGATGACTTCAGCATGCCGCGGCTCCCCGTCGAACGCGCCGTCGAGATCGACGACATGAAGTTCGCGGCCGCCCTGCTCCGCCCAATCGCGCGCCTGAGCCGCAGGATCGTTGCCGTAAACGGTGACGTCGTCGGCGCGACCCTGACGGAGACGCACGCACATGCCGCCTTTAAGATCGATAGCCGGCAGAATTATCATATAACCCCCTTTGATGAAGGTACGCCATTCTCCAAAGGATCAAATGACTTCGCGGCGCGGAGCGCACGGGCGAAACTCTTAAAAAAGCTTTCACAGACATGATGAGCCTCGTCACCGTAAATTTGACGAAGATGGATGTTGCAACGGCCCTCAACGCTGAGCGCACGGAAGAATTCCTCGACAAGTTTCACTTCGAAATCCTTTACCATCATGTGCTTCATCGGAGACTGCATTACGATAAACGGACGACCGCCGAGATCAAGCGACGTTTCACAAAGGGTCTCATCCATCGGAATGGACGCAAAACCGTAACGGGCAATACCCCGTCGGTCTCCAAGCGCTTCATTTAGCGCTTTGCCGAGGACAAGCCCGACATCCTCGACGGTATGATGATAGTCCACATCAATATCACCGTCAGCTTTAACCGAAAGATCGATAAGCGCATGCTTTTTCAAAAGCTCAAGCATGTGGTTAAAAAAGCCTACGCCTGTATCGATTACGCCCTCGCCGGAACCGTCAAGGTCGAGGTCAAGTTTAATCTTAGTTTCCCTGGTATTGCGTTCTACCGACGCTTTTCTTCTAACTGATTGCATATTGGGATATATTATATCATATTTCTTCGCTTATGGACACGATCGGCATGGTCTTCAGGAGAATCATCGCCTTACAGCGGCCAGCCGTCGAAAGACATCTTGTCGTACGGACAGTTGCGCGAAAGAGAACGCGAAGACGATAAATCGTATGCGCAGCGCTCTCCTGTAACGATCGAAGTCGTAGGATTGGCCGCATTGAGCCGCTCTATCGAAGCGGGCGAAAGAACCTTGCGGGGCATCTCCCACCACGCTCTGGCCCAGCTATCGACGCTCATACCCTCTTCAAGAACCATCACCGTATAAGTCGAAGCGACGGCTATCTCAAGACCCGTAATGCCGTTGGCGGACTTGAGAAACCCGATCGTTTTCTTATCAGCGGGATGAGGCGCATGATCCGTCGCGAACATAAGAACGCCCTCTTTCACGGCTTTGCGCAATTCAAAACGATCCTCCCTATTGCCGAGGGGCGGCGCCATTTTAAAGTTCGCGTCGTCGGCTGTAAGTTCATCGCATGCGAAGAGGAGATGATGAGGCGTAGCCTCCGCCGTAACGGGGAGCCCTTCCTTCTGAGCGTCGCGCACAAGTTCAACCCCCTCGGCGGTCGAAATATGCTGAATATGAAGTTTACAGCCCGTGACGCGGCAAACCGCGACATCGCGCTTTATCGCCTCGATCTCAGCAGCGGCGGGAATAACGGGGAGGTTGCATTTTTTAGCGAGGGGACAGTCCCTTATCACTCCGGGGCCGACGATGCGGTGATCGAGCGCGTGATCGGCAACGCAGAAATCAAGCCTGGCCGCGCGCGCCATCGCCTCTTCCATCAGTCTGTCGCTCTCGACATAACCGCCGTCGTCCGTAAAGAGAGCGGCCCCCGCTTCGGCGAGGCGTTCCAGATCGGCGAGCTCACGGCCGGCGCGCCCCTTAGTTATGCACGCGGAAGGAAGGAGAAGAACGGGCGAATCGAACGAGCGCTGATAATCGAGAAGTTCGACGCTGTCGCAGGCGGGCACCGTATTAGGCATCGTCACGACGGCGCCGAAACCGCCTCGGCGGGCAGCCTCAAGTCCGCTCGCAGTCGTCTCGGCTTCTGGAATGCCGGGATCGCGAAAGTGGACGTGGACATCGATAAATCCGGGAAATGAAAACTGCTCGCTCATCGCTTATCCTCAAAATCAATAGATAAACAGCATCTCCCTGTATTTCGGGAGCGGCCACTTAGTATCATCCACAAGTCTTTCAAGACGGTCGACGGTTCTGCGGACCTCCTCCATCTCGGAGATAACCTCACGCGGCATCTCCTTCGAAAGAGCCTTTTCAAGGCGTTCGCACTTTATGTGAAGATCGTCCAGACCGGCGCCGAGTTTAAGGGAAAGCGCCTTAAGCCCCGCGACCCCAACCTTAAGGCCGTCTTTCTTGGCCTGACCGATCGCCGTGGCAAGACGCGTGAATTCATCCGCAACAACGGGACGGATCATGGCGCGGGCGATGTCGAGAGCTACGCGCCCTTCGATCAGAATCCTGCGCTCGTACGCCTCGGAGGCGATTTCGTAACGGCTCGCCATTTCGCCCTCGCTCAATACGCCGTAGCGGGAGAAAAGCGAACGGTTTACGGGATCGTTGTAGGGCTCGACGGCCTCCTTGGTATCGACAAGATTCGGCAGGCCCCTCTTCTCGGCCTCCTTAGGCCAATCGGCGCCGTAACCGTCGCCGGAAAAGAGAATGCGCTTATGCTTCTTGATAAGGCGCTGCAGAAGCTTCTGAAGCTCCGTATTGAAATCGCCTCCCGCCGCATCGAGCTTGTCGCATATCGCATCGATGGATTCCGCGACGATCGTATTGATGACCATGCAGCTCGCGGCACAGTTGTGCGACGAGCCGGGAGCGCGAAATTCGAACTTGTTGCCAGTAAAGGCGAACGGCGAAGTTCTGTTGCGGTCTGTCGTGTCGCGCGGCAGCGGCGGCATCGTATCGACGCCGATTTTCATGGTCGTGCGGCCCGTCTTCCGACCGGCCTTCCCGGTCTCGATCTCGCGCATGACCTCGGAAAGCTCATCGCCGAGGAATATCGAAATGATGGCGGGCGGCGCCTCGTTAGCGCCGAGACGGTGATCGTTCCCGGCCCCGGCGACAGACATTCTCAAAATGTCGGAATGGAGATCGACGGCGCGGATCACGGCAGAGAGAACCGTGAGGAATATCGCGTTGTCTCGAGGATTGTCCCCGGGAGATAGTAGATTGCGATCTCCATATGAAAGCGACCAGTTGCAATGCTTGCCGGAGCCGTTGACGCCCTCGAAAGGCTTCTCATGGAGAAGACATACGAGATTGTTCGCTTCCGCCGTCTGACGCAGAACCTCCATGACGAGCATGTTGTGGTCGACGGCGAGATTCATATCCTCGAACATGGGCGCGAGCTCGAACTGGGCGGGCGCGACTTCGTTGTGGCGCGTTTTGGCCGGGATGCCGAGACGCCACAGGCGCTGCTCGACCTCGGTCATGAAGTTGAGAATCCGCGGACGGATCGCGCCGAAATAATGATCGTCAAGCTGCTGATGCTTCGCGGGGGCCGCGCCGAAAACGGTACGTCCCGTCTGAAGAAGATCGGGCCGCTTGAGATAAAAACTCTTGTCGATGAGAAAATATTCCTGCTCGGCGCCGAGCGTGACCGAAACATGGGCCTTCGGGCGCTTGAACTTCTTCATAAGACGCTCGGTCGCACGGGAGAGAGCCTGAATGGAACGGAGAAGCGGCGTCTTCATGTCGAGCGCGGCGCCCGTGTAGGCGCAGAACGCCGTCGGAATGCAGAGCGTCGCTCCGTTGCCGTGGCGCTTGATGAACGCGGGCGAAGTAGGATCCCACGCCGTGTAGCCGCGCGCCTCGAACGTCGATCTCAGGCCGCCGGAGGGAAAACTGCTCGCGTCGGTTTCGCCGCCGATGAGATTCTTGCCGGAAAATCTGTTGACCGCCTGAGCGGGACCCGTCGGCTCGAGAAACGCGTCGTGCTTCTCGGCCGTTCCGCCGGTCATCGGCTGGAACCAGTGCGTGAAATGCGTCGCTCCGTTTTCGAGCGCCCAGTTCTTCATCCCCTCGGCGACCGCATCGGCGATCGACGGATCGAGAGGCTTACCCTCGCGCATCGTCGCGATAAGTTTATCGGCGACGGCTTTGGACATGTGCTTGCGGATCGCCTTTCCGTAAAAGACGTCCGCTCCGTAATCTTTAAGACTGGTGTCTGTCATACAGATTCTTATTTGTTCGCACTTAAAAACTTAATGAGATATCGTTCCATCTCTTCAAGACTGGAAATCAGCTTATATTCATCGATCGCATGGGCTCCGCCACCCTTTGCTCCGATAAGAGCAATCGGTATATTGCAACTGACAAACCATCGGGCATCAGTTGCGGCAACCATGCGGGTGAAGGGAATTTCCGATCCGCACTCCTCTTCAATAGTTTTTCTCAGAGACTCCATAAGAGGATGTTTGGGATCGGAGTTGACGGGAGGAGAATAACGCATAAGTTCCACATCACAACCGACCGCAACCTCCTTCGCAAGATTGACAAGCTCGTCGGTAGCACCAGGATTCACGCTTCGCAAATTAAGAATAAGCTCCATTTGGGAAGGGATGAGATTCAAAGCTCCGCTATCGGCCTTTATGAATGTCGGAACCATCACATCAGACCACTTGTCTTCGGGAAGAGGATGTCTCTGATCCCATATTTCGCGGATTTTGGCGTATGCAAGAGCAACCTTCGTGATTGAGTCGTCACACGTCCAAGGGCGCGAAGAATGCCCGCTGCGACCCTTGGCGCTGATCTTCACGTAAGTCTGCCCCTTGTGGGCATAACCGACCGCTCTCGCCCGCGCATCTACGACAATAGCCATCTTTTTAGGTCTATACCCCTTCTCGTCAACCATCCAACGTGTTCCGGCACCGCCGATTTCCTCATCCGGCCCGAAAATACATCCTACGGAAAAGCCTTTTCCTGCAAGTTTGCACAACACTTCAACCACAGAGGCCGCATTACCTTTACAGTCACTTGTTCCACGCCCTTCAATGCGGTCTCCGTTGCGTACAAGCCTGAAGTGGTCCGGCTTGCCGGCAGGCACGACATCAAGATGGACGGAAAAGACAAAATCATGACACTTGCCGGGCGTCGTTGCGGCATAAAGAATCTCGCGCCCGTCGGGAGCGGTCTCCAATGTGCAGTTTATGCCGCGTTTAACAAGATAATCACGCGTAAAACGCATTGATTTATTGACCTCGTTAATTTCAGCCGAAACGCTCGGAATGGCGACAAGTTCGGTAAGATAATCAAGATCAAGAGCAGCCGCAACCAACGACGCCGAAGCAAAGACGGTTGTAAAAAAGATTTTTTTATTCATAATCCAATAGTATATCCAATTCTTCGACAGATAGTCAACTTCAACGCACTTCCACCCTTATCCCACTTTTTCTGGGGTGATTTATCCCATTTTTCAAAAAAGCCCAATAAAACCCTATGAAAATTTATTTTCACACCCCTTCTTTTTCGGTGTAGACTTTTTCATCTGAAGGCGCTTTTTAAGCGCATTCAGATCCGACAACAAGCTCCGTTTCTTTCCGCGAAATATCACCGTCCAAATCAGCATCGGTTCCAAAAGCGACTTCAACGACATTACTCGAAGTCGAGAAGAGAGAAAGCGTAAACTCCATCTCGCTCATTTCAGGCGAAGTCGCCAAAACGACATTCGTCGATACCTCGCAATCCGAATATTCGATTGGAGGCAAAGAGCCGACATTTAATGTCGCAGCTAATAAAAGCGCTCCTATCATTCTTCCTCCTTCGGCAGTGCGTCGCGCTGACGAGCGTCATATATTTCCGCTTGCTCTCCCAAATTTAACCTCCAAAACAATACTTTTTGTTCATCCAATGAGGCATTACTCAACCGTACTACTTTATTCGTAAAATCAGAAAACGCCTCGTCATTCATTTTTTTACGT
>JAZOQU010000042.1:0-9820 GCA_045656225.1 Kiritimatiellia bacterium | reverse complement strand
GAGTTTTTCAAGGCTCTCTGGTGTTTTTACGGAGCGGTAAGGCCTACGGTCAAGATCCAGATAAACAATTTGAGAATCGGAGACGCCTTTTAATTGAAGTTCCTCCGCGATTGTAGCCATTAAGCAAGATTTTCCGCAGCGCCGCACTCCTGTAATGACTTTAATAATATCAGTGTCGTTATAAAAGCCTCTTATTTTATTGAGGTATATTTCTCGCTTGTAGAATTTCATAGCTATAGTGTAACAAATCAGTTCTGAAAAAGCAAGTTAAAGGGGTAAGATTTGTATGTAATCAAAAATATACCCCCTTATGTGTGTAGTTTGAGTTAAATAATGATAGGAATACTAGGCTAAGAAACCATCGGATCGGGAATTTTTTTGTTGGTTGATTTTCGGGTGCGAATTCCTGCGCTTTTATTTTATGCGTTAAAGTGGTATAATTGACAGTGATGATGATGGATGATTATAAAAATTCTGATAACTTCCAAAGAACGGTGGGGTGTAAAATGATTTCACCTCACCATTCTCACCCTACCAATGGAGCCCCTCGGATTCCATAGTGATTGATTTGATGCACCCGATATGGTATAATTTTGCTAAATTTTGTAAGAATTATACCCTAAGGGGGTTAAAGTTTATGTCTGATGATAAATCATACCCGAAAGGGTGTAGTCTATCGGCGTTTGTGAAGGCGAAGCGTCGAGAACAGGGCTGGACACAAGTCCAATTAGCGGACTATGCGGGCGTGGGTCTTCGTTTTGTGCGCGAATTGGAGCAGGGTAAGGTGTCGCTTCGGCTTGACAAGGTGAATCAGGTGCTAGACCTTTTTAGTGCATGTGTGGGTCCGGTGCCGATTGATAGGAGCATCTATGCGGAAGGCTGATATCTATGTGTTCGGAAGGTTGGCAGGCGAGCTGACGGAGAATGACGACGGCAAGTTCTCATTTCGCTACGATGAGCCGTATCTGGACGATCCTTCCGCAGTCGCTGTGAGTTGCACGATGCCCCTACGAAGAGAGGCGTATGTTTCTGATGCATTGTTTCCTTTCTTTGATGGACTCATCCCGGAGGGGTGGTTGCTCGATATTGCTGAGAAAAATTGGAAGATTGACAGTCGCGACCGCATGGGGTTGCTGCTCGCGTGCTGTTCTTCAGCCATTGGAGCTGTCAGCGTTCGGATGCACGGAGACGTTATGTCGTCAGCACCTGCCGAGACTTATAGCGGCGGACTGACTGAGGGGGAGCTTATGTTCGAGTTTCCGTACTCGGATGAGGAGATAAACAAGATGGCGCGGCGGCTAGTCGCATCGCGCGTCAGTGTCTGCGGTGTGCAGCCAAAGCTATCTGTTCATCTTGAACGCGACTCTGGCGTTTCGCCGCGCATTACGATTGTCGGCTTTGAGGGCAACTACATCCTTAAACTGCCGTCAAATGATTATCCGTGGCTTATCGAGAGCGAACATCTGACGATGTCGCTTGCCCGAAAATGCGGAATCAAGACGGCGGATTTCTCGTTGGCGTCACTTTCGGGCGGACGTCGCGCATACCTGACGAGGCGTATGGACAGAACGCCGCACGTGAAGCACATGGAGGACTTTTGTCAGCTAACGGAACGTCTGACCGAGCGCAAGTACTTCGGTTCGTACGAGCAGATCGCCAAGAAAATTAGGCTGTATTCATCGGTGGGTGGCGCGGATGTTGTCCGCTTTTTCGAGGTCGTCCTGTTTTCGTTTCTCACTGGTAACTCCGATATGCATCTCAAGAACTTTTCTCTGCTACGCGAGAATAACGGATCGTGGCATCTATCGGATGCATACGACCTTTTGCCTGTGAAAATGCTTATGCCGGACGATACAGAGGACATGGCACTCACATTGAATGGTAAGAAGGCGAGGATCGATGGTGACGATTTTCACGTGTTCGCAAAAACGATTGGACTCAACGAGCGTCAGACGCTCAAGGCTATCGCACGCATTGCGGATTCGCTTGAGTCAAGTATTGACGCTGGGCTCGGAGAATCACTTGTTTCAGATAAATTCGCATTTGGTTTTGCGCGGCTTGTTCGCGCAAACCTGGATCGGCTTGTTTGAGTTTTAGACGTACCTTAAACGTGAAGGTCAGGGACGCTCAACGCACTATGTGCTTGTGCGATGTGTCCATGGGGCTACGTTGTACGATGGGAAAATGGTATAATAATGCGGGACTCCTTCTAAAAAACGAAGGATTGAGAAATGATTTTACCCTACAATTCTAACACCGTTGATTCGGACATATCCTAATGGAGGTATAAAGATGATTGAGAGGCGCGATTTTATAACCGGGATGCTTGCAGGCGCGGGATTCGTGTCCGGGTGCCGAGTGATGGCTCCCTTCTCTGGCGCAGGGGCCGCGCGCCTTAAATTCGGCGTAATCAGCGACGTTCATGTGAAACTCGCGGCGGACGGACGATCCCTTGCTCCAGGCTACGACACCCAGACGCTTGATCGTACGCTGACCTATTTCCGTGATTGCGGCGTTGACGCGGTGATGATTGCGGGCGATATCGCCGATATCGGATTTGTGAGTGAGTTGAAAGCGGTCGCCGATACATGGTTCAAGGTTTTTCCTGATGACAGGGCGCCCGACGGACGCAGAGTTGAGCGCCTTTTCGTCTTCGGTAACCATGATGCATACGCGCTTAAAAAAGGTGGTGACGTGTTCAAGGATCCGGCAGAACTTCGCCGCGAGGCGATCGAGGCCGATCCGCGCAAGACGTGGGATTTCTGTTTCCATGAAGAATGGAAGCCGTATTTCAGGAAAACGGTCAAGGGATTCGATTTCTTCTGTTCGCACTGGCAGCCCGGCGTCTGGTGCAACGGATATGCCGAGACGGGATGCAATGGATGTGCGGACGCTTTTCGTTCGATGATGGAGGCGTGCGATCCCTCAAAGCCGTTCTTTTATGTTCAGCATCCTCATCCTCGCGATACCGTGTACGGGAAGGGCGCCTGGGGTGTCGATGACGGGACGTCTACCAGACTTTTGTCCGCCTTTCCTCAGGCTGTCGCATTTTCAGGCCACTCTCACGAACCGCTTTCGAACGAGCGCGCGTTGTGGCGCGGCGCGTTTACGTCGGTTGCGACGGGATCGCTACGCTATCTGTCGGCAAACCCTATTTACAATCGCGTAGATGTCGCGGGATACGAGAACGGCGGTTGCGACGTCTACGCGCCGAACGTGAAGCGCTCTGACAGGGGCGTCTATTACGCTCGATATAATGCGCCGAAGTCGATGGCTAACGAATCGGTTTGTCCCGACATCCGCGTCGGTCAGATCGTGAGCGTCTTTGACGATCGGATAGAGTTTGAAAAGCGGGAGTTTTTAAGCGGAATGAAGTTGGGTGAGGATTGGGTTGTGGAACTGCCCGCAAAGGCGAAAAGTTTCGCGGTGAGAGCCAAGACTGCGCAGAGGGCCGAGTTTCCCGCCGGAGCGGAACTTACCGTCAAGCGCACATGCGCAAAGACGCGTGGCCTTAAAAGGGAAGAGTTAATCATCGCGCAGGAGGAGAAGCCTGCAATCCGGTTTGAGTTCCCTCCGGCGAATGCCGCAGGCCGCGTTGCGGAGTATGAGATTTCCGCACAGAACGCGGGAGGTACGCAAGCGCGGGTGCGTATTTGCGCCGCCGGAGGCTTCTATCCGGAGAAACATGCGAAATTCTCGAAGAGAGTTGTCGCAACCGTTTTTGCCGACAGGTTTCCCTTGGGGTCTGAGACATTCCGGGTTGCGCCGCTTGATTCTTTCGGTAATGTAGGCAAGGCAATCAGCTGTGTCTGCGAAAGGTAATCTGTTGAAGCTTGTTTCAAGTTGACTATCTGCGGTATAATTGACTATAATTACTAATTGAAATTATAAAAAAAATCCATATAAGGAGAAAATTGCGTGAAAAAAACCGTAGTTTTGAGCTGTGTGCTGATGTCGGTTATAAGTGCGTCCGCTGCTATTCGTCCGCCGGCGGTACCGCTTGTTTCGGTGGAGCCTCATTTTAGCGTATGGAGCGCGACGGATAAGCTTTACGCCTCCGATACGGTTCATTGGAGCGGCGCTAAGCAGTCGTTTTGGATTTTCCTTGATGCCGACGGCAAGACTTATCGTCTTTGCGGCCGTGGCGTTAGGCAGGTGTCCGAAACGCCCGTTCTCCGGCAGACTTCGCTCAACGTCGGAGCGACGGTGACTACTTACAAATTTTCCGACGGTAAAGATCTTAAGACCGAAATCGATTTCACCACGCCTCGTCTTACCGATGATTTAGACGTGTTTTCGCGCCCTGTAACTTATGTGACGGTTCGCGTCAAGGGCGCCAAGGATTACAAGGTTCGCGCCGAAATTACATCAGAGTGGGCGACTAACGATGATTCGGCAAAGATGGTCTGGGCCACGAATACCGTCGCTGGCGTACGTGATATTTCTGTCGGTCGCGCCGAGCAGAAGCCGTTTTCAATCAAGGGCGATCATAAGCGCGCCGATTGGGGATATGTGCATCTCGTAGGTCCTGTTAAAGAGGGTAATGCAACGCGCTTTCTTTTGGCGTACGATAATGTGAAGAGCGTTAGATTTTTCGGTAATGATCTGGTCGATTGGTGGGCCCGTGACGGCAAGAAGTTTGATGTAATGCTCGCCGAGGCACTTAAGGACGCTAAAAAACTCGAGAAAAAGTGCAAGGCTTTTGACAAGAAGTTCCGCAAGGACATGATTAAGGTCGGCGGCGAGAAATATGCGGCGATTGCAGATTTGTCGTGGCGTCAGAGTTTCGCCGCGTGTAAGTTCGTGGCTAATACAGATGGCGAGCCGTTCCTCCTTTCGGCTGAGAATCATTCTGGCGGTATGATCGGTACGACGGATGTATTTTATCCCCAGTTCCCTCATCTTCTCATGACTTCGCTTACGCTCGCTAAAGCCTCGCTTGCCCCGACGTGCATTTATGCCGCGTCGAAGGATTGGCCGTATCCGTATGCGCCTCACGATTTAGGTCTTTTCCCTGTTGCTGAAGGTCAGTTCTACGGTATGAAGAAGGGGCAGTCTGTAGGCGGTGGCGCAGATGACGCTTCTCGTATGCCCGTCGAAGAATGCGGCAATATGCTTATACTTCTTGCTGCGACCGCCGAGAAAGAGGGTAACGCCGATTTCGCCGGACGCTGGTGGGGTGAAGTCACCAAGTGGGCGGAGTATCTCTCTCAGTTTGGTTATGATCCCGGCAATCAGCTTTGCACAGATGACTTCGCAGGTCACTTGGCCCATAACGCCAATCTCTCGGTTAAGTCTATTGTGGCTTTGGCATGTTACGCCAAGCTCGCGGATATGCGCGGCGAGAAGGATGTCGCCAAGCGTTATCGCGCTCTTGCCGAGTCGATGGTTCCGAAATGGATCGAGGCGGCCAAGGGCGGCGCGCACGGAGGAACGCGTATTGCGTTCGATCAGCCCGATACATGGAGCTTGAAGTACAATCTCGTATGGGATCGTGTTCTTAAGCTTAATCTTTTCCCTGATGAAGTTGCCAAGGGCGAGATGGTGACATATCGCGCTGAAGCGTTTCCCTTTGGAGTGCCGCTTGATTCGCGTAAGACTTATACCAAGGCCGATTGGATAGTCTGGGCCGGTTGTCTTACGGGTGAGCGCGCCGATCTTGAGTTTATGTGTTCTGGGCTTTATAACTTCTTAAATACAACTCCTGACCGCGTTCCATTCTGCGATTTTTATATCGCTGATAGTGCGCTTAGACGCGCGTTTACTGCGCGCAGTGTAGTTGGTGGTGTATTTATGCCGCTTCTTTTAGAGCTCCGCTAAAAATATGAAAGCTTTAATACCAGCCGCAGGTCACGGAACGCGGTTCGCGCCGTGGACGAAACTCATACCCAAGGAGATGTTGCCAATCGGCGCGAGGCCTGCGATCTCGCTCATTGTCGATGAGGCGATTGAGGCTGGCGCGGATGAGGTCGTTATAATAACTTCGCCCGAAAAACCTCTTCTTAAAAAGTGGTTTGAATTTAATCCTCCTAAGGCGCCGATCGTGTGGGTCGATCAGCTTGAGCAGCACGGTCTCGGGCACGCCGTTCTGCAGGCGGCGGAGCATTTCGAGGCGGAAAGCGAGCCGGTGCTCGTGCTTTTGGGCGACGCGCTCGTAAGCGGCGGCAACGCGTCGGCGGCGATGAAGGCGATTTCGGATGCGAACGGCGGAGCGAGCGTTATCGGGTGCGAAGAAGTGCCGCGCGAGCGTGTTTCGCGCTACGGGATAATGAAGAGCGCTTCTGATATCTCCGAGGTGTTCTTTAAGCTCGCCGATATCGTTGAGAAGCCGGCGGTAGAGGAGGCTCCCAGCAATCTTGCGGTAGCGGGGCGTTATCTTCTTGATCCAGCCGTATTCAGCTATCTTAAAGATCAGACGGCCGGCGTAGGCGGAGAGATTCAACTTACAGACGCGATACGCAGGATGCTCGCGAAGAAGACGGTTTTCGGCTATATCTATCCAGGTCACAGACACGATATCGGGAATCCTAACGGTTATTTGAAAGCATTGGAGGCTATGAATGAAAACGGTTAACACGCGAAGTTTTCCGAGGGCGGGATTTTTAGGCAATCCTTCCGACGGGTATTTCGGCAAGACGATGTCGTTCGCCTTTTCGGATTATTGCGTTGATTTAACGCTGACTGAATCCGCGAAGATGCGCTTTGTGCCGGGTGAGGTGGACGACGCGACGTTCGATTCGCCCGAGAAACTCGTGCGCGATATCCGGCTTTACGGTTATTATGGCGGCATCCGCATGCTGAAGGCGGTCGCGAAACTCTTTTTCGAATATTGCTTCGAGAACGGCATCGAGCTCGAAAACAGGAATTTCACCGCTGAGTACAGGACGAACATTCCGCGACTCGTGGGGCTTTCCGGATCGTCGGCAATCTGTTCGGCGATGCTCAAGGCGCTCATGAAATTCTATTCGGTGGAGATTCCCTTGGAGCATACGCCGACGATCTGTCTCGAGGCAGAAAAGCTCGAGCTCGGTATCAACTGCGGTTTTCAAGATCGTGTAATTCAGATGTACAATGGGCTCGTTTTTATGGACTTTGAGAAGTCGTTTGTCGAGGCGAATAACCGCGGCATTTACGAGCGGCTTGATCCTGGGCTTTTGCCGAACATTTATGTCGCATTCGATCCGAACCGCGCCGAGGAAAGCGGCAAGGCCCACAAGAAGGTTAAAAAGCTTTTTGAGGAAAAAAAGCCCGATATTCTTTCGGCGATGAGTGAGTTCGCCGATATCGCCCAAAAGGGGCGCGACGCGCTCGTCGCGGGCAAGAAGGAGCTGATCGCGGATTTGGTTAACGCGAACTTCGATTTGAGAGACAGGATCTTCAATGTCGCCGAGCTTAACCGCAATATGGTGATGACGGCGCGCGAGTCGGGGGCGTCGGCGAAGTTCGCGGGCTCCGGCGGAGCGATCGTCGGAACATACGAGGACGAGTCGCAGTTCGCCGCGCTTAAGGATAAACTTGCAGGAATCGGCTGCACGACGTTCAAGCCGTCAATCGCTATTAACGACGAGGCGTATCCAGGCTCCAACACCAACTGGAGAAGTTCGTGACAACGATTAAATTTGTTCTCGCGCTTCTTCTTTTTGCGCCGCTTTTCGCATTTTCAAGCGGAACGAAAAGTGAACAGCTTCTTGTATTTCATCTCGACTTTAACGTAATTCAGATGAAACGCGAACTCGTAATGGAGCTTTTGCATACGGCTTCAAACGCAGGATATAACGCAATTCTTTGGGAGATCGAAAATAAAGTTGAGCTTCCTGCGATTGCGCCCGCTGTTTCGCCGGACGCGTTTTCGCGCGAGGAGTTTAAGGAGATTCTTATTGAGGCCGATAAACTCGGACTCGAGGCGATACCTCTTATGCAGACGTTCGGTCACGGCGAGTACATAATGAATTGCCCTGAGTATCGTCATTTCAGAGAGCGCGCCGACAAATCAGACTGTTACTGCGTTTCAAAAAGCTGTGTGAGAGAGTTTCAGACGGCTTTGTTGAGAGATTATCTCGACCTTTTCGGCTCGCGTCTTAAGCGTTTCCATCTGGGTGGTGATGAGGCCTATTGGTTCGGCAGTTGTCCGGTCTGCAGGAAGCGCGACAGAATGGAGCTTTATGTGGAGCATTTGGATTTTCTCTCGAAGGAGCTTCGCGCACGGGGGATTCGTCCCGGCGTGTGGCACGATATGCTTCTTGATGAGAAATGTTCGAAATCGAAAACGTCTCTGCCCGGCGATTATACCGTCTGGTATTGGGATTACAGGTGCGGCACGGATGATTTTCTCGCCAGGACGAGTCCTTCTCAAATAGCGAAACTTTCGTCGCTTGAATATGAGCTTATAATGTGCGGAACCTGTCAGTCGTGGGGCGATGATCCGTTCTTTGTTGACGCGCGCTACCATCGCATGAATATCACTGGGCTCGGCGCGATAGCGCGCGATAAAAGATACGCAGGGTTCTGTTTGACGTCATGGTCGATAAGACAGTCGCTTAAAAGGCTGCAGCGGCCGCTGATCGAATATGCCGCCAAGCGTTTTCTAAATCCGTCGGCAGATAGTGCTGCGGATTGGAAGAAGGCGGTTCAAGATACATTCGGGGCTTCCTGCACGCCTGAGATGGTGGACGAACTCTTTGTCAGCGGACGCGATCTGATCAACGCCGATTCACGTCAATGGTCGGGCCTTAAGGAGGGCATTGCGCCTCCTCACGGCTGGTTTGAGGCTTGGGCAGCTAAGAATCCCGCGAAGGCGAAGACGCTTCCAGCAAAGGCGAAAAGGCAGTCAGAGCGGACTAAAAAGGCACTGGAGAAGTGGAGGGCGATAGATAGGCCGAACGATGCGGTTAAATTGGCCATTCGAGCAGGCGAATTGAAGGTGAAGCAGTGCGAGATGATAGAGTGCGCTTTATCAGGTAAAAAGCATGATTGTCCTCTTTCGGAGCTTTCAGCGTTGTACGCCATAGAGCAGTCTCCTCGTTCGGCCGAAAATTCGGCGAAACTGGTCCTCGGTTTTTTCATGAAGTGATCTTTGCGGAATTGTTTTGTCAGAGATACGTGGCGGGAAGTTCTCGCTAAAGGCATTAAGCGGATAGTGGCATTGGGGGATTATTAAAATCCGACAGGTTTCGATGATGAGGCCCCTTGCGCCGCCACTCTGTGTTAAAATAAACACAGAGGCACGGAGGCAGTGAGGCACAGAGGGGGAGAGGTGTTACTGCGCCTCCAGCGCGCCCACAAAAACTGAGTCGGTGACGAATCGCGCTTTTGCGCGATTGAATCGTCGCTGTACGCCCACACTTAGAGTCGTCGCCTTAAGTGGTGCGTCCATCTTTGCTTCACTCTAACGAGTTCGTTTGCTTCACTTAAGAATTTTCCGCAAAAAATTCTCATTTTATGATATACTGTTGCTGAATGATAAAATCTTAACTGTAAAAAAAAGGAGCTTCTAAAGTGTTAAGTATCTGAAATTTCTAAATGAAATAATTTTTATTTAGAAATTTTAAGGAGTTTCTTTTAGTAAAGGTTTTAGTCAAGATATCTATCGTACAAATCAAGACCTATGCGTAAAAAATATCAACATTCCGCTTATTACTACGCCTATCATTACGGATGGACGTATAGTGAGGCTCGCACTTATACCGGGAAGTATCTCGATAAGCATACATATCGCCCTCGGATGCGAGAAAGGGCGGACGGCGAGTGGAACAGTAAAGATTGGTTTAAGTATCAGAATTCTTCAAAGGAGTTCGATTCTTCCTTTAATCCGCTTGTTTTG
>JAZOQU010000041.1:0-40752 GCA_045656225.1 Kiritimatiellia bacterium | reverse complement strand
CCACCCCAGACCCCATGCCGAAGGCATATACAAAAACAATCCACATACTGCATACAAATAATCGGTTATCAAATGCGCAGCCCCTAAGCCGAAACGTTAGTGTAGGCATCGGCAACCTATCGGAGTTTATAAAATCTAAGCCCGCGACTTCTCAGCCACGGGCCCCACTAACGACCAACACCTTACCTCATCTAACAATTCCCTACTGTTCGGCCGACAATGCCCCCATCTTAAAGTCCGCCAAGTGCGCTGCCGGCGAATCGTAGTAGACGCTGGTATTATAGTCGTCAATCTTCTCCGCTATGAACGAATCATAAACGGCTTGCAGCGCTGCAATTAAATCGACACCCTTGTCTTTGGACACTCCAAGTATCAATCGCTTGTACACCTTGCCGATATCCCAATGGGACGGAACGGAATAACGACATTTCGTGACATTGTCATACGAACCGGTTTCAATTTCAGATGCCGCTATAAAATCCGACGCCACGCGCTCAATGTTGTCGGAATGATAGACATCGGCCAAATCGAATATTTTGCGCAACCGCGCTTCTCCCAACTTCGCGACGACAAGATTACGCCTGTTTTTTGTCATTCGGGCAATAAACTCGATTAATGAACAAAGGTAAAAAAGAGCATTCGCCTCGCGACTTTCCCGGCCTGTTTCTTCAGTCATGCACAACCTCGCTTCCCCGAAAACGCAGACATTGCAATGCCTGCGGAGTGCAAAACACGATTTGATGGGTCGGATACTTGAATTTCATCAGGCTCCAAAACTGATCTCGCGTAATGGCGCCGTCGATAAAATCGCCGACATAATTGTAAATCTGGTCATTCGCCATCGCTCCGATCACAATATCATGTCCATGCTTGACCCCGCTTCTGCACGAAACGATGAAATCAAGCCACTCATCCGTCATTGTTTTGAAATCAACAATATCAAGCGTATCATCAAGCCGGACATCATAACAGCTCACTACCGGCGTTTCATTCCGCCGCGCCCAGCGTTCAGCCTGTTCACGCAAAACCGTACAATAAAACCCGTCGCCGAAATCCTTATTAAAAGGTCCGGTTCTTATTTCCGGTTTTTCTACCGGAACATAGCCACCGTGATATACCGTCATTAATGACATATCAACCTCATCTATACGATTATTTTTTATTCTATGTTACGCAGATATTATATCATTTTCTACCCGCCTTGTTTCGCAACCCTTTTTATAAACGCCAGGGGTGATATATTGTTAAGTCGTATTCTCTTAGGGGCGCCTCCGGCGCGGTACACGAAAGTTGAGTTAGCGACGAATCGCGCTACGCGCGATTGAAGCGCCGTCGTGCGCACTCACCCTGAGGCTTCGCCTCGGTGATGCGCCCCACGACTCTTCACCCTATCGGGTTTCGTCGCTTAACTCAAACACGAAAGCCCACATTCGTGGGACACAAAAACGCCTCCTTCGGAGGCTACACGAAAAGCACAACACTGGAGACAGTGAGTACATTCTGTCGAAGAATGAAAATGGATTTACGAGGTATAAAGTTTAGGTGAAGTTAAAAGGTGAAGGTGAACAATGGATATTTATTCTTTGCGTTTTGCTTAGATGAAGTGCTATGGAACTAAAGTAAACGAACTTAACCAATCATAGCAAACACGAAGTAAATATAACAATATTGGCACAAGATTGACTGAAGAATAAATACTCTGACTAAATTATGCCCTTCTTCTTGCAATCTACTCCGTAAGGCTATGATTGGTTAAGTAAATCCGCGTCAGTTACATCGTCCGCCGCGTTTATCAAAATTCGCAGATTGTACAAGGCTTCTCAACTGTTGCACTTTTCGTGTAGCCGCACTTGTGCGGCGTTTTCGTGTCCCCGAAGGGGATTTCGTGTCTGAGGCGAGTGACGAAACCCGTTAGGGTGAATCGGAGTTGGACGCACCACTTAAGGCGAAGCCTTAAAGTGTGTGCGGACAGCGACGATTCAATCGCGCTTTACGCGCGATTCGTCACCGCCTCAGCTTTCGTGTACCGCCGCGGAGCGGCCCACCTCCCAAAAAAACAACAACAAGGCCCGCGACTTCTCAGCCACGGGCCCCGCTAACGACTAACTCGGCCTCGCGGTCGCGAGGCTTGCTCGCGTCCCTATGGGTTGCGAGCACCCACAAGGTTATACCCCGAACGAAGTGAGCCGCGAAGCGGGCTCAAGCGGGTTGCGGATACCCTAACTCCTACCTTACAATCACCCTAAATCCCTTAATCGGATCCTGCGAATAATAAAGCGTCTTCTTCGCCTCATCCCACTCAAGCTTTGCGCGCCGGCTATGCTTCGCATCGACACCGTCAGCTGTAACAACGAACTTGCTGGCAGTTGTCGTTATCGTTTTCATTGCATTCTTAGTATTATCATTAAGCGTACCAGTGAACGCAATAAGCGGAACGCGATCTTTACCCTTATAATTAGTGACATCTACCTTGATTGTTCCAGCATCAGCCGATGCCAAATAACGAAGCTTGTAATAAGGCGTAGAATATGGCGTCGCTGGCAAAGCGAAGTCATACGTTCCAAGAAGCATCAAGTCGCCCGTATTAATAACCTGAGCTTGACGATCAGGACCGTCACGGAAGGTGAGCGTCTTATACGGAGTTATTGTTTTCGAAGACGCATTATTGATATACCACTTAGCGTTCGAAATAAGAACGTCATTCTGAGAACCATTAGCGTTGGAACTAAGATTACGCGACAATGTCAACTCGCCATCGCGAATAATAATCTTCGTGCCAGTATTATTCGCATTAGGACAATAATCCCAATTATCGCTATACGTACCTTCGAAAACAATAGTCGCTCCAGTTTGCGGAATAACGGCTAAAATATTATCCCCTTCAGAGCTATTGTCATTACAATGTCTTAACTTTACATTCTCAAAAATAAGAGTTCCACCATCAGAACCGATATAATCCTGTGAAGAGCCAGTATTATCAGCCTTAGTTCTACTTACCTTTGCAGCAGTAAATCTAAACGTACCGTTTTTAAATTTTACGGTCTTATTAGGAGCGATATACATACCGCCATCATCCGGAAAGCCGTAAGTCCCACCCTTTAAATCAATGCATTCAACATCCTTAGAGATAGTGAACATCGTGCGATAGTAAGATCCGTCGTGAGTTCCTGGATAACCGACGGTATCCGCTTCACTATTAACGGTCCAGTTTAATTCATCCGTCCAGCTCGTTCCGTCACCTTCGCCAGTCCATGTATAAATAACCTTTATATTATCTGCTTTGAGCCTTTCCTTTGTAAATGTAGTTTTCTCATTACTTGAAAAGGTCTTTGAGGTGCCATCAGTATATTCAACAACGATATTATATGTCAAAGTATATTGCGTAGGAGTATAAGGAATTTCACAAATGAAAGTCTTAGCCTGAGAATCAATTGTAGCTTCCTTAACTAAATTCGGAGTTCCTGTACCAAGAATGTAATTAACCTTAATGGCAGAAATCGGATATCTGTCATCAACATTACCTGAAACACGGAATAAAAGATCACCATATTTCGCCTTTACACGCGATATTCCAATTGGAGCCGACACAATGTGAGTAGTATCGTAATCTGCGCTTAATGAGCCGTCAGACTTAATAGCCCAGAAATGAAACTCAATCTTATAACCTGTAGCGCTTAAACCAGTATTAGCGATAGTGCAAGGTTGTGTTATATACCCATCACCACCGTTAAATTCGGTTTCCAATTCTACCTGAGTTGTTGAATAGTCTATTACTTTCTTATTTTCAAAAACCTTATCACCATCTTCATTATAGCCAGTAGCCGTTAATTGGGCGAATCGCTCAGTAGTCGTTCCATGATAACCAAGCACCGCATCAAAGGTTATTGTACCATCTTCTGACATAGTAAATTTATCTACATCAAACGATAGATAACCCGCCCACACATTCCCGACGCAAAGCGCGGCGAATAATGTAAGTGCAAACCGTTTAATTTTAGTTACAATTGTATGTTTCATAATTTGTCCCTTATTTTAAACCTCTCATAAATTATACCCCTTCTGCCCAAATCTTGCAACATCGAAATCCCTAAAAACCTCAAACCCCACCCTCGCCCTTCTATCACCTCTATCCAATCGAAACTAGGGAGACAGGCCCCTCGCCCTTCATGCCCTTCTTCTTGCAATCTACTCCGTAAGGCTATGATTGGTTATAACACCGTGCGCATCGCTATCTAAGCAACGCGCAAAAACCTAATCATCCGCTACACCTTCAACTTAGCGGAGTGTGGGTTAATCGGAGGTCTTCGAGTGAGACTCGCGAAGGATTGTAGCCGTAGGAGAGACGTTGTACGCAACAAATGACTCGCTTATGGCTTCCCCGGAGTAAGCGTTCTTTGTTGTCTTGAATGAAAAGGCGTAACAACTCCGCAGCGAGTCGAGACCGAGAAGAGCCTCCGATTAACCCACCGTAGTTCTCAGCTTTCGTGATCGCGCGTCAAGCGCCCAACTCCCCAAAACAACAAAGCCCGCGACCTTAATGGCCACGGGCTTCGCTTTGCTGAATCAAAGTTTAAGGCTTATTCCTGCTCTGCTGAACCAGTATCTGAACCAGTCGAACTGACAGGCTTGATAACCAACTTAAAGGTTACAGCCTCGTTCTCCCCAGTTACGCCAGGAGTAAGATCGACAGTCTCCTTATTAAC
Organism: Kiritimatiellia bacterium; assembly: GCA_045656225.1. GTDB lineage: Bacteria > Verrucomicrobiota > Kiritimatiellia > RFP12 > UBA1067 > UBA1067. Next base: position 36,049 of record JAZOQU010000041.1, on the reverse strand, counting down.
TGTATAGTCACTCGTAACCGTCGCGGCAGACTCTCCGACCATCGCCTCATAATCGGTAGCTTCTGCGGTTTCAGTCTCCATGAGAGGATTCTTCGCCTTGAAGCTGACTTTCATAATGCCACTTGCATCGAAGAACTTAAGAGTCTCTCCCTCTTTGGCAGCCTTAAACATCGTAACGACTTCATTGATCTTCGCAACTGCCTCGTCGCCAAAGTATTCCTTTTCATTAACAATAACAGTCAACGCAGCAGGCATCGTTTCAACACCAGCCAAAGCCTCTTCGATTGCCGCTACAGCGCTCGCAGAAAGTGTTTCTTGTGTAGTAGAATCTCCATTTGGCTTAACAGTCGGATATGTAACAACATCGCCACCACCAGCTTTCCGAACTACAATCTCTACGGTTACATTAGAATTAAGCACCACAGTAATCGAATAAATACCGTTATCATTTGATGCTACAGGCGAGGACGATACAAGCTCGTATCCTTCTTTTAACATAAACATAAGATTAAGCGTTGTTCCCTTATCAAACTCATATGAAGCAGAACCTGATGTTATTGACTCGGAACCAAGAATCGCCAGATCAATAGCATCGAAATCATTAATAGACACAGACACATTAACCTTGGCCGGCGGCACATAGAACGGATCCGTCGTCGTAAAGACGATATCATCAACCGCACCCTTACCATCAAAGGCAACACCCTGAAGATAATTGTCCGAGTCTTCATTCGGTGTAACCAAAGATAAGAAATCAGTTACTCCTTCTGCAGTAATCGGATCCTCCGCTCCATCAAGCCAAACATTGAACATTAATTTAGTTTTTTCTTTATTGAGGAAGGATTTAATTGTCAGACGATGCCATGACTCAGGTTCAATCTCAATACCAGTGTCGTAATTCTTCTGAACTAAGTTTTCTGTATCGCCAATCTTTTCAATTACACCTGCCGTAATAACGAGCGTCTTTTTAACGGCAGTTTCTTCAAATAGACCTTTATTTTCCGCCGAAACATCATCCGGCGACGTATAAAGCCAAACCATAAGCTTATTCTCTTTGTTGCTCAGCGTATCAATCACCGGAGCTACATCCGTAGCCGTAAACTGAACTACCGAATCAAAGAAAACCGGAGTAGTAACAGGCTGCGCAGGATAGGAATTATCTGTATCAGACTGTTGATTTACATTGCGAAGGATCGGGTTTGCTGTATCGATAGAAAGCGCCTTTTCTCCATCCATCCAAGCCCAATGCTGCTTTGTAGCTCCATCAGGATACGTAACATCTATAATCTTAAACTCATCGTCCTGATTCGTTGGATTCGGCCAATAATCGTTATCAAAGGAAAAATCGCCTGTCGGAAGATCATCAAACGAAGTTCCTGAGATAAAGCCATCGTCTGCCGCCTTCGCACAAAGGCCAACCGACACTGCCGCCATTGCTGTAATAAGTAATTTTTTCATAGTTGTTTACTCCTTGCTTTGTTTCAGCATTACCAATCATACCAAAAATTTTCATCCCCCGCAAGGGGGAAATAAAAAAATTTTCAGTTCACCTGCGAGACGCGGTTTGAAATCGCGCGCTTCAAGGTAAGCGGATCGGAATATGCCACTCCCGAATCAGCCGGAAGCCCGAACGCCAATCGCGTAATCCTGACGCCCGAATGCTTAAGCATCACCGAAATGTAGCCGGCTGTCGCGTCGCCCTCCATATCGGTCGACAAGGCGAGCAGCACTTCCCGGATACCCTCGCGCGCGACGCGATCAACTAAGTTCGCAATCCGCTCTTTGGCGGGGTTTGCGTTTTTGAGCGCTGAAAATTTACCGTCCAGCGCATGATATACTCCGCGAAACGCCCCCGACGACTCGATGGAGATAATATCGGACGGTTCTTCCACGACACAGACGACCGTCTTGTCGCGAGTCTCATCGACACACATCCTGCACGGATCTTCGCCGATGAGAGTAAACGCCCCGCAGCGGGAGCAGCAGGTAACGCTCCCGCGCGCCGCATCAAGCGCGGCGGCGAGAGGTTCCGCGAGGCGAACGGGCTCGCGAACGAGAGCTAAAGCCGCGCGCATCGCCGAGCGCCTCCCGAAACCGGGAAGCTTAGCGAGCGCCTGCTCCAACTCTCTGATCGGTGCTATCATACGTTTTAGATGACTTGGATGTTTCTTGGTCTTGGCGGCGGCTTGGGGACAAGCCGCCCTACCACTAACCACTAACAGCTAACGACTAACCACTAACTGCTGACGACTATTTCCCGAAAAGGCCGCCGGCGCCGCCGGCCTGCATCATCTTGGCCATTTCCTGCTGGGTCGTCTCGCGGGCCTTCTTGAGAGCCGCATTGACGACGTTGAGAAGCATCGTCTCGAAGCGGGCGGGCTTGCCGGCCTTGACCTCGTCGTACGCCTCCGGGGTAAACGAGATCGCCGAGATCGACATGTCGCCCTTGGCTGTGACGGTGATGCCGCCGTTGGAGTGGGTCACTGTAATTTTCTGAATCTCATTCTGAATGCGCTTGGCTTCAGAACGCATCTTCATCGCTTCTTTAATCTGATCGAACATACCCATAATTGTACCTCTTTCTTTTTATTTAGATTTTGCGGCCAGAGAGATCCTCGTAGGCCTTGACGTAAATTTCACGCGTGCGGGCGATAACCTCGTCGGGGAGTTCGGGCCCCGGCGGCTGGTGGTTGAAATTGATCGAATCGAGCCAGTCGCGGACGTACTGCTTGTCGAGCGACGGCGGATTGGAGCCGACGGCGTAGCTCGACTCGGGCCAGAAGCGCGAAGAGTCGGGCGTCAGCACCTCGTCCGCGAGAATAAGAGAGCCGTCATCGTCCATGCCGAACTCGAACTTGGTGTCGGCGATGATTATGCCGCGCTCGCGGGCGTATTCAGCCGCGCGCGAATAGAGCGAAACCGTAGCCTCTTTAAGCTTCGCCGCCGTTTCGGCGCCGACGATCGCGACGGTCTGATCGTAGTTTATCGCCTCGTCGTGGTCGCCGATCGCGGCCTTCGTCGTCGGAGTAAAGAGCACCTCGTCGAGCTTCGAGGCGTTCTCGTAGCCCGCACGGAGCTTCTCGCCGTTGACCGTGCCGGCCGTCTTGTACTCCTTCCAGCCCGAGCCGGTAAGATAGCCGCGCGCGATGCATTCGACCTCGACCATCTTCACCTTCTTAACCAGCATCGAGCGTCCGCGCAGGTCCTCCTTGTAAGGCTGGAGGATTTCGGGATATTCGTCGACGTTCGCCGTTATGAGATGGTTCTTCATGCCGAGAAACTCCATCCAGAAGAGCGAGAGCTGATTGAGCACCTTACCTTTGTCGGGAACGCCCGATGGAAGGATTACGTCGAACGCGCTGATGCGGTCGGTTACGACCATCAGAAGCTTGTCGCCGAGATCGAAGACATCGCGGACCTTGCCGCTTTTCTGCGGAACGCCGGGAATTGAACATTCCAAGAGCGCATGATTCTTATCGTATTTCATTTTGTTCCTTTCGATTAAAACTCTATTTCGTCACAAGCGGCGAGGTTATGCGCACGACATCCTTGTCCGAAAGAATGAACACGGCGTCGAATGCGGCGCCCATCGTCGCGTAATAGCCCGTCTCCGTGCGCTCGCCTATGAAAATATTGCGCCTGAGCGAATTCTCCTTGAAGAAATCCACGGAAACCGTATAGCTCGGCTTTTCAAGGCCGAACTCCTTAAGCTGGGCTTCGGTCGCCTTGAGAGAAACGACCGAAACGGCGTCGAGCGAGCCGAGGACCCTGAGTATATCGGCGACGGCATCCTGGCGGACGCTCGTGCCCGTCTCCGAATTCTCGACTATCCACGCGCGCTTGTCCCTGTCGTAAACAACCGACGATACGACCGGGGCGCCGTCGTCGGAAGATACGATCCTCTTTATGTCGGAAGGGTCGAAGCGCGTGATTTCGCGACTCCTTAAGGCGGCAAACGAAAATTCAGGCGAGAGAACCGACGACGAAACCTTCACGGCGGGCATATTGGTGGAGAGTGAAACGGAAATGCCTCCGCTGTCACGGTCTGCGATGGTGGCGGTCAAAAGTTTGGCGAGAAGACGCGAAACCTCCGCGGCGTCGGCCCGGGCCAGAATCGGCGAATCCATGACCCAGTCGCCGTTCTCCTTCTTGGCAAGAAGATAATCGGCTGCGCCGTCGGTGATCGCTATGCGTGAAACAGCGGACTCGTCGAACGGGAAAAGCCTCAGATCGGAAAAGTCGCTTTTAACGGCAAGATCCTTTAGACGACCGTCGACCGTCGCCACGGTCGACGAATCACGGGCAAGCGCGTAAACGAGACCGTTCTCGGCCTCCTTGCCCAGAACCGTTCTGACCGGCGCGAGAGTCCTGTCGTAAACCGTCACCGTTATTCCGCTCTCGGGATCAAGCCCGTAGCCGGCGAGGAGGGGCGCCGTAACCGCAGGCGGCTCGTTGGACGCTCCGACAGGCCAGACGAAAGATTTGACGCCGGATTTGACGAGCGCGGAGAGAAACTCCTCTATCGCCGCATTCGAGGCCGGCGAATCGGGGGAATCGCTCCTGTCGGCGCGGAGCATCCAGCGTCCGTCCTTCCTGACGAAATTCATCATCGGAGCCCCGGGGCGTTTGATGCTGAACATTTCAATCTCGCCGGCATCGCACGCGACAAGCTCGCGCGATCTGAACCCGTCGTCGGGAACATCCGCGGATTCAAGCACGGAAATATCGAGGACGTACGTCATCGCATCACCCTCCACCACCGCAAAAACCCCGTCGCCGCCGGGAATCCTGTCGCCGAGCATGATGCCGACGCTCTCGGCGCCCTTCGCTACGCGTATCTTAACGGACGGATCCGTAAGCCCGAAATCCGAACGCCTCTTGCCGGCTTTCAGGAGATATTTATCGGTATATGTTTCAACTATCTTGCGCAGAACCAGACTGTCGAGGATTCTCGATACCCGCGCCTGCGACGCCTCAGCCGCGTAAGGACGGGTTATGCGCCACGTTCCGTCGATCCTGCGCAGCTCGACGGGGGCTGAACGCTCCCTCTCGACCACGAGCGTGTCGGCCTCGAGCATCGGCCAGTCGAGAACGGTCTCTCGGGGGGCGAGCTTAACGCCGCCTCCGAATGAAATGTAAAGGTGGGCCGCGACCGCAAGGAGGATGCCGACGATCAGATAGAGTATGGTGTTCCGATTGCTCATCTGCGACGCCTCCTCCAGAGTATAAGCAGAGCGTAGAGCGCGAAGAACGCGGCGGGAAACGCCGCCGAAGTCGCCGCGGCAAAGCCCGAGCGCGCACGGCGGTCCATGCCCGTCACGAGCCTGTCGGTCTCGGTTCCCGCACTCGTCATCGAATCTCTGCCGGAAAGATAATTCACGGCGTTGAGAAAGAAATCGCGGTTCGCATTCCCGTAGGCGCGAAGTTTACCGTTCATCACGAAACCGACATCGCCGATGGCGATGAGGCGCGAGGGTCTTATCGCAATATCGCTGCCGAGGCTTCCGCGCTCGACGGCCGCGGCGAAACACGCGCCGCCCTCGTCGAGAAGAACGCTGTAGCGTTTCAGATCGGCACCGCCTTCGCCCTCAATTGCGGAGGAGGACGGGGTGAACGTCAAGACGGGCTTTTCGAGCAGAATCATCAGCTTCTCGAAAAACGGGCGCGTAACGGGATGGCGGTCGGAAAAACCCGTCACGACGACGTCGGATCCGGACATGGTCCCGCAATTGGCGGGCGCCCCTTTGCCGGGGCGGATACCCCAGAGCGAAAGCAGGTTTGAGAGACCCTGCAGTTCCGCGGTATCAAGAAGCACGAGCACGCGCCCGCCCTCGTTGTTCCTGATGCGACCGTCCAAAAAGGACTGGAGACGGGCGAGCTCCTTCTGCGAAAAATCCTTCACAGGGCCGGCCACCACGACGAGAGCGCAGTCCTCGCCGATGACGGAACGCTCGTCCGCGAGATTGATCTTGCGGTTGCCGTAGCCGTTGCCGGCGAGACTTTTGGCTATTTCGCTCAACCCGTCGGGCTCGTAGTTCTCGTATGACGCCTCGCCGTGACCGGTCGTCCAATAGACGCAGCTGCGGTGGAACGGCACGGCGATGCGCCCGATCATGTCAGCGAAGATGCGCTCGCCGTAATCCATGTCCATGCTCAGCGTGTCGACGATGCGGCCGTCGCGCTCGAAAACGAAACTCGACTTCCCGACGCCGGCGCGCACAAACCTCACGGCCTCTGCCGTATCGAGCACGGGATCGACATGTCTGATATCGATGCGCACTCCCCCGGTCTCGTCGGTCTGGCGCTTCAGCGAGCGGAGAAAATGATTGGCGTGGCGGAAGCGCGGATCCCTGCGGTCGACAAACGCCGTTATTGATATGTTGCCGCGGGTCTGCTCGAGAATGTTGCACGTGCGCGGAGAGAAAACGGTATCGCCGGAACCGGCGACAGGTATATCAAGCATCACGTCGACGCGGTTCACAAGCCCGACGGTCAGCACGGAGAACACAAAAGCGAGAAGGACGGAAACCCTCGTTGTAAAGCGGAGCATGCGCCCGCTCCTGCCGGCAAGCCGCATCGAAGAGACCGTTTTGGACGCAAAGAAAAGCGCAAAAAAGATGAGAATCACATACGATAACACGGTTCCGACCGAAACGAGGCCGGAGGCGAAATCGTAGGCGTGCTCATCCATCGGAAGTTCGCCGAAATGAGTGCTCCCGTCACGCATCCAGTATGAAAGCGCTATCCACAGAGCGCGGGGCAGCGCGACAAGCGCGAAAATCGTCATCGCCGCCGCTCCTGCCGCATTTCTAAAAAGCGCGCTCGCCGTCACCGCGACGGCGGACCAGAGCGCACCCTGGAGGGCAAGAAGAAAGAGACCCGGCAGAAAACCTGTCAGAGAGACTGAGCCTGCGATATTCGGAGCGTAGGAATTGAGAAAAAGAAGCGTCGAGCCGAGAAAGAGAACCGTCGACATGAAAACAAGCAGCCAGACGCCGAGAAACTTGCCGACTACAAAATCCCTCTCGCGCACCGGCGCTGCAAGAAGTATCTCAATACGCCCCGTTTTAAGCTCATCGCTCCACACTTCCATTCCCAAGAGCGCCGCCAATACCGGCAGAATCGGAGAAACCGACGCCGTCCACAGAGGCGCAAGCGCCGAAAACGTACCTTCGGCCGCATCGAGATTGAACGCAAAGAGCGCCGCCGCCCCTGCGAAGAACGCCGCGATCGACAGCGCGGAAACATACAGCCTGCCGACCATTCCGACGGTCCGCTTCATCGTCACGCGAACGGGGCTCACTTCGCACCCCCCTTCAGCGCCTGATCGATGCGGGCGACGATTTCTGACTCGTCAAGCCCGCCGGTGGAAATCGATGCGCTTATACGCCCGTCGGACAGAACAAGAAATCTCGTAGCCAGTTTTGCAAGATCGGGTATCTCGTGCCCGGTAAGAATTATGGACGAAAAGGCGGAAACCGACTTTATTATCTCACCGGCGGCCGCGCGCATGGAACGGTCGAGCCCGGCAAAAACATCATCTAAAAGCACTATCCTCGGGCGAAGGAGGATCGCATCGGCGAGCGCAACACGCTTTTTAACGCCGAAGGAAAGTTTCGCAACGGCCCGGGACATCACATCCTTGATCATACACGTGTTAAGCGCCTCGTGGATTCTGCGGCGGATGCGCTTATCTGGCTCGCCCTTAAGCATCGCACGGTATTTAAGATATGCCTTAACCGTCATATCTTCATAAAGTGAAGGGTTTTCCTGCAAATATCCGAGATTTCTGCGATATTTTAAGGGCCATTTGAAAATATCCTGCCCCTCCATGCGCACATTACCGGAATCGGGAGTCGTCACAGTAGCCAAAATTCTGAGCAATGTTGTTTTACCGGCTCCGTTATCGCCGACAACGCAAATTATTTCGCCGGGTTTTGCAGCGAAAGTAACATCCTTAAGCACATCTTTGGCACCATAGGAAAAAGCTATATTGCGCACTTCAAGCATTTTGCAATATTATACCAAATTATTCGGTCAATTTCCCTAATTTCATCGCATTTGACGCCTTAAGAAGGACAAGATCCCCCTCTTGAAACTCCGTTGGTGCAATTTCCAAGAGTTTTTGGAGATTTTCGAACGATTTTGTACATTTACAACGGCTTGCCGACGCCCCAACGGCTATTACCGCGTCAAGGCCGAGCTTAGATGCATAATCGAACACCTCGGCATGAAGTCGCCCGGAAGATTCTCCAAGCTCGAACATATCGCCTAAAACGGCAATTTTCCGGCCGCTATTCTCCAATTTTGAAAAGGTTGAAAGTGCCGCTTTCATCGCGTCGGGGTTGGCATTATACGTATCGTCGATAAAGCGTACACCGTTTTTCTCGACCTTGCGCCAGCGCGAGCCGGGCAATGCGAAATTCCTGAGCGATTGAACCGCGCCCTCGACGCTCACGCCGTAGCGCGAGGCGACCGCGAATGCGACAGACGCGTTCGTAAGATTATGTTCACCCGGAAGAACGGCTTTCACCGCGTCGGCCAATTCCGGCGGCAACGGTTCAGCCACGACAAATTCGCCACGGCATTTGGAGCGCAGAACATCCTTAAAGTCACAGTTCCCCGGAACGGCGCCGAATTCGCGGACCTTGGCAAGGAGAGTACCCTTCTCGTCCGCGATACCCTCGCGCGTCCTGAAAAATTCGATATGGGCCGTGCCGATATTCGTGACAAGTCCGGAATCGGGCTCGGCTATATCGCAAAGAGCCGCAATCTCCCCGGGATGGTTGCTCCCCATTTCAAGAACGAGAAACTTCGCGTCCCGCGGGCAGTTGAGGATTGTTATCGGAAGACCGAGATGGTTATTGTAGTTTCCCGCCGTGGCATGGATTTTTCCGAGAGTCGAAAGAAACGATTTCAGCAGCTCCTTCGTCGTCGTCTTTCCCGCCGAACCGGTAAGCGCCACAACCGTCGCGCCTTTAAGCGAGCGGCGGTATCTGCGGGCGAGCGACTGCAGTTCCGCCAAGGCGTTTTCGCCCCCGATAACCTTCGCCGCGCCAGCCTCGAGCGCCTTGGGTATAAAATCGTTTCCGTCCACATTCCCGCCCTTGAGCGCAACGTAAAGCATCCCGGGCTTCACGAGCCGCGAATCGAAGGTCGCGCCTTCAAAACCGAATTCCGTTTCATCACATCCCGTCATAATCCGCGCTCCTTCTTGACGGCGCTCCACGCCGCGTTTATTTTCGACATTCTCTCGTTCGCGCGCGCAACCATTTCCTCGGGAAGACCCTGCGCCTTGAGGGTGTCGGGGTGGTAACGCTTGGCGAGACTGCGGTACGCCTTTCTGACCTCGTCGTCGGAAGCCGAGGGGGAAACGCCAAGCTGACTGTAGGCGTCGGCCATGTCGTCCCGGCGGTAGGCGGACCGATCACGGGAGCTGGAATAAAACCTTTCGCGATAGAATACGCCGAACCATTCGGAACTTATCTTGAGATACGGAGTTATCCTTTCGAGAATATTCTTCTCGGTCGCCGACAGATCGCCGTCGGCGCAGGCTATATCCCAGAGCATTTCGTAGAAAATCACTCTCACGTCGCCGTTTCCGACGACCGATGCGAAATCGCCGGCATATTCGTAGATCGAATGGGAATCATCCTTCGCCTTGCGGAAAACGTCTATGGCGTAACTGCGCGCGGCGCGCGAGAAGCCGAGGCGGGCGAAAGCCGCCTCGACCGCGGAAATCTCAACCTTGGAAATGCGCCCGTCGGCCTTCGCCATTTTTGCAAGCATCGCCGCCGCGGATGCGCAGAACACCACATCAGGCGACTTCCGCGCGGACTTCCCCTTCTTGCCGGACTCTTCGATCAGATGACCGATTATACCGCCGACTATGCCTCCGAACGGACGCAGTATCCAGCTGCCGATCACCGCTCCTATGATTCCGCCGGTCCACCCCATGGTCAATCCTCCCTCTTGACGCGCTCCGAGATCCAGCGCGCCTTGTAAAACTTTGCTCCCCTGTACGGGCCGACAATCCGCTCGCCGCCGCCGGGCGTAATGACGATCAGCCTGTCGGACCACCATTTCTCCGTCGGTACCTGAACGAGAATCCCCTTCTCCGCGTCAGGCGAGTAGCTTTTGACATGGGCGCGCATCATGACGGGCCTGAACACTCCCTCGTCGGGATTGAAACTCCATACGCCCGTACGGTTGGTCATATAGTAGCCGCCCCTGCCGTCGGCGACGAGATCGTGGCCGTGGGCATCGACGGCGGACTTTGAAAAATCCCACCTGCGTTTGACGACCGCCGACATCGAGTCTTTTTTGTACGCCAACTCATAAAGATTGGTGTACCCGAGAACAAAGAGACTGTCGCGCTTCCGGTCCCAGACGACGCCGTGACCGCCGGGAAGATCCATAACCTCCTTCACCGTCTGCTTTGAAGGCTCGAAAGGATGCTTCGACACGTCGACGAAAACAAGTTTGTCGATGCCGACGGAACAGGCGACAGCGACGCGTCCATCGGGAAGAATCTCGAGAGAATGAGGCCCCGCCGTGTCGGGAGCGAGCTTCAGATACCAGCGCGCTCTACACGACGCGACGTCGATCGCCGCGGCGCCGCCGTTTGAAGCGCACGCAAGAACGGTGCGGCCGCCGTCCACGATCTTGCACTCATCGATGTTGCCGAAAGCCTCCGCGTCCTTCGCGACATTCGGATCTTTATGGGGATCCCACTTCCATGAAAATTCAAGAGGAGCGCCCGGCGCCGCCGAAGCGATCACAAGATTCGTGGCGCCCTGCTCAGCGGCGACAAAACGCCAATCTCCGGCGTATGCCGGCGCGAACGGAAGAAGCAGCGCAAAAACTAACGCTGCGGCTGTTTTTTCAACTTTCATGACACCCCCCGGTTGGAACGGCCTTCCTTGGCCTTCTTGCGGCGTAAACCGAAAACGGTTCCGATGAGAATAAAAAGCGTGAATATCTCCAACCTGCCGGCAAGCATAGCGACGCAGTACCAGCACTTCAGAAAATCCGGAATGTCGCCGTAGTGCGCCGTCGGACCGAGCTCGCCGAACGCGGGACCGACATTGCCCACCATACTCAGCGAACCCGTAAGCGCTTCAAAAGGCGCAAGCCCGGCAAGCGCCCCGAACAGCATCGTCGCCAGGACCAGGAGAAAATAAGCGAAAATGAAAGAGGCTATGTAGGGGAGAATCGTCTCGCGCCCCGGCTGACCGTTGAGACGGAGCGTAAAAACACCGTGGGGATGGACGAGTCTTCGAAACTCGTTCACGAGTTGCTTGAAAAGAACCGTCCAGCGCACGACCTTGACCCCGCCCGCCGTCGAGCCGGAACACCCGCCGATGACAACGAGAGAAAGAAGTACAATCTGGGCGGCGGGCCGCCACGCCGTGTAGTCGTCGGTCATAAAGCCTGTGGATGATATTATCGAGGCGACATGGAACGCGGAATCTCTCAGCGTCTCCGAGAGGCTCGTCGCGTCCGGAAGCTGAATGAGGACGATGCAGAGCGTCGCCACAAGCACGATTGCGAGAAACGCCCTCAATTCGCTGTCGCGCCAGATGCCGCCGACGCGCCCCGTGAAGAAACGGTAGTAGAGCGCGAAGTTCACCGACCCTAAGATCATGAAGGCAAACGTCACCCACTCGACCGCCGGATTCCCGAAAGCGCCGACAGAAAGGTTGCGCGTCGAAAAGCCGCCCGTGCCGAGCGTTGAGAACGAAAGGCACAGCGCATCGAAATATCCCATGTCGCACGCCGTCAGCAGCGCGAACTGCGCCATAGTGAAGCCCATGTAGATGAACCAGAGAACCTTCGCCGTGTTCGTGATGCGGGCTGTAAGCTTACCCTTCTCCGGACCGGTCGTCTCGGCCTGGATAAGCTTCATGCCTCCTATTCCGAGAAGCGGCACGAGCGCGACGACGAGCGCGATGACTCCCATGCCGCCGAGCCAGTGCATTTCACAACGCCACAGATTTATGCTCCTCGGCAGAGATTCGACATCGAATATCACCGTCGCGCCCGTGGTCGTAAATCCGCTTATGCTTTCGAACAGACAGTTCGTAAACCCTCCGATCGCACCGCTGAACCAGAGAGGGAGCGAACCGAAAAAACCGAGCAGGATCCAGCTGCCGCCGACGGCGACAAACGCCGCGCGTATACTCAGCGGCGCGGCTTTAATGTGTCGGTAGACGACGGTTATCGCCACGGCGGCGGCGATGCTCGCCGCCATCGGCACAGCGAACGACCAGGCCGCGCGGATCTCGCCGTACCGGACCGCCGCCGCGAGCGGCAGAACGAGAGCGAGCCCGGCCAGCGCGAGAACGTATGAAAAGATTCTGAGCAGGGACAGTACCATCTATCTCAGGCCTTCCCGGTGAACATCTGAACTTCGGCACCGGCGCCGGCCTTCACGACCAGCACGATGCGCGCGCCGGGAGGTATAACCGTAGTCCCGTTGGGCACCGAATATCTGCCGCCCTCCTTCTCCTGGACGAGCAGCACCAGAAACTCGCCGCCGCTCACCAGTTCGGAAAGCGCTTTGCCTGCGGCGCGGCTCGAGGGCGAAACTTCGCATTCGACGATTTCGAAGAATCTGTTGCAGACGGCATGGATCGACTTCACGTTGTCGCCGCGCAAATGGCTGACGATGCAGTCGACGACCGTATCGCGCATGGGAACGGCGACGTCGACGCCGAGCTTGCGCGCCACGTCGTCAAACTCGCTCGACGCGGTAAGCGCGATGGTTTTTGTAACGCCGCGCGACTTGAGATACGCGGCCATCACAAGATTGCTCTCGTAATTGCCGGATGCCGCGACCATCAGATCGACGGCGTCGAGCGACTCTTCGCGGACGAGATCCGCGTCTGTCATGTCACCGCAGAGGACCCTCACGTTGCTGAAACGCTCGGCGGCTTCGCGGCACAGATGGGGGTCTCTGTCGATAACGGTGATCTCACGCGACTTCTCGCGCGGAGAACCGCCGAAAATCCGCGAAAAGACGGAAGCGCGGCGCGACGACACCTGATGGTCGACGACGAGCGTCCCGACGCGGTCGGCTCCGAAAACCGTGACGGTTCTCAATATCTCTTCGGCCGAGCGCCCCATGAAATGCATAAGCGAGGGGATGTCATCGAGCGACACGAGCACTCCGACGCGGTCGCCCGCTTCGGGCATCGTGTTGCCGTTCGGAAGAACCGCCGTCCTGTCCGACTCGACGTACGCGACGAGATAACGCCACCCTGGCTTTTTGGAAAGTCTGCAGATCGGCACGCCGTCAAAGGGGCCGCCGGCGACGACGGGAAGTGAAACGATGCCGTAACCGCCGCCAAGTTCGATGACATTGCCGACCGCGCCGAGCGACATCGCGCGCGTGATCGCCGCCGCCGCCTCGACGTCGGGATTGAGCATGTGGTCGACGCCGAAAAGAGGCCTGCGCTCGCCGTTGGCCGTGGCGTCGGCATGACGCCGCGCAGTGGCGGTCGTTCTTAAGTAATACGCGTAATTTCTCACGCGGGCGATCTTCAGGACGTCGGGATAATCTGCATCGACGAGCGAGCAGACGATCATATTCATCTCGTCGTCATCCGTCAGCGTCACGAGCGCGTCGGCCGAAGCGATACCCGCTTCCGAAAGCGTCTCGGGGCTGTTGCCGTCGGACTCGACCACCGTGCAGTCGAGCGCGTTACGGGCGTGCTGAACCTTTTCGGGATCACGATCCACGAGAACGACATGCACGCCTTCCGCAACGAGAGTCCGCGCCAGCTGCAGACCGGTAAAACCCGCTCCGACGACAATAACCTTTTTACTCATTACTTGTTAAAGCCCTTGGCTGTCATAAACTCCCAGATGCGGTCCATCCAGGTGTAGCTACCCGTACCCGGAACGGCGCGAGACTGGAAGCAGTGGCCTCTTTTAGCGAGCGTATGGAGTTCGCCCTGGATACCCATGCGCCTGAGCTGTTCCCACGCCTTCACCGAATTCATCGATGCCCAACCGTCGGCGTCGCCGTGGAGGAAGATGATCGGGGGCGTCGCAAGATCGAAGGAGAACTCGGGAACGAGCCTGTCGGAATCAAGATTGCCGCCGTTGGCATTGACGCGGTTAACGCCGTCGGTAAGCGAATATGCGGGGTAGATCGCAACGGCCCACTGGACATTGCAAGGGAGTTTGTCAATTTTATCGATCGGCCAATAAGCGCGGCGCTTGGAGCTGGTCGCGCCCATGAGCGTAAGATGGCCGCCGGCGGAAGAGCCCATGATGCCGATACGATTAGGATCGAGCCCGCGCGAAGCGGCTTCGCTCCTGACGATCCTGATGGCGCGCTGGATATCCTGCCACGCGGTAGTGTGCTTGGCGAGGGGCGCCGCAGGACGCGGTACGCGATACTTGACAGTTACAACCGCCATTCCCCTTTCGTTGAGATAGCGCCTGAACGGAGCGACCTCAAAGCCGTCCGGGACATTGTCGTAATAACCGCCGCCGGACCAGATGATCTGAATCGCCTTCGTCTTAAGCTCTTTCGGGAAATGCCACTCGAGATACGGCTCACACTGCTTTTCCTGACGATCGGGCATCTTGCCCTCGGGCCAGATCGCCGCCTTTATATGCTCGCCGCGTGCCTCGTCGCTCGCGTAGCGATCCATAAGTTTCTCCTCCTTTCCGAGCGGGCCTAAAATCTCCATCTGAGTCATGAACTCGACGGCACGGTCAAACCCGAACGCGCCATGACCCTTGTCGGGATAAAGATGAAGTTCAGCGGGAATTTTACGCTTGCGCAGTTCGCGGTAGACGAACGTTGATGCCGCGGGCGAATAACCGTCGTTGCCGCCGTGCATCATGCACATAGGGCAAGTCTGGGCGTCAAACTTGAATACGGCGTCGAGCTTTACGTCAACGGCGTCGCCGTCGCGGGTATTAGGGCATCCGACACCGTCGGTCATCGCGTAAGCGATCGCGAAGGGACATGCGAAATTGATGTTGCAGGGCGCCTTATCGAGATCATCGACCGGCTCGTACGCGGGAGTCATCGAGCTCGTCGCGAGCAAGGTCGCGAGATGGGAGCCCGCCGACATCGACATGACGCCGATCTTATCGGGACTGAAGCCGCGCTTCGCCGCCTCAGCTCGGACCATTCTCACCGCACGCTGACCGTCGGCCCACGCGCACTGCCAGATCGGCAAATCTTTCGGACGCGGCGTACGGTAGACGAAATTGACGCACGTTATACCGCGCTTGGTAAGATGCTCTTCCCAATTCTTGATCAAACCAACATCGCAGCAGCATGAATAGGCTCCTCCGGAAATGAGAATCATGCAGACATCGGTTTTATTCTCCGCCTTGGGAGCGTCGCACCATTCGATATAGGGCTTGCGCCATTCGTCGACGTTATAATCCTTCTTGGAGGATACATCCGTCATAACAGCTCTAAGATGAGTTTGGTCAGAGTATGGCATTTTACCCTCGGGCCAGATGTAGGTTTTCGGCTCACGCGCGAAAAGCGCGCCGACACCCGCGAATACCGCAAGCAATAATATCTTCTTCATATTTTTCATTTTATTTTCTCCTTCAGTAAATAAAAATTCCATTCTACAATTATAACATTTTTAACTTTCACGCGCGACCGCGGCAGCTGCCCGGAAAACTATATTCCGCCGATAAAACGGAGAAGAGCCTCAAGCGTGGTTGCAGGATGAGGAGGACAGCCCGGGATGTAAAGCGCGGGCTCCGCCGGATATTCTCCGCGTTCATACAATCCGCCGGAAATCGCACAGGCTCCCGCCGCGATCAAAAATCTCGGCTCGGGCATCGCGGCGTACGTTTTGTCGAGCGCTGTCTGCATGTTTTTCGAAACGGGGCCCGTCAGATAAACGGCATCCGCATGGCGGGGAGAGGCCGCGAATCTTATGCCGAAGCGAGCCATATCCCAGGCCGGAGTGCCGAGAACGTTCGCATCGAGCTCGCATGCGGCGCATCCTCCCGCCGAAACCTCGCGCAGCTGAAAAGAACCCTTGAGCCTTAGAGCTTCGACGTCGGTCTGCACAGGCGGAACGTACCCGCCTTCGCCCGCGCGTACGACGAGATCGCCGCGCTTGAATACTCCGAGACGGTACTCCTTGGTGAATCTGACCTTGGTGCACTTCGCGGCGCAGCGTCCGCAGAAAATGCAGCGCCCCATATCTATAAACGCCCTGCCCTCTGAAAACCCGAGAGCGCCGTCGACGGGACATACGCTTTTCATCGCCTCGACGTCTTCGGCCGATGTCCCTGCGTCGATCTCGGGGCGCCCCCTGAAATCAGGCGGTAGATTCGGCGCAGCCGGAGGGAACGCGCCCGTCCTGCATCCTTCTTTTATTCTCGCTAAAAAAGCTTTCAACATGGCATCGCCCCTTTTATCTGTCCGTTCCGCAGTACGAGAGGTTGAATGATTTATTGCATATCGGAAAATTCGAAATCTGCTCGCCGCGAAGCGCCCAGGCGAGCCCGGGCCAGTTATGAGCAGACGGATCGACGATCTTGTAACGGATCATCTTTGCATCCGGCGAAAAGACCGCCGCGTGGACAAGCGGCCCGCGCCACGCCGCGGAAGTCGAAACGACAACCGTGAACCCGTCCGGCTTCAGGCCATCATACCGGACAGACTCCGAACCCGTCGCTTCGCCGCCGATCAGATTCGCGATTTTTCCGTGCGCCTCGTTTATCTCGATTCTTCTCACAAGCGCCCGCGCCATGACATCGCCGTTGAACTCGACCGACGCGCGGCGCGCGACGCCGACAAGTCCGATCGACTCGGCAACGTCCTTTGGAACTCTTCCGGTCCCGTCGAATCTGTCGCAGACGGAATGCTCATGAAACATCAGTTTAAGTGCACGGTCGAGCTCCGGCTTCACGCGAGATATCCACGACTGAAGCTCACGATATTTATCCGCCGCGCCCTCTACGCGCACGCCGCCCGGGACTATCGCGTTGCGGCCGAAACGGTTGCCGCAGAATAAAGCCGTCATATTGAGATATTCTCCTCTGATCCGCCCGCAGAAAGACGCCGTCTGGAGAAACGCGACGTCTCCCGCGAGTGCGCCCAAATCCCCCGTATGGTTCGCGATGCGCTCAAGTTCAAGAAGGATGTTCCTCAGGCGTACGGCCTCGGCATCCGGCGCACTGTAACGCGCGGGGAACGCGCATTCCATCAATTCCGCGAACGCGATCGCGGCTGCCGCCGATGTGTCGCCGGCGCATGTTTCGGCAAGCGCGATCTGACGCGCTATATTGCCGTCCGCATTAACTATCGCCTCCTCGACGCCGCGATGCTGATAGCCGAGAAATATCTGAAGGTTGTACACGTCTTCACCCATGCACTGGAAACGGAAATGACCGGGCTCGATGACGCCCGCGTGAACGGGGCCTACCGCGACCTCATGGGCGCTCGCGCCCTTTAACGGAACGACCTCGGCAGGATCCTTATATCCGCCGAGAGAGTCGAGTTTCGCCTCGGCCTCTTCAACCGTTTTAAATGAAAATAATTGAGTCATAGACTTTATGTCCCCATTCGCTTACCGCACGTTTCGCCGGCCCGGCGAACATTCCGCTTAAGCGCATTTTGACAATCACCTCAGAGTTTTATCGGCACAACGCGCGTATTGGAAAGGCGGCGAACGGTAAAGTTAAGTTCCTTTTTACCCTTCGTCTTCTCCTGGAAATCCTTAGCCGACGTAACGCCCTCTCCGTTTACTTCAATTATAAGCTCCAACGGTTTTAAGCCCGCAACCGCGCCGACTCCTCCCGACTTGACCTTGGCGATCACAACGCCTGGGGCCTTGTCGTCGAACTTGAAATACTTCCGCACTTCCTGCGTCATGTCGCAGACGGCGATTGAAAGCTCCTTGTTTCTGACGCGTGCGGCGGTAGTAAACTGAACAGGCGCAAGAGCGAGAGTCGTCACACCTTCCTTAAGTTCGCCGTTCGAAACCCACGAAACCGATACCTTCGCTCCGACATTGAACTTTGAAACGACACTCTTTATTCCGCTTTCAAGACCCGACCATGGAGCGACCTGCCCCATTGAGGCAAATTCCACAAAACGCTTATCCTCAAAAGCCTCTACCCAGTTTATCTCGGACATATAATCGCGCTCAACCGAGAAATCTTCATTTTGTGAAGCTGCGACATGTTTTATCGAAACAAGAATATCCCCCGCCTTGACGCCGAGTTTATCGGCGGGTGAGCCTGAATAAACTTCGGTCACAAGCGGAGCAGACTCCGCAGAAGCCTTAAGATAAGCCATAGCCTTTTTCTCGCGCGCTATCTCATGCCCCGCCGCCTGAACTTCAACTCCGAAATACGCAACACGCTTGCGATCGGAAATTTCTCGCGGAATATTCTCAGAATCAAATATCGGAGCGTCCACCATTGCAGACAAAGTTTCACCCTGAATATCTGAACGCTCGGAACTCCAGCGTTCCGAATGACGGCTTTTAAGCGCTACCGCGACAAGCGAACCGTCTACCGTGAAGATGCATTCATTCCTATTCTCTCGACTGCTGGAATATCTTGTTTCGACACCGCTGACTTTTTCAAACTCGGCAACAGAAACATTGCCCTTGATTCGCTTAAACCCGTCTACTTTCGAAAGCCCTGTATTAAATTCGATTTTCCCTCCGACATTCTGAAACGAGACCAGATAGAATTCATCCTGCCACAATTCGATCGCCTTGCGGCCATCCAGTTTAAGCGGCTCGAAATCGGCAATATTCTCTCCCGGAACAGCAGCAAGCAACGCGCCTTCATCCTGGTAGGAACCTAAGAACCGGAGGGGAATTTTCTTCCCGTCAGGAGCAACGGCATCTATTTTAACGAGCCGTGCCGTGGCTTGAGGCTGCAACGCGGCAAGAACGATAACCTTGCCGCCCTCTACGACAATACCCGGACAATCGATATCGTTTTTATTGTTGAGATCATCATCACCGCTCCAGGTTATTGAAAATCGGCCACGGGGCTCCTTCGCTTTCGCCTCAAGCTGAATGTTGACCGGAATTATAGACTTAATCAATTTTGTCTCAAGCGACGCAATACGTTCAAAGCGCCTGCAGGCAGGCTCTCTTGGCCAGTTAAGCGGAGATAAAAACACCTCCTTGCCAAGCTCTATTTTATCTTCAAGCGCAACGGTTACCGGCTCGAGCGATTTATTTACCACGAGAGTATTGGGGGTGCCTTCGTAAAAATCTTTGTTAAGTTCAACAAAATGCTTGAACTGGGAGACCTTAGATCCCGCGACCCCCGCGACCGTCATTCCTTCCTCGCGAACCATAAAAAAATATGAAGGATTCTCGGGATTTTTGTCATCGACAAACTTTATGGGCTTCGCCTTTGCAAGCGGCTTCGCCAGCTTTAAATATAGAGCCTTATATCGTCTTGAAGTCTCAAGCTCTTTCGCCGCGACAACTTCGCCTGCGCACTCGACCTCAATGCGATCGATAAATTCCGGCGGGATCGATATATCCGTCATCAGAACACAGTCGTCTGAAATCAGAAATCCCGCAAATTCGGCAGGAATTTTCTTTTCGGTAGACACTACATTTTCGCGATAGTGCGTAGAACTGCAATTGGGGCATTTATATGGAATCCTGAAAGACGGCTCAACGCCTTTATCGTTCTTTTTGACATAGTAGCGCACAACCGCGATCGAATCGGAATATTTACCGACAAGTTTACGGTTTCTATCAGCAATTTCGTAAGGAGTCGATGCCGTTTTATTCTCCGATACGACCGCATTTGCGGTAAATGACGCCAGGCATAAAGCGATAATTGAGAACTTAACGAAATTTACTTCTTTCATAATGTATCCTCCTTTTCCGGATCAAGTCTGAAATTCAATACGAGTTGCATTTTACGGCCTTTGCGGACGACTTCGACGCCAAGCTGGAATGTCTTTTCTACATTCGCGACCGCATCATCGTAAATTTTCTTAAGTTCACCCGCGTCCTTAACCTCCTTCCCTCCGATACGCTTTATTATGTCACGTTCTTTAAACCCGGCATTGTCCGCGTTGCCGTCCCATGCGACGGACGAGACGAAAACGCCGCCCTCGGAAGCCATAAAGGCGAGGTCCGGAGTATCGAAACGGTTAATCTCCTTGGCCGTCAGCCCCCAACGCTTGCATTCAACCTCGACACCTTCAACGTCGCCTTTCGATTTAGGTGTTATCACAACACTCTTCATTGCTCCGTCGCGAATATAGTCAAACTTCACGCCCTTCTCCCAATCGCGCAAGGCGAGCATACGGTTAAGATGGGGAATATCTTCGCGAAAAACGGCGGTAACGGGAACGCCGTCAATCGCAACAACACGATCATTCGGCTCTAAGCCCGCCAACCGAGCGGGACTTTGGCGCTCGGTTCCGGCGATTATTACGCCGTTCGTCGCACCGAAAGCCGTATCGCGCTCAAAATCCTTAAGAGGCTGCCAGTTTATACCGAACCACGCCCAATGGGCATTACCGTATTTTCTCAGATTCGGCAGCACTTCAAGAATGATCGGCGAGGGAATCGTAAAGCCCTGTGCACCGCGTGTATTCCCCCGTGCATTGAGACCTACCACCTCGCCGGCCGTATCGACGAGAGGGCCGCCGGAATTGCCGGGCGAAATCGCGGCATCCGTCTGATACCAGAGCGTATAGTCCCCGGCTCCTTCAAGATAACGGTCATTGCAGGAAATAATTCCCATGGAAACCGAGCGAGCCAATCCCCACGGCGCTCCCATCGCGAGAACCACGGCTCCGATGTCGAGATTTTTATCCGAAAGTTCCGCTTTAGGAAACTTGACGCCGGCGTCCGCAGAAAGCTTAAGAAGCGCGAGATCAAGATCCTTGTCTTTACCGATCACGCTCGCGTCGTACATCTCCCCGTTCGTAAGCTGGCAGCGGATACGGGAGGCACGGTCGATGACGTGATGATTCGTCAGGAGCTCACCGTCTTCAGAAATTATTACACCCGAACCGGAAGACTCGAACTTTTCGATCTTACCGTCGCTCGTACCTTCCGTTATAACACGAACGTAAACCAACGCCGGGAAAACGGCGCTTTTCGCCTCGCTTATCGTGTCACGAAAATCAGCGCTCTTGACGATACATCCGCAGAGCGCCAATAACGTGATAATTGCAGACAATAAATTACAGCTTTTCATATTTTCAGCTTACCATGCTCCGCTTTACCGGGCCATCTTCCTCTCAAGCCAGCGGGCGCGGCGACGCTGGATTTCGAAAGCGATGTTGTGCCAGCGCGGAAGCGCCTCTTCAGCGAGCTCGATGACGGCATTGGCGTCCATATCCTTTGTAAGACGCTTGCCCAATTCAGTAAGTTCCTTAACAAGAGGCTCGACTTCAGCCTTATAGAACTCGATATCGCCAATCTCCGCATCGTTCCAGCGCGGAATCTCGCCGTTGATCGAACCGCGGCAGACCTTCTCAGTCTTGAACGAGGCATAAGCGCGAGCGAGGAGAATCTTCAGGATTTCGGCGCGCTGTTCGTCGGTAAGCGAGAACTCGAGCTCACCCCAGGTCGAGCGGCCGTGAATCGTCTCGGTGCCGTTCCAGCAGAAGCTGCCGGTACGGTTCCAATAGATGTTCTCAAAGTCCCAGATCGAACCGTTCTTGGGCGCACGCTCCGGCCAGGCTTCCCAGGAAAGGAAGAGATAGGAGAGGAACCTATCATTCCTGAACACATGATCGAGCTTATACTTACGCGAATTTTCCTCGGTAGTAAGCCTGCGGTGACCGAAGGTAGAATAAAGCGTATTGAAGAAGCTTACGGAATTCTTAACAGGATTGATCATAATGGAGGCGTACGGCTCATTCTCACCGGGGGCGATATAACCCTCGAACGAACCTGCGCCGACAAATCCCATTTCCATTCCGTCAGCCTTGGGATCCTTAACGACGACGAGGATATGCAAGCCGCGCTTATCGGCGACGATCTTCATTTCCGGCGGATCGAGCTTTTCTTTTGACTTGCCGACGTCAGCGCGCTCTCCAGAGGCTACGTCGGTAACGAGGAAGTCCATATTCCCGCCGTAGGTGCGGTCATAAACAGTCATCTCGGCCGGGAAGTTCTCCAAGTCGTCGACACCTGTGATGAGCTTATTGGAGAACTTAACCTGATAACGCTTTTTAGGCGTCTGAACGTAAAGCGACTCACGATATTGCTCAATACCGCGGACGACTTCCTCGCGTACGCTGATACCCTGGATTAAAGCGCCGAGAGCCCTGACGATGGCGACGCGGTCTTTATTGCTGACATCCTTACCGAAGGCTTCATCGTACTTTTTGAGTTTCTTAAACGTCTTTTCCTTAGAGCCGTTGAATTCTGCGAATTCGACAAAAAGCCCAAGACGATACTTCTGAAGCGGAGATAATTCCGTATTATCAAGGCAGTCGCGAGCCGCCTTGACGGCATCAGCGTAACGGCCCAACATCATATACGACTCGAATGCGTTGCGGGCAAAGTCGTAAGGTCTATCTTCACCCCACTTAAGAGCGAGCGGCATCAAATCGTTTTCGTAAATGCGGATAAACGCTTCATAACGCTCCCTGCCGACTAAAGAACGCTTCTTGCCGAAAGTCTCCTTCATCATCTTCCTGACTGCCTGCTTCCACTGGTTCGTCTTAGTCTCGGGGATGCCGGCAAAGTACACTTCGCGGAACTTCGAGGTGAAATCAGGATCGGAACTTGCGAGAATCCAGAACGCGGTGCCGCGCCCGTTAGCCTGACCGACGAGATTCGTATCGGCGAAAACCTTTTTCGCTAAACGCACCAAATCGTCGCGATACTCGGTATAATAGCTGAACGCCTCACCGTAAAGACCTTTTTCTTCAAGATACTTGCCGCCCTCGTAACCGCGCATATATCGAGCGTAAATTTTAGCGACGCTTTCATGATACTTGTTCGTTACAGCCGCGTTCTTGCCGGCGGCATACTTAGCCGCGGCGATTTTAGCGTCAAAATCTTCCTGAGCCTTCTTCAAGGCCTTCGCGAGATTCTCTTCAGCGCGATTGGCGCGTGCCTTCGCTACGGCAGGATCGAACTTCATATCGCTTTCTACGGCATAAGGCGAGGCGACCTTGGAAAGCTCGGTGATATAACGGATCATTTCGCCGCGCGCAGCATCCATATTAAACGATTTACGGTCTAAGCAAGCGAGATAGTGCATAGCCTTACCGCCGAGATAACGCACTTTAATATCGCTCGACTTCTGGGCCTTACGGGCGAGATCCGTCATAAGCGTCGCATAACGGATATCGTCGATACCTTCGCGGAAGCCTTCCCACGCAAGCGTATCAATAACGCCGTCGTAAGAGCCGTACGCATAAACCATCGGCTTATACGTCGTCGTATCGTCATTGTACGGACCGAAATGGTGAGCGTAGTTGCAAAGAGCCGTATAGCCGCTCAAATACGCGCCGAGACCATTGGCGCGGCGATTGTACGAAGGATCTTCAGTTCCGATGTGATGAACGGCGTACCATGCCGAGCGATTGTGGTTACCGATGGAATTCCACATGTCAGGCGTTTTCGATGACGTGGCGTCATCCGACATGTTATGCCAGTCGTAAAGATAGCCATTCTTGAAAAAGATGTGATTGCCACCAGCGAGAATGAACTTAAGCCCTTCGCGCTGATAATTCTCAAAAGTAGGACGGTTCTTGACGAGCCAACCGGGACCCGGCTCATCACCGTAACCGATGTAGGCGTTATTGTGTCCGTAACGACGGCAGAGCTCATTTGCAATGCGGGAGGCATGATTTGTCTGGGCTTCGGGCTTTACGCCGAAGCAGCCGGCCATACCGACAAAGACATCCATACGCATACCGGCTTCACGCATAGCTTCACCGGTCTGATACGCTTCATTGTTCATGTTGCCGCGAACCCAGTGGATCGTCTGGTTGTGCTCAACCTGATTCTTTAATACGGCGACCATCTGCTTGTAAACGGCATCGTTATCATAACCGTTTACCTCTCTGATCATATTAAAGGAAATATAGCTATAGGAGGAGACAAGGAAATCCTTCTTGGGGTCGACGTAGCACTTAGGCTGAGGAAGTTCAAAATCAAGAACGCGGATCGCAACGGGAATTTCGCCGAGCGCCTTACCTTTTTTAGAGGCAAGCTTTACTACACCTTTATAAAGACCGCTCTTGGTATCCTTTTTGGTGTGAACGGTAAGGAAGAAGTTTTTAAACTCATTCTTCGGGAGATTAACTGGCTGAAGAGTCGCCGCATCGCGGAAATCTTCGCGCATGCAGTGAAAGCGCTCGGTACTGCGTCCACCGCCGACTGAGCGGGAATTCAACTGACGCGGAGGATTGAGCCAATGCTCGGTCTTCTCACCCTTCTTGTTGACAAGACGCGCATAGTTGGCCTTTTTCTCGGTATCGACGCGAATCAAATCCTCGTCATTGAGAAGAAGCTCGGGGCAAAGCTTAAAGTCGGTATCGCCGAAGTAGCTGAACCAGCCGTTCTTGTTCTGGTACCATACCTTAATGAACTTCAGATCAAGGTCTTCAGCGGGGAAAACATCGCCGTTCTCATTCTTAAACTCGCTTAAGGTAAAGGAAACCTTACCTAAATCCTTATTCGCCCAAACGAGGAACGAACCAGGCTCGAATTCATCCTTGGCGGCGACAATGTTAACCGATCCTCCGGGCGTACCGTCGGTAGGATACGCGTCGGCAAGACGCTGGACACTACTCATCGGAGGAACGGCATAATGGTAAAAATCACCGCTCTTACCCTCAAAATCCGCCGCGACACGCTCCTTAAGCGTTACTGCGTTAGCATATGAAGAAACAACACTCGCTGCAAAAATTGCCGCTAACTTTTTATATAACTGTTTTTTCATATCGTTACAATTTATTTAAGTTTAGATTTCGTTGAAATCACAAAGGATAGACGCCCTCAATTTTCATAGACCACTTAACTGGCGCTGCGGGATGGAACGTGTACTTCTCCATAACTCCAGGACCGCAGCTTGCCCCTCCAAGACCTGTCTGGCGAACATCAAGATTAAGCATAATTTCACGGCGCGGCTTAAGAGGTGTACGCCAGCGCATCTGACCATTTTGGTGGCGAGCGAAATACAGATCTTCCCAATCATAATGCAACGCCTGCATAAACATAGGTTCACTCGCCGTGAAACGCACCCCGCGACCATATCGGTCTGTAAACGTCACCCATCTTACGTCCGTCTTATATCCGTTATCCTGAGGTCTGACATAATCGACGAACTGCTTGGTCACTGTGGAATCGTAGACTCCGAGGAAACCCGATTTCGCGCGATCAATGTAATTCTCATGAGGTCCGCGTCCGTACCAGCGCATATTTTCTAAAAACTGTGAAAGGCGCATCGAAAGGCCGAGCCTTGGAAGAATCTTAGGCATGGTGCCATAAGGGGTCACCTTATTCTCCAGTGTGACGGAACCGTCCTCATGGAAAACGTAATCACACTCGTGCCTGAAACCAGCCCCTTTCGCGCCTGTAACGTCAACAACGCTCTTAACCCGATTGCCTTCAACAACAAGCGGTTCCGGATGATAGGCAAGTTGCGACAATCCCGCATCGAAGAAACCGTATTCGTAAGAGGTCTTTGTAGAACGGCCTCTCGCGATCCAACGGTCGTTGTCGGTAAAGGCGCGTGCACAGGTAAGATGCGGACCGACCGCCGCACCGGAGGCAGGATTGCTCAAAACGATAATTCCGCCCTTCAGGATCAAGCGCAAGAGTGCACCCGTCTTCTTGTCGAAGATTGCCGTCGTGCGTCCCCGCTCAACTTCAAGCATATTACCCTCGTCTATGAAGGCGAGCTTGGACTTGGGCGCAGGCTCCTCGACTTTGCCGAGAAAAGCGTACTCGCCGGAGAGTTTAACTTCGTTGCGCGCAACCGCCCACCCCTTGTCGGCCCACGGAGCCGCATTCTTTGAAGTAAATGCAACCTCGAGAATCGTCTCCAACATCTTCCGATCCTCCGGAAGCGCGGCGAGAGCCTTGTCGACGCCTGCGATTGAAAACTCGGCGCGCGCAAGCGGAGCGACCGCGGGAACTTCAAACGAACCCGACGCGCTTTCAACGCCGTTCGTCCGCAAAGTCCACTTCCCGTCGAATTCATCTGCTGACGTGAAACCGAACCTGTTCTCCAATTCAAGCTTTCCGTTCGCGTTCTTGCGCACTACGAGATTGCGGTAGACATGGCCGGTCTCGATTAGCTTCGGCGTAACATTGCGCAAAGGATCGACGATACCGTTGCAGCAGAACGGCCCGTCGTTCGGCTCTTCGTCAAAGTCTCCGCCATACGCGAGAAAACGCTCGGCAAGGCCGGTTTTCTCGTCAATCCGTCCCGTATTCTTCCAAAGCGCCTGATCGACCCAATCCCATACGCAGCCGCCCATGAGCGAAGGATACGCATACACGACATCCCAATACTCCTGGAGATTGCCCATCGCGTTGCCCATCGCGTGGGCGTATTCGCACATAATGTAAGGCTTGCCCGCGCTGTGACGCGATACGAGCGTTTTATATTTATCATCGATTTCCGCGGCTCCCGGTTTTTCGTTGCCGAGCTTGCCGCGCTGTTCAAGCCACTCAACGGCGGGATACATCGACGAGTCCATGTCGGCATCCTTGTTGCCGCGCTCCCAGTGGGTCAGACGCGACGGATCGAGTTTTTTAACCTCGGCGAGCGCCTTCCTGAAACAGTCTCCATGTCCGGTTTCGTTGCCCATCGACCATATCGTCACTGACGGATGGTTGCGATAGAATTTGACATGGCGAATATTGCGCTCAACAATGGAATGCTCCCACTCCTTAAAGCGACCAAGCCCCTTATCTCCATACCCGGGCTCATGCGCTTCGACATTCGCCTCCGCGATCACATAAAGACCGTATTCGTCGCAAAGGTCGTACCAGAGATGATGGTTGGGATAGTGGCTGGTACGGACAGTGTTGATATTATAACGCTTCATAAGCGTTATGTCCTTGATCATATCCTCGCGCGAGACGGTCCGACCGTTCTCAGGATTCGTTTCGTGGCGGTTGACGCCTTTAAGTTTTACGGGTTTACCGTTTATGTAAAACGTGTTGCCGACGATTTTCTGTTCCTTAAATCCTATTTTTCTTTGAACGATATCGCCTCCGGCTTGAATGACTAAAGTATAAAGATTGGGTTTCTCGGCGCTCCAAAGTTTAACGTCCTTCAAACAGGCTTTTAATTTCGCGACGCCGAGGGAAGCGTCCGCATCAACTTCGCCGAACGTATGAACGTGCTTGCCGTCATAAGCCAATGTCGCATTAACCTTCTTCGCTCCGCCGTAAGTTTTAACGTTCAACGTAAGATCGACATCCTTGTAATCGTTGCCGAAAACCTGCTCCGTCCAGAAATCGGCAACGCCGGATTTAGGGCGCGAAACGAGCGTCACATCGCGGTAAATTCCTGAAAAACGGAACATATCCTGATCTTCAAGGTAGCTGCCGTCGCACCAGCGGAACACCTGGACGGCAATTTCGTTTTGACCTTCCTTTACGAGCTTCGTGACGTTGAATTCACTCGGAAGGTGGGAGTCTTCGGCATAACCCGCCATCTCTCCGTTGATCCAAACGTAATATGCAGAATAAACGCCGTCGAATCTTAAAATAACCTCGCGATTCTTGAATATTTCCGGCAGTTCAAAAGTTCTGCGGTACGATGAAACCGGGTTGTAATTCGCCAAGGACGACGCGCGGTCAAGAATCTTAGGCCACGCGTTTTTATGGGGATAGCGGATGTTAGTGTAATGAGGAACGCCGTAGCCTCGCATTTCAACGCAGCTGGGGACATCAATTACACCCCACTTCGAGTCGTCATACCCCTTCTTCCAGAAATCCGCGGGCCTGCGGGCGGGATCGCCGACCCACTTGAATTTCCAGTCGCCGTTGAGAGAAAGAATATCACAGTCGACAGACAATGGTGCCGTCACAGTATGCCGCAAATCTTTATGGCGCAGATAGGAAGCCGCCTCCATGCGATGACGAGAATTGACCGCCGGATTCTCCCAATCGTTCAGATTATTATCCGCTCCGAAAACACAAAGAGCACCTAATGCACATGCCCCGAAAACAGATTTTCTCATAACGCCTCCTCTGCTGCTTACCTCTCTCATATTTTATGAGATTCGTCTAATTTTAACAAATACCACCGAAAAGAACAAGTACCGCGTATACGCACGCGATACCAAGAAAAATTGTCGCGACAAGAAGCGCGCCCGGCACTATCACAAGCCTCTTAGGCAGACAATCGCACTTAACGAGGGGCTTGCCCATGACCATTGAAAGCGCGATTTTCATCATCGCGGCAAAGACAATGAAAAGAAGTAACAATACCAACGCCGAAACCCAGAATGGAGCCGAAAATACGAGAGCGAGCTCTGATAAGAATAAAACTGACGGCGGCATAGCGCAAATAAAGACAATGCCGACTAACCAAAGTACCGCATGCCCTTTCATCGAAACAGCTAAACCTTGGACAACTGGCACTGCGCGAGTACGAAACGCGAGAAGCAGATTACCCGCCGTTTGGAATAAAAGCGTTTTAGTTAGCGAGTGAGCGACTATATGCGCGAAAAGCGCGAGGACGACCATATTCTTAACATCAACACACCCCGCGCAAAGCGAATAAAGTATCGTTATAAGTCCGATATGCTCAACCGATGAATACGCTAAGAGTCGCTTAAAATCATTTTGGCGGACCATGAATATCGCGCCGACTGCTACAGAGAAGATACCTAACGCGAGCATAGAATTATCGCAGAATCCCACAGCGTCGGCAGGCGCAATCTCGCGGAAGCGCACTATCGCGAAGAATGAGCAGTTTAGTAGCGCGCCCGACAATAATGCGGAAACTGGCGCGGGAGCTTCGGAGTGAGCATCGGGGAGCCACGAATGAAATGGCGCGAGACCCGTCTTAGTTCCATATCCCGCTAAAACGAATGCAAAGCCAGCCATAAACCAGCGTGAGCTGCCAATCGTCTGGGAATGCAGTACGAGCATCGTACCGAATAACGCGAAGGCAATGCCGATTGAACAGATGAGGAGATATTTCCACATAGCCTCTAAGCCATCCTTATCACGATGATACGCGATTAAGGGCGCTGAGACTAATGTCGTTAATTCAATCGCAACCCACATAAGCGGCAACGACTCAGCCGTAAGCGCGAAGATCATCGCCCCGAAAAACGCGACAAAGAGCGTATAATAAAGCGCGCTTGGCATGTGCGGCGAAGACGCGTGACGTGATGACGCCGGCAGATAAAAGAAACTTTGCGCCAAATTCGCTAAAAAGAGAACTGGCGTTAGAATTAAAAGAAGATTTCTTAAATTATGTTCCATATCAAGCGTGTACGTGATCGTGTTGATGATGGGGATGCATTAAATGGGTATCGCCTAAATGATTAAGCTTATCAGTATCTGTCGAATCGAAGGTTCGGCTTATTTGGAATACGGCAATTCCGAGAATAAATACGAGCGCGAAAACATCGAGCAGGATACCTAACTCAACAATAATACCATACTCCAATAAAATCGCCGCGCCGAAAACTGAAATTCCATTTTCAAGAATTAAAAAGCCGAGCACTTGAGTAATCGCCTTTTTACGCCCGCAGATTAATAATAACCCCGTACCCATCGTCGTTAGAGCTACGGGAACTGCGAGTTCCGACGCACTGGAGGCGTGAACATGTAATAGACGCCCGACGATAAACGCGCCAATAGCGACAAAAAAGACGATAATTTGAGAAACGGGGAACGATACTATCGGCTCTAACTCACGGCGCGTTCGAGCCTTTCGGACGGCGTACATTAAAAGTAGCGGTAAAACTACGCCCTTAACTACCGCATTTACAAAAGCGATTATCCATACGCGAGCGCCTGGGCAGCCTTCCTCAGCCCAATTCCACATAAAAATCGGCAATATTCCAACTACTAAGCCTTGCATCGCGACAAAGCGAACGGCAGATCTTAAACGACTGGCGCCAGCTAAAATAAAATCGGCTACTAAAAAGAGCGCGAGAGCAATTTCGGATAATGTAATCATTTTACTCGTACCCCCTTTTTAGAAACACGCTATAAAGAATACTGCGAGCGAAGCCATAAGTAAAGCTCCTAAGAGCATCTGAGGAGTTTTAAAGAATCTTACTCTCGCCATAATCGATTCGACTACGCCTGTTAAAATAGATATTAAAGCGACTCCACCTAATATAACCGACAAGTGAAGATATGGATTACTTAACTGAGGAACAAACATCGTCACTAAAAACGCGGCTAAAAGCTCGAACTTAAGCGCCGCGCCATAAAGCGCGAATGCGAGATCAACGCCGCCCACATCTAAAAGCATCGCTTCATGAATCATCGTAAGCTCAAGGTGAGTCTCGGGATCGTCGAACGGAACGCGGCAGTTCTCAAGTAAGAATACCGCATAAAACGCGCCAAAAACGAGAATTAACGCGACGATACTCTCGCGCCACGTCTCAGATGAAACGCCAGCTAAAACACTCGTAAGCGAAACATCGCCGTTTAGCATAACGAGCAGACCTAAAATTACAAAAACTATCGGTTCTGCGAGTGTAGAAAACTGCATTTCGCGCGATGCTCCCATACCTTCGAACGCGTTACCGGCATCTAACGCGCCGATAACCGTAAAAAATCTACCCGCGGCCAAAATATAAAAGAATAAAACCGCCGGCACTATCGAAGAGCCGATTCCAACGCCCGACCATGGGAAGACAATTGATGCCGCGATAACTGACGCGAGCGAAACACTTTGGGCAATATCGAAAATCCAAGTTGACGGCATAGGACGCGGGCAGGACTTTCGCACGAGCTTAAATAAGTCTTTATAAAGACGCAAATACCCAGGACCGCGGCGACCGCCAAAGAAAGCCTTCGTCTGATTAACGATGCCGAGAAAAAGCGGCGCGAGAATGACCGCTAAAATAACGCTTAGAATATTCATGATACTAAAGCGGCGACGAGTAAAGCCAAAACCGCGATTAGAATTATTAAAATATATAGATGTAGCGAACCATTTTGTAAAAGGTGAACTCTTTGGAAGACGCGGGCAATGCGCGAGAACACCGGTCTCCAAAGCCCACCAAGCGCAAAGTCATCCGTCTCAGTCGCAATCGCCGCGTCTGAGGGAGCTGCAGGATCGCCCTTAAAAGGCTGAACATGACGGCGCGAGCGTAAAATCGGGCGGAATAAATCAGTAAGAGGCTGGGTAAATGCTGTCGCTGTATACGCCATACGAGCTGTCGGCGCGTCATATCCGCAATCCCAAACTGGAACGCGAGGCTTTTCATTGCCGCGCGGACAAACAAAACGGCGCAGGATTAAGAGCGAAACTACCAGCGCGGCAAAAAGCGCGCCTACAATCGCCGCGGTAATAAATACCTCAGTCTTATAGCCACCCGTAGTATAATAGATTAGATAGACGCTACCAGGAATCATAGCGAGCGAAAGAATCGTTAAAAAGATTTGGGCAATATACATTCGCTTTGGCGTTTCGGTAGCATTAATAGCCTCTTCACTTCGACCTTCGCCGAGAAAAGTTCCGCCGATCGCCTTAGCGTAGGCTGTCGCAGCTAACGCGCCCGTAAGAGCGAGGGAAACCGCTACTGTAAAACCTGCGAAAGCGAGAACAGGATCGCCCGACTTAATCGCAAGAAACGCGGCAACATAAATCGCGAGCTCACCTATAAACCCATTTAACGGCGGCAATCCCGCGAGTCCAATCGCGTTAATTGTAAAAAGCGTACCTGTAAAAGGCATTTTCTTTAATAATCCGCCTAAGCGATCTTGGTCTAGAGTGCCTGTCTGGCGAAGAACGCTACCCGCAGCTAAAAAGAGCGAGCCTTTAAGAAAAGCGTGGTTTAAAACATGAACGATAACCCCCGCTCCAGCGAGAAGCCAAAGCTCAGGCTTACCGTCGCGGGCAATCACAAGAGCGCATAAACCTAAGCCCATCGCTATAACGCCCATATTCTCGACTGACGAAAACGCCAAGAGCCTTTTTAGATTCGACTGGGGGAGGGCAAAAAGAATACCGCCCAAAGCCCCGATTACACCTAGCGCAAGGAGCGTCCATCCAAAAACCGCAGCATTAACACTACATTCCGATGAAAGAGGGAAAAACCTTAAAAGTCCATAAAAACCTAAAGGTATCATCGCGCCCGACATTATCGCTGAAGCTGGCGCGGGAGCGGCAGGATGCGCCTCGGGTAGCCAAGCGTGGAACGGAGGGAAGCCCGCCTTAAGTCCAAAACCGACAACCGCGAAAGCGAACGCCGCGATCCATGCGTCGGGTCTCGAATATAAAACGCCAGCGAGCATTAACGCACACGCACCGGCGTGACAAGCGAGTAAATATATCCAAGTCGCCTTTTTAACGCTTTTTTCTTTAGATTCAAAGGCTACGAGACCGGCTGAAGCTAAGCCCATCGCTTCCCAAGCTAAAAGGAACGGCAACTTACCGTCCACATACACGACCGCCAGCATCGAAGCTACCGTCGCTATAAAAAAGCACCAAAAACGAAACAGGTGACGCCGCGCTTCACCATGAATATAAGCCGTCGCGTGAACGGCAGCTGCCGCGGCGACGGTCAAAATAGGTATT
The DNA here is from genome assembly GCA_045656225.1 of Kiritimatiellia bacterium. Taxonomy (GTDB): domain Bacteria; phylum Verrucomicrobiota; class Kiritimatiellia; order RFP12; family UBA1067; genus UBA1067. The sequence continues at coordinate 3,346 of JAZOQU010000041.1, read as the reverse complement.
GCAAATATAGTTTCGAGAGAAATCATGGAGAATATCCTCCATTAAAAATTTGCGCGTATTATACTCTTTCTCCCGATCAAAGGCAATATAAGCAGGTTCAATAACGCAAACGCCAATAAGTTCACCACAGATCGATCTCGGCGAAACAGCATTGGTTGTTGCCCGAAAGGGAATGCGTCGCGTTGAATTTGAAATAGCGCGCTTTTTCCGGCTTATCAAAAACGATTCTGTTTCGCACCGGATTAGCGGCAAGGTTACCGATGCCTCCCGACTTAACAAGCCTCCAGTTTTTGCCGTCGTCAGATACGAAAAATTCGTATGCGTCGACCATGCCGTGCATGCAGTTGTCCATGCGCGGCACGTAATCAAAGCCCTTCATCGTCACGACCTTCCCGCAATCTACCGAAAAATACTGCGGCGGCGGTATCGGACTCTGGCCGACAGGATGAGTATTCCAAAGAGTCTTCTCGTTACCGTCAATCACATTTCTCGCATTGCCCGGTTTTTTGCAGCTCTCATCAATGATTTTCCATCCCCGCTTGTCGAGGGTATCCTTTCGCTTCGCGCCTTCCGCAACGACCTCTGGCGCATAGCGTAGGGCGACATTGCCGTCCATGACCGGCGCGGCGCGGCCCTTGAGCGTTACGCGGACCTCGCTCGCTTCGACCTCGTCAAATCGGACTATGCGGCGGTAACCGACGGTTGTACCCTTAGCGACCTCGGTCCACCTGCCGTCGATCTTAACCTCGACGGTGAAATTTTCGACGCGCTGTCCGAGTTCGATTTTCTCTTTAAAGTCGACGCAGTTGAAACGGGCGGCTTTGGGAAGTCTCACATTGAGAATCAGCCTGTTGCGATCCCGCCCTTCGGAATATTGCGCACCCTCCTTAGCGGCGATATCGACAGAGTTGAACTTGCGCACATAATCCCCGAATTCCTTCAGACGTTTGACGTCGGCCTCGCAGACGAGTCCGCGCTTGTCGGGAGCGATACCGAGATTGAGTACCGCACCGCGGCCGACTGATTCAAAATACATATCGACAAGACGCGTCATCGGCTTCGGGCTTTCGTGGGCGTGGAAGAACCAGCCGCCGCGGAACGGCGTATCGGCCTCGGAAGGCATCCAATACTCTTTACCGTCGTCGCCCTTCGAAGGATTCCACCACGTTTCAGGCGAAGTTCCGCGCTCGTTCCCGCACCACTTTATAGACCAGTTGTAATGGCCGCCGAACGCAACCGCTTCAGGATGCTTTTTATGAAGATTGGCGAGAAGACGCGGCTTCTGATAATAGCCGGCCGGGATGGAGCGGCGTTCGCCCCGTCCGCCGTTCGCGCCGCCGTACCAGCCGTCGCCGCCGTTGGCGCCGTCGAGCCATATCTCGCAGATATCGCCGTAGTCCGTCATAAGCTCATCCCACTGATTGTGGAAGTAATCGACATAAGAAGGCCGCGCGTAATCGGCGCGATACCGATCCCACGGCGAGAGATATGCACCGAATTCAAGACCGTATTTACGGCACGCCTTTTCTGTAGCGCGGACTATATCGAAGTTCCTGTACTTCCCGGGAACCGCCGCCATCGAATAATCCTTATTATACTTCGAAGGCCAGAGACAGAATCCGTCGTGATGTTTCGCGACAAGAACGACGGCCTTGATCCCGCCGTCCGCCATAGCCTTCACCCACTGCTCGGGATCGAGACTGTCGGGTGTTACACGGGAGGGAGAAACGTTTCCGAAACCCCACTCCTGGCCGGTGTAAGTATTCGGCCCCCAATGGACGATGGCGATGATTTCGCGCTTATGGTACTTCAGGTGAGCCTTCGTCGGCAGCGTCCCGTAAGTTTCAGAAAACGCAGGACAAACTGCGCAAAGACCGCTCAGCATAGCAAAAAGCAACTTTTTCATTTTATACCTCCGCTTTCTTTTAACAAACAAACCGCTTATATTATAGTGCGCAACTCAGGATTCACACTGACAATCCTTGTAAACAATACTGGCGTATGCGCCTCGCTCCACGCAACGCATATACTTTACCGCCTTCTTACCGAAAAGAATCGCATAGAACGGAGTCGTCTGGCGGATGCCTACAACCTTCTCGAGAAGCTCGGGTATCTCATTCTGCACAAGCTTCAAAAAGCCGCACCAGCACGTTGAAATTCCGTTCGCGTTTGCGAGAAGCTCGAAATTGGAACAGGCGATCGTGACATCCTCCTGCGGTGTCGTGACGCCGGGCGCCGTCTCATCCGATGAAACGATAAGAATACCCGATGCTCCACGGAAGAAAATGTCTTCGCCCCCATTGCGCAGTTTAATGGCGGGAACGGCCAACCAGCGCGGGAGAAGTTTCGAGCCGTCGCGATGCGCCTCTACCGCCTTTAAAAAAGCGGCGCGAAATTCGTTGACCGCCGCACGGTTCGGATAGCACGTAAATGTAAGCGCGCGCGCGTTGCATCCGGTCGGGGAGTTGGCCAACAGTTTCAGAACCTTGTCGAGAACGTCAGGATCGACATCTTCCGCCGCAAACTTTCTGACCGATCGGCGCGATCTGATCCAATTGGAAATCTGATCCGCATTCGGCAGTTCGAGATCTTTTACGGCGGCCACATCGGCTGATTTAACTCCGTCAAATGTTATCGCGCCGACGGGACAGACGGCGAAACAGTGCTGACAGCGCATGCACTTTTCAGGATGCGGTATCGAAGGATGCCCCGTCCTGTCGAACGACAGAACCTTAAAGGCGCAGTCGCGCACACATGCGCCGCATCTGAGGCAGGAGAATGAGTCGACCTTAAAGTCGACAGGCGAACGAAGTTCAATCTGATTCTCTATCTGTTTTTCTTTCATTCTAAAATTATACCATAAATAGCCTTCCTTTCGTTCGCTACGCTCACGAAGGAATGAAAATTCATATAAAAAGAATGAGCTATATCATACCCTCACATTTTTAAAAATGTGAGGGTAAATATCACCTTACGATAATATAAAATCTGCCATTCGATTGATTGACGTTCAGACTTCTGAAACAATGCCCTTTGCCGCGAGATATAATTATAACATCTCGCTCATACTTGGTGAAGTCGCCAAAACAACATTCGTCGACACCTCGCAATCCGAATGTTCAACCTGAGGCAAAGTGCCGATATTTAAAGTCGCAGCTAATAAAAGCGCACCTATCATTCTTCCTCCTTCGGCAGTGCGTCGCGTTGACGAGCGTCATATATTTCCGCTTGCTCTCCCAAATTTAACCTCCAAAACAATACTTTTTGTTCATCCAATGAGGCATTACTCAACCGTACTACTTTATTCGTAAAATCAGAAAACGCCTCGTCATTCATTTTTTTACGT
>JAZOQU010000040.1:0-119242 GCA_045656225.1 Kiritimatiellia bacterium | reverse complement strand
AAAAATATCTTCCCTTTTTAAATCAGCGACAATCAAAGCTACTCGACGGCAAAAATCCAACAGCACAAATCCAATCAGGCAAAACCTATCGGCAATCCGACGGTTTACTTTTAGAAAGTCAGTTTACTTTTGGACGTGACGTATCTGCTGCGAAATAAGCTCGCGCCCTACCGCTATAATACGCTTGTCTATGCGAACTTTAATCTGGCTTACGTAATTTCGGGAAAGCGAGAACTTTTTCGCAACCTCGGCTATGTCCATACCCTCAATCGCATACGCGCGGTAAACCTGCCTGTCACGCTCTGAAAGAGCCGTTCGCATCAAAACCCGTTCACGGGCGCTTTCCAAAACGGCGCGCCGCCAGTCTTCGTCTAACTTTTCGGGCGATGTGTCGGGCGCGACAAGAGTATCGGCGATCGTCCGGGAAGTCTCGGCTCCCTCGACAGGTGCGTCGATCGGAATCCGCTTGTCGGCCTGGCGGACAACATCCTTACGGTGGGCCATGTGGACCTCATTGACGATCATCGTCGCCAAATATGAATGAAAACGTCCCTTCTCGGGAGTATACTGACCGGTGCGCAACACCTCTACAAGCTTACCGAGAACAGTCATTACGATATCATCGGCATTCTGCTCTCCGCCTTTCATCACCGCAAACTGCCTTATCGCGTCGCGATAAGAATCCCAAAACCTTACCCACGCCACCGAATCATCTCCGCCGGCGTACTCCTTGATTCTCGCGATCAAAGTTACTGAAGTTAACGGAAAGGAACTCATTTTAATTTTTGCACCGCGTTCTTGAAAAGAATCGACAACGCAACGGATTCACCGCTGGACGAATATGTATCTGGATAGCCGGAGAACAAATCCATATCATCGGCCTTCGCGCGCCGCCAAAGTCGCGAAATTTCGGCACGGGCCTTCTCTATGCCGATGGTTTCCTCGCGGAGATCCGCAAAAATTCCCTGCGTCAGAACAAGCGCGTCAACCATCGCGGAACGGAACTGCTCCACCGACGGCATCCCCTCCGATTCTTCTTCAGCCGCATCTTCCGGAATTTCAAAAACCGTTTCAAACGTCGGAATCGCGAGCTTGGCATTTAAGTCCGCCATATCACGCGTCAACGAAAAATACATCCAGCTTATCCCCGCCGCCAAAAGAAAAACCACGGCGGTCATGTAACGGAACAAGTGCCGGACCCTGCGACCGCGTTTCTTCTCGTTCAGATACCTCTCCTCGGCAATATATTCAGCCTTTTCGATATCGCTCTTATGTTCTTCAGCATACGACAGGCACTCTCTCGCGCTGGGATTTGAATGAAGAAGTTTGGGAATGATTCGAATCCACGCCGGATCATACCCGTCAAGAACAGAAAGAACATCAGTACGCGAATCGCACCACATGCCGGTCAAAAGACGGTAAACGATAACGCCCAATGCATACCAGTCGGACTGAATCGAGGCAGCGACGCCCATCTCGATTTCCGGCGCCATATAACCGATGGAGCCCATCACTAAACCGCGACCCTCCTTCATCTTGATGATAGTCTGGACGGTGTCGACGATCGCGGCTTCTCCCGAAGACGGCTGGAAAATCTTGGAAATGCCGAAATCCGTAAGAACGGCATGGCCGTCGGGGCCTACAAGAACATTCTGGAGTTTCAAATCGCGATGAATAATGCCGCAGGAATGTATGTAGGTTAACGCTTCGCGCAAATCATCGTACCAGCGGGCGACAGTCTCTTCGTCAACGGAACCGGCGGGGACATCGGAAAGCGACTTGATCATTCCGCGGGAATCGCGCACCAGATCCATCACAAAATACGGCCGTTCGGCCTCGCCATCCGTTCCAAAATCGGTAACACGCACAATTCGAGGATGGCTGAGTTTGGCCAAGAGACGCCCTTCGACCTCGAATCGCCTCAGGACCTCGTCATTCTTTTTGTCGCAGGTAAAAAGTTTAAGCGCGTGGCGAGATCCGAGCCGTTCATTCTCAACCTCGTACACCTCACTCATCCCGCCTTTACCGATAAGGCGGACGACTTTATATTCCCCGATCGACTTAATTATGGATTCAGTCTGACTCATAATAGGTGTTTACCGCTGTCAAAATTCTTCTGACTGCATTATACCATTAAAAATCGCGGTTTTCACTAATTATCTCTGATAAAAAACCAACTGACTATTTTGACTTGGGCAACTCGCCCGTGACATCAAGTATCCAGGCCACATCCGCCCAGCACGGATGAGTCTTATCCTTGAAAATCTCTTTCATTATCGGCTTCTTAACCAACTCGTCGCGATTAAGAATATCATGAAAAACAGTCTCTATCACCTCTTTGTCAAATGTTTTATCAAGTAGAACACCCGCCAAAAGCATCACATTATCGTCCGGAACCAGATTGAGCGCACGTTGAAGACATTCATTTTGACGCGACTTAGGCAGAGCCTTAAACCTTTTAACATAATTATTTACATCGTCTATTGTCACTTTTTTTCCATTTGGTCTAATCCATTGATCGGTCAATGCATCAAACTTCGCTACTGTCGTCTCCTCATCTGATTTAATCGAATCCGGAAGGGGGGACTTCGGCGCTTCACCGCCACTTTCCCGGTTTACGCTGGAAATATTATTACCGATCCCCTTTTGTTCATTAGACGGGCTCACGACCTTGTTAAAAAGATCTTTGCTTTTTATATTTCCTTGGAGTGAAGCACTTATATCTTGAGTCTTTTCCGAACCTGATTTTTTACAGCATATATTAAAACAAATAAAAACAGATATCCCCAAAACAAGTAAAACACCCAAAAACATCAGCTTTTTCTTCATATTATCACTCCCTCTCTGAAGTTTTACCATTCTCAATAACAAAAGCCGAAACCCCTCAGGTTCCGGCTTTTGTCAGGTCATACAGAAAGAACATTTTGAAATCCTGGATTTAAGTTCGGGTCATCGTGGCCGTTTGTTTCCGCTCGCCGCTCCTCAATCCATTAGAGTATATGCGGCCATGCCACATCGATGACAATTTTTTTATTTTTTATTCATCATTCTAAAAACCGCGAGAATTATTCGAGAATCCAGCCGTCCCCTGTCCATATAACGTGAACGCAACAGACGTAACCGTCAAACTTTCCAGCCTTTGGCGGCAAGTACACAAATACATCACCGTAAAATTCTCCACTTTCGTCAGGTTCCCAAAACGGAACAAGAACGGCAGTTCCAGAAACTGAATAAAGGATCTCCTTGCCCGTCTTCTCATTAACACCAGTAACAAACGAGCCCTTAACCGTAACAGCGCCGGATGCCGCGAACTTGAGAGAAAGAACGCCAGGAGCATCGACACCTTCAACCGAAGCGAAATCCTCGTATTCAAGCGCGGCAGCCTTCGCAAACGACTTGCCGACAGTCTTCCACGGCTCAAGCTTCCAATTATTCTGGTAGGCGATGTAATCGATACTTTCGGCAAAACCACCCATACCATCCTGCGCAATGCAGATCTCGTTGGTTATGGCGAGTTTGCCGCTCTTACCGATCAAGGTCGCACGATACGCATCGTCCCAATCATCAATAGAATCAAACGAATTTGCCGCGAGAGTCCACGTAAGCCCTTCGGAAAGATACTTGCCGCTCAACTTACCGGTCTTAGCGACAGTAAGCGACACTTGGCCGTTATCTCCGCCACCGTTGAAAGTGCCGACTGCCCAGTCAGGTAAAGCTTGAACATCTGCCGTAATTGTCGAAACATATTTCAAGCCTCCCTCTGTTACGGTAAGGGTAACAGTAAATGAGCCCGCCTTTGTAGGAATACCAGTAATCTTACCCAACTTGGCATCATACTTAAGCCCCGTAGGAAGTCCACTTACTGAGAGTTTAGCAGTTGTAGACTTCAAATTAAGTCTCGGCAAAAACTCTTCAATATTGGAGACTCCAACCGTAAGAGCGGACTTTTTGCCGACACCATTATCAAGGTCATCTGCAAAGTACCCGTTCGCCGCAGTAAAGTTCGGAACTTCGATAGTAAACTTCTTTTCAATCGCCTTCTTTACGGTTACATTCGTGAGCTTAACCGTCACCGTATAAAGACCAGGCTTCGTAGGCGTACCGTAGATTGCATTTGCGGGAACGTCGTATGCATCTTCCGTCTTCGTTGCCTTAACAGTAAGCTCTTTGGCAGTAAACCTCATACCTGCTGGAAGCCCAGAAACCGTAACCTTCGGAAGAGAATGTGATTCAATATCTAACACAAATAAATTCGACCCGCGAGCAACCAAACTTACATCGCCAGGATTGGAAGTAATTTCAAAACGAGGAGGAATTCCCGCAATCTGCGCATATTTAAAATCTTCATAGATTTCAAGCCCAATATTCGAATCCTCTTGAACCGTAACAAATTTCGCATATACCTCTTGATATGATTCTTCTCCCATAATATACGGCAACGATGGTGTACGGTAGTCGACAGATGAAACAATAGGACCACCATATTCATACCACCCTGCAAAAACGCTTTTTACAGTTCCGCTATTCCAGCTGTCGTCTTTTGTATCAGCGATCGCCTTCAATGTAACCTTCTTATTAGCTGCGGCTGCAACCCACTCTGTCACGCTTCCAGTACCAGAACCAAAGGTCGAAACATACACCTCCGGAAAATCAGCTACATAAAAAGATGCAGTCGCCGTATGTTTAACTTTACCAACAGTCTTCGTAACATAGACCGTATACTTGCCAGGCTTCGTAGGTGTGCCATAAACAGAGTTTGCATAAGTTATAACCTCCTTTGTTTTACTGTCTATAATGTCCTTCGAAGTCCACTTCATACCCGGTGGAAGCCCCGTCACCGTACACCCCTCAGCATTAAGGAATTCAGCTGCCTGTGTATACATAACGCCGGGGATATATGGACCCCATTCATCACATCCAAGAATAATTAAATCATCCTTTAAATTCGGAACTTCGATCGTTAACTCCTTAATTACATATTTCTGCCCATTTAAAGAATTTACCGTCACCTTAACCTTTATTGTATAGTCTCCAGGCTTTGCTATCTTCCCATAAAGTTTCATTGATTTTGAGTCATATTTTACTCCGGTGGGAAGTCCTAAAACTTCTATCTTAAGTATATTCAAGTCATTACCGTGGACATAAAGCATAGTTTCTACCGTTCCATCCGATTCGGCTTTCAAGCCTTCCGCTTCGACGCCCACCTCTTCGACACTTGGCGGTTTCCACTCTGAAATAATATCTCCTATGTCATCAATCAATGTACTTGGATTAGTTTCAGACAGAATATCCTTTATTATCTTGGTGATTCTTTCTTTATCAATTGTGTTCTTTTGAAGATCCAAAAGCCTACCATATATACTGCTATAATAAAGGCTAATCTCTTTTTTAATCACTCTTCCATTGCCTAAATTCCAATATATTCCTATTGACGGCCAAGTAATATTGCCGGGGATACGATCTCCGTTACTAAAAAAACGATATTCTTTCGTATCACTAGTCCATGTGGAATTGTAATAATCATAATACATCAGACATGGCAAGTCCCATGCCCCAGAATCAAGGAACGCCTGATGTACTTTTCTACAATATGAACAACCTGCCCATCCAAAAATGAAAACTGTTGGAGTCTTAGTCAAATATGCATACGATAACATCTCTTTCCAATCAACATACTCTGCATTTGAATCTATTGAGCCATATAATTTTCCATGCTGAAATCTTCCTTCTTCTAACACGTCTTGCTCCCAGTGTGCATAAAATGTAACATCGTCTGCAACAATCGTCTTTGCAGAAATTTTCTGTCCACCTTCTCGTGCGGTAAACCACCCAACAAAGTGACTTCCGAATTGTATGGCTGTCGGTAAGGCTCCCACTCGCCCGTCTGAAAACACAACACGATTTGTCACGTTGCAAAGTCCACCGTTTGCGTCAAATCGTATTAAACTCGTAAACACAACCTTTTCCCATCGCGCATAACAAGTAACATTGCTGGTCACCTTCATTGTAGCAGAGATTTTTGTACCGCCATCTGCCGCCGTATACCAGCCGAGAAACTTGTACTTCGGGCGCGTCGGAACTGGTAGGGCACCGACAGTTTTCCCGCTTTGCACCACTCGGTTAGAAGGAGCCACCTCGCCACCCATTGGATCAAATGTAACTGTATATGAAGTAACTCCATATACCCAATAAGCATAATAGGTAACAGCCCTCGTTACCTTAGTCTCAGGAGTAACCTTCACGCCGCCGGTGCGAGCAGTATACCAGCCTTGGAATAGGTATCTATCGCGAGTCGGTACCGGCAACGTCCCTATCTCGTCTCCTTCCGTAACATAGCGAACCTTTTCATCGCACTGTCCGCCATTGTCATTAAATGTTACGGCATAAGTTCGCTTCCCTTCCCAAACGGCATACAGTACGACCGTAGCACCGTCTGTTGAAGATAAACCTCCATAAACCCTAGCACCGTCCTTATATTTAACAGATCCTTCAGGAGTCAAACTCCACCCTTTAAATGTCCATCCAGTTCTTGCATAGCAATTCGTATTCAAATAATACGAAACTTCGACAATCATTTCCTGATTCGGCATGGTGCCGTATCCACCGTTAGAATCAAATCGAACGGAATATGAATCCCCGATCCAAACAGCGTAAAGATGAATCTCGCCGTTACGGATATCAGAAATTTCGGTCAATGTCTTGCCATCGGCATATTTAGCCGCCCCGCCTCTCTCCGTCCCCCATCCGGCAAAACGGGCAGACCCGCACGACCAGTAATTCTTCTGCAATGTCACTGTGTCACCGTATGTAAATGACTGCACCCTTGTATCATCATATCCGTTTTCAGAATGAAAAACGATTTTATATCGCGCAGGATTCCAATGCGCAAAGAGCTCCACATCCGCCGCAGGAACCTCTGAAGCAGCCGTGATACGTTCACCTCCGTTTGCTTCAGTCCACCATCCGTCAAAATCCATATATTCGCGCGTCGGAACCGGCAATTCTCCAAACGGCACGCCCGTATCGTAATTTTTCCATTCCGGCGACACGACACCCCCGTTCGCATTGAACCGCACTCGCACATTACCACCCACAATCCAATGCGCATACAATATATGAGCCTTGGTAAGCGTAACGGGAGTTGAAGACGAAATTCGAGCCCCGCCGTACGGTTCAGTCCACCATCCATCAAAAATGCATTGTGTGCGCTTCGGATTGTAAGGCGGCAAGGCGTATGCCGTATAGCTGATCTGCTGACACGCATAATAGGACGAACCGTCATTTTCGAAAACGCCGCCATTGGCGTCGAACGTAACATCAAACGGATTAGGAGACCATGTCTTTATGTCTCGCGAATATGCATTGCCAACAGGCCATTCCACCGGAATATCTCGCGAAGACACTCGCCCATCCCAACCGCGAGTCCCAAGTACAACATAACTCGTCAATTCATCTCGCACCCCCTCGTAAGCATACTCATCATACGAAGGCGCGTTACCGAGATAATATATGGCACTTGGCCCGCTCCACCGATTCGAACCTGCGGCAAACTGTCGCCCTATATGCGTCACCGATTCCGGCACAGTAAACGAATCAAGAGAATCGCATCCGTAAAATGCATAATCAGGCAAACCTGTTAAAGACTTCGAAAGCGTCAAACTACTCAAATTGTTACAGCCACGAAATGCAGAGGCACCCAATTCCTGCACATTGGGCGGCAACGCCATATCTGTAAGCGATTTACAATCCAAAAAAGCCTCATCGCCTATACTCCGAACAGAATCCGGCAACTCGATAACATTCAACGAACTGCACCCGTAAAACGCACGACTGCCAATCCTTTGCACTCCGTTGCTGACACTTTCACCGACATCCTGTTCAAACACTACAGTTCTTAGATTTATACAACCGCTGAACATGCCATATCCAACTTCCGTTTCCCCCGCCGGAATCGTTACGTCGCGTATCTGTCCAATAACCGGCCCAAACCAATTCGACATCGCAACCCTACTGGTTGGAACTTTTATGCCAACAAGGCTGCTGCAATGAGAAAATGCCGAATAGGCTATATTCGATGTTGAAAGCGGCAAGGAAACCGATACCATACGCCAACAGTTGGAGAACGCAGAATCAGCAATCTCATGCAATCCTTCCTTAAACGCAAGTTTCTGAAGCTGAGTACACCCCGCAAATGCCCGTGTGCCGACATATTTCAATCCACTACCCAATGTCAATGTCTGCAAATATGAGCAGTCCTCAAACGCACCGTCTCCAATATTCGTCACACTGTCAGGAATCACAAGATTGTCAAGATAACTATCATCACGAAATGCGCCTTGCGCAATGTATTTAAGCGTCTGTGGCAACTCAACGGCCTGCAAATCCCACATTCCGGCAAATGCACCGCTACCGATACCGATAACAGGCAATCCCCCCAGCTCCGAAGGTATTCTAATTGAACCTGTAGGTTCAGGAGATATTGCCGCAGATCCATAGTTATAAATCTCTACACCGCTACCCTTTACCGAATAAGTCCATGTGTAGCCGGTTTTCGAGTCGGCCCACGTCGCGGCCAGCACCCCCGTCGCCACCATTGCCGCGACGCATAACATCATCAGTTTCTTTATCATTTTCATTTTCCTTTCTTCGAAATCCTGTTAATCTTGTTAATCCTGTCTACTTAAAACTTCCAGATAACTGACAATTAAACACCTTCTTTTAGAGCCCATTTCCAAATAGGCACAACTTCAATACCGCCATCAATTGAACATTCATTATCCCATGTGATAATCGTTTTGGACTCTATCCCCATTTCTGCTGCAGCATTTACAAGCGCAGCTGTTTCACGTTTAACCGTACTCGCATCCGATAAATCCCAAGTAACTTGTATAAGCCGTCTTTGACCTGTTATCTTATCCGTCACGATAAAATCGACCTCTTCTCCACGCTTGGTCAAATAATATTCGATTTTATTATCCCCGCGGCGAAGCATCATAAAAACGAGATTCTCAAGCATCCATCCGCGATCACGATCTGTATTCGGCTTCATCGCTCTTAAAAGACCAATATCAATCACATAGTATTTTTCTGGATTTGTACGCCGAACCGCTAATGAATCAGTGCGCAAAGAAACAGGATAAATTAAATATGCATCGTTTAAATACGTAAGATAATCAGCAATGTTTTCGCGATTGTCAGAAAAGCCAAGATTTTTCAGTACACCTGATATTGACCTTACAGAAGTTTTACGAGCGTAATTGCATAAGATATAATCTAACGTATAACGAAGTGATTGCACACTCGTTATATCGTGCCGCTCGATTATATCGCGAAAAATGACTGCATCAACATATTCCTGCAGTATTTTAGTCCTGATGCGCGGCGAATCGTTCTGAACATCAGGAAACCCGCCAATTTCAAAATATTTTGAGAACGCATTACGAATCCGTCCCGCGATATTCGCTGAAAACGGGGCGACTGGTATCTTGGTAAAAATACCATTAAAAAGCAAAAACTCTGAAAATGAAAGAGGAAACATCTCTATCTCCAATGAACGCCCGCGCATTTCTGTGGCAATTTCTTTAGAGAGAAGCTTTGACGATGAACCTGTGAGGCAAAGTTGTACACGGGAACTTTCCAATAATCGCCGTGCATACTTCTCCCATCCCGCGATATTCTGCAGTTCATCAAGAAAATACCAACACCGCTCAGTCGCTGCATCTGGAAACATCTCAGCATGTACTTCGCCAATTAGATGCAAATCGTCTACTTTAAGTCCACGCAGACGTTCATCATCAAAATTAATCTGTACAATGCGCTCAAACTCAATCCCTTCGTCCAGCAGCTCTTGAATACGCCGATAAGTCACATACGTCTTGCCCGTTCGACGCATCCCCATCACGACAGTTGCGGTTCGCTTTTTCTCAATAAAGTCCAAATGGCGAACCTTGACATCTTCTGGAATGCCACTTTCATAAAATTCACGCAGTATTTCGCCTATTACTTGCTTCATGGCGGATATTGTACTAAAATTTCACCCAAACATCAATAATATTGGCTAAATATTTATGCCAATTTATCTACTCCTCCAACTTGACCCATCCCTCGCCCGTCCAGCGAACACCGATGCAGCGGACATAGCCATCGAAGTTCCCGGCCTTCGGCGGTAGGTAGACGAAGACGACCGCGTCGAATACGCCCGTCTCATCCGGTTCGCTCTGCGGAGCGAGAACGGCGGAGCCGGAAGCCGTGTAAATGATATCCTTACCGGTTCTCTCGTTTACGCCGGTCACAAACGAGCCCTTCACCGTCACCGCACCGGACGCCGCGAACTTCAAGGTGAGAACTCCCGGCACCGGCACGCCCGCAACCGAAGCGGAATCCTCATATTCAAGAGCAGCCGCCTTCGCAAATGGCTTGCCGGCCGTCTTCCACGGCTCGAGCTTCCAGTTGTTCTGGAAGGCAATATAAAGTTCGCTCTCGGCATATCCGCCGATGGCATCGCAGGCCACACCGACCTCGTTGGTGATCGCAAGCTTGCCGCTCTTGCCGACAAGCGTTGCGCGATATACGTCGCCAGAGTTGTTGATCGAATCGAAACAATCTGCCGCAAGGCTCCACGTAAGTCCTTCGGAAAGATACTTGCCGCTCAGCTTACCCGTCTTGGCGACAGTAAGCGAAACCTGACCTAAATCTCCCCCGCCGTTGAATGTGCCGACCGCCCAATCAGGAAGCGGAAGAACCGTCATATCAACGGGATAGACGCGCTTACTTTTGCCGGCGGTCGTCACCGTAAACTTGACCGCCGACGGCTTGCGCAGTCCGGTCTTTGCATCAAGTTTCGATTCCGCCGTAGGCGCGCCATAGATTGTGTTGGCGGGAATATCAATCTCCGTCTTCGAGCCCTTCTTCATAATATCCTTCGCCGTGAATTTAAGGCCGGAAGGAAGTCCTGTAACGGCGACAACAGGCTGCGAAAGCGCATCCGCCGCAACCGACCACTTGAGCGCCACACCGCAAGTGTTGGTAACGGAAATGATCGCCTCTGGTGAAATTTCACCGCCGAGCGCATCAACCGAAAGCGCGATGGACGCGGCATCCTCTTCGGCGGTTACGAACTTGGCGTAAAGCGCAACGTCCGTCTCCGGCATCGTGAAGGAATAACTCGCCGCTTGCGAGAGAAGTTCTTCGCCCATATACCAACCGTTAAACACGTAACCCTTGTTCGCGGTCGCCTTTACCGTCACCTTCTTGCCTGCCTGATAGACGCCCGGCCCGGTCACCTTGCCCGCGAAGTCATCCGACAGATCGACCGCGAGCGAATAGAATTTAAGCGCATCCGAAACAACCTCGGCGGAATCGCCACCCGCTTCGCCCTCGCTTATCGAAAGCTGATATTTGCGCGTAATCGCATATTTGCCGGCGTTCTTAACCGTAACCGTTACGGTGGCGGGCCCGGTTGTCGCTCTCTTGGGGGCGATGCCGTAGATCGTATTGGCCGCAATGGTATACGCGGGCGTTGTCTTAGTCGCCTTTACGACAGTCTCCTTGGCATAAAACTTAAGACCGGAAGGCAAACCCGAAACCTTGATATCGGGCAAGGACGCCGATTCTACCGGCACATAAATCGAAACTTGCGCATTAGTCGTTATTTCCGAAGGCAGGAAATTATCGCCGAGCGTGAGATAATCTTCTTCGACAGGGATGAACCTCGCAAAGATATCGACATCAAGTTCGTCGGCGAGATACGCGAGAGATGGATTACGGTAATCGCCATACCCGACAAGTTCCTGACCTACTGCGCAAGCGGCATTCGTGTACCATCCGGCGAACACGTAGCCCGCGTTTGCAGTCGCCTTGAGAGAAGCCTTCTTGCCGGGCTGGACAAGAGCGCCGCCCGACACTTTGCCGCCGGTCGCAGGCGCGGCAAGCGGACGTACGTACAGTTTCCCGGGATGGAGCTTGAACCATTCGGAAAGCTCCTTGGATGTGGCCGTACCGCCGTCGACCTTGGCCTTGAGCGCATCATAGCCAGGATCGTGGATCGTGACGGTCGTTGTATCCACATCGCCGAGCGACATGTTCTTCGGATCGGCAAGCTGTAGCGTAAAGAACTCGTCTGCCTCTGTTGCCTTGTCTGCCGCAACGGGAACCGAGATGGTCTTCTCCCCGATCTCGCCAGCCGCCCAGGTAAGGGTCAGCGGGAATTTCGCATTCTTTACGGCCGCACCGTCGATCGTGAGTTCCTTCAAATTGATATCCGCCGCAGCCGCCGTGTTGTAGGCAAGCTGCACCTGGACGGAGCTCTGCATCGTCAGGTTGCCGCCGAAGACTTTGAATTCAAACGACTCCCCTTCGTTCGCCGTCACGTCGTCGGGGGATATCTCCGTCGCCAGCGTCGCCGGCATGACGGTATTCCACCAGGCCGGATCTGTCGTAATCGGATCATTGTAGTCGAATACGATTGTCGCCGAGTTGGTGATGACAAGCCCGGAAGGCGCATCGTCGCGAAGCTTGATGCGATAGGTGAGATGCCCTTCGCCGCAATGAGTATCGGGATTATTCGGCGGCAAAAAGCCCGCAACAGGATCGACTGGCCAACCGGTAGAAGTCGTAGGATCAACAATGCGCAGATACCACTTAGCACACATTTTCTGCTGACGATTGCTATCGGTTGCAGTCGTATCAGGTTCGATAGACAACTCGGTTCTTACAATCCAATTTGTACCGTCCATCCTCTTCTCGGTTGTGCCAGCAGATTTTCCTGAAAGCCCGAGATCAATCTGATTGCCGAACGACACTTCACCCATCTCAAACGTCGACCAGTCAAGCCATTCGCTCAACGGGTTCGTCACATACACTTCCTGCGCCGCTGCCGTCGCATTCGTCATATTCTCAAAATAGACGGTATACGTCATCCATTCACCCGGCTTCACAAACCGTTCCGTATTCGGATCGCCAAGCCCGAGCGGACCAGCCATTTCGTTGGGGTCGTAAGAGGTAGCGCCACTCCCTTCGGAATCATCCACATCCATATCTCCATCCTCATCATCACTAGTCGCACCCTTTAACCTTATATCTTTACTTCTAACCTTTGCAAAACGTGGTACCCAAGCGAATATATCATGACCCAATTCATATTTCTCATATAATTTAACAGTATAAGTGACATAATCATCCGGATAACATCTAAATACATGCGTCAACGCTTCTGCAGAACCATAATTCACACCACCTATTTCCCACCTACGTTCTGACAAATTATAATCACTCTTCGTAGTACTTTTCATCGTCACAGGTGCTTCATACTCAGTTATGCCATTTTCAGTAACAGAAAAATCTGGAATTGGAGACTTCCAGTTGATAGTAAACAACTTCCATTCTTCACCAAATGGGCATGAAGCTAAACTGCCTTCAAACCACTCACCTAACGAAACTTTCAATAGATCAACACATCCTTCTCCATAAATCCCTGCCCATATTTCATATTCGTCAGGTTCAGTTTCGCTGAAATTGATATCAACTTTCGAAGCACCTTTTGCTCCCGCCTCCAAACTGACCCCTATAACCTTTAAACCAAAATCTGTTCCGAGTATGTCTTTTCCAATCCCTATACCGCCATCCAATTCAATACCACCCTTTACATATGCTTCTCCTTCTAATGCAAAGCTTGGCGTAAAAGACTTCTCATAATTGTCTGTCCAAGTTCCATTTGCATAAGCAATAGTTGCCCCATAAAATACGGAAGCAGAAAACGAACCTTTTAAGCCAGCATCAAGCAAAGCGCGAGCTGTCAACCTAAACGGAACGACGCCAACAGGAAACACCTTGTCTATAAGAGTTTTCTTTTTAGGACCACTTGAACGGGATATCCTGTATATCTGTTTTTTATCCTTTTCTTTTTCATCGTCACTATGAATCTTCCCTTCTACTTCAAATTCACCAGTAAATCCCGACTGATGCTCAAGTTTTTTAATCTTGCCATCTCTAATCAAAATTGCAAAATTATATGTATAGGCACCTGTTAAATTTAATGAAATTTCACAAGCACCAAAATCATGTGAAACCGTTCCGATTAATCCAATATTCCCACCATCATCAACATTTAGATTAGCAACCGCATCAGGAACAATTCCCCTCATCTTCTGTCCGTTGAAGCGTAAAATTGCGTTGTTATATGCCACCATTGGAGAGACAAACTCGGTTTTAACATCAATTGTATACTTATCTAAAGTTGCAATCTCCAATACCTTCCTTGGTCTCATATCGTCATTAGGTACAATCAATATCGAACCTTCGGCAATATATCGAGGTATCGCATTATTATTTACCGATAAAGTAATTTTCTGATCATCTGTATAGCTTATCTGATATCCTGACGAGTCATCTAAAACCAGACTGCCGTTCACTCCCTCATTCTTCTCTGCCTCGAAAGTCTCAATAACATTTTGATGAACAAATTCTTTCGATGAGCCATCAGAAAAACCTATTCGACATTTAACCGAATACTCACCTATGTCATTATAATTATTTGTAACACATATTCCCGTTGCATCATACACGCCGTCATTTTCAAAATCCCAACTACAACTTACTATAGCGTTAAACCCATTGGTGTTCACTAATCTAAAGTTCGATTTCAACGGAGCCTGTCCGAACGACGGGAAAGCCACAAAAGGAATCTTTTTAACTTCAATATTCCCATGAAGCATATTACCTACCGTTACCTTAATCTGATTCGTATCTCCTATAAATCCATTATTAAACGAGAAAGTATATTCAGAAGGAGGCAAGTTAAAGGTAGCTTTACCATATTCATCACAATAGACCTGCGATTTATAATTCAAATTATCAGAAAATGCCGTACAAACCACCCCAGAAACAGACAGCCCGTCATAATTTATAATATTCAACTCAAGTTTACCAGAAGGTACCGCTTCTATTATCACTTGTGCATTTGTCATCACACCGCAATCTACAAATGCCAGTATACTATTAGTAGAGCAATAAAACCCGTCAAAAACCGGAGTAATGACATATTCACCATCTTCCAATCCTTCTGACAAGTATACATTCTCATCGGACTTTTCCATCTCAACACTCTTCAATGTATCCCGATTAGTCAAAAATACTTTATGTGGTTTCACATCTCCGATTTTACACGCAACAGTTCCCAACCCCGCTCCATATATAACTAATTCAGTATTACTTATTTCTCCGACTAATATATCGTTATACCGTGCCTGACATGTTTGCGAAATTATACTGAACTTTTCTCCATTGCAAAGTCCGTCAAAACTAAAATATCCATCCATATCAGTAACGCTTTTGGCAAAAGCACAATCATTGCTGTCAACCAAATAGAGTGTTTGATCCGGCATGGGCATATCCGTCAAGACATTAACCAATTTACCTGCTATTCGATCAAAGCCCTGTCCATAAGCTTTTCGCATCGCATTATCATAAATTTTCTCATAATCATAAATCGAATAATTTAAGCCGTTGACCAACGTTGCTGATTGCGAAATTGCTTCTGACAACTCCTTCCATGTCTTATAAACACTTTCGCGTAATTCTTCCGAATCCATATCTACAACCGAAAGATGTATCCTGAAACCAGTGCCTTTTAATGTAAAATAAAATGGCACACGACATTTTTCTCCCGCCCGTAAAATTCCTTTAGGATAATTTGAGCCAAGCCCAACTACTTTTATTTTCTCTTTATTGACTTTGCCGTTAGCCTCAAGTGAAAACATAACTTCAGATGTTTTAATGGAGTTAGACAATTTGAATATTGGAGCATACATATCACCATCTCCAATATTCTCATATTCAATATAACCAGTAGTTATGCGCCCCTCTCTGATAATTGACGGGACATCTAACTTCGCCTGTAGTTTACCTTTCTTCGCAATTTGCACAACCGTTAAAACATCATCCACTTTAACTGTATTTAACCCAGCAATTTGCAAATCATAATTTTCCCCTTGTATCAATTCATCGCCTTCTACAACAATAATAATAGTTTCTGGATTGACATACAGAACAGATTTTGGAAGAACCTCTTCACTTCCACAAACCAGCTTAACCGCATTCGTCTCGCTGAAACCAGCCCCCGTAATCACAAGCGTTGTTGTGCCGCTTGCGGGTAGCGTATTCGGAGTTACTCCCGTAATCACCATCTTCGTCGATTCGGTCGTCATTTCGTATGTCGCCGTCTTATCGCTCTCCAACACCACATACACATCCGTCGCGCCTTCCGGAACGCGGAACATAACGCCACCGTCCGTCGCCGTCACCGAACCCGACTGCGACGCGCCCTGCGGCATAAACCCGAAGCCCCATGTCACCTTAACGCCCGCAGGAACATCGAACTTAACCATGCGGTTCTCGTCATCAGCGCCGAATGTAAGCTTGATTACGCTCGGCGCACCGCTGCCTATAACACCCTCACGCGCCACCGACGGATCAAGCGCATCCGCCTTAACTGTAAGTGCTCTATCGCCTACAAGCGCGTTGTTGACGCCAAGCGCCCCTTCAAACACATCGCGATAGCTGTTTACATTGACCTTCGGATACCATTCTCCTTCCGAAATCGGCGGAATCGTAAAATACCCCGAGCAGAAAATACTTCCACCTGGCGCAATAACGCCCGATGTCGTCTTTACGCCAAGTTGAACCTCGCGCCCATTATTCGAAACGAGCGAAACTGTATCACGCCATGCCCCCTCAAGTTCTCTGCCGCCAGCATTCTTAACTTCCCATTTAACGAAAAGCAACTCCCCAGGAACAGCGTTAGTTACAGTACGAACATTCTGCGGCACAAGATCAATATCACTTGTCACATTACGCGGCATTAATTCGCAGATACCGATATCGGCGAGCTGACCGACCGTATTCGTTCCCTGCTCGGTTACAGTAATACGCGGCTGACCATAGTAATCGAACTCCGGCGCAACTGAACTATCCGCCGCGTCAACACAGGGCGAACCTTCCTGAATTCTAAAGTCGCCGTTATCGGGATCAACAAAAAGCGGATCACCCCAGATGTTGCCAGTAACTTCATTAAAAGCAATCGATTGCGGTCGACTGCTATCGACACCCCAACACACACAATCCGATATCGCACCTCCACTTGCGTACGTATCGCATTCCCAAAGAATGGAATTTCTTACAGTTGCCCCGTTTGCACCTGCATTGCAATCAGCAATAACGCCATTGACGAATGTCACCGCGCCATCGATACCCCAACGTCCATCTTGAAGAATGCAGTTAACAGCGCTTACCGTACCGCCAGTCCTGCCGATAAGCCTCAGATTTGAATGCATTACAACGCAACAATCCATTGTCGTTGTGCCTGAAGCCGTGCGAATAATCGCATCGCCCTGATTAGAATATTGCCCATATCCACCATACAATGCCGAAACGAAAGCAAGATTAACCGTACCGCCATTGTTCTTAATCTCTTCCCAATCCCCTGGCTGCGGCATTGTCTTATCGCCATCGCCGTTTGTATCTCCGCTTACAGAGTCGTCCTTAATCGACGTGATAATGATTGGTGCCGCACGCGTACCTACAGCCGTAAGAGTAGCCCCGCTATTAACGACGATACTTGCGCCTGACTCCATCTTAAGAACCGTTCCTGGCGGAATTGTCAGCGAACCGCCGTTTGCAATCGTAAGCGTACCGCTTACGCGATATGTACTGCCGCGAGAGAGGACCTTGCGTGTTGAAATTGTACCTGCAAGCGCCGTATTCTGGGTAATGTTGCGAAGTTCAGTATCATCACCGAACGTAAAATTACCTGAAAGCGTATACGCATCCATCGGCGGTGCGACAGTATAGCCGTCGCTTAGCGTATCGCCGCCGATAGTATCATCGTTGATATGCGTAAAGACTATCTTATTCGCAAAAAGCGCGCCTCCCTGCGAAATATCGATACCTGTCCCCGTCATAAACTTGACGATAGCGCCAGGTTCAATAAAGAGCGTATACGCGGCTGGCACCGTCACCGTCTCATAAACAACGTGTACCTTATCCGCAGACCACGTTTCACTCTTCGTCAATATCCCGCCGTGAAGTTCCACATCCTCAGTATCGATAATGCTAAACGATTTCTTCATCGTCGCGAGAGTCTCGCCAAGATTGTTTAAAATCTCATGTTTAAGCGTATAAAACCCTGTAGCGTAATCTGACTGCCTCAACTCAAACGACCCAGTCTCCTCAACCGAACATTCCTTAAGAACTTTCGTTCCATTATCAGAATCAACCGTTACTCGTAAAGCCGCCGCGTCGTTCTTATCGTATGTCTGCCACTTGCCGCTATATCGAACCTGCTCAACATCGTTCAAGAAAACTGGCTGTGATCCAATACTCTCCTTAATTGCAAACGCTGCAGAAGAAACCGCATTACTTGTAATTTCTACAGGTTGTCCATTCAATCCATCAAAAGCGAACTCGGCGATTGTCACCGTAGCCTCTCCATCCGTCACATTGACGCCGCGCGCAACGACAAAGCGAACCTTAAACGTGCGATTAGAGCCCGCCGTTTCAGTTGTAACAAGCGGAATTGTAATATATTTTGTTCCATCCCCACTCTTAGACCAAGTAAGACGCCCTGAATTATGCGTTGCATAATCGCGCCCAAATTGAGCAGACTCATCTTCCGCTACCCAATCAACAGTAAAGCTCTGATTACGAGTCGTACCGCCCACCGTTACTGGCAAGTACACCATTCCAGCTTTACGGTTCGCCGTTGCGTCGTGAAGTGTAACATTAGGATAAGAACTATAATTAAAGCCGCGCGTTTCGAGCCAACCGTTGTCCGTAAAGGTTGCCGCTGTCGATTGCAATCGAATGCCATCGAATGCTATCGAGTGCTCAGGCTCAAACCCCTCAATCGCCTCGCCTACTGTAGCGTCGTTCGCCGCTGTAAGAATTACATCGTTACCGCTCGCGCCGACGATATTAAGTTTACCGCCGTCTTCAACCTTGATCATCGTTCCCGGGCAGAATTTAACTACCGCTCCTTCAGAAATCGTAAGCGTAATACCGCTCGGAACATAAACCGTATTAAATACAAGGTGAGTCTTTGTCGCATCCCACGTCGTATTCGCTAGCAATCGACCGCCTTCGATAGCTATCGCGTCGTTCGTACTCGCCGCCGCTAAAACCGCGTCAGCCCAATCGCGCGACTTAAAGCGAATTGGGGGCGTTGATTCTGCTGAACCCGATTCAATATTAAGAGTATCGAATTCTCGAATCGAAACCGTACATTCTCCATCAGCAATATTAGCTCCTCGCGCAGTAACTATCTTTACCTTGAACGAAGTTGTCGCGCCGACAATATGCGATGTAACGAGCGGTATTGAAATCGTCTTCGTTCCTTCACTCGCCTTACCCCATGTTATACGACCTGATGCTACAGTATAATCCTCACCATATTTAGCCGTACCATCCTCTGCTACCCAATCAATCGTCAAAGTTTGATCACGTGTGCCGCTGATAGTAACTGGTATTGAAGCTAATCCCGACGATCTAAATGCCGTCGAATCATTGAGCTTAACACTAGGATAACCCCCGTAGTTAAAGCCGCGCGTTTCGAGCCATCCGTTGTCAACGAAAGTCGCTCCACTCGATTGCAATCGAATGCCGCCGAAAGCGAACGACTCTTCGCCAAGACCTGCAATAACCTCACCGACTGTCACGTCATTCGCCGCGGTTAGGATTACATCGTTGCCGCTCGCGCCAACGATATTAAGTTTACCGCCATCTTCAACCTTAATCATCGTTCCTGGGCAGAACTTCACCACCGCCCCTTCAGAAATCGTAAGCGTAATGCCGCTCGGAACATACACCGTGGTGAATACAAGGTGGGTCTTAGTCGAATCCCATGTAGTATTCGTTAGCAGTCGACCGCCTTCGATAGCAATCGCGTCGTTCGTACTCGCCGCCGCTAAAACCGCGTCAGCCCAATCGCGTGACTTAAAGCGAATCGGCGGCTCACTTTCGGACCAATTTGGCGCCCACTCAAGCGTAAGCGCATCTCGCTCAACAATCTTTACCGTTGCTGTTCGCGTTCCTATATTCAAGCCCCTCGCCGCCTTAATGCGAACCGTAAAGGTGCGCTCCTCGCCCGTTACATTCGCAGCGTTGAGCGGAATCTGAAGCGTCTTGGTACCTTCGCTCGATTTGCCCCATGATATCGTACCAGAAGCGAGAGTATAATCATCACCATACTTCGCCGTACCTTCTATCGCCTCCCATTCAATTGAAAATGCCGTCTCTCGTGAACTCCCCGAAAGTGTAAATGGAATATACGCGACACCTCCATTACGAACCGCCTCAGTGCCCAGTACCGAAACCGTCGGGAACGCCCCATAGTTAAAGCCGCGCGTTTCGAGATGGCTATTGTCGGTAAAGGTCGCTCCGCTCGATTGCAATCGAATGCCATCGAAATCTATCGCCTCTTCGCCAAATCCTGCGATAACCTCGCCTACTGTTGCGTCATTCGCCGCAGTAAGAATTACATCGTTACCGCTCGCGCCGATGATATTAAGCTTACCGCCATCTTCAACCTTAATCATCGTTCCAGGGCAGAACTTAACTATCGCCCCTTCGGAAATCGTAAGCGTAATGCCACTCGGAATGTACACGGTATTAAATACGAGGTGAGTTTTAGTCGCATCCCACGTCGTATTCGTTAGCAATCGACCGCCCTCGATAGCAATCGAAGAGTTCGTACTCGCCGCCGCCAAAACTGCGTCAGCCCAATCGCGTGACTTAAAGCGAATTGGCGGCTCACTTTCGGTCCAATTTGGCGCAGTTTCGATTGCGGCGCTCGCTGAAAACGCGAATAATATCGATAGCAGTCGAATGCCGTCGATTAAAATTCTGCTACCGATTGCTTTCGATAGCTGTCGAATACTGTCGAAAATTTTCATTTTACCTCCCTTGTGCCTTTGCAGGCTGGGTAATTGACACATCCCCAAAATTTCAAGCGACGACAGAACACAAGAGTTTCAAGCTGAATGATGTTCATCAAAATGTAAACATCAAGCCGCTTGTAACCGGTCGAATTTTTAAAAAGCTCTGTCATTCGCCCTCCATAGCCCGCGGCGACGTCCTGCGCAGCAGGCGTCGCCCGATTGCCATCGATCGCTATCGACTGCCATCGCCATCTCCCTACCACCGATTGCTATCGACAACCCCATCGCCCATTTCAGCCCGCTCCCGAAACGCCTCTGCGGTTATTCTGCGGGAAGACAAACGACGCGGAAGCCGACGTCAGAACTTGTAGAGCCAGAACGCAGCGAAATGTTTCGATATGCAGAGCGAATACCATTATTACTATTATAATTGCCTCCACGATGAGCTCTTTCGTCTCCTTTATTATATCCTTTCGATGCCCCAACAGGATCAACTACTCCCGCCGTACCCAACTCATAATTCCAAAAATCACGACACAGTTCAGATACATTCCCATGCATATCGTATAAACCCCACATATTTTCTAGATAAAGACCAACCTTAGTATGATATGTATATCCTCCCTTCCCGTCATACACATAATCACTGCCCGAGTTACGTGAATTACGATTCCATCGCGCCACTTCGTAACAATTATTTCCGCTCCAGGAATATTCCTTACCACTATTCAAGCCTGTTGCAGTCCCAGCCCTACACGCATACTCCCACTGAGCTTCAGTCGGGAGATCAAAGAGCATATTGACCTTACTACGAAGACGCCCCATAAACGAATTAGCATCTACTTGATTATGTGTAGGCCACGCAGCACCATTTACAGAGCCACGAATCCTATTATACGAAACATACTCGACTGGGCGAGCATCGCCTTTATAATATGACGGCGTATCGCCCATCACTAATTGCCATTGCTTCTGAGTAAGTTCAAATACACCAATGTAAAAAGGCTTTGTTAAAACAACACCATGCAAATCTTCATAATTATCGCGTCCTAGCTCATCGCTCGGACTGCCCATCATAAACGACCCTGGTGGAATAAGCCTAAGTACAAGCTTAGTCGTCTTATATTCATCCGTCCAACCACCTGCAGGAACGCTCGACAAGTAACTTACAGGGTAGCTCAGCGCATCTACGCCGCCGCTTAAATCAACGACCATATACGGAGCTCCGCCCGTTAAAGCTGTCATCTTAACCGTAAAAGCAGTTGAATTAAAACCTGGATAGTCAGCCGTCACATCCCATGTCATGCGATGCTTACCTGGTTTAACTGGCGCACCTGCACCTTCACCCGAAATCGCTCTTACCCCCATCGAAACATTCGCATCCTTATCAAATCCCGTCGCATAAACCCATACATCTGCTGCCGGATCGTCGGCGAACACTTCATAATCAATATCCACCTTACCATTCCACGGATAACGCTGCGTGCATGTAATATTCTTTACTGCAACCGAAGAAGGATTTACAATAATTGGTTCTATTATTATGTTATCTATCCAAGTACAATAATTAGCACCAGATACCGTATAATTATAACGCCGTTGATACGACCATTTCAATGTATGTCGCCCTGGAACTAGCACAACTGATATACGCTGCCAATCTTTATTACCTGTATACGTCCACGTTGTATTATCATGCGAGAACTCAACCTTTTCATAACTACTACCATCATACATTGAACGTTTTAAGAAATGTCGAAAATAACAAGCTTCTTTTACATCTATTGACATTACTAAATCTGATGCTACCCAAGTACTTGTACTATTTGAAATACGACCACTTCTTAAAGAGCTAGACCCTTTGTGGAATACATTTGTTTCAATAGACCATTCTGAAACACCACCAATACTAAATGTCGCAATCTTAGGATCTATACCTAATGCTTCTGCTATCTCCTCCGAAGTAATGGCTTGCGCAAGCCCGCTTACAGCCACCGCCGCCGCCATAATAATTTGTTTTAGGTTCATCTTTTGTTCCTTTCGTTTAATTTCAAATTTTGTTAATCCTTATCTACTTAAAACTTCCCAGTGGCCGTTTTTCGCGGCTCCTATGCGACGGATTTTGCCGAGATCGGCTAACTCCTTTATCCGCCTTGCGATTGTCCGACGAGGTACGCCCATAAGTTCCGACAATTCATCGTAACTGACAAAAGGATCGGCTTTAAGATTGGCGATAATTTGCAGTGCCAACGATTCGTTATTTACAGAATTTACAGTGCCACTTTGGGGCGATACATTGAATTGCTCATCCGCTTTTTCACCAAACTCTTCAATCTGCAAAATACGTTTCTGGATAAAGTTTTCTATCGCACGAAGCCTATCTATCGGCAAGTTGTAATATTTATGCTTTTTGAAACGAAAACCTTTCAACGCCTTCATCCGCTCAAGCATATTTTTTGTAATGCCACCCGGGAAACCAAGCCATTGCGAATAAAGAGCTGGCTTTACTCGCAAAACATATTTCGTCAAATCCGAAAATTCGTCAAACTTATCGCCAGGACGATAGAGTGCCAATGAAAACAGCCCATAGCCATTATCAAATATGGGGGCCGCTCCGATTATTTCGTTTTTATCGTTATCGACCAAATACCCGAAATTGCCGAGATGTCGGTCGGTATTAAATATAAGCGCGTCAAAAAAGAAAATATCAGCAAAGCGCTCATCATTCAGCGCCTCATCAACGCTCAAGATTCTCCCCGCAGGCAAATACCCAAACTTATCGCTCGTGAATATATTGCAAGTAGAACAAAGATACCCTTTAAACTTATTGAGTGAATATTCGACATGATTAAGCCCCATCGCGGCAGCAATCTGAGAAGCGTAATATTCAGAATATGGCTCAAATCCCGTATTGGCGGCACCATCCGTTCCTGACTTAAAAAGACAAACCTTTCGATCAATTCTCCGCCAACATTTCGCAAGCATTCCGTTCGTTGAAAATTCAGGAGATGAAATCCAATCAAGGTGCTCAATTGATGAGCCCATTCCATTAAATGCAGTAAGTGCTATCGCATGAGAAAATTCATTGTCGTAAAGGTTGCAATCTTTCCACTTTCCCTTAAAGTTATTCGGCACCACCCAATGAACGTCATTCAGCGACAAGCCGCGACAGATCTCAATAATTCCTCGGACGTTACGGGCATCAAGCCCTGTCGCTGCCATCAACGCATCTATATTTCGCCTGTTACGCGGCACCACACGACGCGACAACCACTTCCAAAGATTTTCGTCAGAAACTTCGCCCTTAAAATCAAGCGGCAGAAAACGACGATTTTTTTCATTAACCGAGACAATACGAACCCCTTGCGGCTCGATCCACTCAAACCGCAACAGCTCTTTATCTCGATGCTTCAGGATCATTTTACCTAACATTAAAATACATCAACCTTCAATATTGCATATATCTATCGCTATATGTTTCATCTTATGCCTATATTATGTCAAAATATTCTTCATCTTCTTCATTCTTAGAGGCTTTTTCATACCAACCTGTTAAATCTATTATCATCTCTGAACCATTATATATCTCTGGTAAAAAATGAAATTCTTTATCTCAATGCCTCATAAGTTATATAAATATTATTCCATACACCAGGAATAGTCACGCCCCAACCAATTGAGCCAGGTCTTACATATGCAGTACAATTCTCATTTACATCATAAAAAACATCACCGCATAGAATTGGAGCGTTCCCCCAAAATACAATCTCTGTGAGCAAGGAACTTTCGAACGCATACTCTTCGATACTCGTAACACTCTCAGGGATTACAATATTTTTAATCTCAACGGGACCATCCTCGCGCTCGAACGCCCCGCTATCGATTTTAACAACACCTTGTGGAATCACCACATTCCCACCTTCTCCGAAATAATCAAACAATATTCCTTTAACAATCACAAATCCGTCTTCGTCTGCCAATCCGGGACATTCTTTAAATGCACCACTTCCTATAACAGCAACACTATCGGGTATCGTTACACTCGTAAGTGAATCGCACCAGAAAAACACATTTTCCGCTATACTTGTTACACCTTCGGGAATAACTACATCACCTCCTTCCCCAAAATAACCGCAAAGCACATCCATTACAATAAAAAATTCATCATCGTTTATTAACCCAGGACAATCTGCAAAAGCCCCTCCTCCAACACTAATAGCACCATTACCTTCTCTTATGACGTTCGTAAGAGAACTGCAATAAGCAAATGCACCACTATCAATATTGGTAACACTATTGGGTATCACAAGCTCCGTAAGCGAATTGCAATGATAAAACGCAGATTCTCCAATGCTTGTTACCCCCTCTGGAATTACAATACTTTTTAATGAATGACATTTACTAAACAAACTACCTTCAATTACCGAAACACCTTTAGGTATATTTATGCTCTCAAGATTAGGACAATCATCAAAGGCGGCAATACCAATACTGGTAACACTATCTGGAATATGGACACTCTCAAGGCTTGCACACCCGAAAAACGACCATTCTCCAATTGAAACTACGGGCAAATTATCAATAATAGGAGGAATGTTAACATTAAAGTCTTCCCCAAGATACTTCGTAATTTCAACACCGCATGATGTATAAACCCATTCAAAATCTGAAATACTGGTATACTTTGTATCAACTTCTGATTCTTGAACTATAATCACAAACTCCCCGACAATTGCATTCTTACCAGTCACCGAAGCATTAGTTCCTGTTAGCATTACAGTGTATTTACCATTTTTCGTAATTGAGCCAGATATTGTCATTGTTTTGGGATCATATTTTAAACCAGACGGCAAGCCTTTTACAGTAATCTGTGGCCGCGAGAGTGAATTAACATAATCCGTCAGATTAATTAAAAACATTCCGCCCGGCTCCACCATCCTACTAGGCGGCACATCAAGACTAAAAGAAACGATATCGTCCTCGACAGTCGCAAAAACAGCTGTAGCATAAACATCACTTTCACCCGGCATTACGAACTTTAACGTTGGCTCCGTAAGATTAAGCCCGTCTGTACCCACCCCTTTAATCTTCCAACAGTGAAACACAGAACCTTTGGCGGGTTTTGCAGTAATGGTCACACTCTTCCCTGAAGATACTTGGCCATACTTAGGACTTACAGATACAGTTCCAGTCGCCCCAGAACCTGTAAAATACTCATCAACATTTACAATAACCCCCGGATCGCGATATGCCATTCCATCAGAGCCTTCGCCCGAACAGTTGACGAGCTCGACAATCTTGAACACGGCGGGGTAGCCCTTCTTGAAGTCCGGCGGCAATGCGATGACAACCGAAAACGAATCATAATTCGGCAGCACATTACACGAGAATGTCGCCTTGCGCGTCTTGGTGCCGTCCGGCAGTACGACAGTTCCCTTTACCGCACCCTTTTCATCAAGAACAAACGTGACGCCGGCCGCATCCCTGCCATACGGCACTTTGCAGGAATATGCTCCTGCATACGAAGCGATAAGCGAGGCGGCATCGGTATCATTCTTATCCTTCCATGGGAGACGGTGCATTTCCGCCGGCATATCGCCGAAATTTCCTTCGCCAAACGCCACAGCAGAATCCGGGAGATAATCAACTCCGTCTTTCGTTATCGCCAGCGAAAAATCAAGCGTCGCCTTGCCCGAAGCAGCAACCGCCTTTACAGCGAAATTGGTGTAGCCAACCGTCTCGCTCGCAATGTCGTAGGAATCAGCCTTAAACGTCCAGTTCGTGCCGCCGTAGGCGATCTTCCCCGAAATCTTTCCGGCGGTGGTGACGCTCATCGAGGCAAAACCGCCGTCATCCTCATCATGCCTTACAAACCCTTCAAAATTGCCGACCGCCCAAGCAGGAAGTGAATCAACAACAATATTTACGAGATACGTGACACTTGACTTGCTTGCCGTCGTTACCGTTATCTTTACAACAGAGGGAATAGGAAGTCCCGTCTTCTTGTCGATCTTCGATGCCGCAGTAGGCGCACCATAGATTGTGTTGGCGGGAATATCAATCTCCGTCTTCGAACCCTTCTTCATAATATCCTTGGCAGTAAACTTAAGTCCGGAAGGAAGTCCTGTAACGGCGACAACAGGCTTCGAAAGCGCATCCGCCGCAACGGACCACTTGAGCGCCACACCGCACGTATTGGTGACGGAAACAATCGCCTCTGGCGAAATCGCGCCACCGAGAGCATCGACAGAAAGTGCGATAGACGCGGCATCCTCTTCGGCGGTTACAAATACCGCCTTCGCGAAAACATCGCCCGTGTCAGTCATCTTGATTTTTAGCGTTGAAGACGAAAGATCTATCCCTTCCGTATCTACACCCGTAATCTCCCAGCGATGGAACACAGAACCCTTCGCAGCCTTGGCTGTGAGCGTTACATCCTTGCCGGGGGCGACCTGTCCGTATTTCGGATTGACCAAAACCGTACCGGTCGCGCCGGATTCCGCCGTGAGTTCTGCGACCGCCGCCACTACCCCGGGATCACGGAATGCGAGATTGTCCGCGCCTTCGCCTGAATGATTGACGAGGTTTACCACTTTGAACACAGCTGGATAACCCTTCTTTAAGTCCGGCGGCACTGCAATGACAACCGAAAGCGAATCATAATTCGGCAGCACATTGCATGAGAATGTCGCCTTGCGGGTCTTGGCGCCGTCAGGCAGTACGACCGTACCCTTCACTGCGCCTTTTTCATCAAGGACGAACGCAACATCCCCTGTCTCATCGTCGTACTGAACCGTGCAAGAATATGCTCCAGCATAGGATGCAACAAGCGCGGCGGCGCCGACATCACCCTTATCCTTCCAAGGGAGACGATACATCATCGTATAGATTTCTCCAAAATAGCCCTCTGCAAACGATGTCGTTGAAGAAGGCAGAGAATCAACAATGAAGTCAACCATATTCAGCGAAAGCTCGAGCGTCGCCTTGCCCGCGGTCGCAACCGTCCTAATGGCGAAGTTGGTATAGCCGACCGTCTCGCTTGCAACGGCAAAAGAATCTGCCTTGAACGTCCAGTTCGTGCCGCCATACGAGATCTTTCCGGAAATCTTGCCGGCTGCGGCTACGCTCATCGTAGCAAAGCCGCCGTCATTCTCATCAAGCGACACGAATCCTTCAAAGTTACCGACCGCCCAGTCGGGCAAGGGATGCACAACAATATTAAGAAGGAATGATGATGTCCAAGACAACTTATTCTTAAACGAAACGTTTACGGCATACGATCCTGCCTTTGTTGGAACACCGATTATCTTCCCGCCAGAAAGTTTCAAGCCAGCAGGAAGCCCTTTTGCTGTCACTGTGGCATCGGCATTTGCAACATCCGCCTTGCCGGGGATGGAAGATAGCGTAATAGTCTGATTCACTCCGGCATACATCTCGACCGTTCCGCCGGATGCTACGTTGCTCGCAACCGAAGAGCCGTTCGATTGAGCCGAACAGGAAACGATGAAGCCGGGATCCACGACATGAATCGTTAGCGACTTCGTTGCCGACCCTGCCTCATTCTTCGTAGAGATGTTGACAGTGTATGTCCCGGCCTTCGTAGCCTTACCGGTAATCGTGCCATCGGAATACTTCAATCCGGACGGCAGACCCGTCAACGTAGCCTTGCCGTCGATTGTGACCGGCCACGATACCGGCTCGTTCAGCGCACATGTGTACGACATCTCGCAGAATATTTTCGGCATCCCGACAACCGTGAAGGAAATCGTCTTGACGTTATTCTTCTCGTCGGTCTCCAGCCATGCGTTCTCGCTATCCAGCACAGCAGTCAATGTATAGTTACCTGCAGGAAGATTCTGGAGAAAGTCAGGATTCTTGCTGGAGAAATAGTAATAATAATTCTTCTCGAAATACGAACGGTCTGTATAGACGCCTGACGACCCATTCATAACCACCCTCACTCTCATGGCATTGCCGGATACCGCACCCTTCTTTGCGTTCCACCAGCAGCAACGCATATATATCGGTTGCCCAACCTTGAAAGTCGTCGCTTTCTTCTTCATATCCGATGACGCGCTTAGGAAGAAGGAATCGGCCTCACCTTTTATCTTATTGAACTGCCAATCTACGTTGGACTTCGACGAGGTGGCATTGTCATTTGCTACAACTGTTGCGACAGCTCCGATATTATCCGTTTCATCGCGCTCAACAATATTTTCCTGCCCATCAGCAACGACAACAAACGAATATGTGCCTTCTCCAAGCGTCTTCACGGTTATTGTCTTCATAAACTCTTGACTTCCCCCGGCTGCAAGCGGCAGACAGTCTATCCACTCCGTCTTGACGAGCGTATAGTTCTCAGTAGTATCATCGTACTTATACGTCAAGAAGGCGATTTTGCTTTTGTCGGCAGATCCTTTCCCATCGTTCGTTACCCGCCAGTGGACTGTCGCTGGTTCAGAAAGCGTTATAGACTGTCTTGAAGCAGACAACGACATAATTGCCAAATTTGGCTTCGTGGAAGGCACAACTTCAAACATCAATGAAATCTCATTATTCCCTTCATCCGTTTCAGCAACAGAATCATCTGCATCAAGGTTACAAGTTAAAGTATATGCACCTATTGGTAAATTTTGCAACATATCAGGTAGACGTTCCATTCCACACCATCCCCAACTGTTTTCATCTAATTCTTCCCATTCATAATCAAAATGCGATTTGGAATCCAATGTAAAGCGAACCACAAAATTGCTTACCGCAGAAAAACCGCCAGCATTAATAAACGCATACCTCATATATACAGGATCTCCAACTTCAAATGTTGTTGTGTGCGTCAGACCGTTTGTGGTAGGTGAAAGGAAGAATGACTGTTCCCAGCCGGGGACATCATAAAATCCCAAGTCGACCGATTCTGTATCGGCTTCCCACATTGCATAATATGTCGCGTCACCCGAAACTATCGTTTCATTGGAAATAGGACCGTCACCGTCCAACGTTGCATACCATCCAAGGAACTTCCAACGATTCACATGCAATTCCGGCAGTTCTCCAAAAGGTTCGCCGATCGCAAACTTCTGGATAGGGTTGTCAAGATCGCCGCCCCTTGCGTCAAATGTCACAGTTGCGACGTCATAATACTGGACAGTCAGGCATCCAGAGCACCCAGCGAACACTGATGAATCAATGTGACCTTCAAGCGTCCGGGGCAGCCAGGCAACCGTCAACCCCGTACATCCGCTAAATGCATACTTGCCGATGGATGTCACCGTTGACGGAATCTTAACAGATGTTATCGTCGCGCAATTCTCAAATGCCCTTTCACCAATAGCAACCACCCCTCTGGGAATATCCACCTCAGTCGCACCATTCGGAGCAAAGGCAGCCACGGTTGAATACGTATCAGAGAATGTAAATAGAGGGTTTGCCTCAAACGTAAAGGTCACATCGGCATTTACCGATCCCTTGGCATTGGCCACCGTAAACGTAGCCGTCCACGTGCTCGGACTTGTCGCAGTGCCGCTTACAACACCATTCGCAAATGTGAAACCCGACGGCAATCCATTGCATGTGACTGTTGCCGCGCTTGGCGAATAATAGTCAAACCGCCAATTAAACGTCTCGCCCACCTTGCCAGATGCGCTAGTAGCGGATGTTACCTCTGGCAATGGCAAGTCCGATAATTTCATAAATGAAGCCACATATGTAGCTACACCTCCTTCCGCAACAACCTGAGCATCTCGTGAATTAATCGTACGTAAAGGGGATGTCGAGCCGTCCTCCCATGATGTAAACACATAACCAGAAGCAGCTATCGCCTGCAATGTAATTGTCTCGCCCAAAACATAGGCCCCGGATCCACTAACACTTCCCCCGAAAGATTGCCGTGAAAGGGCCTGGACATAAACACGGTCTTTCATCGATGTACCAGCTGAATATCTGTCTAACACATTAACTCTGCAAACATTTATTCCTCCTAATCCCATATTAACAGGATCGCTCAATATAATTGAGAAGAACTTGTCATCAGACGATCCTGTATCCGACATTACAGGTATTGTTATTGTCTTGTAGGCGCGCTCACCCATCGCCCAGCTCAACCGTTGCACCGAGCCTAACGCCGAATAGTCCTTGCCGTTGACAGCAGAACCTGAAACTACTTGATATCCAACAGATGCCTGCGATGATTTATTTCCGCCAAATACACGCACCGTCACACTTCCCGACGTCTCATCCACATTGACCACTTCAGTTTCGAATCCGTTTGCCGCCACAGACTGCTCGATTACTTCCTGCACGGCTTCGGCAGCGCTCGAATAACTCGACGAAGACACGACCTTGCCGCCGGTCTCCGTGGCGTAGGGCTCAAATGTTGTCGCCAGCGACGAATTGTAGCCCGTCAGCATGGGATATATAGAAACACCCCTTTCTTTTGCAAGCGCCAGCACTTCCGACGACGAATGCCCGCCAGTCCACGGTTCAGGATTATGCGGACCAGCATCACCCATCAGCATTATCGTCTTCGCAGCCTCGGGATTCCAATCAAAACCAACAATCGACGAATAAAGTGCCGTTAAAACTGCCTCTTCCGTATCACCGCCTCCTCCAGTAGTAATTGCGTTCAATGCATTTATCGCCGCTGTCGCATTTGTCGTGAAATTGCACCGCATCTTAAATGTATAATCCCCTGAATCACCATACGGAGATATCGGATAATCCCTGTAATCAGCAATGGCTACACGACAATTACGTGCACCTTCGCCAAGTTTCTGTTGTATGAGCTGCCGAGCGCTCGCCTTGACGGAATTTATATCACCGCTCATGCTGCCGGTAGAGTCAATAAGAAACACGAAATCAAGAGGCTTAACGTTCTCGGCATATATCGGAACAACCGTGGTCCTGCCTCGTTCGACAGGAATCGGTTTTGATGTAAATGCAGAGAATGTTTTATCTTTTGACTCAACAATATCTAGCACATAATTTCCCGGAACAACCCCCACATTCCCGTCGATGTAACCATGAACGGCACCAATTCCTTTCTTGACAGAATCTCCAGGATACTCTGCAACATAAGATGTTATGGGGCCAGATGAGTCTACTACTGATGCCCTTACCGCATTAACAATACCATTTTTCTTATATGCTACTGGATTATTTTTACCATCCAAGACCTGAAAAAGAATCGCACCTACATTATGGGTACTGACAGAACTCCCCTCTGAAACAGTACCTTTTGACAAAAACTGTGTTACCAATCTATAAACAGGGTCGTTACGCCCTTCTCTGCAATAATAAATCGCATTTTCATCAGTTCCAAAGTAATAAAGCGGCACAGTTGAATGAACTTTCCTCACATATCTAGTGCCAACACATTCATCGTCAACAAGCGCCGCAGACCATTCATCGACTACGAGATCGTTGCTTCCTCCGACACAAAGCACTTTACTCGGTGAAATTTTTATATCTGCGTTGGCTAAATTCCATATAAACTCAGACCCAAAAAGCATTTCTTCTGCTTGCTCCGACCCACCAAACGGAACATGATGCCCTTGGCCATAATGTGGTGTCGCCAATGTGACAACACGCCCTATTCTATCCTCATCAATCAGTCGATTCGCCACCATATACCTTAAAATCAATCCACCCATGCTATGAACCACAAAATCCATTTGGTATGGACAGGTTCCGTCAGGGAATCCCTGTGCAATCTGATTCGCCACATTTTCTGCAATCGTTTCTATGGATGTCGCCGAGATCATACCTGTAAGCCCTGCATAATCAACTGGAAGAATTTTCTCCCGTGTTATATAGACCTTCCCCTCTTCATCCTTGGTTGTGAGATACCCTATAAATCTATTCCAAGTATCAGCACTAGAATTCCATCCATGTATGAACACAATGTGGTCGGCGGCAGACAGTGCCAACGGCGACAATACCATCAGCAGAAGCGCAACCCGTTTAACTACTTTCTTCATTGCCTTACTCCTTTTGGTTTTGAGTTTGAAATTTTCAGTTGTTTGAATTGCTGCGTTGGTTCGGCAGGTCGATCTTGAGTTCAATCAATGCCCGCTGGGCGTCGACCTGTATCGCAGGGGTGTCGGACTTCACAGCAATTTCCTTGAGCATCGCCACCGTCTTGTCATCTTGAGTTCCGTTTCTTATCTGCATCTGACAGAGACGGACCTGTGCGGCCTCGCGATAATATGGATTAGCCTCGTCAGATGCGTTCTTCTCGTAGAAAAATGCCGCGTCCGCGAACTCGCCACCTTCATACAGATATTTGCCGCAGCAATGTGCCTGAAATGGATTGACCTTGATTTCTTTTAGTTGCGCCACCACGAGATCTTTCTGCTGTGCCGCCTTTGCCTTCAAGTAAATGCGCAACGCATTGGACAATGTTGATGCCGCTTGATCAGGATAGTCTGCCACATTTTTCTCGATCCAGGAATAAGAAGCGGCGGCATCACCTTTTTCAAGAAGCAGTTGCGCGTAGGGGAACGTTACGTCCGAGTTCGTATCCAACTTAACGAGTTTCGCTAGATTGTCCTCGTATTCCCCTTCTTTAAAACCCTGAATAGAAGAAACAAGAACCAACATCCTGAGGAGATTCAGATTATTCGGATCCTTTTCGCTTGCCGCCTTGAGCGTCGCGTAAAAATCCATGAGTTTCCCACTCTTCAAAATTCCGCCCACAAGCTCTGCAAATCCAACCAATTCCGTAAACGTCTTTGGCGCGCGCACAACCCCGCGTTTGGCCGCTTCCGCAATAGCCGCCAGATGATTTGTCGTTAGATACGGAAGCATCACATCCATGAACATCAGTTCCTTATCCTTCTCGGCGAACCCTTTCAAATCATCCGCCACCCGTTCCGCAATCACCTCTTTGCGAGCGCTGTCTCCCGTACAAGCTGGCATCGGCGTCGATTCGGCCATAGAATCAAGACCAACTCCATTGCCATCCGACGAATTGTCGCGTAGAATTAACAATGCCGCTATCAAGCCCATAATTAGCAGTACCACTATCAGTATGTTCCGCTTCATGCTTACATAACATCGCATATCTCATTCCTCCTTATGCTAAACCTATAGCTCCTGCCATTTTCCCATAAAACTCGAAAGGACATCCATCCAACATCCCAGAACGCGTTGCATTCGAGACGTCGCAAGAAACTCGACAGACTTGGACCACGCATCAGTTTCCGAGAACCGCACATACGCACTGTCGCCAGCTTCTATCCGTACATAAGGAGCAGCGATGGCAGAAGCGCCGTTGTTGGAATATGTCACTGTCGCCGTTCTCGAAACTCCTACATCCCCGGCAGGGACTTGAACCTCGCACTGAAATGCCCCCCACGCACCCATCGCCGATATTGCCGCGATGCACATCATCAGAAATTTCTTTATCATTTTCGTGTTCCTTTTAATCAAATTCAGACTTCAATCCCAAAGATGACTTTTTAGCTGCTTTCGATTGAATTGTCAATTAACCCCGGTAAAATCACATCATTCTTTTTATATGTCCCTATCCGCTGCTATTTTGATTTAGGCAACTCTCCGGTAACATCGAGAATCCAGGCAACATCAGCCCAGCAAGGATGAGATTTATCTTTAAAAATTTCCTTCATAATGGGCTTTTTTACAGATTCATCGCGATTCAAAACATCATTAAACACAGCTTCTATTATTTCCTTGTCGAATGATTTATCCAGCAAAATCCCTGCGAGAAGCATCACATTATCATCAGGAACGAGATTAAGAGCTCTATGAATACACTCATCCTTGCGCGCTTTCGGCACATTTCTAAATGTATCGCAAAACTTCTTGATTTCATCCATCGTAACGCCTTTAACGGAAGGCTCCATCCATTTATCGGTCAAAGCATCAAACGTATCAACCGCCTTCTCCTCCTCTGCATCCTCCTTTTCCTCCGGCGTCATTTCTCTTTCCGCATCGCCCATCGTGTCGCTGGACTCATCACTGACAGTATCATCCACAGCAGAGGAATCATTATCAACTTTGGCACCATCCTTTGCATCAACTCCTTTTTTACCCTTTTTTAAAGCAGAAATCTCCGCTTTATCAGCTCCTAATGCCACATTTTCATCACCACCTCCACCATCGGCAAACGCGAACCACAAATAAACGCCCAATACAATAACTGCAAAAATCGGCAGGAACACAACAAATTTCTTCATATTACCTCCTTAATACGACAATTATTACAAGTTTTCAGGAATAACAAAAGCCGAAACCCCTCAGGTCTCGGCTTTGTCAGGTCATATAGAAAGAACATTTTGAAATCCTGGATTTTAGCCCGGGTCATCGTGGCCGTTTGTTTCCGCTCGCCGTTCCTCAATCCATAAGAGTATATGCGCGGAAAATAAACCGATGACAAAAAAATTTATTTTTTTTATTCTTCATCCTTACTGCCACCATAGAATTCCTCATCGTCCTCTCCGTCTGGATTCTCCTTAAGCCACGCATCCAGCTTTTCAGCCGAGTCTAAATTCTCTTCACCGGTAAAAAACTCAATATTCTCTGCCAATACCCCCTTCAAGGCATCTGATCCCAAAGCCATTATCTGCTTAATTGTGTCTATAGCTACAGAATTGCGCATATCATTTAATTCAAACATAAACTGATCCATTATCTCCGGATCGCGTATAACTTTAGCTGCACCAATCAATATTTGGGCACGCTCTCTATCGCTAAGATCAATATCTGAAAGCGCCTCCTCGTAACGTTCTATAGTTGCTTCAATAATTTCTGGGTCGGCGTCTGCTAAAAAACCTACAATTTCAGGCAAGCATGAAGACCCAAACCACCCCAAAGCCTCGATAGCAGCCATTTTTATAGCTTTAGGAATACCATCAGGCCATTCCTTAGAACTCTGCAACTTCTGAACAAGCCTTAATACCTCCTTTTTATTCTCTTCATCTAACGCCCTACGTATCTCGGCAAGAATAGCCTTTTGTTCTTCATTCAATTTAGCCTCATCATCATCACTCAAATCGAATGTCGGCTTCGTTCTTTCTTTTACAGCCGTGCGCACGCTTATACGAGAAGTCTTTTTACCTTTGACAACGCGTTTTTTATTACCGGAAACCGATTTTTCTTTATACCGCATTTTCGCGTCACTGTGCTGAGGTTTTTCGTCAGCTGAAGGCTTAAAAAAATAAACACAAAAAGCCGCAACAACTATTGCCGCTAAAACACCGCTTATCAATACTGACTTTCTCATAATAATATTATATGCAGTCCAATCTTATCAATGACAAAAAAAGTCGCACTTTTTTGAGTGCGACCTTTTTTGTCATTGTCTTGCTTATTACTCTTGAGGCTCTTCAGAGCTTACTCCCCAGTCGTCAGCCCACCAGTCAATATCCCCTTGGTCATAGCCGAGAATATTAAATGGAGCCGAGAAGTTCCAAGCGTGCTTCACAGTTTTACCCGTATCGGGGTTCTCATTCAACACGCTGAACGACTTGGTGCAGTAACCAAACGAAGCATATTCAGGGCCGTAGGAAGCCATAGGATCTCGTGCAAGAACCAAAACGCCAAAATGCTTAAAGCCCGTAATTTCCTTTTGCTTAGTACCATCATCCGAGAGGCTCCAAATTGAGAATGACCCTGTAACCTCACCTTTAGCCCTGGCAAGTTTAACTTGAACATTGCATGGATTTACACTCGCGGCGAGGTCATTGAGTTTACCATCCTTTACCAAAGCCTTCTTGGCAGTGCTGAAAGCATCTCCAGCTACCGTAACTTCCGTACCGTTCGGCTGCGCTGAATCATCGATCTGATAGCCGGTCGATAAGGCTTGCGCAGGGATTTCGTAAACATCGGGCATTTCAACCGCGAACTGCATTGTAAGGTAGTACGCCTGAAGGTTGACGAGCAAATCATACCACCCGCCGATAGGCTCAAGCGTCATGCGGAAGCCCTCATAATTTTCGTAGGTAAACTTAGGATCGTCATTGTTGAAAATCAACGTACGCGTCGAATCAACAACCGCCTTGCCGCTCTGCTTGTCGACAAAAACCCTAAGTTCACCACCGAAGCACATATCCGACTTGACCATATATACAGGGACAAACATCGAATATCCAATTAACGACTCCTCATCCTCACGAATGCCGCACGCTTTCGCCGAAAGCGAGACAGTGTTCTTCGCATCGCCGAGCTTGCCGGCAACCTTAACGGTTCCCTTATTGTCGATCGTGAGCGTAATATATCCGTTGCCGGCTGGAATGCCGTCGGCGACGCCGACACCTTGAGGAACAAGACCGACCGTATAGTACCCGGTGAAGTTAGTAACTACATTGAGATAGTCTTGGATCTTTTCATTGCCGCGATAGATGTTGCCGGTGTAGCAGATATTCTCCTGAACGCCCTTGTTATTCTTATCGGGAACATTCATAACGAGTTCAGCCGTACCGCCTCCGGTTAGCCAATCACCTTCGGTCATTGTCGCACCGGAATTAACAGCCACCGTAAGGGTATTAGTATAGGATATGTTCGCAACCTTCTGAACGAGAGTGAGGGTCTGAGACCTGGTAATTCCATCGCTCAACTCCCAACCCGTTCCCTTGAAGTTGTATGTCTTTCCGGCCAGCATGACCTTTGCGGACAACGCGGCAGGCTCCTTCGTTGAAACTGCCAGTGTCACCGATGCCATCGCGGGCAAACCGTTAGTCAAAGAGAAACCGTCTTCAGAGAGAACTCCGTAAAATGTTCCAGTCTCAAGAGCAACATCCTCAGTACGGACCGTGGCGAGTTTGGGGGCCTTAGCGGCGTACGTCGATTCAACCGTTGTACCTGCACGGGACGCTTCTGTCAATGTAATCGTGCATGTATCAACCGTAATCTGAGCGGGATACTCACTACCTTCGCGCTCATCCTCCTCAAACGGCTTCAACAGGACCGAGAACTCCTTATTGCCTTCGTAGCAGGCAACAAGGTCGGGTATAAGCTTAATCTCAATCGTTTTAGCCTTATTATCGCCATTTGGCCATTCCAAAACACCATTCTGGGCGATGTAATCAACACCGGGCATCGCCGTACCGGCTACGGTACCGTATTTAACACGGACATAACCGTCTTTAGCGGTGCGATTAACCGTCAGTTTTACAGAGGCGGCATTCTCTTTAACGCTCATCGTATTCTTGGCGAACTTGATTGCACCGACATTCGCGAAGAAACCTGAAAGCGTGTAAGAGCCATCCTTCGGATTTTCTTTATCAGAATGGGTAACTACAAGATAATACTTTGTTTTTACTGCCGGAAGTGCAACTTTAGAAACAGACTTAACATCTGAGACAATCACACCACCCGTTGCATTTGTAATTGAAAAGACCGCATCGCCTGTCACATTCTCCAAGGCAAAATCATAGTACTGACCTTCCTTGGCCGCAAACGCAAAATTATCTTCAGGGTCATCAACCCAAAGTGTTCTATCGAAAGACGACTTCTTATTGGATAAATTCCACGACTGCGCCTTTTTAGCATCATTATCGGCAGGATCATTCTTATCTGAATAATACACATCAAGAACAGTCGGTGTTGTACCGGCATTTACAACGATTCCTTTAGATGCAGGAGTTGTAAATCCCGTTACATTATAAAACTTGACAGTGTGTTCACCCGCGACCAGCACCGAACTGCCGCCAGGATACTTTACTGTTTCACGATCAAGCGACCATTCCGCACCGACCACACCATGCGTATTAACCTTCAAAATGCCAAGCCCTGCGTCCCCTGAGGAAAATGCAACGGCTCTTACATTGTAATTAGGATAATCCAAGCCCTGTCCTTCTGCTACAGAACAGCGAATATAATATGCCGTATTCGCCGACGCCCGTACTTCAAAATATCTCTTCTCAGAAAGGTCTAAAATATCCGAGACAACCGGTTTCTCGCTGGAACCTGAAATAGTGTAGATTGCCACATTGAGTGCCAATTGAGAATTTTCAGATTCATCGGCATACTCAAAACCGATTCGGTACGTAATGTCTTTACGCGCAGCAATCACGAATGTATCAGCCCAATCTGTCTTTGATAAGCGATGCGGACCGTGAATAGACCCGTCAACAAAAGGCACCGAGTCTTCATTTCCGGGAAGAGCCTCGAGACCTGTAGCACCCTTATTCGTATCATCCAGATTATCCCAATCGTCGGGATTGCCTTCCGCATCCTCAATCTTCGTCGCGGTAATAGTCACCGGAGAGCCGGTTACCGCTTCATACGGCTCTAAGAAATAATCGCACACACCGATATAATACATTCCCGCAGCCGGAGCGTCCAATATGGTACGAACATCCCGGCTTGATCCGTCAAGTGTTCTGTTTTCGGCAAGCACTACGCCTTTGGAATTGTACAATACCATCTTAAGCTCTGAAGCAGCTCCGGATGTTTCAAAAATATAACGCTCACCCTTCGCCAACTTTATCGCAAAAAGCCCCTCGTCGATAACATCATCGCCATAATCCCACGATGCAATCTGTCGACCAGGGACAAACTCGGCGCTAAAACCATTTGCCTCATTAAGTTCAATTAAATCATGCTCTGCCGGTGTGCGATTTTTCAATAACTGATAGACAAATTTAAATTCATTGCTGCCTCCTGAAAGATCTATCGTGTAATTCCCTGTGACCGTAGGAGAAAAAATCATTGCCGCATTATTCAAATCATTGGAATACGCCGGATCATCAAAACTCAAAAAATCAATATCATCCCCTTGGTCAATCTTCATCGAATACGGGCTTTCACCTGTTCCGCCCTCTGTTCTCACACGATAATACCGGCCTGCCTGAAGACGACTTTCAATATAAAACTCTCCGTCGACAAACTCACGGGTCATTGACTGCTCACTTTCCTTAAATGTAATCGAAAGTGGATTGTCAGAGCTTCCTGCCGGAATGAACGGCATATAAGCGTTAGAGAAATTAAGAGTTGCCGACATTCCAATATCGCCGGTTATCTCAATATAGAATGTCACCTTCGACGGATCTTCTTCTTCCCAGCCATTTGGATGGAGCCGCGCATATTGGGTTAACCCGTCATCTGTAGCTCCCGGCTCAAACTCGGTATAATAATCCGAATCCCAATCCGTATAGACATCCAACATCATATCCGCAGCATCGCCGCCTTCCAGCCATATAGTCGCCGGCGTCCCCTTTGCAAGCGTTACTTTATAAAAATAAACGCCGCTGTCATAATACTCGCCCCACTCTGAATCCCACTGATTGACAAGCCTTACCGTTTGTGCGGCCTTTAATGAGACAGCCTTGCTCTGACAATTCCCGGCCGATGCCCCGGCAAAAGCGGCGGCAGACACCATCAAGCAAAAAACAACGCCCAATATTTTTTTCATTTTCAATCTCCTTTAAAAATCATTATTGCGGCTTACCGATTGTCGCTACGCCTCCGCATCTG
Organism: Kiritimatiellia bacterium; assembly: GCA_045656225.1. GTDB lineage: Bacteria > Verrucomicrobiota > Kiritimatiellia > RFP12 > UBA1067 > UBA1067. The sequence continues at coordinate 78,884 of JAZOQU010000040.1, read as the reverse complement.
ACAGACAGGGACTTTTTACCATCCTCGGTTGTCATGCGGTCGGTATAATAATAGGCCCCCGTTACAAAGGGAAGATAAATGATATCATCCCCCTCTGGATTACACGCGCACCCAGGCCCCCATCCTTGAATAATAACGCCCTTCCAATTTGCTGATATCGTTTTAGTTCCATCTCCAACCTTTAATTTGAGATTGCCCGAAACAATTCCTGTCGTCCGGTTAAGCGACATCGTCATACCCGACGGTACGCTTGTCTTATCAAGAAACGACAGAGTTTTTTCGCCCACAACTGTTGCAACGGGTTCTAACACAAGAGTTTCATCGGCAGCCTCTTCTAAAACAGTGGAGTAGAACGCTAAACTGGGATTTACCGTCTCATAGTATTCATTACAACATGCGGCAAGATTGAAATCTTTTCCTTCTGAATCTTTAGTGCGATACAACCCGCCATACACACCGAATCCGACGCTGTACCATGCATTAAAAGCGGGATTGCGCTCCTTATGATTCCACCTGGATGAAATTGAATCGTCTGCGAGAACGGCGCGCGCGATTTCGCTTTTAGCGGAGTCGGCCAGAATTTTAGCGCCAATCGCCACAACATCAGTCGATGAAAATTTGAAAATGGGCAGGCGTGACCATTCGCCATTCCGAGTAAGAACAGAAGAGCCCGAAACAGCTGTACCATTCGGCAACATTCCAGCCCATGTCACACGTCCTGAATTTATCGATGAGGCCGTGTTCATCTTCAATGTTACATGACCGGCTCCTGTCGGCGCAAGCCCCTCATGGCTTTCTTCTATTGATTCAACAGGTAATGCGACCGTGTAATACCCCTTCCAGGAATCGGCAGAATTCTCACGACTCCACATAATTCCACTATGCTTGGCTGTATACTTGTCTTCGCTTTCGTTATCTTTCAATTCAGCCTCGAAAGAACCGTCTGCGCAAGCTTTGACAGAAATTTCTCCAGTAAAAGACCTACTCCTTAAAACGGCATTCAAAGTCAGACCCTCGGAGGAATTATCTTCGCAAGACTCCCATCCGGTGGCAGAGAATGACATGACTCCTTTCTCCGAAGTATATTTGGCGCTAAGACGTCCAGTAGGAGGAATTGTTACTTGAAGTACGCCTTTCAACGTGCCATTTGTATCTACAACGGGAATGTCCTTATAAGTACGCGCCTTTTTGAAAACGCTGTCAACAACTTCGCCGTTATCTCCTGTAGAAGGCGCTGTCGGATCAACAACCGCTATATTTAATTCAAGCGTCAAACCGGGAATGCGCTTTGACCCGTTTACCTGAACGACTTGATAGACCAGATTGTAATTCCCGGCCTTAGCGGTGGTGGCACCGGAAATGACGAGCGCATTAGAAGCAGCATCCCAAGAAGCCTTCAAACCGGCCGGAAGCGTACCGGAAAGTTTAGTAAAGGTCATCTTCGTATATTCCGCATTCTCGTCAACGGCAATCGGATAACTGTTGCTGGATGCTACGTATCTGTATAGAACGGCAGATGCCGCAGCATTTTTAAACTGCGGAGCGTTTGCAGCAACGCCGACAACTCTGACAGTGTTGGAAGCCGAAAGAATCTTAAGACCATCCTTCGCATCATAAAGCGAAATCTTCGCTGTCTTACCGGCCGTCACACCGGAAACAACCACATTGGCAGCACCGTACCTATGATTACCCCATTTAATTATTCCGTCTGTAACAGCACCCTCGAAAGTTACATCATTGAGGTCGGATTTTACTCTGACCGAAACAGCACCGTCAGATCCAGTTATGCGGCTGGCATAAATCGTGGCCTTATCGCCCTCCTTGACATAAACGGTTCCCTTTTTAGAGAAGAACGGCTCTGCACCGACGAAAGCGACTTTTCCGGCCGCCTGAACGTCATTATCCTTAATTGTAAGAGTGAATGTGTCGTTGACAACTTTCGTGTCTCCGTTGACATCTTCATTAACCTTAAGCTTCAAAACCACATTACCCGATCCGTCAAAACGCTCATCCGGAGGAATCGAAATTACTACATTCGTCTTATGATTTTCGCCCTCTTGCCACACAATGTCGACATCGGTAAATTTAAACCGAGCTTTTCCGTCACTGTCGTAAAGGTCTGTATTCTCCTGATCCAGTGTAACACTTACAATAACCTTACCCGACTTACCGCCTGTACGCGACAAGGGTACCGGAATATCAAGATTCTCCACCCCTTCGTTCTTAGTCATTGAAGATAAATCGAAACCGACGGTACCCGGCTCCCACATCTGATAAACGAGCGAACCGCCGTTGCCGTAAAGAAGCGGAACTGAAATATCCCCGTCGACCTTGGCCGTGAAGAACTGGCAATTCGGCAATTCGCTGAACGGCTCAAGCTCGTCCCTCTTCAATGCTGCCGTATCTACGCCTTGCAATCTGTAAACCTTATCTTTTTCCAGGCGAAGGACTATAGTATTTACTGTCTGGGATGCAGTTCCGGTAGCGCTTTCCTCCTGCGGCACGAAAATCACATCTCCGGAAATCGTAAATGAATGAAAATTCTGATCTTCCGGACTATCTACCGCAAAAGCCCCGTCAATCAATGAGGAACCCGTAACTTCAACATAATACTCGCCGGATTCTGTAAATGTATGCTCAAGTGACACACCGTTTGGATCCGAGAGTTGACCGACCGCACTATTTCCAACATATTCACGCTTGCCGTCAGAATCCAACTTGCAGAATGTAACTTTAACCTCAGCATCCGTTGCGCCTTTAACAGTCACTTTCTGCAAAGCGTTGCCGCCGACGCCTTCAAGCTTGAATACGTCGGTAAAATCGCAATGGGATATCTCGCCAGCGGAATCACCGCCATTTGCCGCAAAGGCAATAGCCCCTTCGCCAGGATAATTATTCTCAATATTATCGGAGCGAACACCTTCAGTGTTGGCTATATCAAGCATTTCATCAAAACGCTTGATGATATCATCCCACTTTTCTTTTGCAGAAGCCATCGGACTGGAAGACGCAAAGCACGTCAATCGGGCAGCAACAGTTCCATCCTTGCGCAGCAGAACGAAGATCGGCACGCCGGTACCGAATAAACCTTTATCTTCCGGGCGATGCACGCCGCCTTTATCCGTATTGGTTTGAATTAATTTTCTGTTGCGCTCAAGAACGACCAACGCCTCTTCGTCCGTTACACCTTTTCGGGTAAGATATCCTAAACCGCTTCTCAATACTGCATTGGTAAGTGCCGGATCAGCGCCAGAATCCGGATATTCCTTCGCACGGGCTATCGTTGACTCATAAGGTTTACGCGAAAGCAGTGTAGGCTTAATAAAGTCTGTTACATCTTCACTTGCAAACGAGGGCACATCTAAAACCGCCAATGCAACTTTATTGGACAATGCCCAGGCGTTAAATCGGTTGACACCATCCTCCTCGACACCGATGAAGTTTCTCTCGGCATTTGAACAATCCGGACACCAGAGCGAACCCGAAACAGATATAAGCGTATAGGCTCCGCCGTCTGCAGAACTCGCCTTGGCCTTAGCCACATCTAAGTCCATCGTCCATTCGCCCCAATCCAAAGTCTCTGCCGTGCGCTCACCTATCCAAAGCGGATTTGAAATTGAGGTAGGTTTATCTACATAAGTGACAGTATTCGTCCCCTTGGCAACACCGGCTAAATCTGTTGCGACTATGTAGATTTTATCGCCATCCTTAGCCGACTCCGTGAACACCTCGGAAATATCAACAGATACGGCTTGATTGGTTATTCCATCATTCCATGAAACATCTATCGTTTTTAACACTGCTCCATCAGATGAAACAACATTAATAAAATTATTTGTTGCAATGGCATTTTCCGGCGCTCGCTCCAATTCAACTTCTACAGATGTCGTTCCTCTCTCGGCTTCCAATCTGTTGCCTTCTGTCTCTTTAACGGTAAAATATCCCCCTGCATAAGGTGCTTCAGCCTTCCAATCTTTAAATGCGCTCTCCATCGCCGCAATAAAATTATCTACCCGCTTTGGTATTGTAGAGTCACTAAGCGATAAAGCAACAGAAGAGCTTCCCTTGCAGATATCATCACCAGTGGTCCTTACATTTACGCCACCCTTTTCCCACCATAATACGACAAACGGGAAGGCGCTCAATTGCTTGCCGCCGCCTTTCCACATCCAGTTATATGCAGAACTTCCGGCCTGATCAAACGTCAGCCCGGATCCGGCATCATAGCCCCCTCCCATAAAGCAGCATATAACCTTACCGGCGTCATTCTCTTTCTGCCACTGAATAAATTTTTGATCAACTAATACGACATCCGTAAACCAGCAATGGATACAAGAGTGATTACTCCAAATTGCCAAGAGAGGAAGCCCGTGATCGTCGGCATACTTCTTACAAACGGCAAAGTTTGTATACCATTTACCGAGCTCAAGCTCCATACCCGGCTTGGCTACTTCGCATCCGAGGCCGACGCCTTGCTTTCCGCTCGGCAGTTCATAAGGATACATAGACTTATTATATCCGTATGCCTGCGCTGCCATAGCAACGCAAAAAACAAGCATTAATCCTCTTTTTGCCAATTTTCTCATTTCAGACCTCCATTGTCGAATATAAAGTTATTACCGTATGGATAATCAAGTTTCATTTCAGAATGCAGTTTTTCAAAAAGGCGCTTCAATCGGCGGTTTTTCTCGCGATTATAAAGTGCCGACCTTACAAATTCACGGGTTCTGGGCTCAGGTTCAGGATCTAACATATAAAACGTTATTCGTGCAAGGGTCACTTCAGAAACACCGAGGGAAACCGCAGACTCTTCTAAGGTTCCTTCTGTACGTTCGAGAATTTTAACAATTGAAAGCCCATCTTCCAAGTCAAACGGTCCGCCGATAGAACCGACTGGAGCAGTAAACGCCCACTTTTTCATATCCGGATTCTCAATTTCTGTCGCCTCCATACGCTCCCAGTACTCCGCATCCTCTATAGAATACTGACCATACGTCTTGCCTGCTTCGATAAAATTTAGATTATCTTTAACAATCTTCTTATACAAATTTGAACATGTAGCATATGTTACTGCATTGGACGCTACGGCTCGCTCATAATATCGATCTTGACGTAAAATACCTTCTGTTATTTCTTTTTCGGAAACTTCTATAGGAGCACCGCCAAAACGCTCGTACGCCTTCCTCTCTTCGATCGGTACTAAAAGTTGCTCTTTAAGATAATTTGCATTTACCTTCAATTTCTCAGCATATGTATCCAATGTACCTTTAAATGATAACTTCTTCAATGAAAGTTCTATTTCCGATTGAGCCTCAGTTTCGGGAATCTTCTGAGACTCCTTCGCGAGATACTGCGTTATCAACTGCTGGTTCACGAGCAAAGCGAGAATTTTTAACTTCCTGTTACCCATAAATCGAGAAACGCCGCGCTCAAGCTGCTCGATCGTGGCATTTGTTTTTTTTGAACGGTAAATCGCCTCTTCCAAGTTATAGCGGTCTCGAAAATCTTTAGCCGTAATTGCAAAGCCGTTCACTCTTACAAGAACGGTCTCGTCCGGCGCCGTAAAAACATTTACCGGCACTTCTACTTTGGGAGCCTTTGCAGAAGACGACTCCGTCGGATGCGTTTTTTCGCACCCGCCAACAATACAAACGATTAATACGCAAAAACCGGACAAAATAACATTCTTCATAATGCGTATTTTATCATTTACTTTTCCATCGTGTCAATTGCAGGAATAAAAAAACGAGGAGGTCAAAAAACCTCCCCGTTTCTATCTTTAAGAGACTATTCTCAAATTAGTTGCCCGCAACCGTGACGTAGGCAGGAACCTTGAGGTAGCCGTTCTTCGCGAACTTCTTGGAAGCGGAAGCGTTGTACTTGACAGTCCAGGTACCATAAGCAACCGTGTCAGAGTCAGCGAGAGTGGCGAGGTCGTCGCACTTCCAGACCTGAGAAGGATCGCAGTTCTGATTCTTCTTGCTGAGGTCAAAGGAAGCAGCAGCCGTACCAGCGAAGTTACCAGAGAAGGAGGTGTAGTAACCATTCTTCGTGGAGAACTTGCCGATGCCAGCGCCCGTAAGAGCATAAGCCTGAGTGCGCTGCGTGTCGTAAGCAGCAGTGCCAGCGAAGGTCCAAGCCCATTCAGCGTCAGCCTGCTTCTTGCCGATTACGTTGAGGAAAGTGGTGGTAAAAGCAGCATCGGTGAGCTGAGCCTTGCGCTTGCTGTCCCAAGCAACAACAGAACCAGTTTCGATCGTGTTGCAAACAGCGGTGCACTCGTAAATCCAACCCTCAAACTTCGTGGAGTCCTTAACGCGGATAACGTTAGCAGTAACTACATCATCCTCGGGAGCGCAGATAGAACCATTATTCGTAACAGTCTCACCAGCAAGACCCTTGGTGGTCTTAACCGTCATCTTGAGAGAATAAACGAGCGTATTCTCAACAACAGGAGCCTGTTCAGGCGCGCAGTCAGCAGCAAAAACACCACCAGCAACTACAGCAGCGGCGGCAGCAATCATGAGTTTCTTCATTTTGTTTGTTCTTTCTTTTTTCGCCTCACGCTCACAGCAAACGGTCCGTTTACGCGAAGCGAGGTTAACCTTGTCTCCTCCCTTAGATCAAGGTAACGGACACACGCCCGAACCCTCCTTGGGTGAAAACACGCATATTATCTCATATTTTTAATTCATACGCAAGGGGTCTATGAAAAAAAATTGCACCACCCAAAATGTCATAATACCCCTGATTTTATTAGGCGAAATTCACTTCGCGCAAACCTGTCCGTAAAAAAAATTAATTTTTTTTGTCATCGCTCCGCATTCCACGCATATATTTACGAGATTGTAAGACTTGTTAGCGAACACCCCATTACAGCATTTTCCTTTGCGGTTCACGAACAGGAACAGATCCATTCCATGTTGAATCTTGCCGCGGCGGCTACTTGCCGACGCAGAAGCGGGAGAAGAGCGAATTTAAAAGATCGTCGCCGTAATCCGCGCCGACCGCCTCGCCCAGTATCTGGGAGGCGCGTCTTACTTCGTTTCCTAAAAGTACCGCGTCGCGCGATTTGAAATCCGCAGCCGATAAAATGCCGCGTGCGCGGACAAGGCTCGAGAGATATCGCTCGCCGTCGCCGCGTTCGACTTCGTCCGCGCTCGCCGCCAGACACTCGAGACGCGAAGCAATCTCAAGTTTAAGTTCCTCCACTCCCTCATGAGTGAGCGCCGATACATTGAGACAGTCCCCGCGCTTCAGATCACACTTGGGCGTGATCTTTATAACCTTCGACGGATCTAACTCTATTTCGCTTCCATCTGCAAAATCACCAAAGGCGATTACGATGTCCGCCCTCTTCGCGAGCTCTTCGCTGCGACGGACGCCTTCGGCCTCGATCTCCCCGAAATTCTCGCCGCCTTTGCGGATACCCGCCGTATCAACAAGTTTAACGGGCCAGCCGCAGATATCCGCCCACGCCTCGATCGAGTCGCGCGTCGTTCCCGCGACATCAGAGACTATGGCCCTCGCCTCCGAAAGAATCGCATTCAACAGGGAACTCTTACCGGCGTTAGGCGGGCCCAATAAAACGACAAGCGCTCCTTCGCGCAAAATCCGGCGTTCCTTAAGCCGCGCCGCTTCCGCGTCGATGGATTTTACAAGGCTCGAACATTTGGCCTCAATCGATTCGAAAAACGAATCGGCAAGATCTCCTTCGTCGACATCAAGGGAATATTCCAGTTCGCTCGAAATCGCAACCGCCTCGTCATAGAACCGGCGAACCGTGTGCTTGATTCCTGATGCGGATGAGTCGTCGGCGACAAGCTCGCCAAGCGCGGCGTCCGCCGCACGCTCCGTCTTTGCATCGATGAATTCAAGAAGCGCCTCGGCCTGTTCGAACGACATCTTGCCGTTCAGGAACGCGCGCTGCGTAAATTCGCCGCGCCGCGCCAGCCGCGCTCCCGCATGAATCGCCGCGTCAAGTATGCGCTGCGGCGCGACCGTTCCTCCGTGACATTGAAACTCGACGACATCCTCGCCCGTGAAGGAGCAGGGTGCCTTGAACGAAAGCAAAAGACCTTCATCGAGAATCCTGCCGCCCTGCGAAAATCGCGCGAAGACGATGCGCCCGACGCGCGGCTCCTTCGAGGAAATCGCCGAGGCTATCTCGAACGCCCTCGGGCCCGATACCCTGACAACAGCAACGCCGCCGCGACCCAGGGGAGTTGCGACGGCGGCTATAGTATCTTCGCTGAGAGACATTACTTCTTGCGGCGGAAGAACCTGCGCATTTCGTCGGCCGTCTGGCAGGCGGCGAGACGCTCGGAGCCGTTGTCGGCGCGAAGCGCGCGCGAGATGTAGCTCATCAGCTGGAGATAGGGCGTCTGCGCCTGTTCGCCCGCCAAGGTAAGAACGATGATCTTGACCTGGCTCTTGTCTATCGTCTCATAGTCCGCGAGCATGCCGCCGTCCGTTCCGGAATAGTCGACAAGCGCGACAGCGCCCGCGATGCCGATCACATTCTTGTCGCGACCGTGCGGAACTGCGATTCCCCGATCAAGACCCGTAGGCATCGAAGACTCGCGGCGAAGGACAGCCTCCACCGCCGTCTCGACATTCTTGACGTGATTTGGGCAAGCCTTCGCGACCTCTTCGACAATCTTGCGGATGGCCTCATCCTTGGTTGCAGCCTTGAACTTGGGAAGCATGACGAACCCCTGAAGATAGCGGCCGACGGCTTCCGGGCCGCGGGCTATCTTCTCGGGTGCCGTAATCATCTTCTCCATGTCTTCGCGGCGAATGGGCTTGGCAATGGAGCGGGCGAGATCGTTGATCTGGCTTACGACCTCCATCCAGACCGTCATTACGATCGCTTCTTCGGCTGGTGTGCATTCGAATCGGATCTTATTGTCGACGCGGCGAATCGAAATCTCGATCGCATCGATCGCGACGTCCCAGATGTGATCGGTCTGGGAAAGGCACGTCACAAAGAATCCTTCGTTCCTGAATTCGTGAAGAAGCTTGCCCATCATGATTTCGGCAACGCCGACATCGGCAAGTTCAAACTCGACGGCGCGCGAGCCGTCAGTCGAAGGCTTCGGATTTCTGACGCCCTTCTTCTTTGTCTTGAAGAGAGCAACAAGCCCGGGCGGCGCAACCATCGTCGTGATGAGAGTCATCATGATGCCGATGCCGAAGATCTCCTGGGAAAGGTAGCCCGCCGAGAGACCGAGACCCGCAATGATGAGCGCGACCTCGCCGCGCGGCACCATGCCAGCGCCGATTCTCAAGGACCCGAGCAGATTGAAGCCGCAGCAAAACGACGGAATCATGCAGCCGACGACCTTGGCGACGACGGCGAGCGCCGTATAGATGGCGCCGAAGATAAGGACGCTCTTCGAGCAAAGCGCCGACACATCGACCATCATGCCCATCACGCAGAAGAAGATCGGAACCAAGAACGTATAGACGGGCGTCAACGTCTCCTGAACCATGTGCTTGATGTCGGTGCGCGAAAGAGCAAGGCCCATCACATACGCGCCGATGATCATCGCAAGTCCCATGCATTCGAAGAAGCCCGCGAGAATGAGCGACAGACCGAACGCCATCGTGGCGATCACCGTCGGCGAACGGAACGTGGTCTTGAGGAACCTCGCGATATGGCGCGCCGCAAGAACGCCGATGATCGTAGCGCCGAGCCAGACGCCAAACGACTTGAGCGCGACAAAACCTATATGGCCCCAATCGATCGAAGACCCGGTACCGCCTGCGCCCTTGGACGCCAGGTTCGCCGCAATGATGCCGTTGCCGATCGCGAGCACAACCAAGCCCAGCACATCGTCTACGACGGCGCCGGCCATGATGGTCGTACCCTCTTCCGAGTCGAGCTTCTTGCGCTCCGAAAGAATTCGCGCGGTGATGCCTACCGATGTCGCAGTCGACATGATGCCCATGTAGAGCGCGGCGGGATCGGTCATCGCCTGAGCGAACGGAAGTTCGGAGAGATACTTGAATTTGTCGAAGAACTCAGGCAGAAAATAAACTGCACACAAATCGCCCAAGATAAACGAGCCGACGACGCCGCCGATGCCGACGAGAGTGCCGACGAACGAATACCTGAGAAACATCTTGAGATTGGTCTCGAGGCCGGAAAGGAAAAGCAGAATGATCGAAGCAAGAGTCGCTATTCCGTAGAGAGCCGGGCTGGTTGCATCTATAACACCTCCTTTTGCGGTAATAGCCTTAAGTCCGGCACCGTTGAACAGCCCGTCCGCAAATAAAGGTTTTCCGTCATGAAGAAGCCAACTCTCTCCGAAGCCAATACCGCCCAACGCCCATGGGCCTATTACTATACCGGCTACAAGTTCTCCAAGAATCGACGGCATCTTAAGCAAGGACGCTATCGCGCCGCCGAGACGCGCCGCAAAAATTATGACGCCGATCTGAAGTACAAGAAACATCATCTCAACAACGCGTGGCCAGCCGAAATTCGGATACGGCGGAATCTCCCTTTCTGAAGCGAACAGCGCCGTTGCCGCAAACGCACAAATCAAAACAGTCAATATTCTTTTTATTTTCATTTTTGTTTCTCCGTAAATTCCATTATTATTTTATATGCGGCACGCGAGAGGAAAGTTCGCTCACGATTTTTCCGTAAGCCTCGGAATTCTCCTCGAGAGACTCGACCATCTTGAACTGGTTGCGCGCCCTGACCAGATTGTGATCGGGATAGGCGGTATGGAAATAAGTATCTCCGTTGAGATAGTCGGTCAAAAACCTTACGCCGACCTCGAAAGTGGAAAGCCGGCCCGCGAAAACGAGATTGTCGATTTCGGCGCGCGTCAAAAACTCTGCCCGTTCGATATATCCGCGGGCAAGCGCCTCGAAAAACTCACTCTTCGAATAGACCTTCGCAAGGTCAGCCTCATCCTCCACCGCGGCAGCCGTCGAAGTTCTTACCATGTCGCCGAAGTCGCTCAAGGCGCTGCCGGGCATAACGGTATCGAGATCGATTATCACAGCCGAACCGTCGGGCATTACCAGAACGTTGTTTATCTTGCTGTCGTTGTGGATGACGCGCTCGGGTATAACGCCATCGGCCATAAGTGAAACTATGCGCCCCGCCTCAAGGCGACGCTTCTCTACAAATTCAAGCTCGCGCGCGACGGAAGATGCGCGACCTGCGGCATCGTTCCGCACGGCCTCATCGAGGGCCTTGATGCGATCGGGCGTATCATGAAATTTCGGCAGGACCTCTTCTAAGCGCGGAGCCGGAAAATCCGAAAGATCATCATGAAATTTAGCGAAAGCCCTGCCGATATCGTAGGCCTGACGAGGAGAGGAAACGACTTCGTTTACAGTACATCCGCCGTAAAATCTGTAAAGACGCCACGGCGCATTGTATCCGATGAAATCAATCGTCGTCACGCCCTTTGATTTCAAGAACGACGTTACCCTCAAGAGAACGCGCTTTAAAAGTTCCTGGGACGGCGGATCGAAGATCGTCGTGTTGACACGCTGCAGAATATAGCTTTCGCCTGAGCGCGTGTCGACTTTAAACGTGTCGTTAATATGACCCGAACCGTACCGCGTAATCGCGGTACGGCCGGTTATTTCCATCGACTCTAATATGGAGTCGATTTCTTCTGCGGTAAAAACTCCTCTTTCCATTTAGGAGGTAATCCCTCCGCAGAAATTATTTCATCTTCCCCTTTGCCTTGCAGCAGGCGGACTTAGCCGCGCACTTGCCCTTCGCGATGACGGGAATCTGAGCCGCGGCGACGGACTGGCCGAGACGGCGGGCCTTCTCGTCGGGCATGAAGATGTCGATCTTCTCGGCCCATTCGGGATAAACGTCCTTGAGCATAGTCTTGGCCGTCTCGAGAATAACCTCGCCGCCGAGACCGGAGGTTACGCGACCGAGAATCATCATATTCTCGTAATCGTAGAACTCGTTGTACCACGGAATCGCATGAGCAAGGAAGCGGCCGATCTGGATGTAGACCTTGAGAGCCTTATCGTCTCCCTTCTCCATCGCGGCCTGAACGACCTTTAGACGCTCGGGAAGAGCCATCGTCTTCGGGAACTTAAAGCCGTACTTCTCGGCGAGCCAGTTGACGGCCTGCTGCGAAAACGCCATCGCGCCTACGCCCGCATCGCCCGACCACTCGCACTTGGGAGCGTTGGGATTGAAATCGACGGGAGCGAACGCGAGCTCGGAAATGCGGCCCGTCATGCGGCCCTTGGGATCGACATAGCCGACAGCCTCGGAAGAGCCCATCGCAACACCGAGAATACCCTTCTTGTTCATGGTGATCATGCCGGCGAGAGCGGTAACGTCGCCGTCGTTGTAGATCGCGAACGGAACGCCCCAATCCTTCTCGATGCGGAAGAACATATTCTGAGCTGTTTCGAACTTCGAAGGATTCTTCTCCTTAACGGCGCGGAACAAGGAAGCGATACCCATCTTCTGACCGACGAGCGTACCGGCCGTCGAGCCGCCGATGGCGTCGACGCGCGGAAGAGCGGCGGCGGCGGCCTTAAGACCTTCTGTAAGCTTCTGATAGTGATATTCGGGATCCGCATTGTTGCGGGGATCCCACGGGAACTCCTCGGAAAATACGACCTTACCCTTATTAAGAGCGGAAATCTTGAAATCGGAGGCGCCAAGGTCGAAACCGATGCGGCAGCCGTCGGCAACCGTCTTGACGAGAGCGGGAGTCTCGTTCATCTCGGGCATCTTGTTGAGAGGGAGAATAACCGCCTCGACGGGACGACCGTAGATGGAAGTGAAGAAATCGTAATCGAACGCGCGCGCGCCCTTCTTCGTGTAGGCCTTTGCGACGGGTTTTACGACAGCGTCGGGACCGGCGAGATAAAGCTTCCAGCCGCCGGCGGACCAGACGATGAACTTAGCAATACGCTCGACGACATAGGAGACCTCCTTGGCGGCGGCGGCGCTAAGATTCGACGGGATCGGAAGATCGTAGCGGTAGACCTTGCCGTCCTCGCGCTCCCACGCGACGGCAACGATGTCGGCCTTCTCGCCGATACCGCCGTAAAGCTCCCACAACACGCTCATAGGCGCTACGAACTCGGTGTCGCACGTACATGCGCCCTTACCCTTGCAGCATTTCTTCGCCATCTCAGTTTCTCCTAATTTTTGTTTTCAGAAATTAAAAATTTCCATACATGAAAGATTTTATCAAATTACTCACAATGCCGCAAGTAATCGCCTGTCAACTACGACAATGCGCCGATGGTCAACATACCTACGGCGTGCATCGCGGCAGATCTGCGGACATCCTCGCGCGAACCCGCGAAAATCGCCTTTTCGGAGCGAGTTCCGCTTTTAGTCGCGACAGCGAACCAGACGAGACCGACGGGCTTTTCGGCGCTTCCGCCGCCCGGACCTGCGATGCCGGTCACGCTGACGGCGACATCAGCCCCCGTCAAGCGCCTTGCGCCCTCGGCCATTTCCGCCGCGCACTTTTCGGAAACGGCTCCGAAAGTATCTATGGTCTCGCTCGAAACTCCAAGAACGCCCGCCTTTACGGAATTGGCGTAACTTACGACTCCGCCGAGATAGACTTCGCTCGAACCGGGAACGGCCGTAATAAGAGATCCGATCATCCCACCCGTGCAGCTCTCCGCCGTCGCGCACGTTCTGCCGTTCGCTTTCAGAAGTTCTACTAAATTAACGGCCTGTTGAGTCATCACAAATCTCCCCTCTTGGTTGAAATAAAAACATGTTTCGCCTCGCCTCCGCCGACATTTACGAGGCCCCGACTCTCGAGAACGCTTTTCGCTCTGAGGGCAACCGCCTGCGAAGGTTCAATAATTTCGGCGCGACCAGCGGCGACCTTTTCAATTAAAGACCTTAAATGCGGAAAGTGCGTACAGCCGAGAACGATCTTATCGCAAGACGCCGCAATCAAGGGCTCGATCTTTCTGCGGACGATCCGCTCGGCCTCTTCGCCTGATGTCTCGCCTCTTTCAACAAGATCGACGAACTCGTCGGCGACCGTCGCGATCACCGTCACGTTCTTCGCGAACTTCGCCTTGGTTTCATTGTAGAGACGCCCGCCGAAAGTACCCGCCGTGGCGAGGACTCCAACCACGCCGGTTTTAGATTCCATCGCCGCGGGCTTGATGGCCGGCTCGATTCCGACAAAGGGCACATCGGAATATTTCGAGCGCAAAAATTCAAGCGCCGCCGCGCTCGCCGTGTTGCAGGCTACGACGATCATTTTGCATCCTGCCTCAAGAAGCTTTTCGACGTTCGCGTCGGAAAGCACGATGATTTCCTCCGCGCTTCTGTTGCCGTAAGGACAGTTCGCGCTGTCGGCGATATATACGGTCGACTCCAAGGGACACTCCTTTTTAAAGGCTTCAAGAATGCAGAGACCGCCTAAGCCTGAATCGAAAAATCCTACCGCGCCTCGGTTCATTCGACAACACCCCACTCCTTGAGCGGCTCGACCGGAAGACCCATGATATTCTCGTAACTTCCGCTGTACGATTCGACGATAAGATCGCCGGACTCGTCGATATCATACGCGCCTGCCCGATCCAGCGGCCTGACGCGCTCGACATACACGTCTATCTCCTCGTCGGTCAACTCGCGGAACCTGACCTTGCTTTCCACGACTTTTACCTCACCATTGAAAGCGACACCCGTAAAGACCGAATGAACCTCGCCGCTTAACGTACGCAGAAACTCTTTTGCCTCGTCGAAGGAACGCGGCTTTCCGTAAATGCGGTTGTTATACCAGACGATCGTATCCGCCGAGAGAACATCAGAGCGTTTTGCGGCGACGCCCTTCGCAAGGGCGTTTTCGCTGACCGTGCGGCATGGATCGTCGTCGTATGCGACTTCCTTCGCGTCGGTTTTCACGACTATGAAATCAACACCTAACGATTCAAGGATTTTGGCCCTCCGCGGGCTCGCGCTGGCAAGAACGATTTTCATCTGAAAGGGAAATATACGTAAACACGTTTGGTTGAACTTAAAGTCACTTCGGCGCCGACGGCCCTGTTGAGTGTCGCGCAATAGAGGTTTTCGAACCTGACCCCGTCGAGCGGCCATTTAAGGCCCATCGAGGTCATTTCCGTTTCAGGATCGACGGCGAAAACCGACATACCCGAACCCGGCTTAACCCGGTAGGTTTTAGTTCCCTCAAGAACGGTAAACCGCCCATAATCCGTAACCACGTCGATGGCGAAATCGAGCGCCCTGAAAATATTGCCGAGACTATGATCGTCCCGTTTACCCGTCGCGCCGAGGATGACGAGATTTCCGATGCCCTTCTCGCGGCAGAATCTTACCGCCTTGGCGAGATCGTTGGTATCCTGCTTCTCGACTCTGACGACGTTCCCAAATCTGCCCTTGACGGAATCGCAGTCCCCGACGACCGCGAAAGGCTCGCGAGCGCAATTCCGTCTGAACGCATCAGCCGCGCTGTCGCAGCAGATGACGCGCCCGGCGGCATCAAGGATGCGCCGCGCTTCACCGCCTTTTTTAGGGAAGGCTCCCGCCGCCAATATCACGTTCTGCATAATTAACTTCGGGAAAACGCGACTACATGATCTTTGCCGTCCGCCGAAAAAACCCTGTGATAAAACTCCTGCCCGTCTTTCCGGGCGGTCTCAACCATAATCTCATCACCCGCCAAAGTCTCACTTCTGAATACAAATTCAATACTTGAGGGCCGCCCGGCTTTTAACGGCTCCAAAAGCCACTCGACATAATGAACATTGTTTACATGGCCATTCAGATCTATGTGCGAATATTGTGCCTTATAGGGCCCTGACGCTTCTACTGGCGCGTCGGCGGGAAACTTCAGCCGCGCAGTAAAAGGCTCAGCACCCAAAACACTTTCCAAACCGAACTCACACGCATTAAGAACGCTTTCGGGAATCGAGACAATCTTGCGTGTAGCCAAATCAATAAGCATCCACTCGCTCGTTGCAAGACCTATCGTCTCTCCGTCCGATGATTTTATCTCAAAATCGCGCCACGCGACTATTTTACGTCCGCCGCGAGGGAATGTCACGACCGTTATCGGCTCCTCCCAGGCCGGATACCGCTTCATTTTTATGGCCAGGCGAGTCAAAACCCATGAAATATTCTCGCCTTGCGCATCAAAATTCGACTTTGAAAAACCAAGTTCTTCAGCATTGAGGCTCGCGGCTTCCTGCAGATAATTACATATACTCGGCAACGATGCAAAGCCGTCGGCTCCACATTCATACGACCTCACCTTGAAAATATACTCGCCTTTCAGCATTTTACCTCCTAACCTACGGGATTGTTGAATTATAGCAAATCTTATCTTCATATCTAATTTCATTATTCCCTAAACATCCCGATAGGAATATGCAACAAATCACACTAAAAAGCAATTTATTTAATTTCATTTATTATTTCCTTCTTTGAGTCGAAGGATATGCTTCTGAATGGCGCCGCATTTAGCGGCGGAACGATGCGGGGAGCGCGTTGAGCTTGGCCTCGATAAGATCGGCGATGCGTCTATGGCCGTTCGTGTTCGGGTGAAGACGATCGGTCTTTGAGTTTCCGAAATAGAGAACTCCGTAACTGTCGTTCTCGGGAATGAGACCAGACTCGCCGAAAAGATCGATGACCGGGACCGACCATATCTGTGCGGCGCGTTTAAGCATATCGACATATTCGTCAATATAAAGTCCAAGCTCGTTCGGGAACGACTCCGGCGGCTGAACATTAGTGGCGTTATATTTGAAGAATGCCCGATGAAGCGGAGTTAAGAGAATAATCTGCGACTGCGGGAATTCCGATTTTAGGCGGTTCATCGCGAAATTGATCCGGCCCGCAAAAGTGGAAACGTCGCGGTTGAAATAACGGCGCTTCAAAACAACCTTCTTTCCGTTGCGGTTCGTCTCCTCTTCTCGGTAATCATAAAATTCGCCGAGCGGAACGTTAGCGTTGTAATCGTTCGTTCCGAGGAAAACAAAAATCGCATCTAAATCCGTATCCATCGATTCGTGAATACGATTAATCTGATCGGGAAGTCCCTTCCACGTGCAGCCGCTTACACCGTATACCTTCGCGTCGAGATTGAGATCGTCAATCATGAAATTCCAGTAGTTGCTCGTGCAGGCGATGTGGGCGGGATCGGTAATGGAGTCTCCGAGGAATGCGACTTTCATTCCCTTCCACGCGTCTAGCCCTACTCTCGTTTTCCGCAGTTCATGTTTGAAGTAATCATTCTCGACGCAATTGACGTCGAGTATCGGCTCCGAGCGCCAGATCAGTTTCGATTTGGGCTTCATGAACGAGCCGACCGTATCGATTATCGTAAGTTCATTCTCGCCGTCTTTAATCCAGCAGCCTGGAACATACATAGTCTGAGTCGGTCCGATGGCCCAATAGCGGCCGAGCCAGCGGTCGTTAAGTCTTACGAGCCCGCGACGGAATCCGCTCATATCAAGGAACGTATCCTTGCCGGCTTCAAGATTGACTTTAATTTTATGGACGCTTCCGGCGCTTGTCGACTTAAGCGACGCTAAATCACGCTCTTCGCCGAACTTCGGAGAATCAACCGCTTCATCGTAAGTGAAGTAAGCCGTCTTCCAACCCTTGAGAACTTTACCGTCAAGTTTAACGTCGCCGACAATTCCCTTTATGCCTTCATGCATTTTCTCGGAGAAATTATAGCGCCCCATCGGCTCGACGAGAATTTCGAGTTTGCGCTGTTTTGAAGAAACCGGAATTTTAACGGTGACCTTAGGATCGCGGCGATCGAGAAAACCCCTCTCTACACCATCAACTCTAACTACACCTAAGTCTCGTACATCCGCTTTTAGCTCGCCGCCCATATTCGCGGGAATCTCAGTTTCATAAACCGCGAGACCGTAACCGAGACCCGCTTTTTCAAATATTACGGGTGAGTCGCTTTCAAGTCTCTTTGACGCTGAAGCAAGATCATAAATGTTCGCCGTCTTTGCAATCAACTTCGCCGATCCTTTTTGAAGCGGAATCGGAGCGGGCGGCTCAGGAATTGTCTCGCCTGAGTTTAAGAATTGCGCGAAGAGATTACGCATCGCGAAAAACTTTTCGTTAGTCCAACCGGCTTCAGAAATGGGCGCGTCGTAGTCGTAGCTCGATACTTCGGGTACGAACGGCCAATTGCACCCCGCCCACCAGGCGAACGTAGTTCCGCCGTGAGCCATATAAACCGAGAAGCTCGCCTTGTGTTCAAGCATGTACTTAAGATCCCTCAAGCAGTCATCAGCGCTCTTAACGTGATGAATCTTCCCCCACGAATCGAACCACGCGGGATAAAACTCGCCGCACATCAAAGGACTCTTGGGAGAGAGCTCTTTAAGTTCCGCGAAAGCGGCCTCGGGGTTGGATCCAAAATTTACAATAGGAAGCAACTCGGGAATGTAGCCTTTCTTTATCGCGCCACGCCCATTGCACGCAAAAAGCGGAACTTCAAATCCTCCGTCTTTAAGGGCCTTCCAGATTTCGCGCATGTAAACGGGATCGTCGCCGTAGCTGCCGTATTCATTCTCGGCCTGAACCATGATGATCGGTCCGCCCTTCGTAATCTGAAGCGGCGCAAGCTCGCGCCCTACCGCCGCGAGATAACGCTTGGCGGGGCCTAAGTATTTAGGATCGGTCGAGCGAAGATGAATGCCGTCCTTGGCCAATAGCCACCAGGGGTGGCCGCCGAGATCCCACTCCGCGCAGGTGTATGGACCCGGACGCAAAATAACCCACAAACCTTCAGCTTGAGCGAGGCGGCAGAATTCAGCGACATCACGATCGCCGGTAAAGTCGATTTTACCTTCCGTCATCTCGTGATAGTTCCAGAACATATACGCGCAGACGGCATTAAAGCCGCAGGCGCGAATCATTTTAAGACGATGCTGCCAATAAGCTTTAGGTACACGCGCGAAGTGCATCTCACCGCAACGAATGACGAATGGCTTTCCGTCAAGAAGAAACGCTCCTTCGCCGACCTCAAAAGTATGAACACCTTTATCCGCACCGTATACGCCAAAAACCGAAACGACCGCAAAAGCGAAAGCAAGTAAAACTCTCTTCATGATTTTTCTCTCCAATTATTTCTTGTCTGCTTTTTCAGATTTATTTTTTATCCGCTTGAATTCCTCGCGCGCGGCGGCCATATCCGAAAGAAATTCCTCAGAGGTGTGGAGTCTGGCGTAAACGGCGCTCGCCAATGCGCGACCCGCCTCGACATCGCTCTTCCAATGATACCCGATAATTACACGGCTCTCTCCCCACTCGTGACCAAGCTTTAAAACCTTATTCTGACATTCCGGATTGATTTCAAGAAGTAACAGCGCCATGCACCATCCGCGAAGAGAGTGGCCCGAGGGATATGAACCGTTATTGCGCAGCCTCTCTTCAGTCTCGGGAACGGGAGTGGGTTCATTATATCTGACATAGGGGCGCGTGCGTTTAAAACTTCTCTTTGGCTTCAATGAAGAAAGACGGGCGGTTATAAGACTTTTACGCAGAACCTTATAAATCGCAGGCGTCTTTTCGCGTGAAATTTCATAACCGAACGCATCATTAAATAGCGCTATGAAATCATCTACAAGAAATGTGGATTGAACAACCGCCTTTTTGCCGCGCTCCGTTCCGCGAACGGTCTTACCCCAAAGATAACCGACATAGTCGCCTGTAAAAAGATCAGACGTCCATCCTGGAGGAGGAGGAAGAAACTCCACGCCGTTAGGATGATCATCATCAGCAAAATACCTTGGCTCTAATAATTCCGCATCAAACGGATCAATCTTAGCGCCATACGCCGTCGCTCCCAGTACAATCGCCGCGACTGCAACAATTCTGCGAAACTTAAAAGAGTAAATCATATTCTTCTTCCTTCTTCTTTAATTGACTACTTAAAACCTTACGGCAGGAACTTAAAGCATAGGGGGCGGTAGCACGGTATCGCGTCACCGACCGGGGTAAGCGTATACTTGGCGCGGTCGAACGAATATACCTGAATCTCGTTCGACATCTTATGTCCGACGACCATAAACTTTTCGCCCGGCATAAGTTCAAAATCGCGAGGGAACTTACCCTTAAGTGGAGCGATATTCTTAAGCTCAAGCTCCCCGTTGTCTTTAACATCAAAAAACGCGATCGAATCACATCCCCTATTGGATGCCATTAAAACCTTACCGTCAGCCGTAAGCTTAATCGCAGCCGCCTTAGTAGTAAGGGGGTCTGTCCCCTTCGGCAACATAGACCACTTTCCGACGCGGGTAAACTTCTCTTCGCCGTCATACGCGTAACTCGTAACCGACGAGGATAACTCGTTTAATACAAAGAAATATTTACCGCATCTCGAAAATATAGCGTGCCTCGGGCCATCACCGGGATCGGATTTTATGCGGAATGGGAAAGGGGGAAAGGGGAAGGGGGAAAAGTGAATGGTGAACGGGTAATTATAAAAGAAAATTGCATCGCATCCTAAATCAATTACGCCAATTATCTTTCCATCTGGCGTATAAACCATACAATGGGCATAAGCCTTCTTTTGGCGATCCTTACGAGGACCCATATTTATATTAGCCAATCTAGTTGAAACAAAGTTACATATCCCACCATCTTCAGTAAACGACATTAACCCAAAACATCCGGAAGTATATGCCGCGAATGCGTATGATTTTTCATCAGGCGAAATCGCTACATGGCACGGGACTTCGCAAGGCAGCGCGGCGAGTTTAGTCATCTCGCCTATACGGTTATCCTTTATATCGAATACCACCGCCGCGCCGCGCTTTTTACCGTCGCGCTTTTCAGAAATAAAACTGTAAAGCATATCGCCCTTCTTGTTGACCTGAAAGTACGTAGTACCTTCAACGCCATTTACGGTCTGAACGATTTTCGCCGCGCCTGTTGCATCGTCGCATTCTAAAACATGGAGAGCCTCTTTATTGGGCGAGCCTGGGTTAGATCCGACGATACAGTAACAGATTGCGGCGAAAAACGCGTTCATAACGACATCAGTTTTTGAACGAATGGATCGGAGCGGGAATACGGCCCTTTCGAGCGATCATATCGGCGCAAGAGAACTTGGACACCTTCATCACGGGCGCATACCCGAGAAGTCCGCCGAACTCAACCGTATCGCCAACCGTCTTGCCGGCGACAGGAATAATTCTTACGGCCGTCGTCTTCTGGTTGATCATGCCGATAGCCGCCTCGTCGGCGATAATTCCCGAAATCGATGTAGCGGGAGTATCGCCCGGAATCGCGATCATATCGAGACCCACGGAGCAGACGCACGTCATCGCCTCAAGCTTCTCGATCGTAAGAGCGCCGGCGTTCACTGCATCGATCATGCCCTGATCCTCAGATACGGGGATAAACGCGCCTGAAAGACCGCCGACATAACTCGAAGCCATCACGCCGCCCTTTTTAACCTGATCGTTCAAAAGCGCGAGCGCCGCCGTCGTGCCGGGTGCGCCCGGATGCTCAAGACCGATCTCCTTGAGAATATCGGCTACCGAGTCACCGATCGCGGGAGTCGGCGCGAGCGAAAGATCGATAATGCCGAACGGAACGCCGAGACGCGCCGACGCCTCCTGGGCGACGAGTTGACCTACGCGCGTAATCTTGAACGCCGTCTTTTTAATCGTCTCGCAGAGAGTCTCGAAATCGGCTCCGCGAATCGACTTTAAAACGTGATTGACTACGCCGGGCCCCGATACGCCGACATTGATGATCGCGTCGGCTTCGCTCACGCCGTGGAACGCGCCTGCCATAAACGGATTGTCGTCCGGGGCGTTGCAAAGAACGACTATCTTCGCGCATCCGATGGAATCGCGATCCTTCGTGCGCTCGGCGGCCGCCTTTATGATCTCGCCCATAAGACGGACGGCGTCCATATTAATGCCCGTCTTGGTGGAGCCGACATTGACCGAAGAGCAGATCCGCTCCGTCACGGCCATAGCCTCGGGAATGGATCGGATTAAAAGCTCATCGGCCTTGGTCATACCCTTCGAGACGATCGCGGAATATCCGCCGATGAAGTTGACGCCGACCTTCTTGGCCGCGCGGTCGAGAGTCTTCGCGATTTTTACGAAATCGGAAGGCTTCCTGCAGCATGCCGAACCGACGATGGCCGCAGGCGTGATCGAAATTCGCTTGTTGACCACGGGAACGCCGAACTCTCGTCCGATTTCGTCGCCCGTCTTCACGAGGTCCTTCGCGTACGTCGTGAGTTTCGCGTAGATGTTGTCGCACGTCGTCTTGAGCGACGCGTCCGCGCAGTCGAGAAGCGAAATGCCCATCGTGATCGTACGGACATCGAGATTCTCCTCGAGAATCATTTTGTTCGTCTCGAGAACTTCGGTGATGTTAATCATCTCGCCCCCTTATACGCGGTGCATTTTCTCGAAAATCTCGGACTTCTGGCAGCGGATCTTAAGTCCCATCGCCTGGCCGAGTTCACCCAAACCGGCCGCAACGTCCTCAAAACTCTTGCGGCAGGACGTGATGTCGACAATCATCATCATATTGAAATATTCCTGAACAACCGTCTGGGAGATATCAAGAATATTGATGTTGTTCTTGGCGAGATAGGCGCTCGTCTTGGCGATGATGCCGACGACGTCTTTACCGACAACTGTTATAATCGCTTTTTTCATATATGGTATTATACCATATTTGCTGTCGTCCCGTTCGTCTGAGATATCCCCGCCGTTTATATGGCGACGTAACTCTCGCCGCAAATGGAACAGACGGCACCGTCATGAACAAGTGAGCCGCAATTAGGGCAACGCTTCTCAAGGACTTCACCGCATATCGCGCAGAATTTGCCGCCGACAGGATCCTGAATGCGGCGGTCGGGCTTTAAGAATCTTCGCCCGTCAACCTCGTAGGCTGTATGAGAAGGACAATTGGGATTAGGGCAAAAACCCTTCTCAACTTCAAAAACTCTTTGAGGGGCAGGAACAACCGGAATTTCTACCGCTGCGTTCTCTGTAGATAACTTAATACCGAACTTATCGCAAAGCTTTTTAATAACTTCATCATTAAGCTTAGTACCGTCACCCTGTTCAAACATCGACAGTGCAGATTGTTTACAACCTACTTCTTTAGCAAGCAGGCTCTGAGAGATGCCGCGTTCTCTGCGAGCATCTTTAATTTTTCTGCAAATATCTGGATGTAGATTTGTCACGGCATATATTATGGACTATTATTCAGGATTTAACAAGGGAGAAGTTATCAACAGTTATCAACAGGTTTATCAACTTATCAACAGTTGTTGATAATATTGTTGATAAGTTCACAATACCAGACGCTGACCTCGACCTACCGACCACAACATTATTTAAATCCAAGATTAAGAAACTTTAAGAGCGGAAGTGACAAATTTGCAAGTTTTATGACAAACTTATAGCACTGTTATTGCTGCACCTGTCGCCTGAAATAAAATACACCAGTACACCTGTGTCTTACCTCGACTCACTCCTGTGTCTCAAGCCTTCTCCAGCAAGAACTTCTTATTTCCCCCAGTAAATACTTCTGGCACACTCGCCTATCACTCACGAACAACCCGCGCTTCGTCGCAAAAATACCCGCACCTGTACCTCTGAGCAAACCTCGCACTTAACCGCTAAAAATATGCACGCAGCAATACTAATCACTAATAAATTTGGAGGCTTGGAGATAGGCGAATGGAGAAAATAATTAGAAAGGCATTTCCGCTTTCATCTCCTAAACGCCATATCTCCCAACCCCCAAACTGTGAAAAGTTAAAATAAAATTGAATTACAACCAAATATATTTAATTATCATTCCGTGATTCTTTCTCCTCCTCTTTTTTATTTGCAGACTCTTGCTTTTCCAAAAATACTGTAATAACATTACCAATCGCCATTCCTACCATAGCCCAAACGAACGCTCTTTCGGGAGCATGCTTAAAATACATACCCATATCATTTAACCCACTTAGTGCCCATCCAACAAAAGGTGCTATAGCCGCAAATGATATTCCGAGTTTTGTAAACCCTATTAACTTTTTAAAATCTTTCTTGTCCATTTTCTACTCCTTTCAATATTACCAGGCCTCTTCTACCTTCCTGTCATGAAACATCATCGCAGGTGTAAGCGGACGCGCATCTGACAAAGACTCTTTTGGCTTATAAACGATGTTAATCGGTTTTTTGCGTAATGGATTGACAGAAAAATGAGAAGCGAACTCAACTTTATTCCATCCAGTCTTTAACGCAACATCTACACTTGTCTGCTTTGACGCAGCAGGCAAGATAAGTCTACCGTTCACACGCAACGAATAACCTGTGTGGGAATCTGCAGTAATTGTAAAAGTGTATACACCTGTTCTTTTGCATTTTAAAAATCCTGTCCACAATCCGGCATTCGCGTCAGTGTCCCCCAAGGTTTTAAGAGTGTAACATTCTGATTTATCAACAATAGTTCTAATAGCAGGCGCTTTTATAAGTCCAGCAATACTACCTTGAAGCCATTCGTCGTTCCAGTAGGTCTTCTTTGCTTTGTACCCAGAAAATTGCATTCCGGGCTGAGGATTAACCGGATTGGCAATAGCAACAGGCGAGGCCGATTCAATGCCAAAATCATCATTAGCGATGACTTTTGTAATAACACTGCCTACACAGAGTGCGGCAATCATCATTTTGGGTATTTTCATTTTACTCCTTTAATTATTTTCGTCATTACTTTCAACACGCCTCGCTGACGAAAAAAACGTGGCGTGCCTGTAAATCCATGTCTTGTCTGAGGCACGACCAAGCGCCCTGAATAAAACACGAATAAAAGACACGCCACGCGGAATACTCCACGTAGCGCATCTTACATATCCAGCTTTATTCATTGAAGATTTGGTCGTTTTCAGACAAAGCCAAATACGCAAGATTGCGTACGTTGCATAGGTTAGGTTTCCCACCCCATACACCTTCTCACTCCTTGGCTACTATCGATTAACTGCTAACATCTACGCAAGTGGAGAAGTCGGCCATCTTCAATACCATGACCGATATAAAAGTTTCAATCAGTTCTCGTTTCTTCCTTTCATTCTATAGTTATTGATGTGAAAATCAATTTACAACGGATACTCCCCTTGTAATTCTTCAAACTTCTTTTCCATTGTCACAAATTCCGATCTTACGGTTTCGTATAATACAATCGGTTTTACACGAAAATATTCATGCGTCAGAACATTTCTCATTCCTACCATTTCATTCCATGGTAAATCTGGGTGCAATTCTTTAACCTCATCTGAAATACGGGCGGCAGCCTCACCAAGATGCAGCATATTTAATTCGACCTGCTCCTGTTTATCCAATGAAGATAGGTACATTTCTTCATCTACACCGTCAAGGATTTCCAGACAACGTCTGACAAATCCAAGCATATGATCGATTCTCTGAGCATCACGCATCATACAGCAACCCTATCCTTTGCAACTTCTTCAGAAAATCTATCTCCCCGTTCCAACACAAACGAATCCACAATATCCACATTTCGTCCCAAAATTAGCGAAAGTGAGTCCTTAAGTTTTACATAATCGAATATTGTTGTCGCGGGAACAAATTCCACCAGAAAATCGATATCACTTTCAGGCGTTTCCTCTTTACGTGCACACGAACCGAACACCCAAAGTTTTTCGGCTTTGTGCGCTCTTGCGACAGCGTATATCTCATCGCGCCTCGCTCGTATATCGTCAAGCATACACATAATTTGCAACCCATCCCTTAGATGCCGTTATTATACCATTTCCACCATCCATACACAACCCATCGTGCATAAAGAATAAGTTTTAGTTGTTTCATTACAAAGAAGGGACGGTGAAAAACGGAAATGCGCCCACTATAAAATACCGCTTTTATAACAATTAACGGAAGAGGTTAGGAGTCCCCCTTCGCTCTCTATCACAAAAAAATGCTGCCCGTGCGAGGAGGGGTCACAAAACTCCTTCACGGGCAGCAAAAATGCTTTATCAGTTTTTAAGCTTTTATCTTACTCAAAAACAAGCTTGAAAACGACGGCATCAGAGCCAAGGTCAATGTACTTGACCGTAGGCGTAATGCCGGTCTTGACGCTGAGAACGGTTTCGCCGCGCTTGACGACGACCGTAGAAGCGGCAGGATCCTCGGTATTAACCTCGATTACCTCAATTACGATGTCAACGCTGGCGGCAGTACCATCAAAAGTAAGCGCACCGTCGAAGCACTTAACGGCAGTGTTAAGAGCCTTAACAGCTTCATTACCCTTCAATTCGGTGCCATTAACCTTAACATCGACGCTCGTCGCTACCGCCGCCTGAAGTGCCGCGAGAACATCAGAGGTATACTCCTCGGTGATCGCAGAGTCGCCGTCCTTTTTAGGCATAGGCGCGGTCCAAGCAACGACGATTTCGTAATAGCCTGCATTCTCGGCGCTCTCAGCGCCCTTCAAGCCTTCTGCACACCAGTTGGTGCCAGCGCCTTCAGTAGCGCAATCGCTAGGATTGAACTGATAGAAGAGGCCGCCGTTGACAACGATTGTACCCTTCTTGGTATCATGACTGTTAAGAGTCCATTCTGGCGTCTGGCACTTGAACGTACCTCCGTTGATTTCAACAGCGCCGCCGTTCTTAACATAGATAAGGTCGAAGTGAGCGCCGTCAGGACCGTCATCCTGAGCACCCTCGTTCGTATAAGTGCCGCCGTTGATGATAACCTTACCGCCATCAGCCCAGATAGCGATATTATAAGCGTTACCGCCAACACCATTGACCGTACCCTCACCGTTAAGCGTGAACTCACCACCGGCCTTAACCCAGAATACACCGTTACCTTCTGTATCGGCCTGAGTCGTCGCGATCGTCTTACCGTTCAAGTTGATGGCAACCTTCTTAGTAATCTCAAATGCGGCATCCGTAGCGATATCAGCTACAACAACAACTTCATCTTCAGCACCAGCCGCCGCGATAGCAGCATCAAGCGAAGCGAACTTAGCTTCACCGATAGTAGCGACAACGACCTGGACCAACCACTTACCATCAACGTAGAATGCCTCAGCACCATCGTTACCGACCTGAACCGTGAGGCTCTCAGGAGCAGTGAGCGTACCAGCGCCGGGAACATCAGCCGCGTCAGAACCATTCTTAATGATAACAGTACCAGAAACAGTCGCAGCCTCAGCGATCGTCATAGCGCCGCTATTGTCGATATCGACAACTTCGCCAGCTGTGATATTCGCATTACCGCAGTTCCAAATACGACCAACCTTACCACCATTAACAGTCAACTTACCGTAAGTCGAGCCGTTATAGTAGAAGTTATAGACAGAGGTGTCTTCCTCAGCTACCGCGCCAGCTTCAATCGTGCCGCCCGCAACGGTAACAGTACCATAGTTACCAATAACGATGCCACCATCCGTCGCGATCTTACCGCCCGTAGCAGAATCGGTAATGGTGAGATTACCGGCCGTTCCGATATAAATTGCACCATAGCTGTCAGTGACAGTCTCGCTAAGCGTGCAACCATTAAGATCGAGCGTTACAGCCTTCTTAACAGTGATCTTTTCAGCGAGCGTTGCATCGTTGAGGAGCTTAACCGTAGCGCCAGCCTCAGCCGCGGCGAACGCATCGGCGAGCGTAGCATACTCAACACTGCCGATTGAAGCAACATGCTGGTTATTTTGCTGATAATAAAGAACTTTTCCATCCCAGAAAAGACGCGCATTACGAACTTGAGTTACATCCTCGCCATTAGCCTTAGCAACCAAAGTGGGCAACGTTTTATACGTGGGAGTTTGGCTTAAGTTAATGAGAGGAACTCGATCACTCTTAAGATAATCCGTTACTTCAATCTCAAAAGTCGCCGTCGGATTCTCTGTTAAATTTCGAGCCTGAATACTCGCATTTTCATGCCCCTCAGCAGGAATCTTAATATCGTATGTATTGTTAAGATTAATATTAGCATACGAGTCATCGCCTGATGCGTAATAACAAACTCTCATAATAGCCTGTCTATCTGGTCCATCTCGGAAAATGACTCGCTTAGCAAAACCTTTACTAGCTGTGTGAGTATTCTTAGTACCAACTCTAAACTTAATAAGCGAGTTCGCAATTTCGAGTACTGAACCATCCGCTACTCCTAAACTAGTATCGTAATACGCTAAGCCAGAAAAGTCCCTGAACACAACTTGTGAATTCTTACTATAACTCGCCCTAGGGGCATAATACCACGAATGATTCTTAATCCCTGAGAATACAATAGTTGCTCCTGCATTAGGAACGATAAGTTGTTTAGCACCCCTAATAGCGAAAGTCGCATTCGAAAACTCCAGGCTTACTCCTTCGGCACCCAAGAGAAGTTCACCATTGGAATCACCAGGAACTTTAGTTCCAAGAGTTCCGTTCTTTAAGACAACTTCCATTCTTTCCATATCAGCTGGCTTCTCAAACTCCAAACCACGATAGGGAACATATTTTATACCCTTATCATCTTGCTCATAAAACTCATATGTTTTACCACCAAGATCTATCTCAGCGTTACCTGCGAAGCAAACCGTACTTCTTGCACCATCGGTCTCAGCAACATACACACCATCAGTATTATTAACAACAAGGCCAGGCAAGCCCCAACCCAAGCCTTCCATAGTCCAATTTAAAGGATTATCCCAAGAGTTATTGCCTCCTTCGCCATTCCACGTATATTTAACATACGCTTCTTCCTTACGCTCCATTTTTAACAACGATGTCTCTTCAGCAGCATTAACATATAACTTCTCAGTTCCATCATTAAATACCGCCCACAAACTCCAAACTAATGTACTATGCTCTGCAACGAAAGGAATCTCAAAAACAAACTTTCCTTCTGCGTCAACACTCTTAGTATTTTCCTGAGCCGATTCTGTCGCTAATAACGTATCTGTTGTAGCCTCTTCATTAGAAAATAAATCTGAATTCATAGCATAGCGAATTTTAACAGACTCAATACCCTTGCCAAGAGGCACACTACCTTTTACTAAAAACCTATTCGGAGAAAACGCCCAACTGCCAGCACTTTCAACAACACCATTCGTATCAAAAGTGTATTCCTTAGACTGGCTCGTTTTGCCTCCTACCTCTCCACTATACTCCAATTCATATTTAACCCAAACTACATCGCCAGGAACAAAGCCTTCTACATTGGTAGTATATTCGCCACCTCTCCAGATAGCTGCGGACGAACTTGTGGATGATGGCGTAAGTGAGTCTGTCGTATTAAGCGATACAGTTACTATCTCCCCATCATTAATTTTATATGACACCTTAGTCGTAAAGGTGCGAGCACTTGTTTTTCCAAAATATGCAAATGAATCATTTACTGATATTACGCCTTGAGCTGACAAAGAACAACTTGCCTCTAGGTATACGGTTGGATTCGCCGCCCACACTGATCCGACGCAAAGCGCGGCGAACAATGTAAGCGCTACTCGCTTCAATTTACTGAAGCACTTGAGTTTTTTTGTTTCTTTCATATTACTCCTCTTTTTAGGTTATTTATGAATAAACGAAAGCCCACTATGGAGCATATCCCCATAATGGACTTGGGTTTGAAATCTAATGAGATTAACGCTCTTAAAACAGCGTTATCTTGTATTCTTAGAGGACTGGGGGGGGGGTACAAGAATCACGTCCGCAGCCGTCAGCCGCGGTTAAAACGCAATTCTCAAGCGTATCTGTCATAATCCCCTTCATCAGTATATTTCTATTATACGCTTTTTGATAAAATTCTGCAAGGAGAAACGAGGGGGGTAAGATCGTACACGTCACAAAGTAAGCGAAACGCTAATTAATCTTATATCAAATATTCGTTCGAATTCAGTAAAAAATTTATAACTCCTACAATTACATATCCACTTTCGTCAATATATGCCGGCTTTTTCCCACCAACAATTATCAACTTTCTAAAAGAATCATCTATATTACTCAAAGACCTTTTTTCTTGCTGAGCTTTTTCTAAGTCATCAATTGATAAAGCTGACTGAATATAAAACCTTTTATTACCACGGTTCGCTACGAAATCAATTTCCAATTGTCTTTTACATCCATGCTTTTCTTCATTCTTCTCGTGCTTTTCTACGATACCAACATCTACATCAAATCCTTGAACCTTCAGTTCATTATAAATAATATTCTCCATAATATGGGTTTCTTCCAACTGGCGAAAACCTAACCGTGCATTGCGAAGACCAACATCCGAAAAATAAAATTTTGTCTGCGCGGATATATATTTTCGCCCTTTTATATTATATCTTCGCGCCTCATCTATTAAAAATGAGTCTTTTAATTTAGCAATATATGAAGAAATTGTTTTAGACTTCAATATCGTATGTCGAACTGTTTTAAATGTATTTTCTATCTTTAATGGATTTGTCAATGACCCGATACTTGAAGCCAAAACATCAAGAACCTCAGAAAGACTTTCTGGTTTACGAATTTTATTGCGCTCTACAACATCCTTAAGATATGTCTCTTCAAAAAGATTTTTAAGATATCTACTCTTAGATTCGTGATCCAAAGCCATAACAGCCAAGGGTAAACCTCCATAAACCAAATATTCTTCCCATCCATCCCGAACATCACCATCATATACTTGCATAAACTCCGAGAATGTAAAAGGTGTAATATGAACTTCATCACCTCGCCCGCGAAATTCCGTCCTGATATCATTGGAAAGCATTTTTGAATTCGACCCTGTCACATATAAGTCGATATTATACCGACGCATTAAGGAATTTAAAACTGAATAAAATGTTATCTCTTCGGCCTCATCAAGCTGCTCATCTTTAACTTTTATCTTTTTTACATATTGTATCTCATCAATAAAGACATAATATGTATCATTATCCTTTATCTTTTCTTTTATAAAAGAGTCTAACTTCAACGGATTATGATATTTATAGTTTTCAGCTTCATCCAAAGCTATCTCGATTATATGATCGTCAGCCACATTTTGTGAAAGAAGGTAATTTTTATAAAGAACACTTAAAAGATATGATTTACCGCATCGCCTAAGACCGGTTATAATCTTAACCATCCCATTCTCTTTACGCGCAATAAGCCTATTTAAAAACACATCTCTTTTAACCTGCATAACAACCTCCATTTCATCAAAACAACATTATGAAGGAAAAATAATTGCGCCTTTACACATTTTTTTTACCTTCGTTTATACATATTATACTACAGATTTACCTCTAAAAGCAATATGAAGGGAAAATAATTGTGACTTTACACACTTTTTTTACCGCAAAGAACCCAAAGATCGCAATTTGCGGCTAACTCCCATAACCGCCCTTCGACTAAAAAGGCTCGGGATGCCCCGAGCCTTTTATCACTTCAAGTATTACTTTATAAAATGAGAAATATAATAAGGATTTCAATCCCGTTTTATTATATTTTTTTTGGATTTCAATCCCAAAACCCTAGGATTATTAAGAAGGTAGGCGCCAACCCAATGCTCCACAGCCACAAAAAACACTAATAACAAAAAAGGCCCGGGGTATCCCGAGCCTTTTAGTTTAACTATTCAGTAATTAGTAATTACTTAATTTCTTTAAAGTCGACAACGACCTTGAAGAAGCCGGCCGTATCGCCTTCAGCGGGCGTAACCGTAAAGCCAGGAACAATCTCCGCGGCATCTACCGCCTCAACTGTCGTAGCATAACGAACGCCATAGTAAAGACCAGGGAGCTCGTTCTCGATGTTGACCGTAACCTTACCATCCTCAAAGGTGAGAGCGGGAGTAACCGTACCATCATCATTGGTCGTCTCAGCGATTACAGGCTTAAGCTCGTCCTTAAGAGCGAGAGCAACTGTCCAAGTCTTGGAACCCTCGGCGGTCTCAGTCGCAACAAGCTTAAAGTAGTTCTTATAAGCGGTAGCGTCTACGCCATCAGGGGTAGTAACACTAAAGTCGACCTGCGCCAAAGCTTCAGCCTCGGTATCAGCGGTAACAGTAGCAGCCGATTCCTCAGTAACAGTGTAGCCCTCCTTAATGATATACCAATCACCATCAGCCTCAGCACGATACTTAGCATCGCACCAAGTCGTAACGGCTTCGTCGGTATCGAAGTCAGTAGGATTATACTGATAGAACTTACCACCCGTAACTACGAACGTACCCGGCTTCGTATTGTGACTGTTGAGCGTCCAACGGGGAGTATCGCACTTAAAGGTACCACCATTAATTACAATCTCGCCACCGTTCTTAGCGTAGATAAGATCGTACTGATTATGAGTACCATCATTATCATTGACGTAATTACCGGCATTAATTACAACCTTACCACCATCAGCCCAAATGGCCATCTTATAGCCATTGCCGCCATTACCGTCTACAGTACCGCTCTTATCCTCGCTCGAATCCTCAAGCGTAAGTACGCCGCCAGCCTGAACCCAGAATACGCCATTGCCATCGGTCGCCGCGTCAGTATCATTCGCCTTAACCGTCTTACCGTTCAAGTCGATAGTAAGCGTCTTGTTAGCGATTACGCAAGCTGTATCAGCGGTGCAATTGTTAAGAACTTTAATCGCAGCGCCGTCAGCCGCCTTCTCAACCGCCTCGCCGAGCGTCGCGTACTCAGTAGCACCGATCGAAGCTGCGTTCTGCGAATCCTGCTGATAATACATAAAGTTGCCGTCCCACACCAGCTTGGCGTTGCGGGCATCAGTAACATCAGCACCGTTCGCTTTGGCCACAAGCTTTGGAAGTGTCGTATACGCAGGTGTACCCATTAATTCCACAACAGGCACCCTTTCTCCCGTCACATAATCAGTTACATCAATCTCGAAAGTACCCGTGGGACCCGCAGTTAAGTTCTTTGCGAAAATACTTGCGTCTTCATGACCTGCGGCAGGAATCTTAATATCGTATGTATTATTGAGATTGATATTAGCCCATTGATCATCAGTCGTATTTCCAACCTTATAATACGCAACACACTTCAACTGAGCTTGGCGATCATCACCATCACGGAAAACCACCCTCTCGGCAAAGCCGTTACTTGCGGAAGAATCAGCCGACGTTCCAGTTCTAACTTTCCAGACCGAATTTGTAATCTCAACGACTGAACCAGAAGCAATTGATGTATTAGCCGCGCTATAATACGTATAACCAATGAAGTTGCGAAATACTAAACGGCTATTCGTCATATCGCTCTTCGGCGCGAAATACCACGCTTGATTCTTAGACCGACCTTCATCGCCGGAAAATACAATCGTAGCGTCTTTGTTAAGACGAAGATAATTACTAGCGGTTCTTATCTTAAACTCAGCGTTGCGGAATTCCAACTCCACACCTGCCGCGCCAAGAAGAAGCGGCCCATATCTATCAGCAGGTACTTTAGTTCCAATTGTACCGTTTTTAAGAACAACAAACATTTTATCAAGTTCATCGGGCTTCTCAAAAGTAAGCCCGCGATACGGCGTATTTTGGGCAGAAGTACTATCATTCTGCTCATAAAACTCATATGCTTTCCCTTCAAGATCTATTTCCGCATTCCCAACAAAGCGAACAGTACTTCTTGCACCGTCTGTACCAGCAACATATTCGCCAGTTATATTGTCGTAATTTAATCCAGGGTAACCAAAACCTAATCCCTCCATATTCCAATTCGCAAAATTTGTCCATATATCATCTTCTCCTTCTCCCCGCCATGTATAAGTGCAAGATGCTTTTTCTTTATATTGTGTACTAAAAACATTGTCTGAACTTTGAGCATCAGTGTATATTTTTTCAGTCGCATCACCATATACGGCAAAAACACTATATGATAAAAAGATCCCGTTTTCCGTAAACGGAATTTCTGCTCTGTACGCTCCTGTTGTTGGGTCGTATTCTGCATCAACCGACTGTGCTTCATTCGACAATTCCGCATATTCTGAATTTCCAACGACATATCTCACTCTAACCGACTTTATATTTCCACCAGAAGTCTGACCCGAAATGATAAACTTTTTCTCTGGCGTTACTTGCCAGATACAGTCCGAAGAAAGGACGCCACCCGTATCAAACGAATAATTTAATACAATGGGGCTATCGCCATATTCTTCGCAATTTACCCATTCACTACCATTTTGCTTCTGAAACGCTACTGACGCCGTTAAAACTCCACCGACAGGAAAATCTGACAATACAAACTCCTTGGTAAGACTCGGCCAATAGTTATCATCATTCCAATAAGTTTTGGTAGCTGTTATTTGCGCTCGCCCTTCCCCTGAAATTTGTTCACCCGATTGATTATTATATGAGTAAGTACAATAAATGCAATATGTTCCTTTTTCAAACGGTGTAAATCCACGTTTAAAATATAGCTTCTTTGTCTGAACATCAAATGTACAGATCGGATCGCCTCCTGTGTAGATTTCGGCTCCCCACACGCTGCCGACGCAAAGCGCGGCGAAAAGCGCGAGCGCTACTCGCTTTAATTTACTTATTAATTTTTGTTTCATTTGTGACCTTCTTTCTTAGGTTTTTAAATAAACGAAAGCGCACTATAGAGAGAATCTCCATAGTGACATATCGTTTGAAATTTTAGTGGAATTATCGCGCCAGAATTGGCGCGTATTAAGTTTCTTAGAGCTGCGGGGGGGGGGGGGTATAAGAATTACATCCGCAGTCGTTAAACGCGGTTAAATCGCAATTCTTATGCATAACTAGCGACCCAATCCTCATCTTGTAATTTGAAGTATATGCTTTTCCGTAAAATATTACAAGTGAAAATGTTCAATTAAAATAATTCACCCGCCCAAAGTCGATCAATAAAAACTCTCCACTGAAGAATCAAAACTCCTTCAACTTCACGTTCTAATGGCTCATTATCATCTAACCCCGCTCAAAGTCAATTGCAAATCGCCAACTCTGCCGACATTTTGCTTTCACACATTTATATGAGTATTTTGAAAGATACCGCAGTCGTATTAACTGAAGGTCCTTTACGACCACCTTTGCGTCCTCTACATTATACCTTTGCGGCTAACTCCCAAAACCGCCCTTCGACTAAAAAAGGCCCGGGTTACCCCGAGCCTATTAGTTTAGCTTTCATTTTTTTACTGATTACTTAATCTCGTTAAAGTCGACAACAACCTCTTATTTACTTTAAAATATCGAAGCACTTGCATCTCTCATTAAAATATGGTTTAATATGTCACATATCTAATGCGTAAATCTATTAATCATAGTCTAACAACACAAAAACGACACACTATGGACATAACAAATGAACTCCCTAATATCGCTTTGTTAAAAGAAATAGGCCGACGAATAGCTTATCTTCGCATTAGCTCACGAATGAAACAAGAAGAATTAGCGCAACAGGCTGGTCTTTCACGCTATGCGCTCTCACGCCTTGAAAATGGCGCTGGTGGAATTCACCTTGAATCATTTATGTCAATACTACGATGCCTAAATGTTCTTAATAAAATCTCTTTAGTGCTTCCACCACCAACATTGACGCCGCTTCAAATCGCTGAACTGAATAAATTTAACAAGCCTGAGCCAAAACGCGTTCGTACCAAAAATAATACTCCTCCAAAACGAGTCTGGGGCGATGGAGTACCGATAGAATAATCTCGAAAGAAAAACGCTATGCATAACACAGCCAATGTTTATCTATGGGGAACTCATGTTGGAACTGTGATGATCACGTAAAGAACATTGCATACCTAATGGATCGTAATGGCAAATGGAGCCTCGCTCCAGCTTATGATGAATGCTATGCCTACAACCCCGAAGGAGATTGGACGAGCCAGCATCAAATGTCAGTAAACGGAAAGCGAATCGGCATAACAGACGAAGACATAATCGCTGCCGCGAGCTTCGCGAATATACGCGAGCGCAAGGCGAGAGCCATTCTAGATGAAGTTAAAGACGCTGTACATCAATGGTCCAATTTTGCGACCCAAGCTGAAGTGCGCGATGAATTTAATACAACAATCGCAAAACAGCTTAAAATATAAACTAGCGACTATCGACTAATCACCAATCACTAACGACTAATCACTAACGACTAAAAAGGCCCGGGTTGCCCCGAGCCTTTTAGTTTAGTTTTCAGTTTTTTACTGATTACTCAGCTACAATCGGCTTAAAGTCAACAACGACCTTGAAGAACGCAGCGTTACCGTCGGGAATATCATCCGCAGTAACAACGAGAGCGCCAGCTTCTGTCTCAGGAACGACAGCTACAGGATCAGCGCCAAGTTCTGCAAGAACCTGAACACCATAGTAAAGACCAGGCTTCTTATTGCTGATATTGAGCGTAACATTACCGTCATCGTCAATTACAAACGCTTCCTTGGTGGTGTCATCTGCCGTCGTCTCAGCGATTACAGGCTTAACCTTTGTGTCATCAAGAACGACCGCTACTTCCCATACGCCCGAACCTTCAGAAGTTTCGGTAGCGACAATCTTGAAGTATTCAGCATATTCATCTTTTGTGATATTAGCATTCTCAGGAACTTCAACCTTAAGTTCTACCTTATTGATTGCCTCTTCTTCAGTCGTAGCGGAAATGTTAGTTACCGGGATGCCAGGCTTAAGCTCAGAGATCGCTTTCTGAACCACCCATGTCCCATCAACATCACCTGCGACAGCTTCATAATCAAGGGCGCAGAAGTTTGTATTTTCACCTTCAGCTCCGTTATTAGCAGGATTGAAGCCAACGAATGTACCGCCCGTAACAACAATCGATGTAGCATCACGCGTCTGATCGTACTCGTTGAGAACGTAATGATACTGACCATCTTCACTGGAGAATGTACCGCCCTTGATCTCGGCATTACCATTATTGATCACGTAAACGGCATGGGTACCAGCACTGAATGTACCATTTTCAATAACCACCTTACCTGCGTTGACATACACAGCATGATCAGCTGTGACAGTGCCATCGCCTGTAATCGTGACAATCGCGTCAGCAGCATTCACAAAGAGGGCTGTGGAGTTGTCTGTAGAATCTGTACGCGTAATCGACTTGCCGTTCAAGTCAAGCGTAAGAGACTTAGTGATCTGCAAGTAAGAAGTAATCTCAACATTGTTAAGAACCTTAATGGTTGCACCATCTGCCGCAGCCTCAAGCGCTGCGCCAAGCGTCGCGTACTCAGTATTACCAATCTTCGCGGCGTTTAACGAATCCTGCTGATAATAAAGTTTCTTTTCCGAATAATCCCACACAAGTCGAGCATTACGCGTAGAATTTTCAACTGTTTGACCATTAACTTTGATTACTAATGATGAACTTTTTGCTAAAAAGTCTTCCATACGAGTATTCGTTCCGTCACCTGCACTTGGCTGGCTAAGAAGCAAAACCCTTTCCCCGCCCTTGTAATCAGTTACATCAAGAACAAACTGAGCATTATTGTCAACCGCACTTATATAAGAGCAAGCAATATACGCACTAGTATAAGGACTTGCAGGTATCTTTATGTTATATTTTCCATAAAGCTTAAATTTATAATACGTACTCCCCGAGCTCGAATTACGCAACCATAAGCGAGCCTGTCTATCTGGTCCATCACGGAAGGTTGTTGTCGCAGCAAGCCCAGACTCAGCATCAGCCTTTACAATGTAGACTCCGTTTTCAATTTCAAGCTGCGAGCCAGAACCAGGAGTTGCTGCGGTATAGCCCGACTGCACCGTTCCGTCCATTACCTTAAATTTCGTATTTATATTGCCGGGGTTAAATCTCCAGTAGTAATTCTTAGTCCCTTCTACAACAACAGTAGAGCTATCAACTGGCTTTAAAGAATACCAAGTATCAGCTTTACTAGGCATATATGGCATAGTCACGTTATTTAAAATAAGAGTAGAATTGGCCTTACCAAAATTCAACGTAGCCCTACTACCATCATTATGAGGCTGAAAGCCGAGCGTACCATTTTTAAGCTTAACCGTAATACCCTCTGTCATCTCAAAACCACGGTTATTATCCCAAAGATAATATGCACCGCTGTTTAAATCAACCTCAGCATTTTTAGTAAACTTAGCTTTCGTTACATAATACGAATAAGCTTTTTTACCTGGATATCCGCATCCACTGCGCCCAGTCCAACTCCAATTACCAAGGCTATCCCACTTATTATCAACTGTTCCTAACCATGTAAATTCTAGATTATCCTCTTGCATTACTGCGGACTGTTTCTGCAAAGCAGTACCTGGATCACGATAATATACAACACTCTCTGCTCCAGCATATACGATAACTTCCCAATTTATGATGTCGCTCGCATATTCCGCGGGTATCTCGCACCTGTAAGTACCATCACTATTATTAAGAGTCGCTTCTTTAGTGACTGCATTTGCAAATAATTTATCATTAATTGAATATCTTATTACAATTTTAGTAATACCCTTTGTCGTATCATACTCGCCCGATACATAAGGATACGACGGGGCAACAAGCTTACCATCAACAATCGATGAAGATTCAGCGAACTTCATCTCGCTTGAATTAACCCCTGTATCTCTCCAAATAACAATCTCTCCATGGCCTGGGCAATCAAGTTCTGTGTACGACGTCTTCTTTGTACCATTGAAGGTTAATTTTACACAATAGCCCTTATCATAAAATTCTTGAATCGTAAAACATTCAGTCGTAGTTCCAACACCCTCGAAAACACAATCAAACGATTGTTGATAAGTACTGGTATCCTTGTTCGCAAACTTTTGCCCATCAATAAGCCTAGTAGAAGAAATTACAACTTCATCATTAGCATTCAATACTTCAGCATCTAAATATCCATATCTGGTTGATGTTGAACCTATTTGCGTAATTAGGGTTGTGAACTTAAAGTCACCGTCCTCTATCCGTGCATTACTATTCTCTAACTCTGCAGACGCACCCCACACTGATCCGACGCAAAGCGCGGCGAACAATGTAAGCGCAACACACTTCATCTTACTGAAGCACTTACTTAGTATTTGTTTCATTATTGTGCCCTTTTTTTTTTGGTTTTGCACCTGCCGCTTAAGATTTTATCCCCTAAACAGCGAGTGCCTGTTAAATTCACCGCGAAAAAGGTACGCACTAAAAACCAACAAAACAAAGGTAACACGCTACGCGCTAAATACGCGTAGAAACAATAATAATATTGCAAGTGAACCTTCGCTTCATTCTCCTAATGTGACCCTTTTAGGCTAATGACAACACCTCAATAATACCATAATTAAAACCCACCGTCAAATTGAAGTTCTTCTCTTTCTCGCGACGCAGTTTGTTGCCGTAAAAGGTGCGTTGTACGCTTTCAGTGACTTTGATATACTGTGAGTAAGTTAACTTCATAATATTTAATTACTATGATTAGTAGAAAATCATTTATCAACGGATTCTGTTCTCTTACGACACTGGCTGGCCTGAGCCCGCTCAATTCCCTTTATAGTGCGCCAACAGATACCGCAAAAAGCAAATCCCCCTCATTCAATTTTGCAAATGATAGAACTATTACCTTTTTTATGATAGCTGACTGGCACCTTAGAATGAAGGACAAGCCGCCAAACACAGCCATTGTTGACAAGTTAGAAAAGAAAATAAAAGCGCTTAACGCG
The DNA here is from genome assembly GCA_045656225.1 of Kiritimatiellia bacterium. Classification (GTDB taxonomy): domain Bacteria; phylum Verrucomicrobiota; class Kiritimatiellia; order RFP12; family UBA1067; genus UBA1067. The sequence goes on along the minus strand of JAZOQU010000040.1, from coordinate 39,302 downwards.
TCATTCGTCGTCCTCTCGGGCGATAATGTAAACACGCGGGAAAACACGATTGAAAAATTCCCAATACTTATGACGCCTTTAGTCGAGGCTCTTAAGCGCACAAATACGTCACTCGCTATTACATTCGGTAATCACGACTCTGAACACGCACCTGATGATTCGGTGTATTTCTCGCGCCAGGCTCAATATGATTGGTTTAAAAAGCAATTAGGCGATTTATTTATTGATTATGATATACCTGAGTTAACTGGCGTTGGTACAGGCGTTATAGATATTTATTCTAAAGACACTAAAAAACCATCCTTTAAGGTATACTTAGCTGATTCTGGATCATACGTTAGGTTTAGAGAAGATGGCTCGCCCATTCCAAGTAGCGGTTGGGATAACCCTCATAGCGATCAAATCGCATGGTATATGCGTGATTCAGCCGATAAAGTTCCTCATCTTTGGATTCAGCACATAATTGTACCCGATATCATTACGAACGGTGTATTCGAGACTACTGAAGAGGTCGGCAAGGTTAAAATTAAAGGTAGAATAGATAAGAAGAACCCTAGAAAGCTTTTCAATATTAAGCCCGTCGCCTCTAAGCTTATCGCTGGCCAAGTTCGTGAGAGCCCTTGCCCTCCGCAATGGTCAATATACGAAAATAAGGAGCATACTGTAGATGGGATTACTCTTTATGAGGCTTGGCGCAAATCAGGCACTATGAAAGGCGCTTTCTTCGGTCACGACCACTCCAATTCATTCGATACGATAGACAATAACGGTATGCGTCTCGGCGCAACCGCGATTTTCAATTGGGGCCAAGTAAGAGTATTTAAGATTAAAGCCGATGGAACTTACACAACTAACATGTCTAAGTTGTAAGTGGGGAATGGGGAACGGGACTGACCCCATTGGCGGGGTGAGAGTGGTGGGGTGAAATCATTTTACAACCCGCCCCGCATTGGAAGTTTTCTGATATTTTATAATCATCCATCATCATCACTACGCAATTATACCACTTTAACGCATAAAATAAAAACGCGGCGCTCGCACCCAAAATCCCCAATCCGCCGCGCTTATCGCAATTTTCTATCACTTATTGCCAATGGGGAGAAACCTCTTTCGTTATCTCTATGACTTCTTTTGCGTCTTTCACCGATAGATCAACACTATCAGCTAACCTTAGCAGATCATCCTCTCTCGGATTCGCCCCTTCTCCAGCAATTGAAAGTGTATGCCATCCGTTCGGCCCTTCAGCATAAGTAAAATCGTAAAATGGCGCGAGTTTCCAAACACCATTTGCATCCATTAAAAATCCGAAATTTTTTAGATGATCATCCCTATTGTGAGCAAAAACATTCAATGCAACGCGCCTAAAAAGTTCCTTCTTGGCCGAATAATCATGAGTCAATGCATCCGTCAACTTAAATATTATCTCATATTCATCACCAGGTATCCTAAAATTTGCATACAATAAACCAGCGATTGAAGCTAAATGCAAACGCCCGCCATTGTCCGTTCTATCAAATCGCTTTGTTGCAAAAAACTTTCCAGCAGAGGTCTCTAATAATCGGCATGGCGACATATCTACTCCCGCAGCCAACGCCGCCTTATAATAGCGATACTCAAGCTCGCCGGCGCAATCACCGTCACGCTTCGTATAAAACTTGACGAGCCAATGCTCAAATCCATCTGGCAGAGTCTCCGATTCGGCACAAACCTCGCCTGTATTCGGATTATAGCCAATAAATGCTTTTGGTCTTGCGCCGCCGGAACTACCGCCCGCTCGTCGCACTTGCGGCAGGACATCCTCCGCAAGACCAGATTCGAAGTTCATAGCATCAGATGCAATAGCCGCTAAATCAAATTCAGTATACTGCTGAACCGGGCTATCTTCAGGTTCATATACTAAAGCTCCCATCCCTGAGCTTCCAACACAAGATAGCCGTTCTAACACAGTAGGTAGCCGCCCATTCCTTTTTCTAAACATCACATCAACAAGCCGCCTACCCCAACCATCCGGCAATGAATCTTCAAACATGCCGAATGTCTCCATACCACCAGACCAATCGAAAATATTTACACCCTCTTTTACAGGTAGACGAAACGGCGCGGGATTAAGTTTTTCCGCAAAAAAGGGCTGGGCATATTCAAATGCCGAATCTCTACCGTTTTGATATAAAGTTCCAACGCGAATAACACGATCGGGCGAGAATCTGAATGATACATTCAATTTCATTTTTCGTTCCCTCTTTTATGCCGTACGCGCAATATTTTCTTATTAGAAACTTCATCTTCAAGAGTTTTTGGGAAAGACGCGAAACGTAACCGCGCCTTGAGAAATTCATGAAACGAATCTAATTGATCAAGCGCAAAAAGAACGCGACTTAAGGAATCAGTTGAAGCTAGCCCAGTACGCTCCAAGCGCGAAATAGTCGTCGCTGGAACATTAGATTTCTTCGACAACTCTTCTTGAGTAAGCCCCAAACGCTGACGAGAAAGCTTTACCCATTCGCGCAATGTAGATAATACATCCGTTGGACTTATCAAATGTATTGAAGATTCAATATTTAAATTCATGCTCATATTTTACCATAATATATTGCTGTAAACAATGATTTTAGCATCTTACAGCAAAATATTACTGCAATCATACCACTTCTACCCGCAAAATAAAAGCGCGGGAATTCGCACCCAAAATCCTCAATCCGCCGCGTTTTTCGCTATTTTCTAGCACTTATCGCTAATGGCCCCTTAATTTACTACCAACGTCCAGTCTCCCTCGGCCGGTAGGGGCGGCAATTTTAGGCGTCCAGAGGCATCGGCATTGAGCTTGATTTCGCCCTCGTGCCATTTTCCGCTCCTTGGATTGAACCACCTGGCTATCCAACGGCTGTTTGGCGGCAGCGACAAAATGGTGCCGGTTCGTAGCCCCGCGCCCGACTTTGGATGGAAGTAGAATATGAACATGCGGCGTTTACCGTCGATAACCGCGCCGTGCCACGCATGACTTTCTGGAGCGAAGACGCCGTTATTTCTGCCGAGGATGGGCTCCATGCGCCACCAGTCGAAGGACATGAAGAATCTTTTCATGTGTCCCATCTGAATTGCGCTGGGAAACTCTATCGCAGTACTCCAGTAGACGGCCTTATCGGCGACAGTTATGTTCTCGACTCCGTCATGCGAATCTTTATGCATATCGTATGTGCTGCGATAAAGCCACATGTCCGCGGCGCCATAGCCATAGCCGCAGAAACCGCTGAGAAACGATATCCACCCTTGCGCACGCGCCCCGAAATCCTTTGTCCAAAGATTGCAATAGCGCCCCTCGTAATTGACGGCGGGACGCCGCGACGCCCAATAGTCGCGGGCGACCGCCGGACTGCCAGTATCGACAAGGCTCGGACTCCACTGCGCCGCCCACCAGTTATGCCCAGTACGTCTGGCGACATCCTCATCGGCGAATGCGGATATTCCGTCGCCGCTGATATTGGCCTGTCCCTTTTTCGTCCCAGCCCCCGTCACGGTCGTATGGCCAGTATATTCTTGGTGTGCTGAAAGCGGATGCGCGTACGCGTCGTATTTGTGAATAAACTCCGCAACCGCTACCCACGGATTGTTCGTGCAGCTATAAATCTTCTGGTCGCCTCGTTCCGCGTAGAAATCGTTGTCTACCTCCTGCGCTATCGTCCACATGACTGGCCATGCGCCGAAACGCGCCACCCAATACCGCGAAAGACGCTCGAGCGCAGCCTTGTCTTCGGCGAGCGCCTTATTCATTGCCGAAGCGAAAAAGAACTGCGCGTTAGCGTGAACGAGTCCAGCATCAGCGATATAGCTGTAATAGCGGTCGGCTAGACGGAACCCCGGAATGTCGTCGGCGTCTACTCGTCCGTCGGTCAGTTTAAACTTCGCGCCGATCGGTTCACTCTGGTAGACGGTGAAGCCCTGTTCCACGCGACGGTTTACTATATACTTAAAATGCGAATCCGTCTTTACGCCGAGCGCATGAGGTCCCGCCTCATCAATTTCCTCCCTGTACATTCCCCAATGCGTATCGCCGAGGTAGAAAAAAGCACTGCCGTCAGCATAAGTGAAATATTTCCGCCCTGGCTCGGCCTTGACGAATCCGCGGCGATATATTTCTAACTTGCCAGAATACGGAACGCACGTTATGAGTCCTGTTTTTCCGTCTAGCGATGCGTCATCTGGGCATTTAACACGCCATTTCCAATCGCCTGCGCAAGTCGGCGCAAAACGAACGCGGAACGTCCGTCCTCCGTCCCAGAACGCCGGGCGCACGATTTCGGTTCCGCTGGAGGAGTGGGCGAATGCAACATCCATCAAGACGGCATCGCCGCCGCCAGACGTATAATCCTTCGCGGCTTCGAACGAGAGTTCCTCAACCCGCCATGTCTCGACCGCGAACGCAGTGGACACAGCGAACAACACTACCGCGCTTATGCATCCAATCAAAATCCGACGCATTCTAGAAGCGTCCGAGTATCCGACCCCAATAATGAAGTGAGCGTGGTGGCGTGAAATCATTTGAAATACTCTCCAAAGTTATGCTTACTGCGCGATAGCTCTCAACCGGTCGGCAAACTTCGAGAAATACCGCGACTTAGCTTCTTCAGAAAGATATGATGCCGCAATCATTGACTCGACATTATCCTTGCGAGCAGAAAAAAGCGAAATCATTTCACTTACCTCCTCTTTTAAAACTCCAAATGCCGCGCCAAGTTCAATAAAGTCTATCGATGAATAAAACCCAAGCTTCTCGTATGATTGCGTAAAATGCCCATCGGCGAAGAAGTCTAACCCCGTTGCTGTCGGTTCATTAGGAAAATGCACAGCCGTATTCAATAAATCGTATGCAGGAGTAAGAATATAATCGCCATGCTCGCTTCGATAAAGTGAAAAATTCTTAAGGTGCGCGTCACCATTGGCGAATACATAATTGAAGAGAATTAGAAAAAACACCTTCGGATTCTCTACAACAGCTGCTGGACAAAACTTGCGCATAAGCCCAGCTAGCTCTTCATAACTGGAGTCATACTTATAATTTTCGCCATGAGTCTCTATCGTGCGCTCCGACAGCTGACAAAAATCTTCTTGCTGAACAAGTTCGTTGCCGCGTCTATCGAAACGCCGTGTAAGATAAGCGTATTCACCATCCTTCATTTCAACGAGATCATGCTCTGCCGTTTTAATTCGAAACACCTTCTCAGCAATATCCATTGTCAGTGCCTCATTGGCAGGAATATCACTTGCGAGCTGCGCATAAGTATTACGAGGTACTGGCTTTAAGATATAATCACCATTCGACTCAACAACGGTAAATCCGCCGCGAACGCGCTTTAGCTGCACCTTATCCTGCACACCAGATATAGACGCACGACGCGTCTTATCCCTATTTACTTGAAGATTTAAATCTGAGACCGAAAAATCAAGCTTTAACATATACCGCTCCTATCGCACCAAATGCGCTCGTCTCAACAAGACGTGTAAAATGATCATTCTCATCAATGTGTAGTTCGCGGCACTGACGCTCTTTTTGTGCGCCCTCGGCTAGAAGCCCGAAGAAGAACGGGAATAACACCTTCGAACGATACTCACGTTGCGTTTTAGGTAAAGTAGCCGATATATCTGGCATCGCGGCATCCGCAAAATATAGCGGATCATAACGAAAAAGATAGCCTTCATCATCCTTAACTATCGTACCAGCTGGTATGTCACGATAATATACCGTAGCACTCTTCATACCCCGACCCTCACTTTAAAGCCCACAGTATCCGCAACCTTAAGAAGCGTATCAAGCGTAACATTACCCTCGCCCGTCTCAAGATTAGAAAGAGTATGCACTGATACTCCGCTCAACTTCGCAAGCCTCGCTTGAGTAATATTAAGCGTGTCGCGCCTCTCAGCAATCACCTTTCCTATATCTAATTTATTCATCAAAATGAATTATACACCCTTTTTCTTAATAACACAATAGGGAATTTACCCAAATTATTCACTATAATGAACTTCAGATTAATCGAATCTATCGTTTAAACAAATTACAAATCCTTATCATCTACCGTCTTCATGATAGCGGCCGCATGCTTCGCCTCGTCGGAAGCCGGCACCGCTTCTTCGGGAACGGTTACGACATAAACGTCCTTAAGCTTAAAGTTGTCGTGAATCTCGACCATTTCCTTCGGATTGATCTGCTTGCGCGCCGCGCCGAACATAACAGCCTTAACTCTGAACTTACGCCCATCTTCACGAAGCTCCTTCGGGAAGTCGGCCTCAATTGTATGCCAGCCGTGGAAGCACTGGTAACTGCGGTATATGTCGAACGCGCTCCAATGTATCTTACCATTCTCGTCTTCAAACATAACAGAGAGTTTTGAGAATGAAGAGTTACCATAAAGTCTCACGGCGAGACGAGTGTTGGGCTTATATGTAATGTACGGAACTGACTTCTTAAATTCGATACCCCCGAATTCCCAGGCGACTTCGGGGATAACGCCGCTTACATTACCGTAACGAGAATCAACGAACGTCTTATCGAGCTTAGCGACGAGCACATCGCCAAGCTCAGAATCTTTTTCCATAAATATATCGAACTTACCGAGATACACGGGAGAATCATAAGCGCGGCTTAGCTTAGGCGGATTCGTAACGGATGAAACAAATGAATTCTCAATTGTACAATCAAATATCTTTTTGTATTCGCGGCCCGCGAGCCCTTGCTGGAAGTGACGGACAATTTTCGCGCCTTCCATCTTCTCAGTAGAAACGATGTAGCATGGCGATGAGCCAATGTCGATTTCACCATTCTCAGCTAGCGTAGACTCGCGTCCCCAAATATCATAGACCTTAATCTTAGCGCTGACAGGGAACTTAACTTTAGCAGTCGCGCCAAAAAGTGGCGTCCAAAGCGCATACGCGAAATCGGGCGTTTTACGGTTGCGCCTAAACTCCGCTATGTATGATGAATTCTCGCCCGAATCAACCATGCGCAAAAATTCGGGACAGTCGAGAACGCGCGTCAAAACCGCAAGCGCCGTATACATTCTCTTCGGGTATGAATACGGATAGAACTTACACTGTCCAGCCGCACCCCAGTTGGTGTCGTAGTACGCGTCATTCGCGTCTTCGAGGTGCCCCGTCGAAATGATATCGCAGCCCCAGATAAGGCAGATTAAATAATCGCGTACCGAGAAATCAGTAACCTGCATGATCTTATCGCGTGACCAAGTACGCTGAACGGTGCGCTCAGGACGAAATACAAATTCGTTGCAAGCGTTGAGCGTAAAGTTCGTATAACCGAAAACGCGCCCCGTCTCGCGAAGAGCCCAGAGCATTCCTGGAGACTCGCGATTGGCATTAAGTTCAGGCATCGCCTGAAAGCCCTTCGATTCAATACCAAGCTGATCGACGAGAGAGAGATCAAAGCCGTTACTAATAAGCGCGGCGATTTTTTCGGAAGCCGAAGAGCCGTTGCCGATCATAATGCGCTTACCGGGAAATTCCTTTCGCATGCGCTTACAGAATTCCGTACAGAAGAATACTTCCCAGCGAGCTCTGACCTCCTGGCTCTTATCGTAATCACCAGGATTATCAAAATCCCAACCACGATATTCGCCGCGCACCGCGGGTCTTTCACGAGCGACTTCGTAAGCGAGATCTCTGCCGCCCTGTTCGTGGAGAAGCTGAATGACATTACAATGAGGGAACTTCTCAAACGCTTCACGAGCTTTCTCTACACCACGGTCGAATTTTTTCACGAGCTCATCATAAGTTTTAGTCGGGCGCCCTGAATTATACGGAAGCTGCTGATAAATCGAGCTCATCGTAATCTTCCAAGGCTTACCTTCCTCTTCGCTCTTAACGTGGAGCGACTGACCCCATGTTTTACGATAGCCGGCCTTTCGCATAATATCTAGCTGCTCAATCGGATTCGGGTTAGCGCCGTGATAACCGTTCAAAAGCGGCCAACCAGCGTATGGCGACTCGTAACCTGCTTCACGGTCGTCAGGAGCGAGAACAGTAAACGCCGCTTCATGCTGGGCGAGAACATAACCAGAGGCATCCTTAAACTTATAGAACATAGCGTACCAGCCGACTCCAAAATCAGTGAGATTAATCGGAATATTAAGCTTCTCGCCATTCTTAGCGAAATTAAATTTCTTCGACCACTTTTTAAGAGTCTTAAAATATGGATCGGTAATTTCAATTTCGAAAGTACCCTCGACATCGTCGGTCTCGGCGACAATTTCTACTGAACACTTCTTTTCATCCGTACCCTGCTCGAAAATATTGCCGCGCACAGGATTGACGATCTTAAACGAGAATGGAGCTTCTTGGAGAGTCGCGCCAAAAATCTGAACAGAAGTCAACTTATTCCATTTTCTACCGCCGTCACCTACGAAATCAAAGTCGAGCGAAAATTTATTCATGAAGCGAGATCCGAGCTTAGTTGGATCAAGCGTAAGTCTAACGAGATAGAGAGGTGTCTTAACGAGCTTACCTTCTTTATTCACATACTCTAGTTCGCCAATCACTTTTTTATTAGGTGACGCCTCATCGAGCCTATCTTTCGAAATATTGATATTACCTTGGCTGCATCCTCTACCAAGCTTAGCGAGCTGAACGCCGAGAATAGGTTCACGGCCTTCCATCGGAATGTCAGCGCAGACTACCCACGCATAAAGCCAGCTCTTACACGGAACTACCCAATGCATATATTCCGGACCCGTCTGATAACGCGTACGCGCAAAGATCGGATCCCACACAAGATCACGATGAGGAGTCGTCTGGCGAATCTTCGACTGATCTACAGAATTCTCAGGCTTCCAAACGTCGATTAAAATATTGTCGAACTTTTTAACGCCCGAACCGATTGAGAGTTTAGCACCTTTCGCAAGAAGAGGATGAGGACGCGCAGGATCGAGAACGGGTAAAGAATACATACCGATCTGAGAGAGAACTTCAATAGTTCCCTTCTTTACGATCGTCATATTCGTACTACGCACATCTATAACGGGATTGATGCCAGGGATACTCCCAACTAAAGATCCGTCGATAAAAACAAGAGTACGGTTATCGTCGTGATCAGGGAGAAAACGGAATGTATAGGCGCGATCCTTACCAGTAGCATACTTCTTGCGCCATTCACTCATAAATTTAGGAACATCATCAGACGGATAAAGGCCGTAACCTGAATGAAAGTAAGGAAGTTGCGAATATTCAACATTCTTCTCAATACCATCACCCGTTATCCAAACGTAACAATCCTTATATAAAGTCCGTTTAGGGAGTTTATCCGTTAAGCCGCGCCTAACTAAATTCATTCGCGCGGAATACGATATGTACCTATCTTCATAAACCTGAACACCGCCCTTGTGAGGGCCAGCATTAGGATAACGGATCTTATAAGTGGCATTCTCCGCGTCAGCGCGCGAAACGGTAAATTCGCCCAAGCCTTTAACAACCGCTTCAAATGCCGTCTCCGCAAATAGTGAAATATTAAATACAAAAGCGACAAAGAATAAGGTCAGTATATTTCGCATTACTCTGAAATTTAAAAATTACGGAGTAGAATTTCGCTGGCCAATAAATATTCTTCACCTTCCTTGTGAGAAAGTTCAAACTCGGTCAGCTTTTCAATTACTGCTCCACTTATTATATTATTATTTTCAGCAAATACTTTCTCTACGCTTAAGCGTCTTTCAGCGAGTGTACCGTTAGGCTCATTCGCTACAAGAACTGACTCGAGAATTTGGGCACGGCGACGGCGACCTTCCGATTCGGCTTTGTCACGCGCTTCTTTTATAACTTCAAGAACATGATCGCGCGTCTCTCCAGGAAAACGATCGGGAAGTTCAACCTCACGATCAAGAAGCGCTAGAGCATTCGGATTCCTTTCCTGAGCGTCCAGCTGCTTTTCGAGATTTTTGGTAAGCTCGGAATCCTTCTTTGAAAGTTCGACTTTCAAAAAAGAAATTTCAAAATCCTTTTTCGAAAGAACCTCTTTCAAAGAGTTTATTTCATTTTCCCTTTCAGCAAGCTTGGAATCTTTTTCAGTTAGAGTGTTTTTAAGATTATCCAGTTCACAATCCAAAGCCGCTTTATCGGCTGCCAAAGATTCTACAACTGCCTTTTGGACATCGATATCTTCGCTGCCGTCAAATTCTTCAACGGTTTCTTCTACCGGCTCATTCTCTACCGTTGTATTTTCTTCGACAACCTCTACGGTTTCAACTACCTGATTTTTTTTAGGCTCGATGAACTCATTAAAATCAAAAGCACCCTGACTCATTGTTTATTATACCCTTTCACCTCGCAACCGGGATATATAAACAATCTGCAGTCTATCGGCCCGTTAAAGAATGGAATGCGAGTTTTATAATAAAGATCCACAAGACGGGCAAGATCAGGATTACCTGTAATCAATGCGCCTGTCCAACCATTTAGTTTTTCTGAAAGAAATTTTCCTATACGCTCGTAAATCGGAGCAAGCTCTTCAAATGTTCCAAGTCGAATACCATATTCAGGGTTGAAGAAAATGGCACCCTTTCCCTCAGGAATCGGCGTATCTGCAAAATCGCACGCCTTAAATTCTATATACTGGGCAACACCTGCCGCTATAGCATTAGAGTGAGCGTTTTCAACGGCCTCCGGAGAAATGTCGGTGGCAATAATCTTGGGAATGCCGTCTTTTTTCTCTTTGGCTTTCGCTTCAAGAATCATTTCTTTCCAGATTTGTTCAGGCGATGCGCCGGCACGCTGACGCGGAGCGACATTCGGCGCGGACTCACCGGGAATTATTCTATTATATCCTTTAATGGACTGAAAAGCAAAATGACCCTTTAATGAACCAGGGGCTTTATTAAGCGCAATCATTGCCGCTTCAATAGCGGGCGTTCCGCTGCCGCACATTGGAGAAAGAAACGGTTTATCACCCTTCCAACCCATTCCCATCAAACACGCTGCCGCTAATGTTTCCTGCATCGGTGCAGATCCGGGAATTTTACGGTACCCGCGTTTTGACAAAGGTTCGCCGGAAGTATCGAGATAAATTATAACCTGGTTTTTTTCCCAATACACAAATACGGCGGCTCCTATGTTCGCGCCACCTGAATCAGGACGGCGTTGGCACTTATCGCGCATTCTGTCGGCTATGGCATCCTTGGTATAAAGCGACGGCAGGCGCGTATCGCGAATCGTATAATTATGAACGATTGATGAAACTGAAAAATAACCGTCAGCCTCTAAAATATTTTCCCAATCTATGCTGTAAGCCAATTCATAAAGATCGCGAATATTACGGCAGTCAGCGCGAAGAAGAGGAACAAGTATACGATGTGCGCAGCGCAAATTGAGATTCAATCTCATTACATCGCGCATATCACCGCGAATCACAACGGTATTCTCGGTAACCTCTACGATTTTATAACCCATATCAAGGAGCTCGATCTCCACCCACCGGGAAAGCTCCTTCGCGCATGATACTATAATCGGATAATTCTTGTCTGTAAAAAGTCTCATAGGCCTACCCTTTGACCTTTTTATAATTTTAAATAATCACGAAGTGCGTAAAGGCATTAAAACATAAAGGAAAGGAATCGAACATTTAATGACCGCAGGTGAATGACCGTTGTTCAATTCTATCTTTATCTCATCATCATCTATAGCCTTGAGAGGATCCATCACATAATTAGGATTAAACATGATTTCAAGCTTTTGACCTCCGAACTTTATCGGAACCTCATCACTTGCAGAACCTATCTCGTTGGCGGCTGAAGTCACAGTGAGTCGATTATCCTCAAAAATGAGTTTGGTTGAATGCGCTTCATCCATCGTCATAACGCTCGCACGTTCGAGAGCGTTAAGAAGCAGCTGACGGTCTACTGTAATACTTTCGGAGCAACTCTTCGGAATAACCTGAACATAATTCGGGTATGCGTCATCCATAAGCTTCGAATAGATTTTCATATTACCTATCTCAAAGCATATCTGACTTTTCTGGACCATAACCTTTACATTACCTTCACCGCCAAGAGCACGCTGAAGCTCTTGAACCGCTTTCGAAGGAAGAACTATATCCCTTTCGGCGGAAGAGGGAAATTCCATCTCTTTTTCAACAAGGGCGAGACGGCGGCCGTCGGTAGCGACCATCGTAAGCTTCATGTCCTTAAAACTCATCAATACACCCTTAAGAGTACGGCGTGTATCATCCTGGGACGCAGCGTATGACGTTTTACGCAACATTTCTTTAAGAGTCTGGCTCTCTAACTCATAAGCGTATGTATCATCGCTCTGCGGAAGACGCGGAAAATCGGATTCAGGAAGACCTGCGATTTTAAATTTCGCCGATCCGGCCGTGATAGAAGCGCTCTCGCGGGCATCAATCTCTATTTCGACAATTCCTTCGGCAACTTTTGAAACGGAATTGAAAAGAAGTTTTACGGGAAGAGTCGAAACACCGTGCTCAACAACTTCGCACTCAACCGAACTCTTGATTGAAATATCGAGATCGGTCGTCGTCATCTTGAGTTCTTTGCCGTTGGCTTCAAGAAGCACATTCTGAAGAATGGGAAGCGAACCTTTAGAACCAACTATATTCTGAACAGACTTCAACCCGTCTATAAACGTTGATCTCAAAATTTTAAATTTCATTTTTGTTTCTTTCTGAATCTTGGAGGTTTGACTTCACGATTTTTCACTTGTCATCAATTGTATCAAATAATAATGATTAATTAAAGAGTGTATATATTATTAATAGAATTGTAGACAGTGTAGATAACTTATTTTCAGCTTTATTTTATTGGACTTTTTTTATTTTCCGGTGTTGATTACCTGTCATTCTTTTTTAAGATAGCTTTGATAACTTTCATATAAGAAGATAAAGGTTTATAACTTTACACTTTATAAACATGTCTGTAGATTAAATTGTTTATTCCATTTTATCCGCGATGCTATAGCCAAACTCTCCTAAAACCTCACCGAGAACGGCTTTAAGTTCGCCTTCCACATCAAGACGTTTTTCTATTGCCTTTACACCGTGAAGAATTGTAGCGTGTTTTTTGTCGAATTCAGCTGCGATTTCCTGAAGACTCTTCGTTGTGTATTTGCGTGAAATGTACATTGCGAGCTGGCGTGGCGTCACCAGCGAGGCGGTTCTGTCCGACGAAAGAATCTGTCCTATCGAGACGCCGTACTTTTTACAGATGCATTCCTGTATTTCGCGGATTGTAAGTTTTTTAAGAGATTGTTCCTTTTCTATGAAATCTTTCAGGATTAACGCAAGAAAATCCTGCGTCAATTCCTGTGTGGGATTTATTGAAATTGTAACATGAACTTTAGCCAGAGCCCCTTCCATCGCGCGAACATGGCTTTTAATGTGCTCGGCCAGGAATTCAAGAGTGGATTGCGGTATGGATGGAGTTAGGTTTTCGGCCTTTTTTTGCAGAATGGCCAAACGTGTTTCGTATCCGGGGGCTTCGATTTCCTGGACCATACCGCCGATAAAACGCGAAATCAACCTTTCTTCAAGTGCCGGAAGATTTTTAGGCGAAACGTCCGAAGTCATCACAATCTGTTTATGTTTCCATGTCAGATCGTTGAACGTGTTGAAGAATTCCTCCTGACACTGTTTACCTTTTTGAAGAAACTGGATGTCGTCAACCAACAGAACATCGATTGATCTGTATTTTTCACGGAACGATTCCATACCCTTCTGCTGAAGAGCATTTACGTATTCATTAAGAAATGTTTCAGCGGTCAGGTAACATATCGACATTGAAGGATTTTTTTTCTTCAATTCATTGCCGATAGCCTGCATCAAATGCGTTTTTCCCAATCCTGTGCCACCATGAATAAACAGAGGATTGTAACTTTTTTGACCGGGATTATTTGCTACACCTTTAGCCGCGGCGAAGGCCCAGCTGTTGGAGGAACCTTGAACAAATTCTTCAAAGGTGTAGTTTTCCTCGAGAGGAAGAGTCGATATAAAAGGTGTCGTAGCCTGCTTTTGATCCTTGAAATTTTGAGCCGGACTATTTTCAGGAACCGGTTTTGGAGTGAAAGGTTGAATTATAACAGGATTTGATTTTGGATCTTCTTTAAATTCAAGTATGCTGTCTTTGCTTCCTCCAGCGAGATTAAGCGAGAATTTAAGTTTTTCGGCATATTTATCCTGGAGATACTGAGCGGCGAACTTGTTTTTGACAAAGATTGTAAAGATATTGTCATTTACGGAGATAGAAGTGATCATTGCGAAATAATTGTCGGCTTGCGAACGTTCTTCATCGTTGCGTAAAGTCGACAGATAAATCGTTATGGCACGCTCCCAAAGATCTGTGGAGGCATTATCAATCTCGTTATTATTCATTTTTAAATCTTTCAATAGTTTCAGCGTGATTACTATATCATACTTTGCTGAAAGTTATCAACAATAAGTAGTCAACTTGTATAATCAACTTATTAACAATTTATGTTGATAACTTTATAAAAAATTTAAATCAAATCTTACCTCTTTTAATTATAATTGCCAAAACAGCGATATCTGCAGGATTCACTCCCGGTATCCTATTAGCTTGTGCCAATGTTTCCGGCCTGTATTTTTTCAGTTTTTCGCGACTTTCATATCGTACTGCGGTACACTTGTCATAATCAAGCCATTTAGGAAGTTTGATGTTTTCATCTTCTTTGGCTCTTTGGGCAGCCTTTTCTTCTTGCTCAATATACGGTGCGTATTGACGCATAATCCTAATCTCATTTTCAATATCAGATTTACTGAACCATTTTTCTACTGTAAAGGAATCTGATTTTACATTTTCGATAAACTCTTCAACAGTCAAGTTATTAACATTTATGATATAGTTATAAACAAGACGGGTTGCTTTTATTTGATCCTTAGAAATGATTCCAATTTTTTCAGCTGCATCGACAAGTCTGAATCTTGCATTATCCTGACGAAGTATCAAGCGCCTTTCTGCACGGCTTGTGAACATTCGATACGGTTCATCAGTACCTTTAGTAACAAGATCATCAATCATTACACCTATATAAGCATCTTGTCTGCTGAGAATTAACGGATTCTCCCCTTTAGTTAGAAGAGCTGCATTTATTCCGGCAATTAACCCCTGTGCAGCAGCTTCTTCATATCCGGTTGTGCCGTTTACTTGTCCGGCAAAAAAGAGACCATCTATACGTTTTGATTCAAGGGAATGTTTCAACTCTCTTGAATCTATACCATCATATTCGATAGCGTATGCGTACGCCAGAAATTCTGCATTCTCCAAACCAACAATAGAATGAACCATTTCTTCCTGTACTTTTTTTGGTAGACTGCAGCTTAATCCGTTTGGATATATTATTTCACCTTTAGAATCTTCCGGCTCAAGCATTACATGATGTGAATCTGCAGTTACAAATCTTACGATTTTATCTTCAATAGACGGGCAATATCTAACACCTGTACCAACAATTGCTCCACCATACAATGCAGACTTATCTAAATTAGACCTAATAATTTCATGTGTTTTACTGTTAGTATGTGTCATCCAACATGGATATTCAGGTAAATTTAGGCTTTTGTTCCACGTGGAACATCCTTCTGGGGGTGTATTAGATTTATATTTGTTCCACGTGGAACAATTTAATAGACAGGATTGTCGATTGTTTTGATGTTCCACGTGGAACAATGGGCGTGGATTTTCACCATTTTGGCGCTTACACTTTGAAAAATCACAACTGGAAGCTCTTAATCTTGGGGGTGTACCGGTTTTTAGGCGGATTAATTTGAATCCGAGTGTTTCTAATGATTCAGAAAGCTTATTTACAGCAGGACGGTTATCGCCGGCGCTTTCAATACCTTCTTTTCCAATCCAGATTTTTCCGCGTAGTGATGTGCCGGAGGTAATTACAATAGTCTTAGAATATATATCGCCATGTAATTCAGTCTTAATTCCAGTAGATAAAATCTTATTATCTTTTAGATCATTGTCAGTTAAAATACTTATGGCCGAGTCTTGAATTACTGTGAGATTTTCTTGAGACAAGACTATATTTTTCATTCTAAGAGAATATTCAAGCTTGGCACATTGGGTGCGTGTAGCTTGAACGGCCGGGCCTCTACTTGAATTGAGAGTTTTAGATTGAAGGGCAGTAGCGTCGGCATTTTTTCCCATTTCGCCTCCGAGTGCATCAAGCTCATAGACAAGATGGCTTTTTGCAAGACCCCCAATAGACGGGTTGCAAGGCATTTTACCAATGGCGTCAATCGCTGAGGTGATAAGAAGTGTGTTAACACCAATTCGAGCCGCAGCCAAGGCAGCTTCACAGCCGGCATGCCCACCGCCAATTACAATAACATCGTATATAGTGGAATTATGCATAAAAGGTATAATATTTTGGCTAAATTATAGCAAATATGAGATATCTTGTGAACATTTATTTACTTAATTTTATGCGACATAGATAATTATATAAAATATGCAAAAAACCGTGATAAATGACAATAATGCTAAAAAATAATTTAAGTCAATAGAAATTTTATCTTCTTATGTTAACATTTATCTAATAGTTATCAACATATTAAAATAAAGAGCGTAATCATCGTGAATGATGTTATTGACATATTTCATGTGGAATAATATAATTAAACTGATGCAGACGATATTAACAAAAGCGGTTATTGACAAAGCAGTAATGAAAAAAAGAAACTACTACAAATGGGTACTGTTAGGTGCTTTATGGCTTACATACCTTTTTCTTCAAGGAACACGCCAGATATTCGGGGCCACAGTTCCGCAGATCAGAAATGATTTTTTAAGTATTGGAATAAATGATACGCAGATAGGGTCTATATCGACCGTGTTTGGGGTTGTGATGGGTATATGCCTGCCGTTTTCGGGTATTGCCGCAGATTTTCTCAGGCGAAAATGGATAGTCATTACAGGAGTCGTTCTTTTTTCGTTAGGAACATTTCTGTCGTCGTTCGCATCCGGGATAGGATTATTTATTCTTTCATACGGCATAATAACATCTTCCGGTCAGGCGTTTGTCGGCGCCTCGGCGTCCTCCCTGATAAGCCAGTATCATGTCGAGACGCGGGCTACGGCGTTTTCCATTTATCAAAGCGCTCTGTATCTCGGCATAATCTCATTTTCTGCGATTTCGGGATATCTCGGCGGAATGGATGATATGGGAGCGGGAGCGTGGCGTTTGCCGTTTCGCGTGTTCGGATTGGCTGGGCTCGCGATTGCGGTTCTTCTCGTGTTCACGCTCAACGACAAACACCCGTCAGGCGTTCAGAAGGGATCCGTCAAGGAGCGTTCTTTTGTGGATGCCGCGACCATTCTTTTCCGCCGTCCCTCGGCGCTTTTAACGGCTCTTTCGCTTTTGATGTTCATTGCCGTTGACGGCAGTTACAGAAATTGGATGCCGGATCTTCTTGGAGAGAAATTCGCCGGGGAGATCGATCCCAAGTGGGTTCCTCTAAATGCGCTTCTTTGGCATTTTACGGGTGCATTCGCAGGTGTGGCGGTCGGCAGCAGAGTTTCAGACCGTTTTGCGAAATTTCGCCCGAGCGTCCGTCTTGAAACGATGCTTGCCGGAATGTTTTTCGCCATACCGTTCATTATCCTGATGGCGTTCGCTTCCGACTTTACGGTCTGCTGCATTGCGATGGCGCTTTTCGGCGTGTTTCGCGGGGTTTACGATTCGAATCTTTTCGCCGCGCTGTTTGAGGTGATTCCGCAGCGTTATCATGCGGCGGGAGCCGCGATAGCGTTTTCGGTTTCATTTCTTCTCGGATCTTTTTCTTCGATGATTACCGGCTGGATGAAGGATAATCTGGCTGTACAGTTCAGTATTGCGGCGTTTGCCGGTTTTTATATTGTCGGAGTCCTCCTGCTGATTGCCGCACGGGTGTTTTTCTTTAAACGCGATTATGAAAGGATGAAAGAATAATGAAACGTTTTGAAGGTAAAGTTGCTCTTCTTACGGGAGCCGGCGGGTATATCGGTGGCACTTCCGCGAGACGGTTCGCAGCGGAGGGCGCTAAGGTTTTCGTATGCGACTATACGATGGAGATCGCGCAGCGTACGGTCGATGCGATCAGGGCGGCCGGCGGTGAGGCTGAAGCTTTTGCGGGCGACGTCAGCGATTCGAAATGCTGCGACGCCGCCGTCGCAGAGTGCGTAAGGAGGTTCGGCGGAATAGATATCATGGTTCATGTCGCGGGCGGCAGCGCACGCGCTAAAATGGCGCACCTTGTCGATCAGAGCGATGACGTCATAAACAACATCATCGGCGTGAATCTGATGGGAGCGATCTGGATGAGCCGCGCTGCAGCGCGCGAAATGATTAAGGCCGGTAAGGGCGGCCGGATAATCTGCTTTTCGTCGGTAGTCGCGAGGTGCGGTCTTAAAAAGTGCGTTGATTACGCCGCCGCCAAGGGCGGAGTCTCCTCGATGATATGCTCGCTCGCTAAAGAACTGGGAGAAAACAAAATCACGGTTAACGCCGTAGCTCCCGGCATTGTGGTAAGACCCGACGACAATTCCGGAGAAAATATAACTCACGGAACGAACTTCCTTCACGAGAAGTGCCTCGCTGACGATGTCGCCAATGTCGTACTTTTCCTGTGCTCTGACGAGGGACGCTTCGTTACCGGTCAGACGTACGCCATAGACGGCGGACGTTCGCTCGCGATGAAGGGCTCCGACTGATGTTTCCGTGTAGGGACAAACCTGCCGGAAAAGGAATCAGAGTCTCGTGCAGATCTTGAATATGGCGATGCGGGCGATGCGACGAAGAGACTAAAAACGCTTCAGCATCTTTATAAGCAGGGATTGATTTCGGCTATAGAGTACGAGGCGAAGAGAAAAGAGATCGTTGCGACTCTCTGACGAAAATCGGAATTTCAAAATATTACTCTACCACAAAACGGCGTAGAAGTGCTATAATATAACGGTTATAACCAACAGTCAAGGAGGAAAATAAAATGGCTTATACTATTGCCGCCGATAAGTGCGTTGCGTGCGGATGCTGCAAGGACTCGTGCCCCGCGGAAGCGATTTCCGAAGGTGCTCCCTACACGATCGATGCTGAGAAGTGCCTCGATTGCGGTGCTTGTGCGGGTACCTGCCCCGCCGAAGCTATTGCTCAGGCGTGATACACGTTATCGAAGAAACGCTGCTCCTTCTTCCGTTCCTCTTTGTGACCTATCTGGTTCTTGAGGCGGTTGAAGCGCATGCGGGAGGTGCGCTCGAGAGATTTCTCGAGCGCTCTCGTTCTATAGGACCTCTGGCGGGCGGCCTATTGGGCGCCGTGCCTCAATGCGGCGTATCCGCGATGACGGCGTCGTTTTATGCCGGAGGAGTCGTTTCTGTCGGGACTCTCTTGGCCGTTTTTCTTTCAACATCCGATGAACTGATTCCCGTACTTATTTCATCCGGGATTTCCGCTTCGATAATCGTCAAGATAGTCGTGATGAAGGTTATCGCGGCCATTGCGGTCGGATCGGCGGTCGGCGGCGTGGTTTATTTCATCCGTCAGAAAGGCCGGAAGGTTGACATTGAAAGCCTGTGCAATCACAGCCGGTGTCATTGCCATAAACATAAAGGGATAATAGTTCCCGCTCTGATCCATACGTTTGAAATATTCATTTTTATTCTTATCGTTTCTGCGGCGCTTCATTTTTGTCTCCAATATTTCGGTTCGGGTCACTGCTGTCATGACAAGTGCGGTCATGTGCCGTTCGAATCGTGGAAGCTCAACACTCCCGTTGCGGGAGAGCTTATAGGCGCTCTTTTGGGTCTTATTCCCAATTGCGCCGCGTCGGTCGCGTCGGCCAGACTGTATGCGGAAGGAGCGATGAGTTCCGGAGCGATGATGGCCAGCTCATTCACCGGTTGCGGCGTGGGACTTCTTGTTCTCTTCAGAACAAACAGGAATCTGCTTGAAAACATTTTGATTTTAATCGCCGTTTATGTATGCGGTGCAGTTTTAGGGTGGCTGACGGGTTTTCTGCTTTAGCGGTTCCGACAGCGAAAGGGGTAGAATATGAAGAAACGCTTTAAGTCTCTGTACGAGTGGGGAAAGACGGCGCTCGATATTTTTGTGAAGAGCAACTGTTCCATATACGCGGCGAGTCTCACCTATTATTCAATTCTGTCGGTTGTTCCGGTTTTATGCATATTTCTGCTTGGTGCAAAGGCGGTCGGGGTTCATGATTTGGCGCGCGAAAAAATACATCGGCAGTTTGAAATGTTTATAGAAGAATTCGAGCAGGCGCCGGAAAACAGCATAACCACGCGTGTCCTCGCCGATGAGTCCACTATTGTCGAAAAGGTCAGAACGGCCAGAACGTTCGCGGCGGAGGCGAGAAATATGGAGAAGGACCTGTTTGATGCGCTTGACAGGATAGATTTTGAAACCATCGGATGGATCGGCTTTATCATGCTGTTGTGGTCATCCATGTGTTCAATCGGAGTTATAGAACGCAGCTTCAACGAAATATGGAACCGCAGAAAGCCCCGGGTGTTCTGGAAACGCTACCTGCTTTATTTGGGCGTGCTTCTGATGCTTCCTCTGCTGATCGGGCTTTCGGTTTCGGTTCCGGTTCTTGAGCTGCTGAAGAACATCGTGGTCAATACGGCAGGGGCGACGGACTGGACGCGTTGGATTTCCGACGCATTGGCGTGGTTGATCGATTCGACCGTCCTTCGCAAAGCGGTAACGCTGATTTTCTCGTCTTTGACTTTCGCATTCATGTTCAAGGTTCTTCCGATAGGCGAAGTCCGCTTCAGACATGCATTCTGGAGCGGTCTGATGACATCGGTTGGATTCGGATTCTGGCTTAAAATCTGCACGGTTGCACAGGTGGGAATTTCCAATTCATCGATGCTTTACGGATCGCTCGCCCTGTTGCCGATCATTCTCGCGTGGATCGTGGTAAGCTGGCAAATAATTCTTTTCGGCTGCTGTTCTATGCGGGCCGTATACATTTCCGAACGCGTAAGAAAAACGGACGGACTTTGAGACCGGTATGCTTCGGAGAATTCTTATAAAAGGCGGATCGGTCATCGACGGTACGGGCGGTGCGGGGTTTGCGGGCGATATTCTCGTGGAGGGCGACAGGATTGCCGGTGTTGTCCCAGGTGGGATATCTTCCTGCGGAGATGTCGAGATTATGGATGCGGCAGGTAAAATCGTCTCTCCGGGTTTTATCGACTGTCACGCCCATTCGGACGCTTATCTCATCCTTGAACCGGACGCTCCGTCTAAAATCACTCAGGGCATCACGACGGAAATAAACGGTCAATGCGGCGGATCGATCGCGCCGCGTTACGGCGAGGCGCGTCTTTCGTCCGACTGGGCTTCGCTTCTCGGCGAAAAACTTTCATGGCGTTCATTGCGGGAATATCGTGAAGTTTTAGAAGAGAATAAGCCCGCTTTAAATACGGTTCAGTTTATAGGTCACAATACTCTTCGCTCATCAGTCGTCGGGTATTCTGGACGCGCGGCGAGTAAAGAAGAGATTAAAGAGATGACGCGCCTTTTAGAGCGGGAGATAGATGAGGGCGGCTACGGATTTTCAACCGGTCTGATATATCAGCCAGGTAAATACGCAACATCTGAAGAAGTTTTAGAGCTTGCGCGCGCGGCGGCTAATAAGGGAGCTTATTACTCAACTCACATGCGCAGCGAGGGGGATGAAATTTTAGAGTCGATAGAGGAGGTAATATCGCTCGCTAAAGAAACTGGTATCAGAGCCGAAATATCTCACCTGAAAACCAGCGGTAAAAATAATTGGCCTAAGATAGATAGAGTTTTAGATAAGATTGAATCTGCGATAGAAGAGGGCTTTCTTATTGGCAGTGACCGTTATCCGTTTTGTGCCGCTGGCACTGACCTTGATGTCGTATTACCTGATTGGGCTCAAGAAGGAGCCGCTAAAGCGGAATGCGCCCGTCTCGCTGATCCGGCAACGCGAAATAGAATTGTCGACGAATTAAATGCGTCTAAGCGTGATTGGTCGGAGGTTATGATTGGCGGAACGTGGAGCGGTGAGACTAAGTTTAGTGGCGGTAAACGTATAACTGAGCTTGGGGATAATCCGGGCGAAATAGTTTGTACAATCCTCGAAAAAGATTTTTGTCGTACAGGCGCGTTCTTTTTTACGATGAGTGAAGAGAATCTTAACCGTATTCTTTCTAAGAGTTGGATTCTGCCGGGTTCTGACGCGTCGCTTCGCGCTCCATGGGGACCGCTTGGCGCCGACTTTCCGCACCCGCGCGCGTATGCGACGATGCCTGAGTTTTACCGCCGTCTCCGTTCGCTCGGTTTTTCGCTCGAAGAGGCGGTTAGGCGAATGACCTCGATGCCGGCAGAGCGCTTTCAGATAAAATCGCGGGGCGTTATCAGAAAGGGCGCCTTTGCCGATATTGCGATTTGGGATGAAAAAGAATTTAACGCGAGCGCGTCCTATGATTCACCGCACAGATTTTCTTCAGGAGTGGAATGCGTTGTCGTGAACGGTTCCGTGCCGTACAGAAATGGAAAATTCACAGGTGATCGCGGAGGATGTTTTTTGGACAGATAAAAGACGGGGATGATATTGACAGCGCCGGAAGGTGTAAAAAATGATATAATATAAGATAATCAATTGGAGATAAAGCAATGATCGATATTAAGAAGCTCAGAGAAGATTTTGATTCAACGGCCGCCAAGCTCGCCCGTCGCGGAGTCGAGAAGGACGTTCTGGAGAAGGCTAGAGACCTCGATGAGAAGCGCCGCGCGCTCGTCGCAGAGACCGAGACTTTGAAGGCCAAGCGTAACGCCGCGTCGAAGGAAATCGGCAAGATCGCCAAGGAGGGCGGTGATATCGCCGCAGCCAAGGAGGAGATGCGCAAGGTCGGAGACCGCATCGCCGAGATCGACCGCGAGCTTGCTCAGGTCGAGACCGATCTTCGCGACACGTTGCTTATGATTCCCAATATCCCCGCCGACGAAATCCCCACCGGCATGGACAGCTCCGCCAACGTCTGCGTAAAGACCGTCGGCGAGTGGAAGGATCCCGACTACACGATTCTCGATCATATCACTATCGGCGAGAAGCTCGGTTTCTTTGATTTCCCGCGCGGCGTTAAGCTTACGGGTACGGGCTTTCCGATTCTTTTGGGTCAGGGCGCTAAGCTTCAGCGCGCTCTTATCCAGTATATGCTCGATGTCCACTGCCAGACTCAGGGCTATACGGAAATGCTTCCTCCTTTCGTGGTCAATTCGGCCTCGATGACCGGCACGGGCCAGCTCCCGAAGTTCGCCGAAGATCTTTATCACTGCCAGATCGACGACTTCTGGCTCATCCCTACGGCTGAAGTTCCCGTTACGAACTTTTATCGCGACGACATCCTTCAGGCCAAGGATCTTCCCGTTAAGCTCACGGCTTACACGCCCTGCTTCCGCCGCGAAGCGGGCAGCGCCGGTAAGATGACGCGCGGTATGCTCCGCGTCCATCAGTTCGACAAGGTCGAGATGGTGAACTTCGTCCATCCCGACAAGAGCTTCGAGCAGCTCGAGATTCTTGTAGACGAGGCCGAGTCGATTTTGAGGGGTCTCGGTCTTCATTACCGCATTCTTCAGCTCTGCTCTGGCGATATGGGCTTTTCGGCCGCGAAGTGCTACGACCTCGAGCTTTGGGCTCCCGGCGAGAAACAGTGGCTCGAAGTTTCGTCGTGCTCGTGCTTTACGGATTACCAGGCGCGTCGCCTTAACTGCCGCTTCCGCGACACCGACGGCAAGACGAAGCTCGTTCATACGCTTAACGGTTCGGGCGTCGCGCTTCCGCGTCTGATGGTGGCTCTCATGGAGCAGTGCCAGAACGCCGACGGCTCGATTACGATCCCCGAGGCTCTTCGTCCTTACATGAACGGGCTTGAAAAGCTTGAGCCTGTAAAATGAGAAGGGCTTTAGTTTCTGCAGTGGCGGCTTTGGCCGCCTTCACGGCATCCGCTGAGATTGAATTCAACGCGGGTGCCGATTTGCGTGTACGACAGGAGATTTTCGACAACGTCCCCGGGCTTCCCGGCGGGGGGCTCGCGAGTCAATCTCCCTACGGTAAGTATACGAACCGTATGCGTTACCGCGTCCGCGCATGGGGCGAAATAAAGCTTGAAGAGCGCCTTAGAATCTACACGCGCTTTACCGACGAGTTCCGTTGGAATATCCGCCCTAAGACGCGCTCTTCGCGATTCCCCGACGAGGTTTTTCTCGATAACCTTTTTATTGAAGGTAAGGGCTATTTTGACGGGTTTCTCGACTTTACCGTCGGCAGGCAGGATATAATGCGCCTTTACGGGCTCGAGCAGATATTTCAGGACGGGACGCCGAACGACGGTTCGCGCTCGCTTTTCGCCGATATGATCCGCTTTACCCTTAATTTTACCAAGGAGTCTAAACTTGACGTGTTCGGCCTTTATCAGCACGACGACAATCATCTCCGGTGGGGCAACGGACTTAGCGATCATCGCTCTCTCATGGGACTTGGCGGTTCGGGTGCGGAGCCTGAGCGCGACGAGTGGGGCTTCGGAGCGGTGTGGTCGTCAGATTTCAGCGAGGATCTTCCGTATCAGCTTTATGCGATTCATAAGAACGTCGCTTCGTATCATCGCGGCGGTCGGAAGATACCTTCTAATAGGCGTGAAACCTTCGGACTTAAACTAATGCCGCGTCTTGATGACGAGTGGTCGCTTCAGTTCGAGGCGGCTGGTCAGGTAGGCGAAAACGGCGCGGGTAAGTCGCTTTACGGTTGGATGTCGTACGCCGGCGTTAACTGGAAGGACGCTTCGGAAAGTGAAATTAAGCCTTTCGCATCGGCTGGACTTTTGATGTTGAGCGGTTCTAAGGATACTGCCGAGACCGAGGGCGGAAGCGGAGCCTGGGATCCGATGTGGTCGCGCTCCGTCCGTTATTCCGAGATATTCCTCGGTGGAACGCACTACGGAACATGCTGGTGGAGCAATCTTTATTACGCTAAGGCCGAGGCGGGTATAGAATTTGGCGCGAAGCATAATATTACTTTGACTTCGGGACCGATGTTCGCCGCTGTGAATGACGGTCTTGGCGGCGGTAAGGGCCACTATAAAGGCTATTTAAACGGCTTACATTATAATTTTCCGATCATGCTCGCCGATAAGTCGAAGGGCGAGAGGTTTGAGATTTTCGGTCATATTCACGCCGAGCATTTTTGCCCGGGAGATTACTTTATCACCGATCGTCCCGCCTGGTTTATCCGTTGGCAGATTGAATTCAAGTTCTGATTCGTCATGCTTGAAAAACTTACATCGCTCTACAACGCCTATGTCGATACATATCGCGATTCTTCGGGCAGTCTTCCGGAGATGATGGAGCTTAAGCTCGTTCATACGAAGAATGTCGTCGAGGCGGCGAGGCGTATTGCCGAGGGTGAGGGTTTTGATGGGCGAACGAGTCTCGCCTGCGAGGCGGCTGCGCTCCTGCATGATACAGGGCGCTACGAGCAGCTTAAACTTTACAATACATTTCGTGACGCCGATTCGGTCGATCATGCGGTATTTTCGCACGATATCGTAAAGTCCAAAGGGTGGCTCGACGGCTGGGATCTGAAGGACGCGGTCTTAACGGCGGTATTGGTCCACAATCGCCGCGACATTCCGTCGGAGACGATGGACGAGCTGACGCTTACGTGTTCGAAGACCGTGCGCGACGCCGACAAGCTCGACATTTTCCGCGTCCTTGAAGAGCGCGTTAAAACGACCGATTGGCGCAGGGACAGTACGGCGTTCTGGAATTTAAAAACCGATTCCGCCCCGAGCGCCGAAGTGGTCGCGGCGATCCGTGAGCGAAGGACTGTGGATTATCAGAACATTAAATGTCTCGCGGATTTCGTTCTCATTCAGGTAGGCTGGATGATTTTAGGCCTTGAGTTCGCCACATCGCGCAGGCTCTGCGCCGAGCGTGGCCATCTCGAATTCCGCCGCGCCTTCTTAAAGCAACTTACCGACGACTCAGTTGTCGATGAACTCTGTGATTTCGCCAAGGAAGTTTCAAGTCGCTGTAATAGTGCATTTATGGTATAATTATGTAAAATCAACTTGAGAATAAAATATTCGTTTTAACTTACTACAATTAGAAAAGGAGACTGAAATGAAAAAATTGATGATTATTCTTTGCGGTGTCGCTTTGACTTTGACGGGTGCCGCTCAAGATGCACCGAAGGCGAAGGCCGAGGGTGACAAGCCGGGCGTCAAGGCTGAAGAGGGAGCGTCGAGACCTTCCGCAGAGGCGCGTCAGCAGCGTCAGCGTATGCGTCGCGAGGGAATGAGAAACCGCCAGAGACCCGTGACGTTCGCTATAGACGAGAAGACCACGAGCGAGCAGATCGAGGCGTTTAAAAAGGAAGTATGCGCCAAGATCGACGAAGCCGCCAAGGCTTATGCCGCTCAGGAGGGTGAGAAGAAGTCTCCTAAAAACATCATTCTTTTTGTAAACGACCGTCCGAACCGTGCACGCTATGAGGGAATGCGCGAGGGTGGTATGCGCCGTGGCCCGCGCGATGGTATGCGCCGCGGTCCGCGTGAAGGCGGCGACCGCGGTCCTCGCGAGGGCGGTGACCGTCCCGCCGCGTCCGCAGAGGCGAAGAATTGATTTTAAAATAGAAATATAACGAAAGGATTGTTTAGAATGAAAATTCTGGTAACCGGCGGTGCTGGCTTTATCGGCAGTCACACCGTTGTTGAGCTTTTGAACGCCGGGCATGACGTGGTTGTAGTCGATAATCTCTGCAACAGCTCCAAGAAGTCGCTCGCCCGCGTAAAGAAGATTACGGGCAAGGACGTAACGTTCTATAAAATCGATATCCGCGACGAGAAGAAGCTCAACGCGATGCTCGACAAGGAAGCCCCGTTCCAGGCTACGATCCATTTCGCCGCGCTCAAGGCCGTCGGTGAATCGACGAAAATTCCGCTTAAGTACTACAACAACAATCTTGGCGGAACGTTCACGCTTTTGAAGTGTCTCGCAGACCATAACTGCAAGAACATCGTATTCTCGAGCTCGGCTACCGTTTACGGCGATCCCGCATCGGTGCCGATCCGCGAAGACTTCCCGACGCCCGGCTGTACAAACGCCTACGGCTGGACGAAGCTTATGATGGAGCAGGTTTTCAAGGATGTCCAGAAGGCCGATCCCGAGTGGAATGTCATTCTTCTTCGCTACTTCAACCCGATCGGCGCCCATAAGTCCGGTCTTATCGGCGAGGATCCGGCGGGCATTCCGAACAACCTCCTTCCGTTCGTCGCCCAGGTCGCTATCGGCCGTCGCGAAGAGCTCAGCGTTTTTGGCAATGATTATCCGACCCCAGACGGCACGGGCGTTAGAGACTACATCCACGTCGTCGATCTCGCCATCGGTCACTTGAAGGCTATTGAGAAAATCGAGAAGGAGCCCAAGCTCGGACTTAAGGTTTATAACCTCGGTACGGGTAACGGCTATTCCGTTTTTCAGATCGTCAAGGCGTTCGAGAAGGCTTCCAAGAAGCCCGTTCCCTACAAGATCTGCCCGCGCCGTCCCGGCGATATCGCCGAGTGCTGGGCCGATCCCTCGCTCGCCGCCGCTGAACTCGGCTGGAAGGCCGAACGCGGCATCGAAGAGATGTGCAAGGACGCATGGCGCTGGCAGAAGAAGAACCCCTACGGGTTTAATAAGCCCAAAAAGGCTTGAAGAGTACATATTAGAAAAAGCGGCGAAAACAAGTGACGGCGCTTGATTACATTCTGAACGGACTTGAAGCCGAGCTGCAGCTTGAACGCGAGCTCGGTGTCCGTTTTGTAGAATGTGACAGAAGCGTGCTCGAGCCCGTCGCCGCCGAGCCTCCGCCACGCGCGGAGTTTAAGGCGAGCGAACCCGCCGGTGCGAGAGCGGTACCGGCGGTAATTCCCGAAAAAGCGCCGCTTCCGTCTGCCGCGAGTGTTGCGGAAATCGTTGCGGATGCGGCGCCGAGCGGGACGGGAAGGCGTTTCGATTTTGTTTTTCTTCATGAAAAGCCGCTTTCCCAGAAGGGCGCAGAAATGATTTCTAAAATTACCGCTGCGCTGAAGACTACCGCCGAGTTCGCTCCCGTAGTAGATTCCGCTCCATTGCCCGAAGCGAGGATATATGTAGTTCTTGGAGCGCTCGCTCTCAGAAAGTGGTTTCCCGAAATAAAGGCGGCTCCGGGAATGTGGGTTAAGACACGCAGCGGGTGCGATGTCCTCGTGACTTATTCGCCCGAGTATATTTTAAGATTTGGAACAGTCACGCCCGCCGTCGAGAAAATTAAAAAAGACATGTGGGTTTCACTTAAGGCTGTCGCTCAGAGGGCGGCCCAGATAAGATAAAGGACTTTGTTTATGCTGAACGAAAAATGCGAGATACTTGTTCACGATGAGCTTTCCGCCGGCTACCGGCTTTTAGTCGTCAAAGCTCCTGAAATGGCGCCGCAGCTTGTGCCTGGCCAGTTCGTTCACGTGAAGGTTCCCGCTCTTGAGAAGAGCGCTTTGAGGCGTCCTTTCTCGGTATTCAACGCCGAGGACGGCAAGGTTTATATCCTTTACAAGACCGTCGGTAGAGGAACTGCCGCGCTCAACGCTGCCAAGGTCGGTGAGACGCTTGAAATAATAGGACCCCTTGGACACGGCTTCCCCGTAAAGTGCGACGGGGCGGCATTGCTTGTCGGTGGCGGCTATGGAGTCGCTCCGCTTTATTTTCTCGCCAAGCGCCTTATCGCTTCGGGTTGGAAGGGGCGGCTTGCGGTTTTTGTCGGCGGGCGCACCAAAACCGATCTTTTGGCCGTCGAGGAATTCAGGTCGCTCGGGGTCGAGCTTTATCTCGCGACAAACGACGGCAGCGAAGGCGTGAAAGGTCTCGTGACCGATCCCTTAGACGACGAAATTATAAAAATCCGTGAGGCGGGCGGAAAATTTGAACTTTTTGCGTGCGGTCCCGATCCGATGCTAAAGGCGGTAGCATTAAGAGCGACAGGCACAAAGTCAAAAGGCTGGATTTCAATGGATCGCCACATGATCTGTGGCGTCGGCGCGTGTTACGCGTGTATTCAGAAAACCGTTCGCGGCAATTCGCGCTGCTGCGTCGAGGGTCCCGTCTTTGCGGCGGAGGATCTCGTCTGGGAATGATGTTGTTGCGGAACTGCAAGGGAGCGAAAACAATGATAGATACGAAAGTTAATCTCGGCGGATTTGAAATGGCAACTCCGCTCACGACGGCGAGCGGGACGTTCGGTTACGGCAGCGAATACGTCGGGGCTGTCGATTACTCCAAGCTCGGCGCCGTTACCGCAAAGGGTATCCGCGTCGATGCATGGCCAGGCAATCCCATGCCGCGTCACTGTGAAGTTCCGGGCGGACTCGTGAACGCGATCGGCCTTCAGGGTACGGGCGTAAAACACTTTCTCGACATTACCGTTCCGTGGTATGCCGACTCGGTAGGCGAGGCCGTCGGCGAAAAGGCTCCGCCGATGATCGTCAACATCTGGGGCGGGAGTGTCGACGAATATGCTGAAGTCGCCCGCAGACTCGATGAATACGCTCTCGCTAATCCCGGCTCTCCCGTCGCTGCGCTCGAATGCAATGTAAGCTGTCCTAACGTAAAGGCGGGCGGTCATACGTTCGGTCAGGATCCGGCGGTTTTGAACGGGCTTGTTGCCGCAGTAAGAAAGGCGACTTCATTGCCGCTTATAGTGAAGCTCGCTCCGAATGTTCCGGATATCCGTCCTTATGTAAAGGCGTGCGAAGATGCGGGAGCCGATGCGCTCGCTCTTATAAACACCATCCCTGCGATGGTTATCGACATTGAAAAGCGCAAGCCGGTTCTTGCAAACCGCACGGGCGGGCTTTCGGGGCGTGGAATCCATCCCGCCGCCGTAAAGGTCGTCTACGACGCGTATAGGGCGACTAAACTTCCGATTCTCGCTATGGGCGGAGTTTACGAGGCGAAAGACGCGATCGAGTTCATGCTCGCGGGCGCGACGGCGGTCGCGCTCGGTACCGTACTCTTCACCGACCCCGCCGCCGTGAGTGACGTTTACGACGGAATGGTTTCCTACTGCGAGCGTCACGGGTTTAAATCGATGTCTGAACTGACGGGCGCGCTGGAGGGTTAAATGTCGAAGTTGACGCTTTATATTCTGCGCGAGTTTATCGTTCCGCTTTTCTACTGTCTCGTCGGATTCATCGGGATATATGTTCTCTTTGAGCTGTTCGGATCGTTTTCTCGCTTAATGACGTCTGATTTGTCATTTAAGGAATGCGTTCTTTATTTCGGCGGATATCTTTCGCCGTTCTTCCATTATCTCGCGTCTGCCGCGATGATGCTGGCGACGCTTTACACGATGTGGAATTTCTGCCGCCATTCAGAACTTACCGCGATGCGCGCAAGCGGCATAAGCCTTTTTGCGATAGTAAAGCCGCTCTTGTTTGCCGCCGTTCTTATGGGCGTGCTGGTCGCGTGGGTGAGTGAGTGTTACATGCCCGAGTATGCCCAATGGGCTAAGCGTATCAAGGCCGAGCGTTTTGATGCACAGGATATAGCCGAGGCGGAAGGTTTCACTTTCCGCAACACGCGCGACAACAGAACGTGGACCGTTCGCGGCGGAACCAACAGGGATTATTCGGAACTGAATGATGTGTTTGTGACCCAGGACCGCCCGGATGGTTCTCGGCTCTATAGCATAACCGCCCATAAGGCCTCGTATCTTGACGGAGAGTGGTGGTTCACCAAACCGCAGCTTCTGCACTATGACATCAACACGCGCCCCTGCGCGTCGCCGACTCCCGAGATTGATTCGCTTGAGTTCAGATCATTTACGGATTACCGCGAGCGCCCCGAGGATATTCGCATGCAGAATTGCGATCCCCGTCTTATCTCCGTGAGGGGGAAGCATCGTTACATCGGGATAAACAAGGACCTTAATGAAGAAGGACGGGAGAGTCTCAGATATGACGCATGGGCGCAGGCTCTCGCGCCGTTGTCATGCATCATTGTAATGCTTCTTTCGATCCCCGCGGGAGTCACTTCCGGCAGACAGTCCGTCTTCGCCGGGATTCTCGGCGCCGTCGGACTGTTCTTTGCGTTCCACGGTTTCAATGTCGGATGCATGGTGCTGGCAAAGTGCTCGCTGATGCCTTCTATACCCGCTGCGATTGTTCCAACGCTAATATTCCTCGCGCTCGGAGTCTTCTTCTTTCATAACTCAATGCGCGCCACGCTGAAACTTTTTGCAGTCTACACCGTATTGTTCGCCTTGTACGTCATCGCCGCCGCGCTTCTTGTGTCGAAATGCGACATGCGGCCGGCGCTCGCGCATGTTCTGTCGTTCCCCGTGCCTCTTCTCGGCGCGATCGTAAGTACATTCAGATGTCGCTCTAAAAATTGAATTCGATAGAAATAATTTTCGAGGATCCCGATATTGTCGTCGTCAATAAGCCGGCGGGGATGATTGTTCATTCCGCTCCGGGACACACCGATAATTCTCTTGCGGATAATCTCGCGAAGACGAGACATGGAATGTACGGCTGCGGGAGCCGCGAGAGGCCCGGCGTCGTCCATCGCCTCGATATCGGCACCAGCGGAGCGATGGTTTTCGCTAAAACCCCCCGGGCATACCGCGCGCTTCGCGAAGCGTTCGAGTCGCACGGGCGCATTCGAAAGACGTATCTCGCAGTTCTGCACGGCGCCCCGAAAACAAAAACCGGACGGATCGAAAACACGATCGGCCGCAAGCCGTGGGATTCGAAGCGTATGGCTGCCGATGTCCCGAACGGGAAAAGGGCGGTGAGCGAGTGGACGGTTCTCGCCAAAAAGTCAGGTGTTTCGCTCGTGGAGTTCGTCATTGAAACGGGCCGCACCCATCAGATTCGCGTTCACGCCGCCGATCTCGGCTGTCCTATCGTCGGGGATGATCTTTACGGCGACGCGGTTAAGGATCGTCGTCTGCGCATAAGGCCGGCTCGAGCATTGCTTCATGCGGTGATGCTTTCATTTCCTCATCCCGTTACCGGCAAGTCCGTTGAATTCGCCGCAGAGCCGCCGGATGATATTTTATATGTTTAACCTTAAATGAAATATAAAGACAAGGAGTATGGAGCCATGAACGAAAAAAAATCCGGTTTCACAAGAAGAGAGTTTATCGCGGGCGCCGCAGCGGGTGCTGCAATCGCGACTCTCCCGTCGTTCGGGGCTCCGCAGAGGAAGGGCGGGAAGTCGTCTTATTTCGTTTCTGTTCTGGGCGATACTCATTACGACACCGAGCCTGAGAGCGTATATCATTCAAAGTACGATTACAACAACCGATGGGCTAAGGTTGTAAAGGATGAGTTTTACCGCAACGGAGTTATGTGGCGTGAATTTTGCCCTTCGCTTATGAACGCGAGCGCCAAAATCGCCGAGAAGAAGAGGCCCGATTTCATTCTTCAGGTCGGCGATCTGATTCAGGGCGACTGCGGCGACCCTGTTGTTCATAAGAAGATGCTTGATGACTGCATAAAGAAATTCATCGCCTACTATAAAAGGCCGTATCCGTTCCTGACGGTTATCGGCAATCACGATTTCCGCGGCAAGGGAGCGAGGAAAGCATATTTCGAATATATGAACCCTTATAACGATAAGGAGATTGAAAAGATTACTGGCGTTAAGCCGGAGAAGGCGAGGTATCCCGTATTTTCCTTCCGTCATAACGGGGACCTTTGGGTGTTCTGCGATTTCGAAACCAAGGCTATCGATAAGATTTCAGAAATCATCGAAGGAGCCGACGACGCCCGTCACGTATTTCTGGTTACCCACGGTCCTTTTGTTCTCTGTCCGTCCGCATCGCCCTACGCCTGGCGTCTTGCCGGAAGGTACGTCAGCGAAGAGAGCCGCAAGCGCCTTTACATAGCGCTCTCGCGCCGTCACGCGATCGTTCTTTCGGGCCATATCCATACGACGACTTATTACCGCATCGAAAACGAATACGGCGGATTTACCGAAGCTTCGGTCAGCTCCGTATATTCGAGCAAGAGGCGCGAAACGGCGGAGCCGATTTTCAACAAGGTTGAGGATTATAAGTTGAAAGGCAAGATGGGTCAGTCGGAGGTCGCGCTTTTTAAGTCCGGAATGAAGGAATTTTATCATAGTATCGGCTCCGGTCATTACAGGCTCTATGTAACCGACGGCGGAGTCGCGCTTGAGTTTTATCCCGGCGCCTCCGAAAAGCCCGCGAAGACCTTCATCATGAAAAAAACGGCTGGCGGACGCAAGGGCGCTTAAACCGGGCGCCGTGCGCTTCGCGTCCGAATCAGATCGCAAGGAGCGAGGCGATGTCTTCAGACGAGAGTTTCTCCATAATCGCGGAGTCGCTTGTCGAAACTGTCGCCGAGATAATAGCCTCTTTCTTCTTTTGAAGAGCAAGAACCCGTTCTTCAATTGAGCCTGACGCGATCATCTTCATTACATAAACGGTCTTTTTCTGTCCTATCCTGTGGGCGCGGTCCGTCGCCTGGGCTTCGACCGCCGGGTTCCACCACGGATCGTAATGAATTACCATATCCGCACCCGTCAGGTTAAGCCCGGTTCCGCCTGCCATAAGCGAAATCAGAAATACCGGGATTTTCGGATCTCGGTTAAACCGGTTGCATTCACCTATTCTATCTTTTGTCGAGCCGTCCAAATAACAGAAGGGGATTCCCTCCTCTTGAAGCTGCGAAGCGATTATCTGAAGCATTTTCACGAATTGGGAGAAAACCAGAATCTTGTGGCCGCCTTCTATAGCCGAGCGCAACTGCTCCATAAACGCTCCGATCTTGCCGAGAGAGGCAGTCTGCCTGAGCTTCATCAGCATTGCGAGAATTTCGAACTTTGATTTCGAGAAACCTTTCGCCTTGATCATGTCCCCGGCCTGGCGACGGGTTTTCATAAGAGCTTCGTTGTATTCCCGCTGGGTGTCTTCGTCCATCGGGCAATAAGAGACTTTAATGATCTTGTCGGGCAGGTCTTTGGCCACCGTTTTCTTGACACGGCGCAGAATGAACGGATGGAGTTTGCGTTTAAGTCGGCAGAGCGCGTCGTCCGCCCCCGCGCCTCCTCCGGCTATCGGTTCTTCGTAGTTGAGTTTAAAACTTTCGTATTCTCCCAAATAATTCGGCATCAGAAAATCGAAGATCGACCATACGTCGGTCACCGAATTCTCAACAGGCGTGCCGGTTAAAGCAAGGCGCCTGGCGGAGTTGAGCATCTTGACAGCCTTCGCGTTTTTAGTCTGACGGTTCTTGATGTGCTGCGCCTCGTCAAGAACGACGGCGTTGAAGCAGCGCCCTGACCAGGCCTCTTCGAAATCGCGCTGCAGCAGAGCGTAGGAGGTGATGACTATATCGAAAGTGTCGATTTTAATGAAATCATCCGCTCGGTTCGGCCCGGAGATTACGAGCGTTTTCATCCACGGAGTAAATTTGGCGGACTCGGCCTCCCAGTTTCTGACAAGACTTGTCGGGCAGATTATCAGGGAGGGTCGCCGCCCGCCGGAGTCTCTGACGAGGCTCAGCCATGTAAGGGTCTGCAGAGTTTTCCCGAGACCCATTTCATCGGCGAGGAGTCCGGACATTCCGGTTTTTTCGATGAAGCGCATCCAGTAGACGCCCTGCTTCTGGTACGGACGCAGTACATTCTCCAGCTTGCCGAGATCCACGCTTTCGAATCCGGTGGAGGTTTCACGGTTTTTGGCGATTGCGTTTTCGCGCCACCTGAGGGCCTCGGTGTCGTCGGTTTCAATCACGTCGCCCAACGCATCGAGGGAGCTTTTCACGAATGGCGCGTGAATGCCTCTGACTCTAAACCATCCGTTGGGCGCACCGTTCTGCGAGGAAGCGCAGTCGCGAAAGACGTCGTGCATTGTCTCGATCGCCTTTGCATCAAGGAGAAACACTTCCCCGTCTTTCAGGATGTAGCCGTCGCCTCTGTTGAGCGCTGCCTGGATTTCAACGGGCGAGACCGTTTTGCCCTGAGCGTCAAAGACGTAGTTGATGTCAAAGTCACCGTTCGCCGCGTCCCTGATTTTGACCGACGGCAATATCGAGCGCATTGAATCGGTCAACCTTTCGAGTTTTTCGGCCAAGTCGAGTTTCCATCCTCTGCGACGCAATGCGGGCAGACCTCCGCCGAGAAAATTCAGGATTTTCTGCTGATCGGTGGTGTAAAACTTAAGGTCGCCTTTTCGGTAGCCCGGCTCAAAACCCCATTCTTTGAGCGATTCCACGGCGCGGCGTTCTTCATCGATGCATCTCACCAGTCTTATATAGGGATCATCGGGGTCTTTCAGTCTGACGGTTCTGTCGCTCTGAAGCGAGCAGGCCGGAAATTCTATTTCGCCGTACCATGCGTCGACGGCAATTGAAAGGGCGGCCCGGTTGCCGGAAATGTATGCGTAGAATCTCGGCTTCATCGGCACTTCGATAATGCCGTCTTCATCGTTTTTGACACCGGTATCCGTATTTGCGTCAAAGGATTGTTCGGCGCGGTTTGTCCGGGATATCTGCCTTTCGCGTCTCTGCCCGTCAATCTCTTCATCCTCCATTTCCCGGACCATGAGTGCTATGCCGATGGCGACAACATGCTGACAGACCTGTCCGAGACGCTGATTCGCGTAACACGGGCAATGGGATTCGATGCGTTCCTTGGCTTTAAGTTTGAAGGAAACCGGCATTTCCCAACCGTCCGGCTGTTCGATTTTTCCGCTGACGGTGAGATTGTCATCGTCGTATGTAACGCTTTTCACATCGCCGGAGTTGCACAGGGCGAGCGCCTGATTGAAAACATCGGCGCCGCCCCATTTTATCAGTTCTCCTTGAGTTATCCCGCTTTTTATCATTGTGCCGAGTATTATATCATATTGCACTGCGAGAATATCATAGGCGATGAAGAGTGTATGCCGATGTTGAAAGCGAATATCCCGAGTCGACTTGCGTTTAGGGTTTGCCGAAAGGTAGATTCGCTGACGCTACTGGATGAAAGCGGAGCGGAGGATCTTCTTATGCGCGGTGATGCGTTATTTAAAGACGGGGATAGTGAGGTTGTTCAATTGCAAATTCCTTACATTTACGATGAGGCGGTCACGCGAATTGTCGATTCGGCGATTGAGCAATATCCAGAGCGAGAGTTTATTGCCGGGCATTCATTGACAACTGTAGAGAATGCTATATGCAGGTCTTTTGGGGCATATTAATATCGGGGGCGTTCCCGATTGATGCGATGATTATGGTATAATACGCGGATATGAGAATTGCATTTTTAAGCGATATTCACGGAGTGCCTTCGACGCTTGAGGCGGCGTTGCAGAAGGCGGATGCTCTCGGGTACGATAAGCTCGTCCTTCTCGGCGATCTTTTGTATCATGGGCCGCGCAACGGGGTGCCGAGCTTTTACGATCCCATCAAGGTCGTGGAACTGCTGAACGCCCGTGCCGATTCGATTGTCGCCGTGCGCGGCAACTGCGACGCTGAGGTCGATCAGATGATGGTCGAGTTTCCCATCATGGAGGATTACAAAATTCTCGACGCGGGGAACAGAAAGTTTTTCTTAACCCACGGGCATCTTTGGAACGAGTATAAGATTCCGCCGATCGGGATCGCAGACGTGCTTGCACACGGACATACCCATATTCCGGAACTGAAGACACTGGAGTGCGGACTTCAAATTTTCAATCCCGGTTCGGTCTCTCTTCCGAAGGGCGGCTCCGGGCGTTCGATCGGTTATTACGACGGCGAAGAGTTGAAACATTTTACAATCTGAAAATTTCAAAAGGGCGATTGAAATGGAAAGCATTGATTTGAAATCCAAAGAAGAATGCATGTGGGATGCGGCGTCCCTCGGCGAGATTATGCTGAGGCTCGACCCGGGCGATGGACGAATTCACACGGCGCGCGAATTTAAGGTATGGGAAGGAGGCGGCGAATACAACGTCGTTCGCGGGCTTCGCCGCTGCTTCGGTCTTAAGACTACAACCGTCACAGCGTTCGCCGACAATCCCGTCGGGCGACTTGTCGAAGATTTCATTCTGCAGGGCGGTGTCGACACGAGCCACATCATCTGGCGCGGGTTCGACGGTATTGGACGCGAGGTGCGTAACGGTCTTAATTTCGTTGAACGCGGCTACGGATGCCGAGGCGCGAGAAGCTGCGCCGACCGCGGACTTACGGCGATAAGCCAGTTGAAGCCAGGCGACATTGATTGGGATAAACTTTTTGGCAAAGAGGGCGTGAGGTGGTTTCATACCGGTGGAATATTCGCCGCGCTTTCCGCTTCGACAGCGGAGGTCTGCATCGAGGCTCTCAAGGCCGCGAAGAAATACGGAACGGTAACTTCATACGATCTTAACTATCGCGCGAGTCTCTGGAAGTCGATCGGCGGCCAAGAGAAGGCTCGTGAAGTCAATCGCGAGATTGCGAAATACGTCGACGTTATGATCGGCAACGAGGAGGATTTTACGGCGGCTCTCGGTATAGAGGTCGAGGGAGTCGACGAGAATCTTACTACACTTCCGATCGAAGGCTTTAAGAATATGATCGAAAAGGCGGTTTCGATCTATCCGAATTTCAAGGCCGTCGCGACGACTCTGCGTTCGGTGAAGTCAGCAACCGTCAACGACTGGAGTGCGATATGCTGGTACAAGGGCGAACTTCACCGCTCAAAAGAAAGACCAGGGCTTGAAATTTATGACCGCGTCGGAGGAGGCGATTCGTTCGCGTCGGGTCTCATCTATGGTCTTATGACTTTCGATGATGCGGCCAAAGCGGTCGAATACGGAGCGGCGCACGGCGCGTTCGCGATGACTACTCCGGGCGACACTTCCATGGCAACAAAGGCTGATATCGAGAAGATGGTCGGCGGCGGCGGCGCCCGCGTCGACAGATAACGCGGATGACCTTTGACTCGTGGCTTTTATGGATACTGTCCTCAAGCGTCTGCTTGAGTATGTATGATCTTTGCAAAAAAGCCAGCGTCAAAAACAATTCCGTTTTTCCGACGTTGTTTCTTACGACGTTCAGCGGCTGGGCGGTATTGACGCTGATACTTCTGTTGACGGGGAGGATGGGCGCGGCGGTCGAGATCGCGCCTAAGCATATTTCTCTATTGCTGGTTAAAAGTCTGATCGTCGGCGCGAGTTGGACAGCGACATATCTGGCCTTGAGAACTTTGCCCATTACGTGCGCCGCGCCCATCCGCGCGTCCGGGCCGTTTTGGACGCTTATCGGCGCGATACTGATTTTCTCGGAAATCCCGAATGCGATTCAAGGCGTAGGCATGGTGTTTGTTCTTGCGGGATGTATTTTCTTTTCGCTTTCGTCGAGTAAGGATAGAGCGGCTGGTGGGCTTAAGGCTGTGCTGTTGGCGTTCACTGGAACGGTGCTCGGCAGCTGCAGCGCCTTGTACGATAAGCATCTGATGCAAGGGCTGGGAATTTTGCCGCTTACGGTGCTATGGTGGTTCCTCGGAGGGATGATGGTTATGTATGCAGCTCTCGCCGCGTTTAATCATCGCGGGTTCCAGTGGCGCCTTACGATGCCGCTTACGGGAATTCTGCTGACGGCGAGCGACGCGTTTTATTTTACGGCGATAGCGATGCCCGAATCCCAGATTTCTGTTTTAAGTCTGATAAGGCGCTCAAGCATAATCTTGACGTTCTTTATCGGCGGAGCTCTTTTCCGTGAGCGCGATCTTCGCCGCAAAGCCTTCGCGCTCGCCGCGATATTATTAGGCGTCATTCTTCTTTGCCTTTAACGAGAGCGGGGACTCCTCAAATCTGAAGGTGAGAGTGGAGGAAATTAAGAGGTTTTGATATAATAATTCCATCTTGCGAGGGAGCTTAAGATAAGGCTTTTTCGTAGGGTTATAGGCCGGTGAACTGAGATACAAGGGCGCTAAGTGACGCGCTAAAATTCTCCACCCCCGACTGCATTAAAGAATGTAGCATCAACGCTACACGCTGTTCAAGAGAAATACTACCACCATTTCGAGATAACAGGACGGCATGTAAGTGGAGATGCGCTCAGCTGGGCGCATTTTCTCTTCGTGTATCCTGTTTTGCCTGTGGTAGGGCTTCTCTTGAGTGCATGAAAGAAATGCGCTCTTTTTTTATGCATTGAAGATGGTCTTCGGCGGGTTTTGGGAGGGCGTGATAGAATTAAACATCTTTCATTTATGCAATCGTACTATCCGGCTACTATTCGTGAGGAAGAGTTGAAAAA
>JAZOQU010000039.1:0-96285 GCA_045656225.1 Kiritimatiellia bacterium | reverse complement strand
CGAGCCAAACACGCCGCCTGCGCTGTGGGACAGCCCGCTCGAAGCCGTCCACTCTGGTAAATTGCGCGTCCAGAACACGCCACGCGAGAGCATACCCGCAGTCCCGAAGCGCCAAGATGAAGTGGGCGAAATCTCGTCCCTTATTGCTGGTAAACATGCCGGGTACGTTTTCGAAGAGGACGTATCGAGGCCGTATTTCTCTGACAAGCCGGACAAAGTCGAAGCAGAGGCTTGATCTTGTTCCGCTTTGGTCTGCCCCGCCTCTTCGAAGCCCGGCGATTGAGAAGTCCTGACACGGACATCCCCCTGCGAGGACATCAAGTCCGCCTTCCGGGAGTTTGACTCGTTTGCTTCCATTCGTAATTTCTCCATTTTCGTTTACTCTCACCTTTCCCATGTCGCCTAAATTCGGAACATCGGGATATTTTGATTTCAGCACCGCCGCCGGAAAAGGTTCTATCTCGCTAAAGAATATCGGTCTCCAGCCTCCAAGAATCCGTACCGCCTCCGACATACATTCGATGCCGCTGCACACAGTCGCATAGGTCAATTCCGCCATCGTTTATGCCCTTTTTTGTTTTTTCTCACTTGAAAGAAAGTCTCTTTAATAAGCCCGCTCCTTCCCGCGCCCTATATTTAGATATTTTTTGGGGAGGAACCGTAAAATTCGGTTGCTTTGCCGTTTTGCCGTTTTGCGACCCGCAAAACAAAGCCCTTCATCCAATCTTTGCTCACTCCTCATCATCGACTCCGCCCCACTCGGGATTAAATGTCGCCTCTCGCTTTTCGATAGCCGCCTGGTCCATTGAGTGGTCGACCGCGAGAACTTCATCCGGAATAAGCTTCACCAGTTCATCTCGCGCAAGGAAGTGCTTTTCATTGTCGTAGTAGACATGCCAACCTAAAGCACCTGTCTTGTAGCTCGCCACAAGCGGCAGTATCTCAAAGACGGCTATAACCTGTGTCCTTCGTAAGACGAGCCTTTTCTTAGCAACCTTCATCAATCGTCCGAAGTTGCTGATTGCAAATCTATTATCCGTTTCGGGAACAAAAACCCAACACTCTTTTTTCTCCATCATTACCAATCACCTTTGATTCTCGTTTTGCGGCATCATGCCGTTTTTACTCTTGTTTTGCCGAAAGCAGAGGTGCGGGTAAGCGGAGTGACTTTTGTTTTGCCGCCTTTTTTACACTGTAAATATATATTTATATTTACAGTAAAAACGGCAAAACAAAACCGCAACCCTCTGCCGGGGATTTATAAAGTTCGTTTTGCCGTTTTGCGGTCACTCAATCCGCAAAACAGCAAAACAAGGTTTTAACGCCTCCAGTACTCATCCTCTTCATCACTTTCGATCTCGCTTTGAGCTGCAGGATCGACATCGCCTAAAAGAACAAGTTTCACAGCGTTGTTCGCTCTTTCAGCTCCTTCAACATGACCACACTTCAAATACCCAGCCTCAAGAGCCTCTTCAAAAAGCTCCCTCGCCCTGGTTCTTGAAATATCATGCGCCAATTGAATTCGCCTGATGAACTCGGTCTTGGGGATCGGCTTTTCCATATCCACCAGGGAACGAATCCCCAGAAGCACATTACCTTCCTCGACAGCGGCTGCCGCACCGGTCCTCGAACGTTTTAATTCTGCCTTGCCTTCGAGATCGTCGGGATTTAGAGTGTCATCCCTGTCCCAAAGCGGCCAATGCCAGCGAAGACACACAGGCGATACCGACGGGAAGGATCTGACGACCGATTCCATCACCACGCACCCTTCTTCGCGATGCCGCCTTAAGATAACATGTGCGTCTGCAGCGCGAGATTGCGATCCGGCTCCAGCTCCAACATCAGTCACCGCCTTTCCGGACTGATTGCCCTTCGAAGTATGGTGAATAAGGACAAAGGCACATCCAAGCGCCTCGGCATATCTGTCGATGAGGTTGTAAAGCCCGGCCACAGTTCCATTGTCGTTTTCATCAGTCCCGCGAGGCAATGCCCGGTAGAATGCATCGATAATGATAAGCTTGAAGCCATATGGCTTAAGTTCATCAAGCTCGCTTGCCAAATCTTCAATCGAACGGAGCGATCCACGCTGATTCTCGACGATTATGTCGTTCTTTACCGCATTGAAATCGACTCCCCTCGACTCGATAACCTTCGGTATTCGGTTGGCCGAAGTCTCGCCGTGCAATTCATTGTCGATAATGAGAACCTTCCCCTGCTCGCAAGGGAATCCGAACCATGGCGAGCCGGTTGCGACGGAGAGCGCAAGATCGGTGACAAGCCAGGACTTTCCGGTCTTCGGGGGCGCAATGATGTTCATCGTCTCGCCAATTCGCAGAAATCCGTGAATGAGAGCCGATTTCATCTTCGGAAACGCGCTCACAAGTTCGCCAAGTGTGCGTCTCTTACAGGTCTTCTCCTCTTTTGGCTGCGCAAGAGCGAGATTTATCGTGACACCATCACGAGGATCCTCCGCTATCCCGTATCCCTTCGAAAGAAGCGCCGAGGCGGCCTCAGTAAAATTGCCGTCATGCTCCAGAAGCGTATAGACCTGAAAAGCGTTATACCCGCGACCACTTTCAAATGGCGCTGCATTCGACGAAAACACATAAAAGACCTTTCCGTCAAATGTGGCGGAATGTCCCCCTGTCGTCTTCCCTGGCCGCCTCCAAAGTTCGTTCCCATCCTGCTTTTCGGCGAGATATTGCCACCCTGCCGCCTGAAGATAGGGACGGATATCGCCTCGTGCGGCAAAATCATCCCCCGGCCGCGCCACAAACGCGCCAGGTCGCCCCGTGTCGGCGACCTTGGGCAGTTGCGGCTCCACGGCCAAGGGGACTTCGTCGAGCGAACGTGCGACCTTTAGGAGGCCTTCTCGCGCAAGAGCGGAAATTGTCGGCATTTCCTCCATTTTCCCCTGCAGAAGTTGATACCCCTCCGTCGGAGCCGAAAGAAACAGCCCACCTTCCCCGCGTGTCTCGATTAGTGTCTTTACCTTGCCGTCCCGGATCCCCCGTGCGAGTTTCAGGTTTCCCCAACCAAACGTCTCCTCCCCCTGCGGATCCCTCGTGAACCGGTAAAGGACATGATAGCCGCCCGATGGTGTTCTTTCAACGACCAGCCGGGAGAAGAGATCCGGATCAAGAAGCGCCACCCAGGCCTCGTAAAGCTCCCCGCCATTATCGAAATCCAGGCATTCGAGCCCGCCGGACACTTCGCCTGCCACAATGCAGATTGCGTTATGCTTATTTGCGAACCACGCCTGAATCTCCACTTCCGTCGGGAGCCTTTCCGACCATGTCTTCCAGGAGCCGACCGTCGGATGTTTCCTCTCCTTAGCCGCCGGGAGACAGGCGAGATTGGCTGAAAGGTATTTTTGCGCCGTCTCGATTGAGATTGTCGCCATGCGGCCTCCTTGTCGTTAGTTGTCGATCATGTTGTGTTTCACATTGTTGATGGTCTCTTGCCAATGGTCGTAGCGCCTTTCGCCCCATTTGCGGACGAAAAAGAACATAAAGGCGTAGAGAAGCGCGACAGCAATTGCCATCATGAAAAGATAGGCGGCCCACCTCCTGAGACGCTCCAGTTTCCTTTGGAGCCGATCTTGCTCAGCCCACCTCTCTTCCTCTTCAGAACGGCAGATCATCAATGTCTTCTTCGAATCCTTCTTCACCTGATATCCCTCCTTCTCCAATTCTTCTCTCCAACGGGAATTCACCCAGTTCATAACCTACGACTTCGGGATATTTCTCCCCCGAAACCCGCCTGATCGTGACGCTCTTCACCTCCCGGATCATGCCCATGAACTCAAGTTCGCACACATCCTCGGCTTTGACAGGCGTGAACGCATCG
The DNA here is from genome assembly GCA_045656225.1 of Kiritimatiellia bacterium. Taxonomy (GTDB): domain Bacteria; phylum Verrucomicrobiota; class Kiritimatiellia; order RFP12; family UBA1067; genus UBA1067. Next base: position 92,436 of record JAZOQU010000039.1, on the reverse strand, counting down.
TGATGTCCATGCTCCTGCCACCACCTTTCGAACTTGCTTCTGGCATATCCCCGATGTTCCGGGCAAAGCCATTCGCTTACGAAGTGAAGCATGTCGAAATAGTAGGTGACTCGTACGGTCTTCGGCGCATCCGGAGGAGCGCCCCGCTTCTCCCAGACCTGATAATCGACATGGGAGACATTATGTGTTTCGACCGTCACTTCCCCAGAGAGGATCGCCGTTCTGGCCGCCTGCGCCTCATGCGACCTTCGCTCTGCATCCTTCCTCGGAAACTCATACCCGCACTCGGGGCAAAGCATTACAGGAAGTCCGACCAGATTTCGGCATTGCGGACAGGTCTTCGCAAGAGGCCCCTTCTCGCCGTTTCCAGCCGTGCGCTCGACAATCCCCTTTCCGATCAAATCAATCGGCCCAAAGCGCTCTATATTGCGCCCGTAGTCGAGAATCAAACACTCGCTCTTACCCGTCTCCGGAGACAAACGAAAGCCGCGCCCAATCATCTGCACCAAAAGCCCCGCGCTGTTCGTAGGCCGCAGGAGCGCTATCGTATCCAGGCGGGGGATGTCCGTGCCGGTCGTAAGTACAGACACATTGCAGGCATATTTAAGAGGCTTTAAACCTTCACCGAAAAGGTCAGGCTGGACCGTCTCACCACGAAGCCTTCGGATCGTTGCTTCGCGCTCATCATCAGGAGTATCCCCCGATACGATTGCGCACTCCTCTCCAGAATACTCCTTGATCAAGGCAGCCACCTTCTTGCAATGTGCAAGCGATGTACAGAAGATGAGGCACGCCTGCCTATCTTTCGTAAGTTCCACGATTTCCCGGCAGGCAGAAGAGACAAGACGCTCTTCGCCCATCAGTTTTTCAACATCCTCCGCCATGAACTCACCGGCTCTTATGTGCAAAGCCGACATATCGGCTACATTCTTTCCGGCATGGGCAGTAACCTTCGAGATGAATCCCTCATCAATCAGCTTCTTGATCGATATTTCGTAGCAGATCTCATTGAAGAGGTTCTCTGGTTTGCAAATGAGCCCGCCCTGCGTACGGTAAGGTGTCGCAGTCCAACCGACAAGTCTCACATTCGGATTCTGTGCTTTCGCGCCATTGAGGAACGTCCTGTAGCGCCCTTCGCCGTCTGGCGGGACGAGATGGACCTCGTCCACCATAACAATATCGAACGGTTCGAATTCGTCGAGTTTGTTGTAGACCGACTGGATACCGGCGACAATGACCGGTTCCTTCGTGTCGCGCCGGTTGAGCCCGGCGGAATACACACCCACCTTAAGCTCCGGACATATGGACGTTATCTTCCCGGCGTTCTGCTCAACGAGTTCTTTGACATGTGCAAGAATGAGCACTCGCCCACCCCACCGCTGGACGGCATCCTTGGCGACCTCCGCAATGCAGATGGACTTACCGCCTGCAGTCGGAATCACCACGCACGGATTCGTGTCCTTTGTCCGCAGATGCTCGTAAACGGCCTCCACGGCGTCTCGCTGGTAATATCTTAAGTTGCACATGAACCAAACCCTCCGGAATCGCATCGAACATTTCCACCTCAAGGCGCTTTATCTGCGAATCGTCCTCCAGAACCCCGGCAGCGACAATCGAGTCCTGCAGGCATTTGAGAAGATTGTCGAGATCTCTTCGCCTCCTGTCCGGCGGGTAGCATTCGAGAACAAGATGAGCCGCCCCGGAAAGCTTCTTGCAAAGCCCTCCGAGGCGGCTGACAACCATCATTCTGTACTTGCGTCCCTCCCGGCTAATGAGCACCCTCGACCCTACGTGGCGATAATACCGATTAAGACTCGGCGGCCACGGAAGGTCAAAGGCTATCTCCTCCACGGAGGGACCTCCGATCCGGCTTGCGCTGCGGGAGCTGCCGCAGAGGCCGCCGCAACTCCACCCTTCTTCTCGTAACGCTTGATAACATTCCGCGACTGGTCGTTCTTGTCGAGCGCGACCGTAATCAAAAGCGGAATGTTGTGGAGCTGCTCGGTATCGCTGAGATTCCCGACAGCGACCGCCTTGCAAAGACGCGCCAACTCCTCCTGACCAATTCTCTGCGCCTCAGCCTTCGGATGCTGGTAATTGATCCACGCCCATACCTTGCGACCTTTTGCCGCGCCTTCGGAAATGATCTCGAAGGTAAGATTGATTCCGATGCCGCCGCCATTTTTGGTCGGGCGCATTTCGGATGCCGAGACAACCGCCTCGTAGATTCCGCTCGGAATCGGATCGTGCGATGTCGTTTCAATCGCAGACGCATTGAAGTTCAACTGTGCCATTTTATTTCTCCTTGTTGTCGTTTTGTATTATCCCTTTACCTTCATGCCCTGCATGAAGGCGTCCCAGGAAAGTGCCATCTCCATAGGGAGCGAATACCGGTTCTTCGCACTATATGCAGGAGAACCATTGGTGCGCACGACGCGCTCGCCACCGTCTGCCCCAACGGGCGCAGCCTTACCTGTCGTAGAATCGACACGCATTCTCCGAGTGGCAAACAGAACCGCATCAACCCATTCACAGACAAGCGAATTCGCCGCTTTATGCAAACGGGGGGTGTAGCGATCGTAAGCGGGATGCTCCGGATCCTCAAAGCGCTCAACCTTCGCATGCGCCACCAAGATGATTGCCATGTTACGCTTCGTACGAATCTCGTTGAGAACCTTTACAACCTGACGCCAATATGTAAGTGCATGTGTATAGCCCTTGCCGTATCCGCCGTCTGCCTTCTCAATCGACTTCACTCCATAATCCGCACACACTCGGTCCCAGATAAGCCGCTCAAGCCAATCAAGCGAATCCACGACTACGGACGCGTATGAATGCTCCTCATCTCGCACGGTTGCGAGTTGGAGCATAACCTCTTCAAACGTCGTGCATAGTGGGAACTTAGAGGTAGCGATCTCGGACAAACCATCTTCGGTTTGGACAAAGATGGGATTCGGAGCCGAGGCCGCAAAGGTCGATTTTCCAACCCCTTCCGAACCGTAAATCATTATTCGGGGAGGCTGCTGTTGTTTTCCGCATGTAACGGAATTCAAGAGTGACATGTTATTATCCTTGTATTATGAATGAATGAAAACCCATGTGCAGAACAACCCATGGGAAAGATGTTTAATTTAGAGACACGAGGTTACAGATCAAGAATGCGCAGATCCTCTGTTCGGGTCGGCCATGAATTGGTCGCATAGCACTCACGGAGTTCTGTGATGGCGCGTTCGTTCTGGATAACGCAGCTTTCGAGGAGAGCGTCCGTGAGCTTCCACACTCCACACCGAAACGGCTCTCGCTTCTCAACAGCGATGAAATAGACATCGGGGGAAAGATCCCCCTCTGACGCTATCTCAATTACGCGCTTGTAAAAAGCCGCCTGCTGCGGATAGCCGAATCTTCGAGCGTCACTTTCGAAATAGTCAAGATTCTCACATGTCTTCAAGTCGCAGATGATAGGTTTACCGTAGTAATCCTCTCTGAACCAGTCCATTCGTATCTGGCTAGGCACACCACAATAAGAGACGCGCACTGACTGTTCGGATTCACCCTCGGTGAGAAGTTCGCTTGCAAGCGGGTGAAGCCATACAGATGACTGGAGCTTTGTGATGAAGTTAAAGTCCGAACCGGAGATGACCGGCAGTTTCTGCGCTGCTGCCCATTCCTTGTACGCCTTTGTCAGACGCCCGAACGTATCACCAGTCTTAGGATTAACCGGCCCGTCCGAAACAATGAACTCCTCGTCGAATCTTCGGCGCCCCTCAAGGACAAGCGTGTGCACAGCCCTTCCCATCAGAAATGCAGAACTATCCTCAGGCCCGATCTCGCCCGTCATCTTCTTCCGATAAAGGCGCGGCGACTTGCGAAAGTCCCCGAGCAAATGGCTCGATAAATACTCTCCACGCCGGGCGGCCTTGTGATATTCATTCGCCGGGATGTCGGCGAGAAATAGCAGTTTACCCATAGCATTTTCCTTTATGTACGTACAATGAAAAAGGCCGGACCACACGATCCGGACCCTTAGGCCTTCTAAGGCCCACACTTAGATTTATACAGCGCAGATGCAAATGTTGTGCAGACTATTTCCGAGTTTGATTCACAAAGCCTGCCTCCCGTTCCTGCTCCAACCAATCGTCCGACTGTATCGCAGCGAGCTTCTCAATCGAAATTCCATCCGGAGCATTACCATGTAGCACCCCCTGAAGAATGCGCGGCGAAAGTGAAGCAAACCTAAGAATGCGCACGACATAAGGACGATCCACGCCGACTGACTCAGCCAAGTCCTTGACCGTCCTCACCGCCCCGCTATCGAGGAGTTTCATCCACGCACGGGCGCGGGCAAATGCCGCTACAATCACATTCTCTGCCAACTGATCCCCGTCAAGCGCTTTCATCTCGTCTCGTAGCACCATTTGTTTCTTCCCTGCCACGCACCGGAAATACATCGGAATCGTGACGACGATATCTCCATCTACCTCTTCAATCATTGCCATGCTTGATTTCCTCCATAAGTTTCTCGCAACCAGCAGTTTTAAATCGGATCTCGACCGACTGGGAATAGATTTTGACAGAATGTATAAGCTCCCTGAAGAGACTCCGCTTGTCAGCGAGCGACATAGTCGACCAGAACCGTGCCGGATCATCCATCGCTCTACGCACATCAAAGAATGACTTCCCTGCACGTGTGGCAATAAGACTGGTCATGTAATCTGTCCTCAGCACCTTCATCACCTCGCTCTCTACAAGTGCTTCTAGGATACCTGCAGAGACACTCTTGACAGGACATGTCGAGATCCCACGCTTGTTGTCTGCGATATCAACATAATACCCGTATTTGGCTCCAGTGTTATTCTTCCGAGTCCAGCGATAGATCATCGCCATGCCGCATGTTCCACATCTAACAAGTCCCTGAAGGAGGGATTCGCAGAGTTGCGGCTTCTCCTCGGGGGGAAGTACTGAGACCTCCTTGAGGCGAGCCTGAACTGCATCCCAAAGGTCTTGCTCAACAAGTGGCTGATGGACGCCCGGGAAACTCTCCTGCCCGAGTGCAACCCGACCGATGTATACGACATTACGAAGACATGTTGAGAGATTGGCCGTATTCCATTTCACGCCTCGCTCCGGGAAGCGCAGGATCCCCTCCTGTGTCAGCGTCTTGCAGACACGCTTCGGAGAACCGCAATCTCGATAAAGCTCAAAGATATGTTTCACATTCCCCGACGTCACCGGGTCCGGTACCAACCGCTTACTCACCCTTTTATATCCATACGGAACAGATCCGCCTGGCCATAGACCACGCTTTCGCGTCGCAGCCATCTTGTCGCGCACACGCTCACTAGTCAGTTCCCTCTCGAACTGCGAGAAAGTCATGAGAAGATTCAAGACCATACGCCCCATGCTAGAGTCAGTATTAAACTCCTGCGTGACGCTTGCGAAACGCACATTGCAGGCATCTAGCCGCTTGAAGATGTCTGTAAAATCCACCAGCCGACGCGAAAGGCGATCGATCTTGTAGCAGACAATCATGTCTATCTTCCCATTCTCCGCATCATCCATGAGACGCTTAAACGCAGGACGCTTCATGTTCCCGCCTGAGAAGCCTGGATCATCGTAATGCTCAGGATGAACCATCCATCCGTCCGCCCTGCGGGCCTTAATATAGTTCTCGCATGCAATGCGTTGAGCTTCAAGGCTCGTGAAGTCCCCTGGTTCAGATTCCTGCATAACTGACTTTCGGGTGTAAATCGCACAACGGACTACCCTTTCTCCATAAATCCGCTGACTCATAACGATCCTTTCAGGTGAAACCACTTCTTTCCGGACTGGTGAAACCCCGTCGCCGCCTTGACGCAGGCCGTGAGCGAAGGATAGATCTTTCCATCCATCTCATACTGGTTGTAGCCTACGGCCTTAGCCTCATAGAGCCTTCCTTTGTAGACCCTGCAGTACGTCACCCCGCGAATCGGCATCATCCCCGTACCTCCCCTCGCCTTAACATTGACATGCGGATCCTTCTTGGCGAGACGGTCGAGAAGTGCCTTTTCGCCCGACGTAAGCCCGCCAAACATCCGTTCCTGGTGACGCATCGCGATTCGTCGCCGAAGGAAGACCTCCCCTAGCAACCCCGCCGGTTTCCCAAATGTTCGCTCGTACTCCTCCTTAAGCTCCATGTGGCTCAACGTCCGCAGACGCGCCACCTCATTTCTGACATCTTGTTCTGTCATATCCTATTCTCCGTTTGCGCGACACATAGTGCCGTAAATACGATTCTATAATCAAGCGGAAATAAACGATATTAGTCCCTTTTATACAATTAAGACGCCTCAAGGATTTTTATAACGACCCCCGCCGCAATCTCTGCAGCACAGATAACACCAAGAGGCGCCCCTTTACACTCATTAGCCACGAATCAAGCCCTCCTCTCTGACCTCTGGCCGCTAAAAAACCCACAGTGTTGTGCCTTGACCGCAATACTTGGCATCAGTTTTCGAACAACGGTCATACGCGAGATAGCGAGCTGTCGACTCAACTCGCTCACAGTATACCCGGCAAGACGGAGACGCAGCACGAGTAGCTCATCCGCTGTCAGCAGGCCAACAAGAGTGTTTATATCCATGCGAAACTCGAGAATTTTGACCGACGTGCAGCCATCACTGAATCGTACATCGTTCTCAGAAACATAGCCGAGCACCTTCGCTTCCTCCGGGGGAAGTTTGCTGATCGGCACCTCTTCCCCGTCTCGGATCTGACATCTCTCCCGCTCAATAATATTCGCGACTGAGTTCTCGACTGTGGTGAGCAAGTAATTGAGAGCCGACGCAGTGCGTCCTTCTGCATTTCGCCGATTGGGATCATACTTCTCGATCGCATTGACCACACGCTCTGTGATAATCCAAAAATAGTCCTTGACCTCACATTGATCAATAACCTCCTGCACAACGAGCTCCTGAAGCGCATGCTCAATACGAGGCTTGGTCATCTTCATCGCCCACTCTGGTGTGATAACATCAGGCTGACGAACACGACGTTCCCAGTTGCGCTCACCGTTCTCCTTGTAGGCACCTTTCACATTCCGATATGTCTTACCCATCAGACGGCCCTCGCTTTCTTCTGCGTAAGCTTCAGAGCGAGTTGAGCGGCGCTTTCGCGGCGAAGGCGCTCGTACTCAGCACGCTCGGCCATCTCGATGCGTGCATCGATCATCGCATCATGCTTGTTAAACCATGCACGTAGACAAGGAGAGTGAAAAAGATCCTGCCGCCTTACACCCGGTACGCGTGTACGCTCGACGGGAACATCACTCATCATACGGATGTGGACACCATTTCCACTACGATCCTCAATAACTATACGGAACTTAGCCCAATGGGGGCGGATCCGACCACGATTGCTACTACGATTCTTAATTTCGCGGCCCCACTTGCCGCGGCCACGAGTGGGAGGGAGATTTCTGAATTCCATTTTCAAGTTCCTTTTAGTAGCCATCGACACCATGCCGCGGCGGCCTTTGATTAGACACGAACACGATGACGTTGGCGAACTTTTTTCAAATTTCATCCCACAGGTACCTGAAGGCCTTACGGAGAGCAGGAACAATGACCTTGCGGAAGCGATACTCGGTAACACCGATCGCAGCGGGAATATCCTGTTTGTCCATTTCCAGGAGAAGGCACAAGCACGCCTCAATGTGCTTCTTCGGAAGACGAGCAATAACCTCAGCAACATCAATGGCAAGATCTCGCTTGCGTTCGTAATCAAGATCGCGGCCTCCAATGAGATCAATCTTTGTCCCAGCAACGGAATCTCCGCACTTCGCAATCTTTTCGTCTAACGAGTAGACGAGTTGCGCGTTCTTAAAGCGACGCCCACTCTTCAGAAAGTCGAGAATCTTAAACTTGACCGCCTTCTTCTGGAAAGCGACGCTTCCCTCACGATTCGCATCCACCAGCGGCTGAATACGGTCGAGTACAATAATGCACTCCTGCTCCATATCATCGCACTGACTTAGGATCCCGGCATTGCGACACGCCTCAAACGAGGTCGACTGAATATACTTCTTCAGTTCACGACTAACATAAAAAGGATATATGTTCATTTTTTCTCCGGCTTGTGTGACCCGGAGAAAAAAATCCGACTGAACACCTGTTCGGCCTGATGGAGACTTTATCTCCAAATCACGCCAAAATCATGTCAGTAAACGGTAATGCAAGTCATTTGCAAGTTCTTAAAATTCGAACCTAGAAACAATATGCAAAAAAAGCCGTACAGCAAGGAGTTTGCTGCACGGCGCTCATGCGTAAACGATTCTTCTGTTTACGCGTAAATTATAATTTATCGCTATGAGTGTTTACGCTTGAAAAACTTTCCTACTGGCGATAGTTCATCAAATTCACCGTTCGTATAAAATCGCCACTGCCCTAAATGACCATTACGCTTCGTACCTTTTTGGATCTGCTCTTTATAAAATCGACAATAGACACCTTTCTGAAATGCCCCTCTCCAATTTTTTGCATTACCATGTTTCCACCATCCCTCAGAGTCCCTATTCCGCGCAGCCTTAAGCAATTCTTTAATTGCAGTTACAACTATTGGCGACCCATTTAACCCTTCATACATCGGAATCTCATAGCCTTCCTCAGATGTATGTTGATAATCACGAACATAGGATAAATCACGAGAATACTCGAACCTGAAATCGCGACACTCCATCTTGGATTCCGTGAAGACCTTTTTCGGCTTCACCTTCTTGACCCTTACCCCCTCCCTTGGTCTCTTTATGATAACTTTCTTGCTGCCCACATAACCCGATTTTTCTATTTCTTTGCAGACACAAAAGACTTCGTTATCTATCCTTTCCTTAATTTTAAGATCTGACTCACTATCGCCAAGATTCTCCTTTAAAGTTTCCGCCCGAAGCATTAGCGATGATTCTCGTGGAGTCTCCTCACGGCGAAGGTAATCAATAAGCTTTTTACTCTCTTGAGTTGTTTTACATTGTCCGTTATTGAGCTGCTCAATCGCACCCCTAATTTTCTTGATGATCTTGCTAAGCAACTTCATTTGCCATTCATCCAATCTAACGGAACCAATCCGCTGGTCGCATCGAGATCTGCAACAAGCTTGAAATCAACACCTTGAAGCTTCCCAAGAGTATCATTGCCCCACGAATCTATTAGAATCGGCTGCCAACTACCACCAGACTTAGTTACCGACTTGGCAAGCTCCTTTGCAATATTAATGAAGCACACCTCTCCAACATTGCCTTCGTCAGTATTTCCGCTACGCCCTTGCGATGGCTGATCATAGACAACAAAGTCAGGCAACAACGCCTTCTCGTTCTTTGAACACATTTCCTCGAGTGCCGCGGTAAATCCAATGTGGAAGGAGATATGATTACCCGACGATTTACGGTTTTTAAAGTGCGTTACCTTATCAGCCTCTTGAATATCAAAGTCGAGCCTAGTTCGGTCAAAAGAGACATGGGCAAAAGTAAACGAATCATCGAGTTTTATTCCTTTTGCAATCTCGTACGCTCTAGCGCACATGTCATCAAGATTCTTCTTTATTCTGTCATCAACTCTTACGGTTTCTAGCCTAATATCGCTTTCAACCAATTCAAGCCTCTGCTTAATCCCGCCGATTTCAGCAGACAACTCCCCTGACTTCGCCAACGCATCAACAAGTTCTAACGTCTTCCGCAATTCACCCACCAACTGATCAGCACGGCGATTAACCTCTTGATATTTTGTTATACGCTCTTCGTTCTCTGCCTTCTCTGCTTTTATGCCATCTATCTCGCGATTAATTGCGTCAATATTATCTTTAATCTGCTCCAATCTATCCTCGAGCTTATGCTTCTCCGCTTTGCTCGCCTGAGTGAATTTGAGAATCTTCTCTTGAGACAGGGCCGTCTGCTCATACATTTTCAGACGCTCTGCAAGCCTTTTTAGCTCAGTTCTCACTTCGTCGGCTATCTTCCCATCCGAATACGGGTAGCGGAAAAGTCCAGGTTGATACTCCCCCCAATTCTTAATCATCCAATCGCCTATCTCAAGGCGATCTTTTACCTTTGCTGCTTCATCCCGAACTGCCTTAGCTTGCTTGAGGAACAACTCAAGTTCTTCAATGCGGAATTTGATCTCCATTATTTCAGTTTCTAGCTTAATCTTCTTTCCCTCCAGCTCCGCCACACGGTCTGCGAGATCCCCAAGTGCCTTCACATCATAGGTCCGCCTCGGATTCCGCTCAGCCTCCTCAAGAATACTGCGTACCATTTCAAGCGCCTTCGGCGTTTCTTTCGGAATTTCAGTGCTAGCCGCAATCATCGTCAACCCTTTTGCAGCAATCAACTGATCAATTAAATCGTTCTTCCACTTCTCTGAAATCTTAAGCGCGTCTTTATATTCGTTCTCTTTTTTAGTTAACTCCTTTTTCGTCTTCATTCGAAGTGCATTCAGACGATTCAGCTCATCAGCGTCAACACCGATAATCGAGGGGAAGAATTTCGCTATCGTTTGCAATGTCTGCGGAGACTTATTCGCCACCAGATTCGTCTGATCTGCGACTACAGAATAAGACTGACCGACAATACAGAGGAGATAACGAATAGAGAACGAGAGTGTTTCATTTTCCCCACTTTCTCCTTGCTTCATCGCCTCTATCCCCGTGACTCGATCCAATAGAGCAGACACATCTGTCCCCTTGGCATTCGCCACAATCTCAAGGCCGTTTAGTTCATACTCACCGGCCTCCACGTGAGTTTTGTAATAATTCTTACTTGCCTGCCGTGTATCATTCATGACCTCACGCGCAATAACATAACGCCCAGAACTAGTTTCAAAAACAGCACCAACCCACTCGACAGCCGCGACGATCTTACTGTCAATCTCACACTCTTTCGCTCCACAAACATAGTCGATGATATCCCATATCGTCGATTTGCCACGCGCCCCTTGCCCCATTATGATATTGAGCTTCCCAGTCTCAAACTCAAAGCTTTTAACTTCTTTTGTACCGCGACGAACAAGGAACAGTTTTTCGATTTGCAGTTTCATCAAAATTTCACTCCTAAATAATATCCGATGTATTTTTCGTTAGTACGAGCAAATACACTTCCAAGATGTTCGGCTCTACGACCATCTTCACGCTTGAATATCTTAGCAACTTTTACCGAATCGTTACTTTCCGCTTGAAGTACAGCCTTCAAAGTACCCGAATTAGGATTCAACTCAACTAGACGTGTAACAAGCGCAAACTCGATTGATCTCAACGTCCACTCCCGATATTCATCAATACGTTCAGTAAGCCCCCCTAACGATCGAGCCTTCTTTCCTGCCGAATCTTCAAACCCGTATGCATAATCCGCAAGGTTACCAGACTCTAAAATGTATTTTGAAAAATTTCGATCCAGCAACATCGCAATCGCTGGATAGACAAGAAGCACATTCGGCCCAGAGACATTTACCTCGCAAAAGCCAAGGGTAAAACGCCAAATGAGATATGCACCACCAACCGGCGAATCCCACGCATTCAACTCTGCATCCATGTTAACTCCCTCTTAATAAATCCTTCTTTGTTGGCGAGACACTGTAACTCTCCCTTTGCGATCGTGGTATCGTCTTGGAGAGTGAACCCGCTTACCTTTACCGCCTCGGCACGCGCATTACAGTCATTTAGTAGTCGACGGCCCCTTTCCTCGGCCTTGACTTTAGACATTTTAGTTGGATCTGGCAAGGCGTCATTTGCATTGTCGAACATTTGACAAAGCTGATCATCGACCGATTCAAGACGCCGCTTTGAAATGCGCCGATGTTCGCTTCTCAAATGCATCAACTTGGCTCCGATATAGTTCTTCACGCAATCTCTTTTCACCCGTGCTCCGGCATGAATATCATCAAGCTTTCTCAAAAATAAGCGATCCTCCGCACCTGTTGCCACAATTTCTTCACATTGATCTCCCGATGGCAACAAATCAAGAAAAAGGTCAAAGACCTCATCTCCCTCAGACTCGAGAAAAGGTTTCTTGTCTCCTTTTACCTGATCTAATATGTCATCCATCTACAAACCTTTCAGATTTTTACAACAAACTCACCAGAGCAGAAATAATTGCGGACGCAATTTATACTGCAATTGCAATCCCGGCAAGCAGGAGGGATTCATTTGAGTGTTTCACAATCTGTGCATCGTGTTCTTATCATTCGTCTTCTCCTTCAGTTCAATCATTGCGACCTCACTTTTTGCTTCTACTTTGATAAACCCCTAACCTCCTGATGCATTGTACTCTGCGCCCCTTTGAAATTAAGGGGGATCGAAATACAACAGCCAGTGGCATCAATCGAACAAACCCATTCACATCCAGCAAGATAACGTTGTATGAAAGCAAGTAATTCGGCCTTCGAAAATTCCGGCTTGTTAAGAGAATTGATAGCGATGCCCAATGCAGATTGAGGAGCATTCACAACAAGGTTATAGTGCAGCAACCAAAGCGTTGCGTCATCCTCAAGATACGGATCGACACCGGCATCCTTCTTTTTGCCGAAAATATACTCACCCAGAGGTGTCAACCGCATTGCGCCAGGTTCAGAGGCATCCTCAATCAACCCAGTTTAAGAACACCAATACTTAATGCTCTCAACCATATTCTTTCCAACGCCAAGAGTAACAATAGCGTCGTCGGCGAGAAAACCTCTCGGATTATCACGAATTAGGTCAACTCCTTTTTCCAACCATCCCCGACGAAAGACAAATGTCTGATGCCCTGAAAACTTATAGCTCATAGTTTGATTACCATCCCTTTGTTAGCCATTTCCTTATCCGCCATCTCCATGATGTCTGAGGTATCGCATTTAAGAACATTGCAAATCTTAATCAGTACACGAGTATTCACGGTCTCGTTTTTCGCAAGCTTCGTTATTGTTGCAGACGAAACGCCAGTAAGCCGTTGAAGCTCAACCTTGTTGAGGCCACGGTCTATCAAAAGCTTCCACAGCTTTTTGTAACAAATAGTACGTTTCACTTTAGACTCCTCGCAAGAAATACCTTCTCCAAATTTTACGAGCTACATTATATCAAATCTTATCACCAATCACAATGGATATTAGCAGTTTTCTAAAGTTAATTAGCAAAAACAAAAATCAATCGACTGCATAACAAAATCAACATATCAAACATATTCGATTATACGCGAATCTGGGTTTTGCCAAATTCCTTTGGAATCTTGTAATTGATTTGTCTTGGCACAATCACTCTGCCACCATCAAACTAATACGATGCACATGACTAACGAAGTTTAAGAAGTGTGCAAACCACACACTCTCCAACCAAAGATACCATAAAAACTACTCTAGAAGGCCCCAGGAGGTTAGAGACGGGATTTTATTCACAATCCATACAAACACGCATCCTCCCCGTAAAGGCCCGTAAATCAAGGGGAAAACGCAATTCATCCGTGTCACCAGCCTCACACAACGTAGAGTAGTCTGCGAGATACTACCCCAGATGATCCCCCATGCAACAAACCTCTGCAGTGACACAAAAGAGATTGCCCTACTCTGCACAATCCCTTGTATATTTGGGCAAATTCACCTAGGCATAAAAACAAAAAAACTCGGACATCTCCGAGTTTGGCATATAATTTGGTGGCCAGGGCCGGGATCGAACCGGCGACACACGGATTTTCAGTCCGTTGCTCTACCAACTGAGCTACCTAGCCACAGTGTAGGTTGGAAATGGTAGGAGCACAGGGATTCGAACCCTGGACCCAGTGATTAAGAGTCACTTGCTCTACCAGCTGAGCTATGCTCCCATTTCACTGTCTCGGACCGCTTTAATTGGAGCGAGCTAAGGGACTCGAACCCTCGACAACCACCTTGGCAAGGTGGCACTCTACCAACTGAGTTAAGCTCGCCAGTGTTTCGCGTATCACCCGAAAACGAGACATAGTATATCATAATGTATCGACAGATTGCAACAGGGAATTTTAACTTTTTTTAAAAAAGATTTTTATTTACCAATATACAGCAAAATCTTCATTTTTTTATAAAATAAATAAATAATATTTTTCATCTATCGCTCTCACAACACCCGATTTTCTACAGCCGGTCGCAACAATCGCAAAAAAATAGGCTGATGTACTAAACACAAAATCTAAAAAAAGCCCGCAACGCATATTACGCAACTAAAAATTTTCTAAAAACAGAAAAGTCGCCTTTCGGCGACCTTTCAGTATACTATATCTATTGGCGGAGGGAGGGGGATTCGAACCCCCGGTACGGAACTTAAACCGTACGACGATTTAGCAAACCGCTGCCTTCAGCCACTCAGCCATCCCTCCAAATCGTTGGCGTGTATTATATCATATTCGCTGTTCGCCGTCAACGAAGACCGCGGAAGTTTTCCAACTGCGCGGATTAAGGACGACGAGGTCGGCCGTATAGCCCTTCTCGACCTTGCCGAGTTCGTCGCCGAGACCGAGTTCGATCGCCTGGTTCCACGAAGTCGTTCTCACGAGAGACTTGAGCGGAATGCCCGTAACGTCGTGGACGTTCTTAAGACCGATGCCCATCCAAAGCGTGGAACCGGCGAGATTGCCGCCCTTGACGAGGCGCGCTTCGCCGTTCTCGAGCTTAACCTCAAGCCCGCCCATCGTGAACGCGTATCCGTCCTTGCAGTGGGAGCAGCGCAGGGAGTCGGTGATAACCTGAACATGGGCGAGATTGCGGCGTGTAAAAACGAGCCTCAACATATCGGGGCAAAGGTGAATCTTATCGCAGATGACCTCGGTGTTGAGATCTTCGATCAGAAAGCCTGCGCCGACCATGCCGATTTCGCGGTGATGCAAAGGCGTCATCTGATTGCAGAAGTGGGTCATGTGTCTTAAGCCGTTCTTGTAAGCGGGCATAAGCTCACTGAGCTTGGCGCCCGTATGGCCGCAACTGGGAACGACTCCCATCTTAATGCAGTCCTTGGCGAACTTCGCGCCGCCCTCGGTCTCGGGAGCGTACGAGATCATCTTTACGGGATAGATTTTCGAAATCTCCTTGACCTCGAAAATCGCAGGCTTGCGGACGAACGCGGGATTCTGGGCGCCGCAGCATTTGACGTTGATGAACGGACCTTCGAGATGGATGCCGGGAATCTTGGAATAAGGCATTCCCGCCTCGGCGTACTTCTTCGCGTTCTGAGCGGCGACCTTAAGCTCTTCGGTCGAAACGGTAAGCGTTGTCGGAAGAAACGAGGTCACGCCTTCCTGAAGCTTGGCCTCGGCAAGCTTGAAGACGGCCTGCTCGTCGGCGTCGCAGAAATCGTACGTAAGAGCGCCGTGGGTATGAACATCGATAAAGCCGGGCATTACATACTGGCCCTTGACGTCAACGACCGTCTGAGCGCCCTTCTCGGACACCTTCTTCGTGGTGACGGTTTTAATCTTCTTGCCTTCGATGACAATCGTGGCGTTCTCGATATCCACATCGGGTGAAATGACGTGGGCGTTCTTGATAATCGTCTTGCTCATAGCAATTCTCCTTGTTGTTGAATGTATATATTATATCACAAGGACGACTTCATTTGAAGTTTGACCGTACAATTTACAACCGCATAATCGGGATTTCATTTCAAAGCGTTTTGAGAATCTCGACTGCAAGCGAGGTGACGTCATTTGTGCCGCACTTCCAACTTCCGTCGCGTTTTTGGGTCGAGACGAGCTTTATGGCGATATCGGTCACAGAAAGTCCGTTCGTCCCAAAGACGTCGCCCGTCGGGTGATAAAGTATTTTTTTAAATTTGTTCGTCGTAGTCTCAACTGAAATAATTGAATTCGTCGTAACGACTACATTTACGCGCTCCGCTTGAGGCGCACGCGAAAGCGCGTGATCGACCTCATTGCGGACGCTCGGCTCAAGTACGTTCTCGCTTACGAGCGGCTGAAGCGGAATCGTCAAAGCGAGAACAAGCGATTTCATTTCACCCTTTTCGCCGATTCAAGCGTATTCCAAAGAAGCATCGTAATCGTCATAGGACCGACGCCACCCGGCACAGGAGTAATCGCACCGGCGACGGCGGAGCAGCTTTCGAAATCCGCATCTCCGACAAGGCGGAAACCCTTCGGCTTCGTATCGTCCGGAATCCGGTTTACGCCGACGTCGATAACGACCGCGCCGGGCTTTAACATATCGCCCTTCAGCGTATCGGGGCGGCCAGCGGCGACGACGACGATATCAGCCTCTCGCGTGAACTTCGCGATATCGGGAGTCCCCGTATGGCAGAGCGTGACCGTGGCGTTAGTCTCCTTGCGGGCGAGAAGAACGGCGACGGGCTTGCCGACGATGTTGGAGCGGCCGATAACGACGGCGTGCTTACCCTTTATGTCCATGCCGGAAAATTCAATGAGTTTAATTATGCCGTGCGGAGTGCAGGGCAGAAAGCACTCTTCGCCGATAAGCATCTTACCGACGTTGATCGGCGTAAACCCGTCGACGTCCTTCTCGGGCGCAATCGCGTCGATTACAGCCTTGTCGCTAATGTGCTTCGGAACGGGAAGCTGAACGAGAATACCGTGAATCGTGGGATCAACATTAAGCTCCTTAACGAGTTTTACAAGCTCATCCTGGGTCGTCGTTTCGGGAAGACGGATCTCGCGCGAATACATACCCGATTCGACACACGCTTTTTCCTTAGCGGTCACGTAACTGACGCTCGCGGGATTGTTACCGACGAGAATGACCGCGAGACCGGGAACAATGCCTTTTTCCTCTTTAAGTTTCGCAACACCCGACGCGATTTCCGCGCGAAGATTCGCCGCAAGAAGCTTACCGTCAATGATATTCATATACTCGACCTCTCTTTATCAACCTTTGAAAATAATGAATTTACGAATAAGAAAGTTAAATACAAACGATACGACAACCTCTATCAGAACGGCAATAGTCGTCATCAACGCAAACCTTGAAATTAAAACGCCGCTCAGCACCGTGGCCAAAAGCATCGCAAAACCGGACACGACCATAAACATTGCAAGCTCAATGTACCATACATGTTTACCAGGCTTAAACACAAATGCACGGTTCATAACCCAGCAAAAGACATTCGAAATCACAAATCCGATTCCCGTGGCCCATCCAAAACGCCACGCTCTGACGCTGTCGGACACCTCGGCAGCGGGAAGCGAAAGGAGTCTGACGGCGAAGTCGTCGGAACTAAGACACCTTAGCGCCGTTGAAGCGAGAAAATAGAAAGCGGCGGCCTGAACAATTGTTGACAATACGCCGATAACGCCGTATTTAACGAATTGCCAGAACGCGCCGCAATCGTGCGATAGGATTCGTTTTATGCTATCAGACATTCAGCTGGGTGTCGTCAGCCTTGACATCCTTAAGTCCGAGCTTCTTGAGATCGACCGTGACGATATCAAGAGGCTTGTTCGTCTTCCACGCGCCGCGCGTAAAGTCGGGAACGTCGACCGAGTTGCCGCGGTTGAGAGCGGACTTCTCGGAAAGTTCGCAGACCGAGCAGGACGTCGCGAGATCGTAAACGTCCATATCGAGCGGGAGACCGTTCTGGAGACAGTAGCAGAGTCTCAAGTCCATGAGGAAGTCCATGCCGCCGTGGCCGCCCATCTTCTTGGCGAGCTCGCCCGCGACCTTCCAGAGGGGATGGCGGTACTTCTCGCGGATCTCAGCCGTCTTCTTGGCGTCGAACCAGCCGTGGGCGCCTTCGCCGGGCTTCTCTTCGAGAGCGATCCTGAAAGGATAGTCGTTGAGACAGCCCTTCGTGCCGGAAAGAAGATTGATACGGCTGTAAGGCCTGGGGCTCGTGACGTCGTGCTGAACCATGACGGTCTTGCCGTTGACGGTGTGCATAACGGTCGTGGACATATCGCCGCACTTCGGATTAAGGCCGTTGCGCCACTTGCAGTCGGGATATTTCGTCTTAGCGTAAAGGCTCATTCCGACCTGATTTGTGGCAATGCAGGTAAGATAATCGAAGCGGTCGCCGCGGTTGATGTTCATCGCCTGCATCAAGGGCACAAGACCGTGGGTAGGATAAGGATTGCCCGTGTGCTCGTTATTCCACTTAAGACGCCAATAACCCTGATAGCCGCTCTTGGCGGGATCGAGATAGTTAAGCGCGCGAAGATCGTGGATATAAGCGCCCTCGGCATGCATAATCTCACCGAGAAGGCCCTTGCGGGCGATATTGAGCGAGAACATCTCAACATCGCCGTAGCAGCAGTTCTCGAGCTGCATACAATGACGGCCCGTACGCTCGGAAGTCTCGACGAGAGCCCAGCACTCGTCAAGCGTCATCGCGGCGGGAACTTCGATGGCGGCGTGCTTACCATGCTCCATCGCGTAGAGAGCGACTGGAGTATGAAGAGCCCAGGGAGTCGCGATGTAAACGAGGTCGAGATCGCTCTCGCAAAGCGCACGGTACGCCGCCGTCTCATCCTTCGTCGGACCCTTGGTTGTATCGTAAACATAATACGAGCGGGCGGGCTTCTTCCCGTTGTTCTTCAAAAACTCCTGCTGCTTCTCAACGCGGTTCTTGTAAAGATCGCAAAGAGCGACAATCTCGACGCCAGGGATGTTGGCGATGCGGTGAACAGCACCGGGACCGCGCATGCCGAGACCGACAAAACCGACGCGAAGTTTCTTAATGGGCTTATCTGCAAAAACCGTCATCGAACCGGGAGCGCAAATCTTATTGCTCTTGCAACCGGCGCCCGCGAGAGCCGCAGCCGCGCCCATCCAAGCAGTACCCTTAATAAAATCTCTACGATTAGTACTCATTATTATTTATCCTTTTTTGTTGTATTATTTCTTATAAAATTTTATTATTTCCCTAAAAAAACAACATACGGATTATATCAAATAATCCGTATGTCTGTCTATCTTATGTTACCTTGAAAATCACATTCCAGAGCGGCCGCGAAGCCTGCCGTGACTCAAGAATCCGTCGTACTTGCGCACGAGAAGATGGCTCTCAAGAATACGCAAAGTATCAAGAGCTACACCGACGATAATGAGGAGCGATGTGCCGCCGAAGAACGAAGCAAGGGCGTCAGGAATTTTCAACCAGCCCATAAGCACCATCGGGATCAAGGCGACGGCCAAAAGTCCGCCTGCGCCGATCAAGGTAATCTTGGTCATCATATCATCAAGATGCTCCGCCGTAGCGCGGCCAGGTCGAACGCCCGGAATATAGCTGCCGTCTTTCTTGAGGTTCTCGGAGATATCAATCGCATTGAACTGGGTTGCGACCCAGAAGAATGTGAAAAACACGATGAGAACCGCATAGACCATAAGATGCGAAAGAGAAGTGTTTTCCTGAAGCGAAAAGGCGGCTCTGTAAAGGAAGCTGTCCTGAGGTGAAAGATACTGCAGGCCGAGCGCCGCGATCTGGATAAGAGGCTGCGCGAAAATAATCGGCATGACGCCGGTGTAGTTGACCTTCAAGGGCATATACGTCTGCTTCATACCATAGGTGTTGCCGCCGCCGACGCTGCGACGCGTAGAATGAATGGCAACCTTTCTGACGCCCTGCGTAAGCATTACAGTACCCATAACAACCACAATGAAGAAGAGAAGGAGCATAGCGAGCTCGACCATCTTGCCGTCGGGGCTTACGAAGTAACGCTGATAAGCGCTCCAAAGAGCCTCAGGAAGGCGCGATGTGATATTGATCATGATGATCAGAGACGCGCCGTTACCTACGCCGAACGCGGTAATCTGATCGGCAACCCACATAACAAAAAGTGAAGCGGCCGTCATACAGATAACCGTCATTATATTAAAACCGAGACCTGGATCAGCGACAAGAGGCTTGACATATCCAATCTGTCTGAGAGCCTCGGGGCTGGAAAGAAGCGTCGCGATACCCCAACCCTGAACGACACAAAGAACAATAGTGAGATATCTTGTAATCTGAGCAAGCTGCTGTCTACCGTTCTCGCCCTCCTTCTTCAACTTCTGAAGTGAAGGGATCATCGACGAGAGAAGCTGGATAACGATTGACGCCGAGATGTAAGGCCAGATCGAAAGAGTACCGATCGAAAACTGTCCGAGCGCACCACCCGTCATATTGTTGAAGAAACTCAAAAGTCCGCTGTTCTTCGTCGCGGCATCCAATGTCTCCTGAACCGCACCCCAGTTAACGCCGGGAGTGGGGACAAGCGAAACGAGACGGCAGACGGCTACAAGGCCGAGGGTGACAAAAATTTTCTTGCGAAGTTCCGGAATACGGAAAACGTTCGAAAAGCCCTTCATCATAGACATAATAGTATATTCTCCATTCTTGTTAAAAAACTTATCTTGGTATTATATCAAAAATCACAACACTCTTTCAAGGTCACGCTTCAAGGCTTTTTTCTTTAAGGTATCGCGCTTATCGTGAAGCGCCTTACCGCGGCACACGCCCAGCGCGACCTTAATCCGCCCGCGCTTCAGATAAACCTTGAGAGGAATAAGCGTAAGTCCCTTAGCCTCCGTCTTAAGCCGCAGTTCGCGCACCTCTTTAGCATGAACCAGAAGTTTGCGCATGCTTTTGGGTTCATGATTGAATCTGTTGCCGAACTTGTACGCCGCAATATCTGCCCCGACAAGCCAAAGCTCATCCCTGAGAACAGCCCCGTAGGAGCCAGCGAGCGAAACCTCACCGTGGCGCACCGATTTAACCTCGGTTCCCGTCAAGACAATACCGCACTCGACGGTATCGAGCACGGTATAATCATGACGAGCCTTGCGGTTCTCGCAAAAAACGGGATTAAACTTACCGTCAGCCACCTTTATCAGTCGGCAAAGAGCGAATTGACGTTAACCCGCTTCTGATTCCATTTCGCTTTAGCGTCTTCAGCTTTCGCATACGCGTCAAAGTCGATTTCGGCGATAAGCTTACCCTCGGCAACTTCGCGAAGCGCGATATCGCACTTATCTTCATCAAGTGAAGTCGGTCTCACCAAAGGCTTCGCGCCGTTAATGAGTTCACGCTCGCGCTTGGAAATGAGATTAACCAAGACGGGTGTGGACTTGATTTTCTCGTGGGCTTTTTTCAAAAGTTCGCTATTCATTCGATTTTTCTCCAATAAAATAATAGTATACTAAATTAGCGGCTGTTGCGCAACTACTTGACTTCGCGATATTTCGCAAGCATCTTCTCGTATGCGGGACTCCCGAAAAATCCGCATGTCTTAAACTCGGGGCAGAACCCGCGGTATACGCACTCCGGGACACAGCAGGCGGCGACCTCGGGCTCCTTCTCCGCTATAGCGTCGACGACCGCCCGCCAGGCGGCTCGGGTCTCGGCGCTCGCCTGGGCGCAAAGACGGCGGCGAGAAATGAACATCACGGCCTGGGCGTTCGCAAAGCACTCGTGCATAACGGGAGCGTCCTGACGGTTCGCCTCGCGCTCGACACCGGTGCGGTCGGTCCGCTGGGTCGAAACAAAATGTTCGATGCCGAATTTATGGCGCACGAAATGCACCGAAACCCAATACGGCAGATCGATCCACTTCCAGTTGAAGTTCAACTTTCTGACCGGCGAATGTTCAGCCAATAAAATCCGCTTCTTCCATTTGGATGAGGGTTCCTTTGTACCCTCGTCCTGGCGGATCGTGGTGCGCGCGGCATCGGCCACCTCGCGCCACGTTCCCTTAACCTTTAGAAACTTGATTTTCATAAGCTTACGACACCCTTCAGACACGAAAACTTTAGCGCACGACGAAATTCACCATACGCTTGGGGACGGCGATAACCTTGACGATCGTCTTACCCTCGAGGAATTTCGCGACTTCGGCGTCAGCCTTGGCGGCCTCCTCCATCTCGGCAGGCGTCGCCGCGACAGGAATCTTGACGCGACCGCGGAGCTTGCCCATAACCTGGACCGGGATTTCAATCTCGTCCTCGACGAGTGCCGCGGGGTCATAGACGGGCCACGGCTCGTAAGCAAGAGTCTTCTCGCCGCCGAGATATTCCCAAAGTTCCTCGCCAAGGTGCGGCGCGAACGGCGCAAGGCAAAGGACGAACTTCTTCAAGTATTCCTTGGAGAGAGCGCCCGCCTTCGCGAAATCTTCGGCCTCGTTCATAAAGACCATCATCGCCGAAATTCCGGTATTGAACGCCATCGCCTCGAGATCGTCGCCGACCTTCTTGATCATCGCGTTCAAGCTCTTCGCCTCGGCCTTCGTCAACGCGCGATCCTCGATTTTCGACTCGGTAACGAGACGGTTGGCGCGCTTGAGGAATCGGTGAACGCCCTCGACGCCCTTCGTGGACCAGGGCTTAACGGCCTGCAGGGGACCCATGAACATTTCATAGAGCCTTAAAGAGTCTGCACCGAAATCGCGGATTACGTCGTCGGGATTTACGACATTTCTCAAAGACTTCGACATCTTTGCGGGGAACTCGGTAAGTTCCTCCATCTCGCAGCCTTCTTCGGCGCCCCACGGCTTACCCTCGCGCCACTCGATTCTGTCCATCGGGATCAGAACGCCACGCTTCGTCTTATACGCCATACCAAGAATCATACCCTGGTTGACGAGACGCTGGAAAGGCTCCTTCGTCGGAACAAGCCCGAGATCGAAGAGAACCTTGTGCCAGAAACGGGCATAAAGAAGGTGGAGGACGGCATGCTCAGCACCGCCGACATAAAGATCGACAGGGAGCCACTTCTTCAAAAGTTCTGAGTCGGCGAACGCATTGTCATTCTCGGGATCAATATATCTCAAATAGTACCAGCAGCTGCCGGCCCACTGGGGCATCGTGTTCGTCTCGCGCACGCCCTTCCTGCCTGTCGCGGGATCGACGACGTTGAGCCATTCGGTCGCCTTCGCGAGCGGCGGCTCGCCCGTGCCCGTAGGCTTATAATCAGCGAGCTCGGGAAGCGTAAGAGGCAGATCCTCTTCGGAAACGAGGCTCTGGGTGCCGTCTTCCCAATGGATGACGGGAAACGGCTCGCCCCAGTAACGCTGGCGCGAGAAGAGCCAGTCGCGGAGCTTGTACTGCGTCTTCGCCTTACCGACACCGTTCTCCTCGAGCCACGCAATCATTTTAGCCTGAGCATCCTTAACGGAAAGACCGGTAATAAAGCCCGAGTTGACCATTACGCCCGAGGCAATATCAGTATACGCTACATCAGCGGTGTATGGAACTCTTCCCTCTTCCCCATTCCCAATTCCATCATCCCCATCCTTCGCAACGACCTGATAAATCGGAAGATCAAACACCTTCGCAAATTCAAAGTCGCGCTCGTCATGAGCGGGAACGGCCATAATCGCGCCGGTACCGTAGGTCGCGAGAACATAGTCGGAAATGAAAATCGGCAACTCGTCGCCGTTAACGGGATTCTTGCCTGTTACTCCGTCGAGGCGAACGCCCGTTTTCTCCTTATTAAGTTCAGTGCGTTCAAGATCGCTCTTCGAAGCGGCCTTTTTCTGATATTCGCGCACAGCGTCGGCATTCTTTATCGTGCCGTCGGAAAGCCACTTTTCGATAAGCTTATGCTCGGGAGAAAGCACCATGTACGTCGCACCGAAAAGCGTATCGCAGCGCGTCGTGTAAACGGTAATCGTGTCACCCGCCGCCTTGAAATCGACGAGAGCGCCGGTTGATTTCCCGATCCAGTTGCGCTGCATCTCCTTGATGCCCTCGGACCAGTCAAGCTCGTCGAGATCGTTCAAAAGTCTTTCAGCGTACTCAGTGATCTTAAGCATCCACTGGCGCATGGGCTTGCGGATAACGGGATGGTTGCCGCGCTCGGAGCGACCGTCGATGACCTCTTCGTTCGCAAGCACCGTACCGAGAGCCGGGCACCAGTTTACAGGAACCTCGGCGACGTACGCAAGGCCCTTTTCATAAAGCTTCTCGAAAATCCACTGAGTCCACTTATAATATTTAGGATCTGTCGTGTTGATTTCACGATCCCAGTCGTAACTGAAGCCGAGAGCGCGGATCTGCTCACGGAATCGGTCGACGTTTTTCTTTGTCGTGATCGCGGGGTGGGTACCCGTCTCGACTGCGTACTGTTCGGCGGGAAGACCGAACGCGTCCCAACCCATCGGATGAAGGACGTTGAAGCCCTTCATTCTCTTGTAGCGGCAGAGGATATCGGTGGCAGTATAACCTTCGGGGTGGCCCACATGGAGACCCGCGCCCGAAGGATACGGAAACATGTCCAAACAATAGAACTTCTCACCCTTGGCGTCGTTATCCGTCTTGAACGTCTTATTCTCGAGCCAATAACGCTGCCACTTCTTCTCTATCTGGGAAAAATTATAATCGCTCATTACTGCAACCGATCCTCGGCATGGGCGGCGATGGCTTTTTCGATAAGCCCGGTAACGTCGTTTCTCGCCGCGGACACGCCGGTCTTGATTGCATAATAAATACCCTTATGGGTGGAATTTCCGTGAGTGATGATAACCGCTCTCGGTACGCCCAACAGCGGAGCGCCGCCGTAAACCTCGGGATCCATCTGCTTTTTAAGCGAGTTGAAAGCGGGCTTAAGCATAAGCGCGCATATCTTGCGGAAAAAGCTCTTCTTCAATTCCGTCTTAAGCCAACCGCCGATGGCCTTGGCGACCGATTCGACCGTTTTTAAAACGACGTTGCCGACAAAACCGTCGGCGACGGCGACATCAAGATTACCGCCGCAAATGTCGTGACCTTCAACATTGCCGACGAAATTGATATCTTTAATCTTCTGAAGCAGGGGATTCGTCTCATGAATGAGTTCATTACCCTTGCATTCCTCAGAGCCGATCGAAAGAAGCCCTACGGAAGGATCATCACGACGCAGAACAGTCTTGGAATAGACGCTGCCCATAATGGCAAACTGGGCAAGCCATTCAGGATGGCAGTCCATATTTGCGCCGGCATCAAGCAGCAAAAGCGGTCGGCTCGGCGATTTCGTAGGCAACACCATCGCGATCGCCGGGCGCTTAACTCCAGGGATACGTCCGAGGTTTAAAATAGCGCTTGTCGCAACCGCTCCGGAATTGCCCGCCGAAACAAAAGCATCGGCTTTACCTTCCTTCACAAGTCGCATCGCAACATTAATCGAACAGTCCTTCTTTTTACGGACGGCGTCAACAGGAACATCATCCATCTCAACCTGATCGGGAGCATGAACAATCTCCAGTCTGCCGCCAGCGACGGCCTCAAGATACATGGCCTTGCGATTCTTGGCAAAACGGTCGACCTCCTTCTGAATGGACTCCGAATTGCCTACAAGAAGAACCTTAACGTCATCAAGACCGCATGCGGCCTCGACGGCACCGACGATAATCTGCTTGGGGGCGTAATCGCCCCCCATCGCATCAAGAGCTACCCGCGTCATAGGAAAAACCTATTACGGAGAAACACCGCTTATTCAGCGGAGATAACCTTACGGCCTTTATACGTGCCGCACTTCGGGCACACGCGGTGCGAACGCTTCGCCGCGCCGCACTCGGGGCACGTCGAGACGGACGCGAGAATGGGCTTCTCGAGAGAAGCTACACGCTGACGCTTACGCATTTTCGAAACACGATTCTTAGGGCTTGCCATTTCTTTTTCTCCTTTTCTCTACTATATCTCACTCAACCTTCAATCCGTCGAGCGCGCTCCATCGATCGTCGGCCACATTTGAGGCGTTTTGGACGATCCCAGGACACGATTCATCGCACAACGGGAATGTCGGTAAAGCGAGTATTATACACTCTCTTGCTTCATCGGTCAAATCGGCGAACTGATCCTTGGCGGAAACTTCAACCGAAACAATGAAATCCTCGACCTTTACGGTGGTATCGAAATCCTTGCCGCAACGCGAGCAGACAAGGTCGAAATCCTGCTCTAAACGGCCTTTTATTAAAAGTTCCGTACCGAAAAGCTGAGCGAAGATACTGTATCTCATAGGCGCAAACGACTTGACGAACTCTTCATCGAGATCGACAATGTCTACTTCGCCCTCAAGACGCTCGCCTCCCTCATCGAGTCTGGCGACATCTATCAGAAATCTTTCTTCACTTTTTGAAACCATAAGATATATTATATCAAATCTACCGCAATTTCGGCAAATCACTTCATCGGAATAACATTCTTGTTGCCGCACGGAATCACGGGAAGGATGAATTTCGATCTTTCGGCGTAAATCGTCGTCTCGCCCGCGGCGGGGTTGACCTCGTAGTGACGCGCGCTCGAACCGGCTATGTCGACGCGAAGTTTATGTCCTTTGAAGAACCTGTAGGCCGTTGAATCAACCTTGAACTCAAGAACTCTCTTTTCACCCTGCTTGAGATCTTTCGCGCGGCAGATGGAGTCGACGACATTATACGCCTTGCCGTCGGGATGAACGTCGATAAGTTTGATCGCGACATCGGCGGAGTCAGCCGTAGACGAAAGGACCACCTTGGCGTAAACGTCGCCGATTATGTCAAGATCATCCGTAAGGGTTTCGCCCTCAAAACTGATCACATCCTTGCGCGCGGCAATCTTGGACTGCTCCATCTGACCGCCGCCGGGAGTTAAACGGCCGCCGCAAGAAGGAACGGGATTCTTGGGATCATGCTTAAAGGACTTCGAACCCTCGCCAAAATTCCAGTCCGTAGGCAGAGTGCCGCTGACGGGCCACGCGTCAACAAAGCACCACTCGTTGCGCCCCATGACATAAAGAAGAATCTGCCCGGGCATGCTGTCGGTCGAGGGCTTTTCGCCCCGTACGATCTTATGGAGGAAGTCGAGCTCAAGATCCTCCGTCACACGCCCGCCGAGCATCTTGTAATTGATGTCGCCCGAGAAGACGTTGACGCCGTGCGCCCAGGGGCCCTGCCTTAAAAAGACGCGGCGTCCGTTGCGCCTTAAAGTATTATAGGTGCTCATCGTCTCGGCACCCATCATGTCGAACCAGCCGCCCTGATAAAAGACGGAAGCCTTGCATTCGTCGAGCTTGCCGAGATCCGCTCTCGAAGTCCAGTAAGGATCGTTGGGATCGGTGTGGGAGGCGAGTTCGTCGTAGGCCTTCTGCCCCGCAAACTTGATATGCCAGCCGCTCTTGAAAATATCGACCCTGACGCCGTTCGAAAAATAAAGCGAATACGGATCGAGCGTCATCACGCTCGGAGCGCAGGCAACGAGTTTTTTAGCTCCGGCACGCATCGCAGCGAGCTGTGTAGCGCCGGGGAACGAGCCTCCGACCATAAACACCTTACCGTTACACCACGGCTGAGCGGCGACAATGTTATCGACTACATCACCCGCATCAATCGGAAAATCAGGACCGTAAGGATCGAACTTTCCTTCGCTGTTGCCGGTACCGCGCCAATCAACTCCTACGTTTGCGAAACCGATTTCATTATAACGCTTTTTATTCATGTGCTTTGCGATTCGCGTTCTCTTGTAAGGCGAGAGCGTAAGCTCGGCGGCAACCTTACCGGTCGCGTTCGTCGGCACATAAACAACCGCAGCGACCTTCGTTCCGTCTTTCAAAGAGAATTTCGTAATCTCCACCGAATCGTCTGCAAAAAGAGACGCGCACAGCACTATCGCAGTTGTCACAGTTGCTAATGTTTTCATATCTTAACCTTTTTGATTATTATAATGTTTTATTATGTCAGATTAAAAAGACCATTGAACTCCAAGCGCGGCGGAGTACACCATCTCATCGGCGTCGTCAAGACCGTATGTCACGTCCGCATCGAACCGGAGCGACCAATAATCGTTAAAATGCCAGAATGTTCCCCAGCCGATCGTCGGACCGACCTCTCCGTCTATCCAGCCGCTCGCGCCGAAAGTGAAGAACGGATCGAACTTCTCGTAACCCCACCAGTGCCAAAGACCCTTTACGCTCAAACCTGCCGTATTCTCCAACCACGCGGCAGAGACTTCTACCGTAAGAAAATCATCGACATAATAGCCGAGATACGCACCCGCGCCGCATAGATTGCGCATTCCGCCGCCGCCCTGCGGAATCACCGCTACCGCACGCGACCCTACATACCACCGCTCGAAATCGTAATCAACATGATCGTATTCATCCCCGGCTGAAGAGACAGATGTAAAAGACAAGGCGAGTGCCGCCAAAAGAATTTTAAATTTCATCCTCACCTCCGGTCCTTTCCCGCATCCGCGCGTGCGTAATCCCTCATCCACTTAAGCTCGCGCCTGCGCATACGCGCCCTATCGGCAGATTCAAAATCGTCGGCCCCGGAAAGATGATCCATCCCGTGCGCGATATAAAGAAGAAGCTCCTTCTGCGCCGACCAGTTTCTGGCGACGTTTGAAAATCTGAGCGCTTGATCAACGTTGACGTAAAGTTCGCCGTAAATCCCTTCGGGCTCCGGCGGCATCGCCTCGTATGCCTGGGTTATAACGTCGGTCGCGCCCTCGACGCCCATTATCCCGCGATGCACCTCGTCTGAAGCGGCATCATCCTGAAGAATGACCGTGACGGAATGAAAGGGAATTCCGATCCGTTTGGACGAGCGCGACGCGAAATATCCAGCCGCCGCCTTGAGAGACGCTTTGGAAATAGCGACGGAACGCGGCAGACACCCATCAATAACGATCTCGCACGACATAGGATTACTTTAAACTCATTCGACAGGAGCGGGGATTTTAAGTTTACGTCCCACAGATATCCTGTTCGGATTGTTTATTTTGTTGAGCTTTATAATTTCAGTTTTTGTGCATTTATGCTTCTGGGCGATTTTAGCAAGATTATCACCCGGCTTCACTTCATACACAATCGTCTTTGCCGCCAGGGTTGATGCAACAGAACGGGGAGCGGAAGCGCCCGTATCTGCCGCCCGACTTGAAGCTCCTGATGCGGAAGTCGCCGGAAGATGAGACGACGAACCCGCCGTCGATGCGGCTGGAACGCGCGTCGCCGTACGCGGCCGGGTCGTACGCGGTGCGGGCGCGGGTGCCTGCGTCGAGGTTCTATTTACAGGTGTCGCGGTTGGAATAGAGGTCTGAGCTGTATCGCTAACCGGCTCTAAATTTCCGTCATCCGTATTTCTCGAAGTATGGGGGCTTACCTCCTCTTGCGCCTCGGAGTCATCGACTTGCTTAGGCGAATCTGAACACAACATAAAAAGACCGAGTCCGACAACATGAACAACAACGCTCACGACTAAGGCGAAGGTCCAGTTCATTTTTATCTCGGAACTGTCATTTATATTCATCCCGAAAAACCTCCTTCCCGCATCATTCCGGCGATTCGTTCCGCGGCGAGCTTGATATTCTCAAGACTCGTTGCGTAACTCATTCTCACAAACCCCTCGCCCGAAGCTCCGAATGCGGAGCCGGGAACACACGCCACGCCGAAATCCTTCAGAAGACGCATTGTAAAATCCTCGCTCGTCATGCCGGTTGAACGGATATCGACGAACAGATAGAACGCGCCCTTCGGCATAAGCGTCTTAAGCCCCATGGAATTAAGAGCGTTCACGAGATAATCGCGGCGCTTCTTGTATTCTCCGCGCATACGCGCGATATCCTTATCACCGAAATCGAGCGCCTCGACTCCCGCGGCCTGCGCGAGCGTCGGAGCCGACATGATCCCGTACTGGTGAATCTTCATCATCGCGCCGATGACATCCTCGGGCCCGCACGCGAAACCGAGACGGTACCCCGTCATCGCCCAGCTCTTCGAAAAGCCGTTCAAAACAAGAACTCTGTCGCGGTACCGCTCAAACGAACCGAACGAATCCAAGACCACCTCTTCGGCTCCGTCTTCGATCTCATAGTTAAGCTCGGTATAAACTTCATCGGAAATCAAAATAATATCGTGGCGCTCGCAGAAATCGAGAATATCCGCCATCTCGGCGCGGCTCAAGGTAGCGCCCGTCGGATTGCACGGGAAATTAAGCAGCAGCGCCTTTGTTTTAGGCGTCACATATTTCTCAAGTTCTTCAACTGTAAGCCGGAAGGCATTCTCGACGCAAGTAGGAACAGCTACGGGAACGGCATGCGCAAGGCGCACGGTCGCGGCGTAACTCACGAAACACGGCTCATGAAACATGACCTCGTCGCCGGGTGAACAGAGCGCACGGATCGCGAGATCAATCGCCTCGGAAACGCCGACCGTAACGAGAACCTCTTTATCCCACGCGTAATCGGTATTGAACCGGCGTTTGAAATACCGCACGATCGCCTGACGGAGCTTAGGCGTACCTAAGTTGGACGTATAGTGAGTCCCCCCGTCCTCAAGACACGTAACCGCCGCGCGCGAAATATGCCAGGGCGTATCAAAGTCGGGCTCTCCTACACCGAGCGAAATGACATCCTTCGACTGTGCTACAATGTCGAAGAATTTGCGAATCCCGCTCTTTGGGAGTTCAACCACGTGTCTGGCGATACGTTCTTTCAAATCAACCTCTTAACCTTAGTCGGCGAGAATCTCGTCGGCGAGTTTTTCAAGGGACGCTTCGCTCTCGGAATTAAGCGCACCCTTTACGGTGACGACCGTATCGCAGAAAGCTATATCCTTCGAATTTTCGAACATCTTCTTCATGACCTTCGCGGCCATCGGCGCCCAGGAGCCGTTCTCGATGAAACCGACCTTGCGCGACTGGTAGTTGCGCTCGGTGAGATGATCGATAAAGTGGCGCATCCACGGGAAGATCGTCGCGTTGTACGTCGTCGTCGCAAGAACGAGCTTACCGTAGCGGAACGCGTCCTCGACGGCCTCGGGCTGATCGTCGCGCGCAAGATCTGCGACGGCGACCTTGGGGCAGCCCTTCGCCTTCAGAATCTCGACGAGCTTGAGCGCTGCGGCCTTCGTATTGCCGTAGACGGAAGTATAAGCGACGAGCACTCCGGGCGATTCGACGCGGTAGCTCGACCAGATATCGTACTTGGTGACGGCGTTCGCGATTTCCTCGGGCGTCGAAAGAACGGGGCCGTGCAGAGGACAGATCGTCTTTATCTCGAGACCTGCCGCCTTTTTAAGAAGCGCCTGAGTCTGAGGACCGTACTTTCCGACGATGCCGATGTAGTAACGGCGCGCCTCGCAGTCCCAGCCCTCGGGATCCTCGACGTCGTTTGCGCCGAACTTGCCGAAACCGTCGGCGGAAAAGAGAATCTTCTCGGTCGTATCGTAACTGACCATCACCTCGGGCCAATGAACCATGGGAGCCGCGACGAACGCGAGGTTGTGGCGGCCCGTCGAAAGCGTATCGCCCTCCTTGACGACGATGCGGCGCGAAGCGAAATCGTCACCGAAGAAGTTCTTCATCATAGTGAAAGCCTGGGCGCTCGAGACAATCAGAGACTCGGGATAGCGCTCGGCGAACTTCGCGATATTCGCGGAGTGATCGGGCTCCATGTGATGAACGACGAGATAGTCGATTTTGGCGCCTTTGGCGGCGTCTTCGATATTCTTAAGCCACTCCTCGCCGAAATTCGCGTCGACCGTATCGAGAACGGCCTTCTTTTCGTCAACGATGAGATAGGAGTTATAGGCCATACCGCGCGGAACGACATACTGACCTTCAAAAAGGTCAACCTCGTGATCGTTTACGCCGACGTACCTGATATCGTCTCTAATTTTCATTTAATTCTTACGCCTTTCCATGGGATTTTCTTTTTTCTAAATTGGCTTGAACGACATCCGTCACAAAAGGAGCCGTATCGCCGCCGTAGCTGGCTATTTCGCGGACGGTGGACGCCGTCACATACGCGAGATTCTCGCTCGGCATCATGAAGAGAGTCTCAATTTCCGGAGCCATGCGCCTGTTGATGAGCGCCATCTGGAACTCGTATTCGAAATCGCTGTAGACTCTCACGCCGCGCAGCACGACGCGCGCCCCCTCGCGACGGCAGAAATCAACGAGAAGAGTGTCGAGAATCTTAACTTCAACATTGTCCAAACCGGCCTTTTCGGCATCTTCACGGATCATTTCGAGCCGCTCTTCACCCGAAAACATAGCCTTATCTTTCGTACTTGTGGCCGCAACGGCGACAATGAGCTTGTCGTAGAGTTTGGCCCCACGAACGATAAGATCGAAGTGACCCTTCGTCATAGGGTCAAATGTGCCGGGATATACTGCGATTTTCTCTGCCATAATTGCTTAATATTATAGCAAAAAAAGAATGACGCGTGGAAAATCTCCCTCTTCGCTCACATATTCGGATCATCGAAGTATTCTTGGGATATCTGCTCCGGCGGAGGTTCGGACGTCTGAAAATTCGATTCTTCGCTTCGGGGTATCTCGCGATCGAAAAAGCGGGTATATTCGCGCACGAAGTTGACGCGCACCTCCCCCGTTTCGCCGTTGCGGTTTTTAGCGACGTCGATAATCGCGAGCGTCTCGTCGTTGGACTCGGGGTCGGCCGCGTTGCGCGAAGGACGCCTGAGAAGAAACACAACGTCGGCATCCTGTTCAATGGCGCCGGAATCGCGCAAATCGGAAAGCTTCGGGCGTTCAAACTTATCGCCACGCTGTTCGTTCGCACGCGAAAGCTGCGAAAGAACTATGACGGGAATCTTAAGCTCCTTGGCCATCGCCTTGATCTGCTGGGAAATCATACCGACCTCGATCTGACGGCTGCCCTGGCGCGCCGCCTCGCGGCACGTGCAGAGCTGGAGGTAGTCAATCACGATAAGCTCGATACCGTACTGCTTTTTTGCACGGCGAGCGCGGGCACGCAGATCCATAACATCAAGACCCGCCGCATCGTCGACATAAATGGGAGCATCCTTCAAGTCGCCCGCCGCCTGAAAAAGATTCTGCATCAACGCCTGTTTTTCGCTCTTAGAGCAGAGATTGCGGTTCAATCTCCACGTATTGATATTGGCGCGACCGGCTATCATACGGCGGGTCAACGCCTCAACCGGCATTTCGAGAGAGAAAATCATTACCGGATGACGCTTGCCGCCGTCTGTCTTTACGGGAACATTGTTCATGTCAAGCCCGAGCGCGCAGCTCTCGGCGATATTCATCGCGAGCGACGTCTTGCCGACTGAAGGACGCGCCGCGATTACAATCATTTCCGCCTTTTTTAGGCCTTGCAGCTTCTCGTCTAAGTGGGTAAGTCCGGTGGAAAGACCCTCGAAAGTCGAGCCGTTAGACTTGAACATGTCGTTCAAACGCTCAAAACTCTGATCGATCGCGGTCGCCCACGGCATTGTACCGTCACCGCTGACGCCGATTTCGAGAAAAGCCTTCTCAGCCTCGCCGAGAACGGCCTGCGGATCCGGCCAGTCGGCTTCATCGTAACATTTCTCCACAACCTTCGTCGCGCGCTCGATCATCAGACGGCGCAAATGCTTCGCCCGAATGATGCCAATGTAGTGCTCCGCGTGCGCCGTCGTCGGCGTCTGATCTATGAGAGACTGTATATAACCAACGCCTCCGACGCTTTCAAGTTTACCGTCGACCCTTAAATTTTCTATTAAAACAAGCGCATCAAGCGGCTTGCCAAGACGGTTTAACGTGAGCATTGCCGAATAGATCGTCCTATTTCTGGGATCGTAGAACGACTCTGCGGAAATGCCGGATGTAAGACACAAATCCATAATGCGATCATCGCCGCGACCGGTAGTGTCGATAAGGACGGAGCCTAAAACGGCTCGTTCGGCTTCAGTATTATTCGGTGGCGTTTTTATATTGTCCATGATGTAAAAGTATAACAAAACAAAAGCATAAAAACGCCGGCAAGTTGTCTACAGTTACATTACATTTATCTACAGGTTGTCAACCGCCCCGTCACGCCTTACGTATGGCACGTGCGATTGAGAATGCGGCTAAAAATACGGCTGCGGAAACACTCCAACCGATAAAACCCGCGACAGAGAACATCGAAAGCTTGACATTGGCGGACCCTTCAATCCCAAAACCGATCGAAACAAACTTCGACAGAGGGACAATCATAAAGGGAATCACCCCTGCAACGACCACTACAAGCGAAATGTTCCAAATTCTGGTAATCACGTTGAACAGAGGCAGTCTGCCGCTCCGTATCTGCCACTTTGTGGGCGGCAAACAATCGGGACAAGGCACAACCGCGCGTCTGCGCTCCCAAAGTGCGGGCCCGTTCTTTTTGCGATATTCGATTTCATGCAGAAAAGACAGATACGAACGGAACTTTTTCTCCTCTACACCCGAAGATGAAACAATCGCAGAAATCTTATCCCCGGAAAAATCCAAAATGCCGGGCAGAGGCAGATCGCCGTTCATCGCCCGGTTGATATCCTCTAAAAGCTTAACGTTCTCAACACCGACACGCGACTCGACCTCGGCGACGAATTCACGAAAATCCGACATGCCCATCAGTTTAGGACGCGTCCAACGGTTTTCCGACATTAAGAACTCCTTTCTCACATTTAGCAGAATGCGGCGGTAAAACTCGGCCGAAATTCAGTCCGCCAAAGTCGTGTGCAGCAGTCTGCGGACCGCACCCGGACCTTTAAGCAATTCAAGAAAATACTTTTCGATCTTCTCAAAAAGAACGGTGCCGGTAAGGTCGACGCCGAAAACGGACGCGTTCGCGAAAATCGGTTTAAGCTGGCCCGAGTAGCTCGCGGGATCGTTCCAGACGATACCCTGAAGCTTAGACTGCATTTCATCCTTGAGCGGATCGGGGCTTACCTCAATCGCCTCGCCCGCGTCGTTCACGGCGAGCAAATACCGCATCCAGCCCGCGAGCGCGAGCGGAATCGAAACAAGTCCGTTGAGATCCTTGCCTGAGACGATATAGCTCTTTATCGTCTCGCCGAAACGTATGCCGACTTTCTGCGAAGTGTCGGTCGCGATACGGCGCGGATCGTCGGGCATGAACCTGTTGGGCAGACGCTCTTCGACGACCTCGTCGACAAACGCTTTCGGCGAGAGAATTCCGGGATCTGTGACAACGGGAAGCCCCTCGATATAACCTAAGCGCCTTACGAGACGGACGATATCCGGATCCTCCATCTCCTTGCAGATAAGCGTATAACCTAAAAGGCAGCCGTAGACAGACATCGCCGTATGAAGAGGATTGAGACACGTCGTAACCTTCATGCGCTCGGTCTTATTTACGGTCTCTCGGTCGGTGAGATAAACGCCCGCTTTTTCAAGCGCGGGACGTCCGTTCGGAAAGCGGTCTTCCACGACGAGATACTCGGGGCGCTCGGCATTCACGAACGGCGCGATGAACGTGGACTTGGAGGTGACGACACCTTCCATCTCCTCAAGCCCGTCGCGCTCGAGCGATTCGCGGACGGCGGGATGGGGGCGGGGCGTAATCTTGTCAATCATCGTCCACGGGAACGAAACGCGGCTGTCGTCGGAGATATAATCGACAAAAGCGTCGGAAACAAATCCGTTGTCCCGCCATGCGGTCGCGACGGCGAGAACCGCAGTCATAAGCTTTTCGCCGTTATGCGAGCAGTTGTCCATAGAAACGACGGCTATGGGAGCCGCCCCCGAATTGAATCTCTCCAAAAGAAGCGCGGCTACGATAGACATCGCATGACGCGCTTTGGAGGGACCCTCATTCATATCGGATTCGACGACCGGGAGAAGCGAGCCGTCGGTGCGCTTGAGCTGATACCCCTTCTCGGTGATCGTGAACGAAATCATCTTGAGCGACGGTGCGCGGAAAATCTCTTTAAGACGCTCTTTAGAAACGTCATCCGTAAAATCAGCCTTCAACACCTCGGCAATACCTGCCAGGACGCGGCGCGAGGTCGTTCCGTCGGCGTTCATCAGAACATTGAGCGTCAGGTTGTCGAACGGCTTGTAAATCTTGTCGATGATGTCGTAGTCGAACGTCTCGCACGCGATAATGCCGGTTTTGGAAATTCCTTCGTCGAGAAGCTTCTGGGCTATCGATCCGATGAAGCCGCGAAAGATGTTGCCCGCTCCGAAATGGACCCACTCGGGCTTAACGGCGCTCTGAGCGCGCATCGCGGCGATATCGAATTGAGGCAGTTCCACACCCGCATTCGTCCACGACCCGGCATTGTTCACAATAGAATCAATATTAAGCTTCATTTTCAAATCTCCCTTCTCTGCCGCTCAGAATGCCGCAATAATCTTCCGACCCCATTCGCGGGCCTTATCGAACTGGGCGAACGAATAACTTTCGTTAGGCGAATGGATTTTATCTTCCGGTTGCCCCCAGCCGACGATCAACGGCGCCGCTCCGGAGACTTCCTTCAAAACGCTTATAACAGGAATCGACGCGCCGTCCCACTGATAGACGGCACCGCGATCGTCCATCTCGGAAAGAACGTCGCTAGCGAGACGGAAAAGAGGCGAAGCGAGCGGCAGCCTAAAGCCTCCCGCGCCGAGAGTGTAATCCTCGACAGAAAGCGTCATACCGCGCGGACAGTGCGCCTTCAGATGCGCGATGACGGCGTCGCGCACGGCGCGTATCGACTGGCCAGGCACGAGGCGCATCGAAATCTTGGCGAACGCTTCGCTCGGGATGACCGTCTTTGAGCCGGGACCTGCATACCCCGAGTGAATGCCGTTCACTTCAATCGTCGGCTCGAACGAGTTGCGCTCAACGATGCTCTTGCCCTTCTCTCCTCCGACCGCCTCGCATCCGATATTGGCCTCGTAGGCTTCCCTGGTGTCCGCACCGGCCTCGGCCGCGGCGATTTCCTCGCTGGTCGGGCGCTCGATCCCGTCGCAAAAGCCGTCGACCGCGATAGAACCGTCGGGATTATGAAGAGACGAAACTATTTCCGCGATGGCTTGTGCCGGATTTGGCGCGATGCCGCCGTACGCTCCTGAATGAAGATCGCGCGAAGGCCCTTTAAGTCGAACGGTAAAATGACTTACGCCGCGAAGCCCTGCGACGATCGACGGGCGAAGATCGGCGGCCGCGGACGTATCACACACTAAAAGAACATCCGCCGCGATACGCTTTCTCATCGAATCGGCCAGGGCGATAAGAGCTTCACTTCCGGATTCCTCCTGACCTTCGAGAATGATCTTGATGGTCGGAGCATTTACGGGATTCGTCGCCAGATAATCTTTTACGCCGTTGAGAAACGCGAAAAACTGACCCTTGTCGTCCTCGGCGCCGCGGCAGTAAACGCGGCCGTCAATCTCCGTCGGCGTAAACGGCGGTGTCTTCCATTCGGAAATGGGATCGGCGGGCTGAACATCGTAATGCCCGTAAATCAGGACCGTGGGAGAGCCTTCGCACCCGAACTTCTCAGCGTAAAGAACGGGAGGCGAGGCCTTACCGTCCTTTATGTCACCCATGAGAAGTTCGCACTCGAAATCGATCGCCTCAAGCCACTTCTTGAGCCAGACGGCGCAGGAAGCGCATTCCTTCAGCTTGGCGGGATCGGCCCCTATCGACTCAAAGCGAAGAAGGTCGAAGTATTCTCGCTTGATATTCTCTTGCATAATCTTAACGGATTTCAACTACCGCCACTACAGCGTCATGATCACTCGGATACTTGCCCGCAGGTCTGTCATTAGCCGTCAAATGAGACAAAACCCTTACGTTGTCTGAGACGTAGACATAATCGATACGGCATTTGTTGACCGGCTTAAACCCGTGAAAAGTCTCGCTCGTACCTTTATGCGGGGTCTCGGTCGTCGCATAGGAATCCTTGAGAATAGACTCAAAGAACGCAATCGGATTAACATCCGGAGTATTGCCCTTCTTAGAGGCTTTTGCCAAGCGGGGGCCATTAACGGCGGCTATACTTTTCGCATCTGCAACCGTAGACAGCGTCTCATTCATATCTCCCGTAAGAAAGACCGTCTCACCCCGCGCAAGCGCATCCTTAAGACCGTTATCATACAGCACCCTGGCGCCGTCAAGACGGGCCTTGGACGAAACATGATCAAGATGAGTATTATAGTAAGCGAACACCCTACCCGTCTTCAAATCCTTAAAGCGGCCCCAGGTGCAGGTTCTGGGACACCCGGCGCCCTTGTAACGGCTTCCCGAAACGAGCGGCGCATTAGAAAGCCAGAAAGTACCGTAATCTATGCACTCAAAGCGTTCCTCCTTGTAAAAAATATAATTGCACTCGCCGTCGCACGCCAACTCGCGCCCGCAGCCTATGCGACGATACCCCTTAAGTTCGGATTGAAGCTTATCCGTCACCATCTTAACGGCCTCCTGGACCCCGAAAATATCAAAATCGTATTTCTCTATGACATCAACCATTCTGGGGATGCGCACCGTCCAATGATTGTCACCTTTATCGGTTGGACATCTGATATTGAAAGAGGCTATATTAAACGAATCTTCGGTCTTGCAATCATACTTAAAGGATGTGCATCCGGCGAGAGCGGCAAACGCAATGATTGACAGTAATTTTTTCATGTTTGGTTTCTCCTTGTTCTAATATGGTGTCAAAACTTATTTTAGAGGGCTGTCTTTCATCGACACCTCAGCGACAACCGGCGCGTGATCCGACACAAGACGCTCTTCAACAACGCGCGAGGTGATGACATCGCACATGTTTTTGTGCGCCGAATCGATCGCTATGTAGTCGATGCATTTGCCTTTGCCCGTAAACGGCAACTCGGTGATAACGCCATGAAATGTCGGAACATCCTCAGGCGTAATAACCGTCATAAAGCGCCTGAAGTTTGTCAAAAGCCGCGAATCAGGAAGAGCGTTCCAGTCTCCTGTTACAAAAACAGGCTTGGTTTTGGCGCGGGCGAGAACCTCGATTTTTATGACATCAGCCATATAATCATAGGCCGCACGGTTGAATTCACGGGCCAACGCGGCTTTTTTCTCGGCCAACGCGATATTTTCGGAGGCGATCGCGCCGTCTGAATCATCCAACGCGACCGAAGGCTTATGAGGAGTAAGGTTCATGTGCTTTGAAGCGATGAAGCCGAGAGGCAAATGGGCAACGCCAATCCAGCAATCGTCAAATTCGCACATCAGCAAAACCCGGGATTCGTTTCCGCCCAGCCCGATTTGATCAACTCTAAGCGGCTTCTCTTTTGATAAAAGAGCTACTCCATAATCGCCGCCGCCGTATTTGATGGCCTTGGCAAACGTCCAGCGGACAGGCGCATTGATCTTTTCACCTACCAGGTCCGCCAACACTTCACAGGTATTCGTATTTGCCACGCGGGATGTGAACATGTCAACTTCCTGAAGAGCTATAAAGCGCGGATTCTCAGCCGCCATAACCGAGGCGCACCGGGTCAGATCGAACCCCTTGTCCGAAGTTGCACCGTGGCGGATATTGTAGCTCATTATTTTAAACGTATTACCGGCGCCAAAAACAAACATCGGCAACAATGCGAACATTATAAATACTTTTCTCATAATTTATTTCTTCTGTTGTTAAGCCTGCCTTTAGACAGCGCAAACGCTGCAATCAAAAAAAACAAGGCAGAAACCAAAAACTGGAAATACTGCTCCTCAAGTCTTGATTCATCCTTGTTCTGCTCGTCAATCGCGACCTGACGGAGAAAACTTCTGTAAATCGATCCGAGAGTGGTCTCGGCCATGCCGGCAGTCGCCAACGGCACATAACGTCCGCCCGAAACCTCCGCAATCTTCTTAAGAGCGTCTTCTTCGAGTTTCACGGTCACGTTCGTTCCCTTAAACTTCATAATGCCGCCGTTCTCGGCGGGCAGCACCGAAGCCCTGTCGGGATCGCCTATACCCACCGTGAAAATCGGAACGCCGCGCTCCTTGGATCTTCCGGCCTCCTTCACGGCATCACCCCTAAGATCGCCGCCGTCTGAAATGAGAATGATCGCGCTGCGGTCGGCTTTTCCGCCGTCCTTGCCGTCAATCTGTGAAATCACCTGAAGGGACTCGCGGATCGCGCTGCCGAGATCGGTTTCGCCCTTCGGAGCTGAATCTATTGAAATAGCTTCGAGCGCGCTTCTTAAAAATCCCTGATCTGCCGTAAGCGGACAAAGTGCGACACCGGTGCGCCTGAATGCCACAAGCGCGCACCTGTCGCCCTCGAGAGAATCGATGAGATCGGCCACGTCCGCCTTGGCCCGCTCCAGTCTGTCAGGCCGCACGTCACGCGCAAGCATGGAACGGGAAACATCGATTGCGACGACAATATTACGGTTGGTCGCCGGTATTTTTTCCGTTGACTTGCCCCAACGGGGACGCGCAGCGGCAAAAAGAGCGAGACAAAGGCCTATTCCCATCAAAGGCAGCTGGATTCGCTGCAAAAATGAATTTGGAACACCCGTTGTCAGTTTCAAAAGCGCTTTCTGCCGCCGTGCGATGAGAAACGCGCAGAAAAACAGAATCACGGGAACGAGAAGAACCGCTGAAAGCACATAAGAATACGCAAAATACTTGTCCAAATCGAAAAGCATACTCTTAATGATCCTTCATACCTTCGCCGTGCCACGGCTCGAACGCGGGGACGCTCTCCACTCCGGCGGCGATGCGCTGCCGCACAGCCTCGTAAACAAGAATCGTAGCCGCGGCGGAAACATTGAGAGAATCGGCAAGCCCCAGCATCGGAATTCTGACACGAAGCTCCGCACCGTCCATCCACTTGGCAGTAAGGCCATACTGCTCCGCTCCGAGCGCGATGGCGACATTGCCCGTCAGATCGACTTCAAAATGAAGTTTCTCGGCATGAGGAGTCGCGGCGAGAATCTTAAAACCGCGCGATTTGAGAAATTCAAGCGCCTCATCGCTCGTAGCCTCGGCGATGGGAACGGAGAACATCGTTCCGGTAGAGGCGCGGACAACGTTGGGATTGTGGATGTCGGTGGTACGGTTGCAGACGATGACCGCAGCGACCCTGGCCGCGTCGGCGGAGCGGAGGATGGTACCGAGGTTGCCGGGCTTTTCTATCGCTTCTGTTACGATCACAAGCGCGTTTTCGGGAAGTTTCAAGTCCGAAAGCTTAACCGTAACATGAGGACCGACCATCAGCAGCCCGTCAGGCCGTTCCTTATAAGCGATCTTGGCAAAGCATTGTTTAGAGCAGGTAAAAACCTCAGCCCCCTTAGCGCGGCATTCCTCGACGATCGCCGGCTCATTCTCGTTTTTAAGATAAAAGTCGGGGCAGTGAAAAATCGCGCGGGGACGATAGCCGTTGTCGAGGGCGCGCCGGCACTCGCGAAAGCCTTCGACGATCATCTCGCCGGACTCTTCGCGCGTCGAACACGTCCTCAACTTTACGACATACTTAAGCTTCGGATTACTGGGACTTGTTATCTCCATAACGTTAAACTACTCAACTTCCATAAACTCGATCTCGGCCTTCTCGCGAAGTTCCGCGACAAAAGCGTCAACCGCCTTGCCGCGCGATTCATGACGGAGAAGGTCCTTAATCTGATCATGAACATCAACCAATGTCTGCTGACCGCCGGGCTGTTCATCGGCCTTGTAGATGATATGATAGCCGAACTGGGTTGTAACGACGCCGGAAACCTCGCCCTTCTTCATCTCAAAGGCGACCTTGTCGAATTCGGGGACCATCATGCCGGGTCCGAACCAGCCGAGCGAGCCCCCCTCGCGGCCGGACGGACAATCGGAATTCTTCTCGGCCTCTTCGGCGAAATTGCCGCCGGCGGCGATACGATCTTTAATTGCGAGAATCTTCTCGAACGCGGCGGCCTTCTCGTCAGAGGTTGAATTGTCTTCCACCTTGACGAGAATATGCTGGCAAAGAACCTTCGGTTCGGTCACATACTCGCTCTTGTGAGCCTCGTAAAAACCGGAAACCTCCTGCTCGGTCGGCTCCTCGACCCCGGTACAGGCCTGTTCGACGAGCTTATTGACGCGAGCCCCCTTTTCAATCTCCTTGCGGAAATCATCCTCTGAAATATTCTGCGCGGCGAGCGCCTTTTTGAAGTTCTCATCGCCGCCCACCTGCCCGACAACCTTGGCGATTTCAGCATCAATGTCGGCGGCGGTGACGGGAACATCCAGCTGCTGGGAGCGCTCAAGGAGCAGTCTCGCGCCGATAGCCTGATCGAGAGCCTTCTCCTGAAGTCTGGGAAGGTTTTCCTTGATCTCCTGCATTGACATTCCGTGAGACATGTAAAATCTGACGAGACGGTCAAGTTCAAAGCCTACAGCCTGTTTATTGACTTCATATCCGTTTACTTTTGCGATTTTCATTTTATCCACCTTGATTTTATGTTTCTCAACTGATCATATTTTACTCTTGATAAAACATCTGATATTCTACACGATTGCGGATGCGTTTTCAACCTTGCTGATCGTCAGAGTCCTTCCGCGCGGAGATTTGACGGTACAGAAGAGACTGTCCGATTCCATTATAGGCAAACACAATAACCTGGGTTACAACACACGCGGCAAACAAAACCATGAACAATAAAAGGACACAAAACATTCCGCCCGCATATTCATACGGAGTTAACGCCTCAGCGCCACCAAATAATTGAGGAGCCGGATCTAAGGCATATGAAAATATCCAGAACGCCACGCCGGCGAGCGCCGCAAAAAGAGCGAGGGGGAGCAGCATTATCCGCCAATACGTGCAGTCCAGCACGAACATTCGCCACTTGAATCCGTCGGACAGGAAGGATGCGCGCTTTAGGCATTCGCCTGCGGTCCAGCCGGGATTGTCGGCTTTGATTCTGAACAGATAACGATATCTGTAAAACGGCAGACAGACAACGGCTATGAAAACAGACGCCGCAAGCGTAAACAAAAGAGTGAACACGGCAAGATCCGCACCGCTGAAGCGCAAAGAAAGATTCCTGAGAAACGGCAAAGCAAAATACATTATGCAGGATGCGGGGATGAGCGCTAAAATGCTCCAACCTACAAAAATAAGCCAGATGCGGAACGAAAGACATGCCAGCCCCAACGGATCCTTAAATCCGGCAAACGACGCCCCCATCCATCCGTGGGCCCTGTCATCCGCCGCCGCATTGGAAATCACGCCGCAGCCGTATGAGACGATTCCCGAAACTATGAACCCCAGGAACATCTCCATCAGAAACAAGGGGATCATAGCCAGGATCGTTTCGCCTGAAAGCTGCAGAAGGGATTCACCTTCCGCCAAATTCACCTGAAGAGAATGGACGGAAGGACAGTCAAAAGCCGCCGTAATCAGGCGAAAGACAAGCATAATCGCCTGCGCGGCGGACGTCAGCAAAAGCGTCACACCAAGAGTTTTCCAAAGCCACTTTCTCTTCCAAAGCAAATGCCAGGCGCGATCTTTGATATTAGAATTCGTTTCCATGGTGTTTCCCTTTTGAGATTTTCATGTGCGGATTTATACGCAATTCAGACAATCAGACCAAAATGAACCGACAGAGCCTCTTTAAGGTCTTTTTCCGTTCTCAGGAATTTGATCTCAGACTTGTCTCCCGCGGAAATCGACAGCTTCTCCGTCATAAAGCCTGTTTCGGGATCTGGAACCGTTGCGATCGATTTGCGTCCGCCGGAAACGGGAAGATGAACAAAGAGATTCTTCCTGAACACCGACGACGGCTCTTTGGAACAGAAATAATGAACATAGGTAAAGTCGATAGGCGATTGAGGCGCAGAATCAAACGAATAAACCTGCACCCATTTCCCGTCGGACATACATTCGACGACAGATTCATCACGTTCATTCTTCACAATGCGGTAATCGACATCTTCACGATTCTGAACCTTGTCATAAACAAATTCAAGCGGCGTTAAAAACGTCCGTTGACCGACGCCGACATCGGCGATAAAATCCTTGCCGTCAACCTTGACTTTCAGAATGCGATGGCGTCGTGCGGGCACCTTGAGTGGCTCATCCTTAAGCCACCTGCCGAAATATTCCTCGACCTCGTAACCAAGCTCTCTGAGCAGCCAGCCGAAAAGACCGTTAAGTTCAAAACAGTAACCGCCGCGGCGGCGAGTGACGATTTTGTCGAAAAGTACATCATAGGCAAGAGATGAAGAAGCATCGCTCCAAATGTCATAATTCTCGTACGGGACAGACATTATGTGCGCCTTCTGAAGAGAGGCGAGATTATCCGCCGAAACCCCGGCAAGCTCATCGGCGCCGATGCGCGATAAATATGCGGCAACCTTATCATTAACCATTCGAATCATCCTTTATGCTAAAAATTTTTTATTATATTATAACATAAAACACCGAAAAAACAGAGCCGATTGCGTCAGTGCAAATCGATAGACTATAAGCTCACAATCTCTGTGCGCAAAACCGGATGTGCGATTCTGATACGGCAGAGTCCTTCACACCCGTCG
The DNA here is from genome assembly GCA_045656225.1 of Kiritimatiellia bacterium. Lineage (GTDB taxonomy): Bacteria > Verrucomicrobiota > Kiritimatiellia > RFP12 > UBA1067 > UBA1067. Next base: position 48,334 of record JAZOQU010000039.1, on the reverse strand, counting down.
TCGGTCGTGAGATACAGCCTGAACGGATGCACTCCATTTTCAAGTTTCAGCGTTATCGACCTGCCGTCGATCAGATCGCCTTTCTCGTACTCGAAAACATGCGCCTCGTGAAGCCAAAGCTGACATCCGCCCGCGCCCTTGGCGGTGAATGTTACATCACCCGTTTCGGGCACTTCTATAAATCCGTCAATCGCGGCGCCGAAGGCTCCCTTACGGGTCTTGAGCATCGCCTTCATATCCTTGAGATTCAGCAGAAACGTCCCGCCGTCGGCCTTCATCGTACGGAAGTTCGGGACCCAAGGCCAGTCCTCGGCTCCTTTTTCGAAAAATTGAACAATATACGACAATTCTCGCGACATGCTGTTCAGTGCAGGAATTCTTTGCAAGACGGTCGCTTTCGGAATCGCGAGCGTATCCGCCTCTATACGCCCCGGCGTATTGTTGGCGTAACCCTTAGCGCCGAATGAGTCGCCTACCTTAGAGCATGGAATGCGCGATTGAGCGAACATATCCGTCATAATCTTCACACGCTCGGTGTACGCGCCGTCATTCGCGAGATTGACGCGCTGGGCGGGATCTTTTACGACATTATAAAGCTCGACCCCGTTCTTCCTGCCGCTGTTGCGCAAAAGAACAAAATCGCCGTCTCGCACCATCTGCTCAAACCCGAAGCCCTGTCCCGAACCTCCGTCCACATACTCAGCGTATATGCGCGCCGATTCCAGACAGGGATTTGGCTCCGGTTGACCTGTAAGAAACGGTAAAATTGAAATGCCGTCGCAATGAGCCGGCTGCGGAAGCCCCGCCACATCCGCGAGCGTCGCCATCCATGCGGGAAACTGAAAAGGTCTCGAACACCCTCGCGGATTATCTCCCCCGCCGCAAGGAATCGTTCCGGGCCACACGGCTATTGCGGGCTCTCTTAAGCCGCCCTCGTAAATCCAACGCTTCATCCCCGTGAATGGCCCGTTGGAATCCATAGTCTCCGGGCTCCATCTTCCGAGATGCTCAGCGGCGGGGCCGTTGTCGGAAGTAAAAATAATGAGCGTATTTTTATCAAGCCCCTTAACTTCAAGGAAATTCCTGATGTCGTTTATAGCGGCGTCGAGGCGCGTAACCGCGGTCGCGTAGCGCCCCTGAAAGGCGGGATACTTTTTAAAATCTGTGTACTTCGGATTGTAGCCTTTATTGGCGGTCGTGCGCGTACCCTTAAAAGGAAGATGGCCTTTCGCATTCTTCTCCCACTTAAGTCCGCCTCCCCATTCTGCATCAGCCTTATCAAGCGCGGGATAATCGATTTCGGTCCCATACGCCTTGCCGTTCCCGTCAGCTCCAGACGGCTCCGCTCCGCTCGGCGGAATATGCAGAGTAAAGCCGCGCGAAAGATCCATTTCCGCCGCCTCACTCAAGCCGCTCGAATTCCCTGTACCGTGAACCGTCGTAAAGCAGGCATAACAGAAAAACGGCTTCCTTTTCTCCTCCGCATCTTCAAGATGAGTTTTTACGAGCTGCTTGATTTTAGCGGCGAATAAATCTGTATCGTAGCAGTATTTAACTTCACTGTCCGCAATGAGCCTGCGGTAGTACGAACCTTCCTCGTCGCGCTCAAAATCGCACGCCCCGGTCGAAAGGGATTTATAACGGTTTAAAAGTTTTTCGTCAGACTTCACCTCGCCCGAAACATTCTCTATAACAGGCGACTCGCCTCTGTGGGTGCGCCAATCGACATTTTTAGGCTGCCAGTGATAGAAAGAATGCCCGTGGGAATGGCCGGGATAACCGTAGGAATAATCAAACCCGGCGTCACACGCCATCGCGACGCGCTTCTCGCCGTTGCTTTCGTATCCGCCGCCGATACCCCACTTACCTATATGCCAGGTCGAATATCCTGCGGCCTTCATCACCGAGGCGATCGTAAGATCGGTCGCGATCGGGCGATCGAACATGTTGTCTCGAAGATTGCAGTGGCCCTGATGCTTACCCGTAACCATCGACGCGCGCGCCGGCGCACAGACGGGAGCCGTCGTATAGGCGTTCGTACAGACGACGCCGTCACGGATCATCTTATCGAGCCCTGGGGTAGAAATCCTGTTCTGGGCGTTTCGCTTGTTCTGCCAATATCCGATATCGCCCCATCCGAGATCGTCGCACAGGACAAGAATAACATTTGGACGCTTGCCGGAACCGAATGACTGAAGCGCTTCGCCAGCCTCGCAGAATTTACCCCCGACATAAGCGAAAGAGCGATGCGCGAGAGCACTCACCGCGCAAAGCCCCATCGCCTCGATAAACGACCTGCGGCATAGTCCTCCATTCAATCCTTTATCATGACTCATTCAATTTCACCCCTTCCATAATCCAAAAATTTTCTAATTGATGCACACTAAAATCTGAACACGATTTTAAAATTGTAGTAAATGAAAATCACCAGTATGACAGCGTGAACTGTCACATCAACCGCAATAACCTTACGTGCAGAACGTAAAAACGAAAGGATGAACCGGAAAACAAGTTCACTGCAGATGAAATAAAACAGCCATAGGCTGATCGGGTTTCGCGTCGGAGGAATCCCGGACAGAATATCGACAAAATCCCGCGTGCATCCGCAAAGAATGCACTCCCTGTCGGCAATGCGTTTGGACAGACAGGATGTATCGCTCGAAAAAAAACGATAACAATATATCAGCACCCCTGATACTATCGCCGCCAAAAGAAGTATGCGATTGAATACTTTATATTCACCCGCCACATTCTTATTCTGGTGTTCAAAATTCAAAACAAAACCCTGTCAAAAAAAAAAATAAGGTTGCCCGGCTTTACGGCTGACCTTTACAGGTTTCACCGTCATTGCCTGAGCAACCTTGTATTTTCTATATATCCTTAAGAATGTTTAAGACTCTTAAGTTCTTTATAGAATTAGAGAGACTGAAGAGCCTTCATAGCATCTTTAAGCTCTTCGTCATTGATATTGGCAGCCTCATTCGCAGCAGCCGCGATAACGAAAATCCAAATAACGACAACGACAGTGGCAATAATGCTGCAAACCAAGCCGGCGATAGACTGACCCTTACCCTTATTGGTTTTCTTGGCCTTGACGATACCGACAGCGCCGAAAATAATACCGAGGATGGCGAACAAAAGCGCCCAAGCGCCAAAGCACGGAATCCAGCAAACGACGAGGGCGAGAATACCCATAACAAGAGAAGCAACTCCCATTTTTAATTTTCCTTTTTTCGCCCTGTATTATCTTACATAAAGCCCGGGCTTGACTTTACATAAGTCCCATCATGAAACGCTCACAATGATTGTTGTAATTATACCAAATTGATTATTCTGCCGTCAATGGATATAGGGCGACAATTTCAGTTCCCAAAACCCCTTAATCACCCAACGCCACGCTATCAGCATTACAGGCTATCACCGTTCCTTAAGCTGCACCTGCATCCCTGCCCCCCCCCCACAGCCCCCCTACCATACCATTGCGGCACCCCTGCCAGGGCATCGCCTTCGGCGACTCGCGCAGCCGCTTGCGCTCCCTTCGGGGCTCGGCCTTCGGCCTCGGGCAACCTGGCGGCTACGCCGCAGGTGCATCTCGCTCGGGGGATACCCGCCGCGAACCACGAAAGTGAGGAGCTACGGTGGATTAACGGAGCGTCTTCTCGGTCTCGACTCGCTACGGAATTGTAACGCCTTTACTATCTAGACAAGTTAGAACGCTTACTCCGGGAACGCCACAACAACGTCACTGGTTGCGTACAAAGTCTCTCTTACGGCTACAATCCTTCGCGAGTCTCACTCGAAGACCTCCGCTTAATCCACACTTCGCTAAATAGAGGATTTATAATAAGGATGATACGTTTTTGCGCTTCGCTTAGTCAGTGACTTGATAGTGCCCTTCCTCTTACAATCTACTTCGTAAGGCTATGATGGGTTAAGTTGATACGCGTCATTAACATCGCTCGCCGCGTCAATCCAAGACAATTGGACATTGCCGTGAGAGTGTAAAAGTGGCACAACAAGGTCAGACCTATTTGTGCCAAAATTGACAAACTTCGTAGATTGTACAAAGCTTCTCAAATGTTGCATTTTCGTGTAAGTCTCCGAAGGAGACGCTTTCGTGTCCCGTAGGGCTTTCGTGTCTGAGGCGAGTGACGAAACCCGATAGGGTGAATCGGAGATGGACGCACCTCTGAGGCAAAGCCTCAAAATGAGGGCGGACAGCGACGATTCAATCGTGCGAATGCACGATTCGTCACCGACTCAGTTTTGCGGCTGCTTGGAGCACCCCTTCGGGGCTGCGGCCTTCGGCCTTGGCTACCTCGGCTTCGCCTCGCTTAGTGTACCGCCGCGGAGCGGCCTCTAACCCCATTCCCCCACAACTGAATCCGAGGGTCTACGCGCGAATTACACATATTAACCCCTTTTTCAATTTCAATATATCCTTCTCTTTTCATTGGAGTCAAATATTGCGATGTAATAATTTGCACTGTTAATACCAAGTTCCTTGCGTAACTCCAATAGCATAAAAATATTCACCCCACCAGTCTGCCCCCACCAATGTGGTCAAATCCCCGCAAACTAATACCATAAAACGAATATGCTAAATTGGCACTTGCGGCTACAATTTCCTTATGCTAAAATATACGTGGTCTCATCCCCAAGGAAGGGATCACCTTGATGCGGGGAAATGTCCCCGTGTGAGTGGCGGGAAGTAATTCTCGTCACTTTCGTTTTTTTAAGAATGAATAATAATGTTTTAAGTATATTTGTGGATGAATCTGGATGCTTTCAGTATCCAGACAAAGATTCTCGCTTTTATATTTTAGGCATGATTTTTCATGACCAGTCTATCGACATATCCAAGTTGATTGCCGACTACGAACAGTCTCTTGAGTCAATTGGTATAGATAAAGACACATTCATTTTTCATGCTGGGCCTCTCATTCGTCGCGAAAAGGGTTATGAATACTTCTCAAGACACATGCGAGGGAAAATCTACGCAAGAATGCTTAGTTTTGCCAGAAAGATGAATTTTCGCTATCATTGTTTAAGCGTTGATAAGAAATATATCAGTTCTACTCTTCAGATTGTCTCACGTCTTGGAACACAACTTAATGATTTTATAATCAATCATAAAGACATGCTTTCAAGACTTGGCAAGGTTAAGGTGTACTACGACTGCGGTCAAGCGCCGATTACAAATCTCCTTCATAAATATTTTTCAGACATCGGCTGCCCCGTGGATTTCGCACAGGGCGTCCTTCCTCGAAATTACAAATTATTCCAGCTTGCTGATTTAATCTGCACTCTTACTCTGGTAAAACTTAAGCTCGAAACTGGTGAGAAGCTTTCCGAAAGCGAACATAGGTTCTTCGGTGGTGCAAGAGCATTCAAACATAACGAGCTTAAGTTCCTCAATAACAAGCAGCTTCCTTAATCCTCGTCCTCATCCTCCTTCTCCAGGTTCTCGCTTACTCGTCTTGCGTCTCTGACGATAGGATTTAAGCCCGCTGCCAAATCAGCGATAGCGTCTATAAGCTCATCGGTCGTACGCTCCTCATCAAAGACCGCCTCCATTACCCTTGCTGAATCGCCTATCGTCCTCTTAACAAACGACTCCATAGGAACCATATTATTCCTCGATGCCGCCCAACTACCCTTCAAGAACCTGTCGAGCGTAGCCTTACAGCAAAATCTGAGGGGGACAGGCCCCATTGCTATTAATTTATATGCGGATATTATATCATAATTAGCTTTTGACAGTTAGCGGGTAGCAGTTAGCGTGAGTTGAAAATAATAGCGAGAAAGTGTTTGACAGGGGTTAAAGCAAATCCAAGACCCTAACCGCTCCGATATTCGGTTGGGCGGGGTCGGCGTAATATTTCGTAATGGTGCGGATGTCATCACCTGAGATAGATACTGCCATTTCTGCACCAAACTTCTGATAGATATGGTCGATACAAATCTTGCGCAATTCATACGCTGCCTTTGAGCCGTGAAATCCAAGATTCCGTAAATCGCGATTTATGTCCTCGAATGTCTCATTCGTAACATCCAGTCCCGCTAATCGCCCATAATCCTCGAACTTCTGCCATATCTCTGGATGGATCGGCCAATAAACCCGCCGCGCAGACGTAAGTTCAGTTTTATGCGGCGTATACGACAAAAACTTACCATTATCATTCTCAACAAAATTAGAATCCGTAAGCCTTAATACATCTCCATTTCTCATAGCGAACTCGAGCATCATCGTCGCCGCGAACCAATACTCGCCCTTCTGCAACCTGTACCAGTTTTTAACCCTTGCCAACAACTCGCTCGACGGTCTAATATAACGCGGCGCCTGCGCTCGAAACACCGGCAACTCCAACTTCGGTATTTCCCACCCAGCGTCCTTATAATATGGCAGACACCATTTAGCGAAAAGCCCCCTTAATTTACAAATATAGCTCCACGCCGAAAGCCGCGTCATTCCCCGAACCATAAAATCAGCTAGCGCCCTATCTATCGCCCTTCGCGTCAACACCTCAACACTATCGCTCAACGCTATCCCGGCAGCATTACAAACAGCAACCGTACCTCTCAAGACATTTTTCTTCGTCCCTTCCCCAGGCCGCCCAGTCTTCGCCCGCTCAATATCAGCGATTATTTTGTAGCATTTTATTACTTGCGCAATAGTCGGTGTCATATTTCTCCTTTTTGCCCTCTATTTTACATTTTATTACTGTATTCTGCATTCATTCGCTCGTAGAATAATGTAAATAAATGTTACTGTGCCGCAGTAACGTTCGGATTGGAGTCCGCGAATATTGTTGGGTATAATAACACGGATGCGCGTGCTAACTTTAACTGGTATGCTCCTATGTTCGTCACGGCTGGTGCTAATACCACCGACATAAACGCCATTCAGCTTGATGACGGCACTCCTGTTGGCGAAATGCCTACAGTTGGTTGGGGCGACACGATGCAGATCGTTGGACCTCTCGGCAGTGCTGAAACGATTTACTTCTACTTTGACAAGTCGATGAATCCTGCTGGTGAAGAGGCTGGTAACTTCTGGGGCGACGAAATGGGTACGCCTGTTGCTGTTTCGTTCGATTCCGGCGATGGTATTGCGATTGATAACATGAACGGTCTTGAGTTCAAGATCCGCACTGCAGGTGAAGTTCCTACTGCCAAGGTTTCCATCCCTGCTCGCGCTAACTTCAATTGGACGGGCAACCCCTTCCCTGCTGCCATTAATATCAATGCTATTCAGCTCAACGATGGTACGCCTACTGGCGAAATGCCTACTGTTGGCTGGGGCGATACGATGCAGATTGTTGGTCCTCTCGGCAGCGCTGAAACGATTTATTTCTACTTTGACAAGTCGATGAATCCTGCTGGTGAAGAGGCTGGTAACTTCTGGGGCGATGAAATGGGTACTCCCGTTAATGTTACAATCGAACCTGGTGCTGGCTTCGCTATCGATAATATGAACAGCCTTACGTTCAACATTGAGATTGCTTGCCCCTATTAAGTCAAAACAATTTACGTGCGTTGCATGGTGTAACGTGCCTAAAACAAAAAAAAGGAAAACAAAAAATGAAGAAAATCATGATTCTCGTAGCCGCCGTTGCGATGGCTGCGATGGCTAACGCGGCTGCTGTCGGTTGGTCGATGATGGGTGCTACCGCTTACAAAAACAGCGATTACTCTGTTTACGTAATCGGTCAGAACGGTGTTACATCTGTTGATCAGATCACCGCTCTCGTTGCTGCTGGTACTGACACTTCTGCCTATGCGTTCGCAAATGGTACGGTTGGCAATACCGGTATGGCTAATGCCTCTGCTGCTACCTCTGGCAAGACTATCACTTACAGCGGCAGCGGTACGGACACCTATCAGGCTTTCGCCGTTATCTGGGGCGCTGATGGCACCTCTGCTTCGGTCACGTCTGTCGCTTCCATCATGATGGAGAACGACTCGCAGTCCAAGACCTTCGGTTTCGGCAATCAGGCTACCAACCTCGCGAACAACAGCTTCGAGGTTGCTCCGGAGCCGACCTCTGGTCTTCTCCTCCTCCTTGGCGTTGCTGGCCTCGCTCTCCGTCGCCGCCGCGCCTAATAGGTTAGGAGTTAGTAGTTAGGAGTCAGGAGTTAGTAATAAGGAAGTTAAATTCCATTGTTCGACTTCAACTTCGACTTCGACTCTAACTAAACAAAACGGTAAGCCCGTCCGATTATTCGGGCGGGCTTTCTAACTTTAAGTTTTACTGCGCCTACGGCGCGACGACTTGGAACGACTTTGGCGCAAGCCTTGTAAGGAAGCTTTAAGCTCGTGGTTGGTTAGTTTTGATTTACTTGCTCCTGCGGTGCAGACGACTTGGAACGACTTTAGCGCAAGCCTTGGAAGGAAGGCTTTAATCTCGTGGCCGGACTTGTCGTCGCTTCGCTCCGACGCCACGAGATTAAGCGCCTTATCGCGGCGCCTTGCGGCCACTTCGCTACGCTCGTGCGCTCGACCTTCGGTCTGCGCGGCTTCCCTTCGAGCTTCGCTCTTCGGCGCATCTCCTTCCAAGTCATGCGCAGGTGTAATAATTAACTCCTTTATGCGACGGACGGACGGGAGGATAGGCGTTTGCGTTGCGCCCGTCGCCGCAGGCGACAAGTCCGGGGCGCAACGGAAAGCCTACCGTACGTCCGGAGCATATAAAAGTCGATCTAAGTCGTCTGCCGCGGAACGCGGCAAGTAAAAATAAACAGAAAGAAAACTTATGGGTTGGAATGGATCAGATAAAGTAGTAGAACGAGCTGCTAGCTCGTTCAAGAAAAATGATACTCCTAAGTCAACGCGCAAGCTGCGCGTTGTACCATACGCTATCTGCGCCCTTATCGCGTTATTTGGCGGCATCGTGCTTTATTTCTTCCTCTCTAAGCCCGAATCCGCGCCCATTGCGCAAACCGACACCCCTAAAAAGCGCGTTCCCACGCCTAAGACCTCGACCAATCTCGTTAAAAAGACCGAGAAGCCCCTTGCCGCGCAAAAAAAGGAAAAGCCCCCATTCGTTAAAAAGCCTGGCACAATGCAAACGCCCGATGGTCGCGTTTTAACCTTCCCCGTTCCTGCTCCCGGTGAATTTAGAACTGTACACTCTCATGGCGCTGTGTATAAATGTGATCATGAGGGTAATTGGGTAGATATTACTCCTAAGCCTGTATTCGACAACGCCTTTGAAGAGAATCTTATTGGCATGAATCTTCAAAACGGATCGTTTATCCCTGGTATGCTTATGGGCTTAGATAAAGCTGAGGTTATGAAAATGCTTCGTAAACCTGTTACAATTAACCCCGATGACAGCGAAGAAGTCATCCGCAAAAAGACAGCCGCCGCTGAAGTTAAGGAACTCGCGCTTGATTATATGGAAACTACTGGCGCGAGCTTCGATGAATTTGTAATGGAAATGCGCCAAACCGCTACCATTCAAAAGGGCTTAACCGCGTCAACCTTAAAGGATATTGTAGGATTTCTCAAAAAAGGTGACGCTAAATCCGCCGCGCTCTATCGCGATACTTTAAATCAAAAGTTTAGAGAATTAGGCTTACCTGACGCTAAAATTCCTAAACACATTAACGATATTATTGACGCTCATAAAGACTCCAATTAAGGATTAAGGTTCACAATATGAAAGCTACTCTAAGTATAATCGCCGCGCTTCTTATCACGGCTCCCATTCTCGCTAATAACGCCCAAGAAGACCAAATTAAAAAGATGGCTGAAGCAGCAGCTCTAAAGGCGGCTGAAGGTCAGAAAAAGGCTGATAAAAAGCAAACTCGCGCTGAACTTGAAAATCGCCCGGCAGTCCTTAAAAAGACAGGCGGCTTTCTCGATGTCGCGGCAGTTGGCGTAAGCGTAGTCGTAGTTGATACACGCGAAAAGCCCGGCATCGCGGCAGATCGCTTCGCCGAAGTATTCGGCGATTTATCTAAGACGAATATTAAGATTGATAAGTCAAAGCTTAACGCGAACGAAAAGCCATACGCCAAAGCGCTCGCCGCGCTTAAGGCTAATAATGCCGCGTATGTGATTCTCATCGCTGAATCTGGCGATTGCCCTGGTCTTTGCGTAATGCCAGAGGAGCGTATCGCAGTTATCAATGCTAAGCGTTATCTCGGCGGCAATGATCCTCTCGCGCCAGAGACGAGACTTATTAAGGAAGTTTGGAGAGCGCTTGGCTTTGTAGGCGGTATCGGTTACGCGCCCTATAAGAACGATGTACTTCAGCCAGTTTATAATCTTAAGGAACTCGACGCGCTCGTTTATCAAGTTATGCAGCCTATGAACTTCCAAAAGATGTACGCTCAAATGGCTAAGTTCGGCGTTAAAAGAGCGCGTCATATCCCCTATAAACTCGCAGTCATGGAAGGCTGGGCGCCCCAGCCAACGAACGAGTACCAAAAGGCTGTTTGGGACGAAGTCCGCGCCGCCCCCAAAAATCCAATGAAAATTCAGTTCGATCCTAAGAAAGGTCGATGAAATATACTTACGCATATAAGTCGAGTGACGGAATACGTCATGAAGATACAATGAACGCCTCTTCGAGAGAAGAGGTGTTCGCTGAATTGCGTAAACGCGGCATAAAAGCGATTAAAGTTGTCGCTGCTGACGGCTCTAAAGCTAACGGAGAGGTTCGCGGCCTTAGAAAGCGCGGTGTTGTGGCTCTTGTGGCGTCTGTTGCACTTGGCGTAGGTGTTGCAGCCTACTTTAGCGGAAGCAAGAGCGCGGTAAACAACGTGCCTGAGAGCGCCAAAGAATCATTAGGTAAGGCTGAGAGTAATCCCTATGCGAACTTGGCGAATGTCGATAAAACCCGCCGCCAAGTTTTCGGTGATGAAGCGATCGTAGCTAAGGGTATTCGCACTGGGTGGGCAGATGTCTTCGCGCTCGAAGGAGATAGGTTCTTAGCGAGCTTCGCGATTCCTGGCGTTAAGGCTGGTCAGCGCAACACTTCGCTTAAAGAATTTGAAGCTGCGATAAATTCAAAGTGCGAGATCCTCCCTGCCGATTCGCCTGAAGCGCGTCAAATTAAAGCGATGGTCGAGGGAATGAAAGACGAAGCGCGGCAATATATCGCAGCGGGCGGCACAATCGTCGACTATGGTAAGCGCCTAACAGAACGCCAAGACGCAGAAATCGCAATCTACGAGAGGATAAAGTCAGAAATTGAAAAGGCTAAAGAATCGCTTAACGAAGACGACTTCATGGACGTCTGGGAACGCCGCAACGAAGAGCTTAGAAATTTAGGAATTAAGACGGTAGGGCTAGAATAATCATTAGTGATTAGTGTGGCGCTCCGCGCGACCACGAAAGTTGTGAGCGCGGCAAATCGTTAACGCGATTAACGACTCGCCAATGCGCTATTGGGTTTGTCGCTTAACGCGTCACCCATAGCGCATCGTCTCGTCTAAAGCCTACGGCTTTTGCCGCGCTCCCAAACACGAAAGCCCACATTCGTGGGACACAAAAACGCCTCCTTCGGAGGCTACACGAAAAGCACAACACTGGAGACACTGAGTACATTCTGACGAAGCGAGTTTTAAGTTTTGGTCTTACTTAGGCAGCGCAATGCCTCGTTTTTCTTTTCCCAGACTTCGCTATTGGTTTTATTTTTCCGCTCCTATCTAATTAGTTTTTTGGTATAATGTTGACATAACTTATGGCTAATCGTTCTGTACTTGTTTTTGTGGTCTTTATGATTCACGCCCTTGCGGAGGCATGGCACATGTCCCCGCAGAAGGTGTATTCTATTTTGAATAATTCCAAAGTTTTAGATAATTATCTTATTCTCCATTATGATGTGTTACACACGTTAGGTAAGGAATATCTTGTTGATGATGTAACTGGTTGCGTCAAGGATTGGGGGTACGAAATCGCATGACTGTTTACCATGGTAGTATTTGCGAAGTCAAAATCCCAGATCTTACAAAGGCTAAAGGTCGCTTGGATCTCGGATAATTAAGATGTAATAACATGAAAAAGTCAGAGGTAGATATTTATCGGCAAGATTTGTCTATAGACATCATTAGCGAGCTAAGTAAAATGCGTAAGATAGATATTCGCTCTGCTACTGACATTTATTATCGTAGTCGCCTTTGCAACCAAATTGCTGAGGGGCTTTATGGTATTGATAATCTTGATTATAAATACCTTGCGGCAGATCTAATCGAAAACGAGCCTGAGCTCTTTGATTAAGAAGAACTACTAAAGGAAGTGGGAAGAGGGAAAATCTCAAATTCCGCTGTTCACCTTCACCTCTAACCTTCACCTAAAACCTTCTACCGCCCCTCACTCCAGCCCAATCGTCTTAATCCCAAGATTTCTAAGTTCGTCATTCCGCTTTTCCCAGTAAATCATGTATTCATCTTCGCTCATAGATGAATGAGCCTTTTCGAGATCGGCTTTGATTCTTTCATAAATAGCAATCTCAGCGTCTTGTCTCTCGGTAAGTCTTTTACCATAAGAGACAATTGAGCCACCAGCAGCGATGTAACGGCGAGCCTCGTCTTTCATCCCCTCGACCATCGCTTTTATCTGTTTGACTTCGATTGAGTCATTAGGCTTAATCTCGCATTTATTCTCAAGCGCTGCTGCGAATTCCTTTTCGGAAGTATTACGCTGACCTGCCTTTACGCCAGGGATGGCGAACGAGGCGAGAAACCTATCGCCCTCAAGTTCAAAGACGTCGCTCCATCCGTTGCGGATGCCTTTTTCGATTATAGCGACATCGCCAATAACCTGTCGTCTCGCATTGTCTTGAGTTGGACTCTCAATGACTGCGATAGCATTGGAATTTTGGTTAGAGGTTGTGTTTGAAATGCTATCGGTTTTAGATTGTGAGCCGCCGAAATAAGCGATAGCACCAACAGCTACAGCAACGATAATAACAATCGCTGCAACTACTCGTTTGCGGATGCCGCGCACTTCGCCATTGGCTTTAGATCCGTCAGCGGCGACAACCTTAATCGCCTTTATGCCCTTGGCTCGTAGCGCAGTAAAAACCTCTTCGCGAGATGCGGCATTCATAGTTTCTTCATGCCGCACCCCGTCAGAGGTCTTATATGCGTAGGTGTATTTCATCGACCTTTCTTAGGATCGAATTCAATCTTCATAGGATTCTTCGGAGTAGCGTGGATTTCATTCCAAATAGCTTTTTGGACATCATTTGTCGGAGCAGGAGCCCAGCCTTCACGACATGCCTTACGATACATTACGTCTCTATATGGTCTTACACCTAATTGAGGGAGAAATTGACGAATTGAAAGAAGAATATCTACGGGTAAATCATAGCCATCAACCTTATCCAAAAACGATGGCGAATCTACGTGAGATCCAAGTGTTGGGTGATATTGGCTGCTGATACCTCCGCAAACAAAAGCAATCGTTCTTGAAATTTCCTTCTGAGTTCTTTCAACAAGATTGTCAGTGCCTAATTGAGCTATATTAATAGAACCCCAACGGGATTCAGGGGCAACGAGAATAGAGGCGGACTCTTTAGGGTCATCATAAACTACAATGATAGCATTAGCTTTGTTCTTTTGCCTAAAAGAATAAGCCGTATCCCTATGAACATAAGCGCCATCAATGACCTTAAACTGCACTTTTAAGTAGTTCTGTAACCACTCAACAGGCTTTTTAACATCATCCGTTGAGATATTTTTCTGAGCATTGATTACATATACCGTTCCTGACATTCCGCGCGTATCCCTAACAACACCACCAGCCTTCTCCTTATGAAAGGCAATTCTTTTCTGACGGAATTCATTCTTCTGCTCTGGTGTCAATGCATCAAATTCAGCTTTCCTAGCCTTAAATTCTTCAGCAGATGTCAAATGCAATGGGGTTTTATCCTTAGCAAAAGAAGCAACCCCAAGCAAGGCAACAACGCAATATACAGCTAATTTCATTTTTCTTTCCTTTCTTCTCTTAACTTCAATTGATGATAAACGATTTTTGGAATTTTTAATGGTTCTGCACCTTTTTCAATTAACATCTTATTCGCGACAGCTACAAATTCTTCATATTCAGTTGTTGTAACATCTGTAGTCTTGCGAATGTTTTTTAGCTCGTTTTGGAGCTCCATTCTAAAGATTCCTAGGTCTTGTAATTCTGATCTAGCTTGCTTCATCGTCGCGGCGACATCTTCGCCTTTTCTCATGCGCTGAGCTAAATCGTTAATAACATCTCTTACTGAATTTTTTAATTCAACTGAATACGCTGAATCGTTTTCGTCAATACGAGTAGGATTCTCTAACGCTTGCTTTAAACTATTAACAAATCGATTCTTTTTATGATAATTAATTTCGCCTACGATCATCTCCCCTGGAATTACCTCCAAGAGTGAAGCGACATCTTCTTCAGCGTCATTGATAAATCTACGGGGCGGATCCTTGCGTGGAATAAAAATAGCCTTTGAAACATCAACAAATCGCCCACTATGTTTGGCTTTTTTTACTGTAGGTGTCGCTTCTTCTACAGTGTTAGTTTCAACGACAGTAGAATCACTTTCGAGTGATTCCTTAGGAATATCCTGTTTTACGGGTTTTTTCTTAGGTGTTTTTTGTGTAGAAGATGTTTCGTCTTCTTCGAGAACAACATCTTCTGATGCCGACATTATAAAAAAGGAGATAACCAAAATAACTACACCAAGTATCGAAATATAAAGAAGAAAACGACTTATTTTCTTTTTAGGGCTAACTTGTTTTGGTATAGAACGATTCCAAGCCATAATAATCTCCTTAAAATTTTGAAGCCCGCCCGAATAATCGGACGGGCTTACCGTTTTGTTAAGTTAGAGTCGAAGTCGAAGTTCAAGTTGAACAATGGAATTTTAACTTCCTTATTACTAACTCCTGACTCCTAACTACTAACTCCTAACCAATTAGGCGCGACGGCGACGGAGAGCGAGGCCAGCAACGCCAATGAGGAGGAGGAGACCAGAGGTCGGCTCCGGAGCAACAGCAGTCCAATTACCAGCGTCGGTCGAGTTGACCTTCTGAGAACCGAACTTAACCTGAACGGCGTTATCACCAGCAAGAGTGGTGAAATCCATCTCCTGAGTAGTGTAGAACTTCGTAGAATCAGCGATGGTAGCACCATCGAAGATTACGAGGTAACCAGTGTAAGCTGTTGTATCAGCGAGACCCAACGTGCCTACTGAAACTGCGTTAGCAGCTGTCTTAACATAAGAACCAGCGGAGGCAGGGGTGAAGCTATACGAACTGCCGAGAGCAGTTGTAATTGCAGCGGCACCATCGTCTCCAAGAGCCTTGAGGGCAGTGGAGCTGATTAAGTCTGCATTTACGAAGTAAGCAATACCCGAGCACTTG
This sequence comes from Kiritimatiellia bacterium, assembly GCA_045656225.1. Taxonomy (GTDB): domain Bacteria; phylum Verrucomicrobiota; class Kiritimatiellia; order RFP12; family UBA1067; genus UBA1067. Next base: position 32,969 of record JAZOQU010000039.1, on the reverse strand, counting down.
TCGGTTTCATTGCCGAGGAACACGTTCGAACATGTCCAGATAACAGATGACGCATTAGCAACTACCGCCATAGCAATCGCTGCTGCTGCTACCATGATTTTTTTCATTTTATTTTTCCTTTTTTTTGTTTTATCCACACAACACTATGCTGTGTAGTAAATTAGTTGTTGGTTTGAATAGCGGGGAACTTAAGAAACCCTTCATCAGCCGTAGAAAGAATCAAGAAGCCCTCGCCAGCATTAAATGTGCGAGAAACGACTTCCTGCTCGCCATCTTCATTATAGGTCAACCAACCTTCCATTTCGCCATCGTCAGAAGAGTCAGCGAGAATGTAGTCGTACACCTTGATAACCTTGCCAAGGTCAGTTGTCTCCTGAATGGTGAATTCATAGTCAAGAACTTCACCGTCAGCATCAACGGGAATCAAGGTCTGAATATCAACCGGCATAGGACGGATATTGCCCTGAGCAGAAAGGTTCTTACGAACAGGAACACAAATCTCGCCCATAACTACCTCACCACAGTAACTCATCTTACCAGCTGCGGTAGCAAGAACCAAGAAGCCCTCGCCAATATCGAACTTACGCTCAACAACTTCCTGCTCACCGTCTTCATTATAGGTCAACCAGCCTTCCATTTCGCCATCGTCAGAAGAGTCAGCGAGAATGTAGTCGTACACCTTGATAACCTTGCCAAGGTCTGAAATTTCCTGAATGGTGAACTCATAGTCAAGAACTTCGCCATCAGCATCAACAGGGATCATCGACTGAATGTCAACAGAAGTCTGACCAACATTAGCGAAGGTCGGCATCTGCTGTGACAAATTCAAACGAACATCCGACTGACTATAACCTACAATATTAGCGGACTCCAATCCGAACGTTACTGCGGCACAGACGGCGGCCGTAGCTGCAAACATAAGTTTCTTCATTTCTTTTTCACTTTCTCGGGGCCCAGCCCGATTAGGTTTAGAACTCAGATTCATTTACGATACCCAGATCGCCAACTCATCGTCGTTCCGATTTTCGCCAAGGTAGATGAAACTCACCGCGAGTTTCGACTATCCGCCCAAGCACCTATATTGTAGCGAATTGTGGGGTTGTTTGTAAAGTGGGGTATACTCCCCTTCTGCTTCGAACTTAGACCCTAATCGCCATCTCACCCAATAAAAATAGGGGTGAAACGCACTTTTAACCCCCTTAAAAATATTTTTTAATTTTTTTTATTTTCTCTCCCTTTCCCATCGCTACCGCGGCATTTTTACCCCTCGCGCGGTTTTTTTATTTTACTTGCCGCTGACGCGGCAGACGACTTGGAACGACTTTTGTGTGCATCGGATATGCGGTCGGCATTACGCCGCGTCCCAGACTTGCCGCCTGCGGCGGCGGACGCGTCGTAAACGCCGATCGCGGCGCCTTGCGGCCACTTCGCTACGCTCGTGCGCTCGACCTTCGGTCTGCGCGGCTTCCCTTCGAGCTTCGCTCTTCGGCGCATTTATCCGCATATCCGTCGCACAGTCATAAATAATTGATATTTGATTAATACTCTAACGAGCGGAGGAGGAAGGAAGGATAAGGCGCTTACGACGATGCCGTCGCGCTTGCGCGACATATCCGGGCATCGGCGTAAAGCCTTCCTTCCTCCTCCGCTCGTCAAAGTCGATATAAGTCGTCTGCTCCGCAGGAGCAAGTAAAACAAAGGAGCAAGTAAATACAATAAAAATCAATGCAACTGAATAGGCGAGATATCGCCTGTTTCAATATCTTCTACCATACCTTCGCTATCAGAATATCATAAATACAACGATTGGTAAGTTTCTGAGCTAAATAAAAGCGCATTAGTTTTCATATTAACACTTATGAATCTCATCTTCAAGCTTCGCTATACAGTCAAGCATCTCTTCAAATGGTGGCGTTTCACCGAATATCATATTACGCATGTGACGATAGTCCGCTTCTAAAGATGGGATTGCAGCAGCTGGCGGCATCAACGAAATTGACTTCGCAGTCGCCAATTCGTACTTAGCCCATGCGCAACGATAGAATTTCTTTTTAAACTCAACAACCGCATCAAGAAGATTTAGCTTGGCAAGCGCAGCGTCCTTAGTTTCGCCTTGGCACATACTCCATAAGTCATAATAATGCCGAGAATAACGTGGCGGCATCGGGCCTTGGCGTTCTGTACGCATCGCCTCTCGATGTAAAATTGTAACCTTCTCCCAAAATGTCCGTTCAGCCTCAACCGTAAACACCAATGTTTCTGCCTGCTTAAAAATATGCGGATAATATTCAGCGGCATAAGGTGAAATAGACTTGTGCCGCGCAGGTGTCCATGCGGCAAGGCTACCACTTTCAATACGTATTTCACGAAGAATTGACGCGTCCGAAAATGCGCATGGATAATTAAATATAACCGTATTAGGATCTACCGGGTCTATATTGATATCAACTGGATGATTAAGATCACGCGCAAGATCTTCACGGAGTTTCGGTGCAAAAACATCTCTTAAGAATATGGCGCTTTTTTCATTCGCCTTCGTATTAAAAATGTCTTGCTGAGTATTGCTGCGTGACTGCCAAGGCTCATCTTTCTCATATCCGAGCAGCCGCCAGTCAAGAATAAGGTCAACATCTTCGGAAAAGCGTTTGATAAGACCAAATGCCTTTGAGAGACTAGTACCGCCTTTGAACGCCAATTGATTTTTCCATGGCGATCTACTGAAAAGGTAATCAAGTAGCCAACAAACCCAAAAGTCCTTTTCTATAACAGCAGGAGATAATCCACTCTTAGCCGATGTATTCGCAAAAAGCGCATAAAGATTGGCATCGCTTTCTCTTGCAACATTACGCATTTTTAATCTCCTTTAATTTCGCAATTTTTGACCGAATCCAATCTGGAACATTCCTAGTTTCGGCCTCAATTAGATTTATCCGTTCAGGTGAAATATTGTGAGATAGGCGCATAAGCGTCTCTTCATCTGTACTCTCTTCACCCAAAGCTCTCAATGCCTGTACTAGAAATACTGAATCCTTTGATAAACTCTCTAATAATCTATTCGCCGTATGAGAAAAGCGAATTTCACCGCCGCTAAACTTATATACTTTATATGGACCATTCGAAAGAAAACTCCAATTCGCAGGAACCTGAGTAGAAAGACCAAGCAAATTAAGCGCGGTATCTCCATTAGGACATATCGTCCATCCATTCTTTCGAGCTATTGCTAACGCCAAAGCCTCGCCAGTAGGTTCTATTGGCTCGCCAAGAAATGAATTCATCAGCGGCTTTTGATAAACTCCTCTGATAATAGGACGCAAAAGATTCTCGTCCACAAGTCTCGTAACAATTTTGTTGACGGTGTTATTTGGAGCAATATCGGCAAAATCAACCATAACGACAAGTTCGCCATCTCTAAGCTTTGAGACGCGCTCTCTAATTTTCTCCGAATAATCCTTTTCTTTCATGTCGGAAATAGTATATGCTTTTTCAGACAAAAATGCAACCAATCTCCTCTATCTATAGTCACTTTTTCTCGCTTCATATTTTAGTCTTTCTTCCCAGTTCCCCATTCCCCCACATTTTCGTGAATTTTCGTGTCCCCGAAGGGGTTTCGTGTCTGAGGTAAGTGACAAAACCCGATAGGGTTAAGAGGCAATGGGCGCGGTGGCAACGCAAAGCGTTAAGCCACAAGCGCACAGCAGCGCTTCAATCGCGCTTGCGCAATTTGTCACTACCTCACGGCGGAGCCGCCACTAAGCGAAGCGCGAATAGATTACTATCTTCATCCTTTTCCATCGCTAGCGCCGCATTTTCACCCCTCGCGCGGTTTTTTGGAAGGGAAGAGGGAAGTGGGAAGAGGGAAGAGGTTATTTACTTGCCGCTGACGCGGCAGACGACTTAGAACGACTTTGGCGCAAGCCTTGGAAGGAAGGCTTTAATCTCGTGGCCGGACTTGTCGTCGCTTCGCTCCGACGCCACGAGATTAAACGCCGATCGCGGCGCCTTGCGGCCACTTCGCTACGCTCGTGCGCTCGACCTTCGGTCTGCGCGGCACAGCCTCTTGCGACTTTGCTTCGCAAAGCTCCTCGCGTTGCTCGTCGGGCGACCTGACACCTTCGGTGCAGGTGTATCTCCCTTCGAGCTTCGCTCTTCGGCGCATTTATCCGCATATCCGTCGCACAATCACAAATAATTGACATTTGATTAATACTCTAACGAGCGGAGGAGGAAGGAAGGATAAGGCGCTTACGACGATGCCGTCGCACTTGCGCGACATGTCTGGGCATCGGCGTAAAGCCTTCCTTCCTCCTCCGCTCGTCAAAGTCGATATAAGTCGTCGCGCCGAAGGCGCAAGTAAATACAATAAAAAAAGTTAGAAAACAAAAGACTCGAAATACTTAGATTTCTTTGCGCTTTATTACCTTAAGAACATTGCGCTTGAAATTTCTGGGACCACCAAAAAATTTATCTTCGCTTTTAGTCATTTTAAGACCATTGGCTATTTTCTGCTCAATGAGAGTTGTTGTGCAGATTAAGTCTGCTATTTGAAAAAGCTTGTATTTTATGGGCTTTACATCTTGCGCAAACTCCCAATCATCGCCATACACTGATGTCATAGCCGATTGAAGCATGTTTGTTATTGGCGTTTGGCCACAATCATAATACAGCTTCAGATGTTGCGCAATTTCAGAGTTCATGCGAAGGGCTTCAAGAAAGGCTTTTATTTCTATTTTAAGTCGATCTACAATCTGCGATTCGGACGAGACAAACTTTTTATCCACCGTAAAACAATGGTAGGAGAATTCTGCCTTGCGATAGAACGCCATCATCTTTGAGAATATTCGATTGCGTAATTCCCAGTTCATAAACTCGTACCCATCTTCATGACGAATTATGGGACCGGCATGAAAGCACAGATTCGAGAATCCCATTCGATCAAGATCAGAGTCTAGTTTTCTGACATGTTCATCAATAGATGAATTTTGATTATGCATTACAAAGCAAACAATATAGAACCGGGAAGCCTCTTTCTCAAATGAGAAATTCCCAGATTCATCGACAAATATGCTCAGTATATTTCTATCATTCATCTTAAAATGCAAGAGCGACGGTTTTCACCGCCGCTCAAGGCGAAGAACTTTCTCCGCGTCTCGATGACCCCAGCCTATTAAGCCTTCGTCGCCTCAAATTATATCACATTAGAGTTTTTCGGTGCAATAGCGATTTTGGGAGGACGTGGGAAGTAGGAAGTTGTTTTTACTTGCCGCTGACGCGGCAGACGACTTGGAACGACTTTGGCGCAAGCCTTGGAAGGAAGGCTTTAATCTCGTGGCCGGTTAGATTTATTTTTATTACTGCGGCTTCGCCGCGACGACTTGGAACGACTTTTGTGTGCATCGCTCGCTCGGTAGGCTTTCCGTTGCGCCCCGGACTTGTCACCTGCGGCGACGGGCGCAACGCAAGTGCCTATCCTCCTGATCGAGCGATGCACTTCATTAATAATATAACTAACTTCTAAATGCGCAGGCATTGTGCGGAAGGATAAGGCGCTTAATCTCGTGGCGTCGGAGCAAAAGCGACGACAAGTCCGGCCACGAGATTAAAGCCTTCCGCACAATGCCTGCGCACATAAAAGTCGATATAAGTCGTCGCGCCGAAGGCGCAGTAAAAAATTATCGATATAAGTCGTCTGCTCCGCAGGAGCAAGCAAAACAATCAAAAAAGTTACAAAACCTATAAAAGAAATATTAATGCAACTGAATAGGCGAAATATCGCCTGTTTCAATATCTTCTACCATACCTTCGCTATCAGAATATCATAAATACAACGGTTGATTTCGTAAGTTTCATCTGCATACAAAAGCGCATTTGTTTTCATACGATTATTATATCTCATTTCTGCGATTCGCTTAAATTGCGGAACGGTATTACTGACGCGCACTAACTTAGCCAATCATAGCAATCACGAAGTGTATTACAAGAGCATTAGCACAGGATTGGCAGAGGACTAGACTTTACGCGTTTATTTTATGCTACACTTACGTAAGAGGTTGAACGCTTTTAGAATAGCGAAACCATCTTACTTCCATAACTTTATCACGAACAATATAATAAACCTCAAAATTCCCGACATGAATCCTATAATACGGTTGTTTAACATCTGGCGGACGATAACACGGCTCAAAGGATTCAGGAGCAAACAATCTTTCATCAATCGCCGCGTAAGTTTGTTCGATCAATTTATCCGCCGCAATTGGATTCTGTAATTCCTGCTCAATGTAACGAACTGTTGCGTCAAGCTCGTCAATGAATGTAGGTCGGATATCAAGTGTGTAATTATTTTCTCCGAGCATTTGCACGCTCCCGAAGTATATTTAGCGACTCCTCGCGTGTAAAATGGCGATTGTCGGTTTCGAGCAATTCATCAACTCGTTTAAGTTCAGTTAACGCTGGATCCGAAAGCGACTTGTACGCATCGAAACTCATTGTAACCATACATCCATAGCCGTTTTTCGTGAAAATTATCGTCTTTCCACTTTGCACATAATCTGAAACTTCAGCAAATCGATTGCGAAGATCAGAAATAGGGCGAATATCGGCATCCTTTAATAATGTTGACATAATTTCTCCATCTTTTACACCAAAGATTTTATCATAATTATGATAAGTAAACAAGGTGGGAATGGGAAGTGGGAAGAGGGAAGAGCGCTGACGCGCGACCACTAAAACTGAGTTAGTGACAAATCGCGCAAGTGCGATTGAAGTGTCGCTGTGCGCTTGTGGCTTAACGCTTTGCGTTGCCACCGCGCCCAACGCCTCTTCACCCTATCGGGTTTTGTCACTTAACTCAGACACAAAACCCCTACGGGGTCACGAAAACGAGCGCTATCGCGCTCTACACGAAAGATGCAACATTGGATAGACTGAGTACAATCTTCGAAGAAAGATTTAGTTGGAGTTTGGAGTTGGAGAATGGAATTGGTAGATTCTGCGCGTTGCTTAGTTATTGATGCGAACAATCTTACACCAATCATAGCAATCACGAAGTAGATTGTAAAAGGAAGAGCATAAGAAAGTCAAAGACCTTAAACGAACTTCGACAAATCATACTCACTATCTCTAGTGTTGTACTTTTCGGGTATCCCCCGAGCGAGATGCACCTGCGGCGTAGCCGCCAGGTTGCCCGAGGCCGAAGGCCGAGCCCCGAAGGGGGCGCAAGCGGTTGCGCGAGCCGCCGAAGGCGATGCCCTAGCAGGGGTGCCGCCACTAAGCGAAGCGCGAATAGATTACTATCTTCATCCTTTTCCATCGCTACCGCGGCATTTTAGGCGCTCGCGCGGTTTTTAATGGTGTTTACCTCGCGCTATGTCCGCTAAGTTTTCAGGTGCGACTGCGACGCAAAAAAAGGACGGTCCTACGACCGTCCTTCTTCTTATTCTATTTATGTAGAATATATTAGGCGCCAAGCTGCATGCGGCAGAAGCGCTTGATCGTGATGGGAGCGCCGACCGTCTTGGCGACGCCGTCGAGATACTTCTCAACGGTGACTTCGCCGTCGGCGACGTAATCCTGCTTCGTAACACAAACCTGGGTGCAGTACTTAGCGGCCATACCCTTCTTGATGCCGACGAGAGCCTGCTCGGGAGGAAGCTTACCCTTCTGCTCCTTGAGCGCGTTGAGTTTAATCTCGAGCTCAGCATCAATCTCAGCCTGAGGAACATCCTCAGGATTGACGTACTTAGGAGCGTTAGCGGCAATCTGGAGGCAGATCATGTGAGCCGCGTCGGCGAGCTCGGCGGCGTCAGCCTTCTCGCAAGCGAGCTCAACGAGAACACCGATCTTGCCGCCCATGTGGATGTAGCCGGAAAGAACGCCGGCACCCTCGAGCGCGTAACGCTCGCTGCGGCGGATCTTGACGTTCTCACCCGTCTTGGTGAGAAGCATCTTGTAGTCGTCGTTAAGAGTAGCTTCGATATCCTTACCCTCGAGCGCGACCTTGGCGGCGTCATCGACGAACTTGATGAAGGCCTCGGTCTTGGCGACGAAGTCGGTTTCGCAATTGACTTCGGCGAGAGCCATCGTCTTCTTGTCGGCAGCCTCGGCGAGAGCGATGATGCCCTGCTTGGACTCCTTGTCAACGCGCTTGGCGGCAACGGCGAGACCCTTCTCACGAAGATACTTGATAGCCTCTTCCATATTGCCGTTGGTGGCGGTGAGAGCTTCCTTGCAAGCGCCCATACCAGCGGCGGTCGCTTCGCGGAGTTCCTTGATTTCCTGAATGGTAATAGCCATTGTGAAAAACCTTTCGTTAAAAATTGTTTATTGAATTACTCAGCGACGGGAGCTTCGTCGGCAGGAGCCTCGGCGGCGCGGGCGGCGGCCTCAGCCTCAACGACGGCGGCCTGACGCTTAGCCTCGAGATCGGCCTTAGCCTTGGCCTCGGCGGCCTCTTTGGCGGCGCGGGCGGCGGCCTTGACGTTAACCGCTACAGAAGCCTTGCGGGGAGCGCGCTTGGCGCCTTCCTTCGCACCGCTCTTGGCCTTACGCTCGGCGCGGGCGGCCTTCTCGGCCTCGTCACGCTTGGCGCGATCGGCCTCGCGCTTGCGATTCTCTTCGGCGGCCTTGGCGCTGTACTCGTCGTTAGCGGTCTTGATAACCTTGGTGAGACCGCCGAGAACGAGCTCGACGCCGCGGACGGAGTCGTCGTTGCCGGGGATGACGTAATCGATCGGCTCGGGGTCGGCGTTCGTATCGACGATGGCGACGACAGGGATACCGAGACGGACGGCTTCCTTAACGGCGTTCTGCTCGCGGACGACGTCAACGATGACGACGGCGCCGGGCTGCTCGGCCATATCGGCGATACCGGTCAAATTCTTCTCGAGCTTGTTGAGCTCGCGGCGGAGCATCGAAGCTTCCTGCTTGTGCTCGGAGAGCTCGCCGCCGTTAGCCTTGGCGGTAGCCTGGAGCTGACGCATACGCTTTACGGAAGAGCGGATCGTCTTGGCGTTGGTGAGCGTACCGCCGAGCCAGCGCTCGGTGATGTAGTACTGACCGACAGATGTAGCGCAATCCTTGACGAGTTCGGAAACCTGCTTCTTGGTGGCGACGAAGAGGATATTCTTACCGGCGAGAACGGTGTCGCGGAGGAACTGAGCGGCTTCGTCGAGGAGAGTGACGCTCTGGGTGAGGTCGATGATATGGATACCGTTGCGCTTGTCGAAGATATAACCTTTCATCTTCGGATTCCAACGCTTCGTCTGGTGACCGAAGTGGAGACCGGCGTCAAACATATCCTTGAGCGTAATACCCGTAAGGGTGGAGGTAGGCATTTCCATCTTTTTGTTCCTTTCAATCTTTAAAAGTTAGATTAATCCGCTTTGTCCGGGGTTATGGAGAGACCCGAATCATTCGCTTCATCTTCTTCCACTCGGAAAAAGATTCAAATAGTTTACCAAAACACCGTCTTGTCTGCAACCGGAAATTACAGATAAACGCCGTTTTTAACGAGCGTCTTCTGGAGTGTTTTGACGTCAATGTCGCGCGGCGACTTACCCGAAAGAGCCGCAAGCGCGGCGGCTGTACCCGCGGCTTCGCCCGTGACGAAGCAGGGTGCGATAAGACGGAAGGTGTCGCACGTATCGGGAGCGCCGATGCAGCGGCCCGCCGAAAGAAGATTGTCGACGCCAACGGGAAGGAGCGAGCGGTACGGAACCTTCCACGCGGAATGAAGACCGTCTACGCCGAACCAGCCTACCGCATCTTCCGGATCCCAGTTCTTAGCGAGCATCGCACGATCGACTATGCACTCGGACTTTAAAAGGCGCGTAACACGCGGACCGATCTGAGAGCAGGTATTGGCGATGAAAACCTCTTCCCAGCCGGGAGTCTTACGGAGCTTCTGAACGGCCTCCCAGGTTTCCTTCCGATGATAAATCTCCTCGCGCGTCAGATTGCGAATGTCAAGACCGTCGCCGTGATGATTGGGAACGCCCGTCCAGCATGTCGAAGGATTAGCCTCGTTGCCCTTCATGATCCAGTAGCCAGGAAGAACGTTGCCGTCCTTGTCGCGCGGCGGACGCTTAGCCGTAATCCTGTCGAGATTGGCCCAGCGGGAAACAAAACCGATGCCATGGGTGATCTGGCGGTACTGGGCGCCTGCCGCGAAATAAATATCGCCGTCGCCCGTACAGTCGACGACCGTCTTCGCCAAAATCGCCTGCATACCCTGCTTGGACATGAACACGATGCCGCGAATCTTATTACCCTCCTGGATAACGTCGATGCCCCAGGCGTGGAAGAACATATCGATCTTCTGCTCCTCAACCATGCGGTCCATGAGATACTTAGCCCCTTCGGGATCGACCGTCGGCTGCATGAGATTGTCTTTGGTGGGCTTTGTGCAGAAAGCGGAACCGAGATTCAAAGCGCGATCCATAAACTCGCCGCAGACGCCGCGCGTGACGACGGTAAAATCACCGCCGGCCTCCTTGCGGGCCGTCGCAAGAACGATAAGAACCATGCCGTTCGTGAAAAGACCGCCGAGAGAGCCGTCCTTCTCGACGAGCGCGACCTTCGCGCCCGTCTTCGCGGCGGCGACCGCTGCGGCGAAACCCGCGCATCCGCCGCCGACGACGACGACGTCTGTCTCGTGGAAAATAGGCACCTCGCGCCCGGGCATCATAACCTTGCCGCCCTTCATGAAGGAACTCGGACCGTCCTCGGTCGTATGATCGATAGGATAAATCCACTTGCCGAAACGCGGATTAAGCGGATCGCCGATAGCACCGGGGGGAAGTTTCTCATTAGAAGCGACAAATTCATCGCCGAACGCGGCGCCTGTGATCGCTGCGGCTCCGCCTACGCCGAGACGCTTAAGAAACTCTCTCTTAGAAATCTGCATGACAAAACTCCTTTTGAAATCTGAAATTATTTGGCGCCCTTGGCCTTTATCGAATTCTTGCGGGATACAAGCTCGCTACCGTAATCCTCTACAAGCTCCTCATCGGAGGGAAGTTTCGGGAAAGCGGCGTGAGGCTCGGTCTGATACCAGAACGCCGTCGTCGAAATGTCGGAGTTCTGGGTCACGTACGGCCCGGGCGCCCATCCGAGATCCTGAATAGTCACGCGAAGATCGTTATTGAAGCGAACAGGGTCTGTAACGTGCCAGCGATACATGCCGTAGGAGCTTACGCTATCGGGCTCCTTGGCCTCCTCGGCCTGAATGAGACCCGCGTAAGGCGTATTGTAAATCCAGAACTTCTTCTCATTCAAAACCTCAAAGTTGTGGGAGCCTAAGACATAATCCTCGGCACCGGTTCCGCAAATCGTAGGATATTCGGTGTCGCCGTCCATATAGAATTTGATTTCACCCTCGCCCCACCAGATATAATTGCGGCAGCGCCACGCGAAGTAAGTACCCGCGTAATGACCGCGACCCTTTACGCCGTCAAGAATCGTGTGAAGAGAACCCTTGGTTGGATTCGAACGGCGGAACTGGGCGTGGAAATACGCCGCGTCGTCCGGAACGTCGCCGAGCGCATAGTTGATCTGATAAAAAAGCGCGATAGGCTCCTTGCCGCGGTGTTCCAAGGTAATGCGGGCTTTCTTTCTGAACGGCATAGGCCAGAAGCAGCTGAACGCCTGACGCGGACCGACACAGACAACCTGAGAGGAAAGCGGAGCCCACTTCTTATAGGCGTTGCAGAAGAAGTCGCCTAAAGGACACTCGACCGAAGGCTCCTTCTCGTCATCCCAATACATTCTTAAAATATAACAGCGCCTTTCAAGCGAACCGTCGCCGGCCATCGTAATCCACATGTTCTGGATAAGACCGGGACCTTCAACATTCATAAGCTCGAACGTCTTGCCGGGCTTGATCGTCACGCATGGACGGACCTTCCAGCCCTTACCGAGCCTATATGCCTTGGAGTCCTCGTCGGGGACTTCCTTCGCGCCGCCGCCGCGCTCGCCCGTCTGATTCTCGGGGCTGATCGACCGCGATTCGGCGTCAGAGAGAAGGCACAACGTATTAAGATCGCCGGGAATCGCGCTACGGGAACATTTAACACCCCCGCAGCCACTGCCAAAAATGAACAAAGAACACGCGAGGACCGTAAAAAACGCCCCGACGACAGAAGTGTTACGATTTATTTCCATTGTTTTACCATTGTTATACGTTAATAAATAATGCATGAAGTATATCCTATTCGTCGGCACATAGTCAACTTGAAAGAATAAAAAGAGACGACCCGAAAGGATCGCCTCTTTTATTTACCGTTGAACCAACGATATTACATCATGCCGCCCATGTCGGGAGCGCCGCCGTGGCCGCCGCAACCGCAACCTTCCTTCTTCTCGGGAAGATCGGTGACCATGCAGTCGGTCGTGAGGAGGAGACCCGCGATGGAAGCCGCGTTCTGGAGAGCAGAGCGCGTAACCTTGGCGGGGTCGACGACACCGGCCTTAAGGAGGTCGCAGTACTCGCCCGTGCGGACGTTGTAACCGTTCGTACCGGTCGCCTTCTTGACGTTGGCGATGACGAGAGCCGCTTCCTGACCGGCGTTGTTGACGAGCTTGCGGAGAGGAGCTTCGATAGCGCGGCAGATGATCGATGCGCCGACCTTCTCGTCGCCTTCGAGCTTGAGAGCCTCGATGGCCTTCTGAGCGCGGAGGTAAGCGACGCCGCCGCCGGGAACGATACCCTCTTCAACCGCAGCGCGGGTGGCGTGGAGAGCGTCATCGACGCGATCCTTCTTCTCCTTCATCGCAGCCTCGGTAGCAGCGCCGACCTTGATGAGCGCGACACCGCCGGAGAGCTTAGCGAGGCGCTCCTGGAGCTTCTCGCGATCGTAGTCGGAGGAAGTCTCCTCGATCTGCTTCTTGATGAGTTCGACGCGGGCCTTGATGTCGGCGCCCTTGCCGAGACCCTCGACGATCGTCGTGTTGTCCTTGTCGACGACGACCTTCTTGGCGCGGCCGAGCATATCGATCGTGACGGACTCGAGCTTGATGCCGATATCCTCAGTGATGAGCTTGCCGCCCGTAAGAATGGCGATATCCTCGAGGATGGCTTTGCGGCGATCGCCAAAGCCGGGAGCCTTAACGGCGCAGACCTGGAAGGTGCCGCGGAGCTTGTTGACGACGAGAGTCGCGAGAGCTTCGCCCTCGACATCCTCGGCGATGATCATGAGAGGACGTCCGGACTTGGCGACGCCCTGGAGGAGAGGAAGCATATCCTGGAGGTTGGAGATCTTCTTCTCGAAAAGGAGGATGAAGGGATTCTCGAGCTCGCACTCCATGCGCTCGGGAGCTGTGACGAAGTAAGGCGAGAGATAGCCCTTGTCGAACTGCATGCCCTCGACGACATCGAGAGTGGACTCGAGCGTCTTGGCCTCTTCGACAGTAATCGTGCCGTTCTGGCCGACCTTGTCCATCGCGTCGGAGATCATCTTGCCGATCTCGGTGTCGCCGTTGGCGGAAATCGTGGCGACCTGGGCGATCTCGTCGGCCGACTTGACCTTCTTGGCGAGCTTGGCGATGGACTCGGTGACAGCGGCTGTAGCCTTGTCGATACCGTTCTTAAGGGCCATAGCGTTCGCGCCGGCGGTGAGGTTCTTGAGACCTTCGCGGTAGATAGCCTCGGCGAGCAAGGTAGCCGTGGTCGTACCGTCACCGGCGACATCGTTCGTCTTGGAGGCGACCTCCTTGACCATCTGGGCGCCCATGTTCTCGAAGGGATCGGGAAGCTCGATCTCCTTGGCTACGGTAACACCGTCCTTGGTGATCTGGGGCGAGCCGAACTTCTTGTCGATGATGACGTTGCGGCCGGAGGGACCGAGAGTGGAAGTTACGGCGCTCGAAAGCTTCTCGACACCGGCGAGAATCTTCTGACGAGCTTCTGCATCAAACTTAATCTGCTTAGCCATTGTAATTGCCTTTCTTAATAAAACTTACCTTATCGTGGGGGTTCGAAGGAGACTGATCTCCCCCGTTCCTTGTTACTTAACGAATACGCCGAGGAGGTCTTCCTCACGGACGAGCTGAAGCTTCTGACCGTCGATCTTAACTTCGGTGCCGCCGTACTTAGGAAGAAGTACCGTGTCGCCAGGCTTAACGTCGAAAGCGATTTCCTTACCAGCATCGTCGAGCTTCTTGCCTACGGCGATAACCTTGCCCTGCATGGGCTTTTCCTTAGCAGAGTCAGGGATATAGATACCGCCGACTACCTGCTCTTTCTCTTCGATAGGTTCAACGAGAACGCGATCACCAAGAGGTCTGATTTTCATGTTTTTTATTTCCTTTCAGTTTTAAATTCTTTTTTTATATATGATAGTCATTAGTCGTTAGTGATTAGTGGTTAGTGATTAGTTTTAAAACTGACTCCTAACCACTAACCCCTAACTACTGACTTACTTCATCGTGAAGTCCGCGTCGACAACATCGTCTCCGCCCTTCTCCTTCTTAGGCTCATCGGCAGGCGGCGGCTCGGGATTGGCTCCCGGCTGCTGCTGGTTGGCCTGAGCGGAAGCGTACATCTCCTGAGCGACGGGTTCCATCGCCTTCATGAGAGCCTCTTCCTTAGCCTTGATGTCGGCGATCGGAGCGGGAGGATTCTTGGCGAGCTCGTCCTTGAGAGCCTTAAGAGCCTCTTCGACGGGAGCCTTCTTCTCGGCGGCGATCTTATCGCCGGCGTCCTTCAAGGTCTTCTCGACCTGGAACGCGAGACCATCGGCCTTGTTGCGGGCTTCAACTTCCTCGTGACGCTTCTCATCCTCGGCTGCGTGAGCCTCGGCGTCCTTGCGCATCTTCTCAATCTCCTCCTTAGAGAGGCCACCCGCGGCAGTAATCGTAATCTTCTGCTCCTTCTGAGTGCCGAGATCCTTAGCCGAGACATTGAGAATGCCGTTGGCGTCGATATCGAACGTAACCTCAATCTGGGGAACGCCGCGCGGCGCCGGAGGAATACCGTCGAGATTGAAGTTGCCGAGCGACTTGTTGTCGCGGGCCATCTTGCGGTCACCCTGGAAAATCGCGATCGTAACGGCAGGCTGATTGTCCGACGCCGTCGAGAAGACCTGAGACTTCTTGGCGGGAATCGTCGTGTTGCGTTCGATAAGCGGAGTGAGAACGCCGCCCAATGTCTCGATGCCGAGCGTAAGCGGAGTTACGTCGAGAAGGAGAACGTCCTTGACTTCGCCCTTCAGGATGCCGCCCTGAATCGCCGCGCCCATGGCAACGACTTCGTCGGGGTTAACGCCCTTGTGAGGCTCCTTGTTAAAGAGGCTCTTCGCCTTCTCCTGAATAAGAGGCATGCGCGTCTGACCGCCGACGAGAACGACCTCGTCAACACTCGAAAGATCAGCGTCGCTCATGCACTTGCGGCAAGGCTCGCTCGTGCGGTTGACGAGATCCATCGTAAGCTGCTCAAGTTTCGCCTTGTTGAGCGTAGCGGTGAGGTGCAAGGGACCTGACTGGTTCATCGTGATGAACGGAAGGTTAATATCGTAAGTCGTCGCGGTCGAAAGAGCGCACTTCGACTTCTCGGCCTCTTCTTTAAGACGCTGAAGAGCCATCATGTCCTGGGATAGGTCAACGCCCTGAGCGGCCTTGAAATCCTCGATGAGCCACTTCATGATCGCCTGATCGAGGTCGTCACCGCCGAGGTGGGTATCGCCATTAGTCGCCTTAACCTCGAAAACGCCGTCGCCGATATCAAGTACGGAGATATCGAACGTACCGCCGCCGAAGTCGTAAACCGCGATCTTCTCGTTTTTCTTCTTGTCGAGACCGTACGCGAGCGACGCGGCAGTAGGCTCGTTGACGATACGCTTAACTTCGAGACCTGCGATCTTGCCGGCGTCCTTGGTCGCCTGACGCTGCTGGTCGTTGAAGTAAGCAGGAACAGTAATAACGGCCTCGGTAATCTTCTCGCCCAAGAACGCCTCGGCATCCTCTTTAAGCTTGCGAAGAATCATAGCCGAAATTTCCTGAGCCGTATAAGTCTTATCGCCGACCTTGACGGCGGCGTCGCCATTAGCCGCGCGAACGACCTCGTAAGGCATCATCTTGATTTCGTCGGTCATTTCGTCGAACCTGCGGCCGATGAAACGCTTGATCGAGTAAATCGTCGACTTCGGGTTCGTAACGGCCTGACGCTTAGCGGCCTGACCAACGAGAATTTCGCCCGTCTTGGTGAATGCAACGATCGAAGGTGTTGTGCGCTGACCTTCCTTATTGGGGATAACCGTAGCCTCGCCGCCTTCCATAACGGCCATACAGCTGTTGGTGGTACCCAAGTCAATTCCTAATACTTTTGCCATAATTTTTTCTTCCTATCCGCCACCTTACTGGGGTGACGCCATCTATGTAGCAAATACCGTGCCAAAGGTCATTCTACATAAAAAATCACTGTGCCAACGCCCTTTTCGTGACACAGTGAGACACAAAGTGTGACATTTTGAGACACAATGTCGCGCTTTGTATATTTCAAAAGAAGTTTGCACGTTTTTGCAGACTTTCAGCGGCGTATCGAAGTCCGGTTATCAAATTCTTATGACAACACGGTTGCGCCATGCGTGAAAAACCAGCATAACAAGCGCGACAACGCCATACCATGTAGCGCACTGCGCAAAGTTCCACTTCTCCACCTCAAAATTGGACCACTCTACCGCTCCGGCAGTACGCGCAAGTCCGACCATAACAGATGTCGACATATAGGCTGCCGCATTGAACAGTCCGGCAATCGAGTCAGACACGTAACTGAACAAAACACCGGCAGCGCTCAGCACAACGCTAAAACACGCCACAGGAACCGCAAGCATGTTCGCGACCAGCCCACCTGGCGTGACAACCGCAAAAGTAGCCGCCACAATCGGAACACCAGACACCCACGCCACCAAAGACGGTGCGAAAACCTTGACAAAACGCCCTTCAAGGCCTGAAGAGATACGATTCCAGACAACAAGCCCCAGCATAACGGCAAACGAAAGTTGACTCGCAGTATTCACAAGATTCTCGGGCCTTGCGATATGGACCAAAACAAACGTCTGGGCCCACGCCGACAACGAATCGCTCTTACGCCAGAAAAGCGGCGCAGAAAAATAAAACGTCGCCATTATACCCGCTCTTACCGAACTCGGACCCGCCCCGACAACGAGAACATAAAGCCAGAGAAGCGGAATCAACGGCAATGCCTTAAACCTCGCCGGAAAACCCGTCAATGACAGAATAACCGAAAAGAATTTGGCTATCACAAAAACATGGAGTCCTGACACCGCAAAAAGATGTGCAGTCCCCGAATCGGCAAAAGCCTTTCTCGTTTCGGGATCGACACCCGATCTGTCGCCAAGAAGAAGCGCTCTGTTCAAATCCCGGATTTCAGCGTTCTCGTCAACTCCCGCCCCTATTCGCTTTGAAATGTCGCTTCTGATCAAAGATACCGCCTTATCCAACGAGAAAGCGCCGTCATCACCGTTGACCGGAAGAGCTCCCGCCCCCTTACCGCGGACCCAAAATCTCCGCCGGCCGAAAATCCCCCCTTTTGAATCTCTGCCTATCCATCCCCTGCAACGCCACGTCTCGCCCTCCTTGGGCGCCACAGCGCCTTGATCCTGATAAATATTCACCGTTACATCCATCCCCCGGACTTTCCCCGGGAAAACGATTTTACGCCCGCCGTTTTCAGACTCGAAAAACTTCACCGAAGACGGTATCTTGAAGTCAACCTCAACAGGCCGCCCCCTGCCGAGCTCTACGGTTTCGATGATTATCCGGGAACGGTCGTCAACCGCAGCCCATGCGAACACCGTGCCAAGAAAAAATACGCTCAGCAGATACAAGCTCCGCCGAGCTGCACCGAACGCAGTCAACGCGGAAAACGCGGCAAGCGCCAAGGCAAGAGGCCAGGCCGAAGACAAATACGGCAGGGCGAAAGCCAAACCCTCGCCCGCCGCGAGAGCCGCACAAAAAATAAACCATTTGATTCCGACCGACACAGTTCCTCCTTTCGGACGGAACTATGATAGCATAAAAGCGGAAAAGAAATGTAACGCGAATGTAACAGCAAAATCGCCTGCGATAAAACGAATATCAACGGAACTGATACGGCAGAATCGCGATGGCAGACCTCAATCCAGGCGCCTTGGCCTTGATGCGGAGCGGGACTCGCGATCCCTCACCGCGACGCACGGCGACCGAAGCCTTGCCGTTATGGATTCTGCAGACGGCCTTTCGCCTGTCGGCGGAATCTATCTTTCCGGCTTCACGTGCGGAATTGCCGCACGCGACAAACTCGCCCGGACCGTCCTCGATGACAAACTCGACCTCGCGGGATTCATTCGGGACAATCTGACCGTAATCGTCACTGAGCGCGACATCTATGACCGCACTCTCGTTCTCCTTCATGATCCACGGCAAGGCCATAAAGCGGAGAGCGGCAGGCCTGTACGCCGTTTTCAGCACCCGTTCATTGTAATAAACCCCGTTCTTTTTCGCTATCGCCTTGAGTTCTCCCGATTCGTAGACGATGTCTTTCGCAAACCGGAATCCGGAAACCTTCTCAGCCTCGCCGACGGACGTCCCGTTTACAAAAAACTCCACGCTGTCAGCGTCGGTAACGCACTCTATACGAACATTCGCGCCTTCGTCGAAAGTCCAGCACGGCCCCGCATAAAGCGTCTTGGTGTCGGGCATGTAGAGAGATTTCAAATACGCGAGAGTCTCTTCGTCCGGAATCCCACCGACAGGAACAAAACGCGACCTGTCAAGTTTCAGCCTCTCGAGGTCTTCCGCGTCAAACGCCATCAGCCCGACTTCGTCGCACAGATCGAAAAAAGCCTTGTTCGTCTTCGGATCGCTGAAAAACACCGCGTTGACGCCGACTTCCTTAAGCGCGTCGAATTTCATCCTCGCCTGACGCTCGCTGAACGCCTCGCCGAGAATCCCGAGAAACGAATCCGTCATAACGCCGTTTATGCGTGTTTCGCGGCCGTTGAGCTCGACGGATCTGCTCGTCGACGGCTCAATCGTGCGAACCATGTAACGCCCCATGAGATTGCTTTTCAGAAACGCCGGCTTTTCAATCGTCCACAGTCTCGGATGCCTGTTGGTAAGATTATGAACATCCGTCTTCACCACGGTGTTTGTCCCGTCAAAGCATTCGAGAAGTCTCTCGACTGTAATTACCGAAAAGTCCTCGGACGCCTTTCTGCCGATGACTTTAAGCGACCCGGTGACGACACGTTCGGACGGATTCGAGAACTCAACCCAGACATTGCCGATGACGCCCGCGCTTCTTGCGGCGCGATCTGACGCTTTGACTTTTAATTTAAGCTCATTATCGTCATCATGTTTGACAACCTTGGTCATATCCGCCTCGTACCCCTCGCGCCCGACATCGCGCACCTCAAGAGCAACTCCGTTAAGCTCGGCGGAGACGGTCCCGCTTACCGCGGCGATCCGCAGCATGATGCAGTAATCCGCCGCCGCCTCATTGACGAAAAACGAACGGGTGAAGACCGCTTCATCATCTTCTGAAAAATTGCGGCCCGCATACGCCCGCCAATCAAGCGGCAGCCGCACCTCGGCGTTTTCAATCTTACCGTCAGCGGTCGAAAAAAGCCAATCGTCGCATATACCGGCGGCACCCTCAATGGACAATGGCTTGCCGAGCGCCTCGGCCATCCTGCGGTCCACCATCTGCCCCTCGCGCTCGTTTTCAACCCATATATACCCGCGAAGATGCCACGGCACCCAGTTTTCGGCCCAGGACGGGTCTTTAAACGGCTGTTCAAAGAAACTCCCGTCTACATTTATGTCGTCCGGCGTCGCAAGAGCACCGTCCGGCCCCTTTGAATAAAGTGTCGGATGTTTTCTGTCCCCGTTGTTGACGTAGACGTAGTCATTACCCCAAGGGTCGGGCTTTATCTCGTTTATGTACGGGCCGATCCACCCGGGAACGTTAAGCCGTGTTTTTGAAAGTTGTCCAAGCCCCTCCTCGGTAGACGGATATACACCCGCATGATAGCGGTAGCGCCCCAGCGCGATGGCGAGATTCTGAAGCGACTCATCGGCCTTTTTCTGCTTTTTCCCGGCAAAATCGATTCCTCCGCGCTTGAAAATGGCAGATCCCACAAGCCCGCCTATGAGAAGCATGCCGAGTATGATTATCATATAATACGGAAAGCCCCTCTTCATCAAAGGAGGACCGAACCCAAGCTCCGCCCTTTTGCGATTGTATTCATGTTCAATCGCCTTTTTCTTGGCGGATATGGAAGCCCGTGGGTTTTTAGAGGGGAATTTCTTACGCAGATTTGTCTCGTTGATCATAATGCGCCAGCCTTACACGATGCGCTCAAAAATAAGAGACTCAACCTTTTCGCCTGAAGGTGAAATCGTAAACGCCTTGAAAAGATCCGCCGCGGCGCTCTCAAGACCGTCAGGGCAGCCGGACTTTTCAAGAGTCGCCAGAGGAGAGCCGATAGAAACCTTATCTCCGACCTGGACATCAAGAGTTACGCCCGCCAACGGATCGATCGTATCGCTCGCCTTTTCCCGCCCCGCTCCGAGTTTGAACGCGACGCGCGCGACCTTTTCGGCGTCGATCGCCGAAACGACACCGGAGCGCATCGCCTGAATCTTGAATTTGAATTTCGGCTGCTCAAGGAGTTTCGCGAACTTGTCGAGATCGCCTCCATGGGCCGCAACCATCATCTTAAATTTCTCGAGCGCACTTCCGTCTAAAAGTTTCTCTCGGCAAAGCGCGCGCGCTTCATCAAGAGGAATTTCTTTGGCGAGCGAAACCATGAGAGACGACAATTCGATCGAAAGAGCAACATCGGCGCGGTCGGCGACAGACTCTGGGTTCTCGAGAATATCAAGCGCTTCGGCGACTTCGTTCGCATTACCTACCGCGCGCCCGAGCGGAGTGTTCATATCGGTAACGAGCGCGGCGGCCTTGCGCCCGGCCGCTTTCGCGCCGGATACGAGAGCGCGGGCAAGTTCGCAAGCGTCCTCTTTAGTCTTCATGAAAGCGCCAAGGCCCCACTTCACGTCGAAGACAAGAGTCGAGGCGCCCTCGGCGAGCTTCTTGGATAAAATCGATCCTACAATAAGCGGAATCGACGCGACCGTTCCGGTAACGTCCCTCAATGCGTAAAGCTTTTTGTCGGCGGGTGTTATCTCCCCGGTCTGGACCGTCATTGAAACGCCTACGTCGGCGACAACCCTCTGGAAGTCGTCGAGAGAAAGCGAAGCGTTGTACCCTGGAATCGTCTCAAGCTTGTCGGCCGTGCCGCCCGTCAGCCCGAGTCCTCGCCCGGTAAGCGAAGGGACCGCAACGGCGCACGCGGCGGCGAGTGGCTGAACGATCAAAGAGAGCTTGTCGCCGACTCCGCCCGTCGAATGTTTATCGGCGGTCGGAACGTCGAGCGTCCAGTCAAGGCAGCGCCCGGAGCGCATCATCGCATCCGTCAGATCGGCCGTCTCTCGCTCCGTCATCCCGCGGCAGCATATCGCCATCGCAAGCGCGCTCATCTGGTAATCGGGGATTTCGCCCGCAGTAAAGCCCTCGATGAATTCGCGGATCTCGGCGGAGCCCAACGCGCGGCCTTCGCGCTTTTTGTCGATGATGAGTTTGGCGATCATAAGAGCTATCTCCTTCTTTTAAAGTACGCGGTTGTCTATAAGCCTCGTCTTCCCGTTGAAAACGGCCAGAAGAACGCATACGCCTTTAGCTGTCTTCTTAACGTCGGCGAGCGTCTCTCCATCGACGAATTCGACATAGTCGACCTTGAGACCTTCTTTCTCGAGAGCCTTGGAAATCCTGGCCTTTTCGGTTTTGACGCTCCTGCCGGGCTCGACGCTCCTGAGAAGGCGGGACAACGCGAGCGCGCGCTCGCGCTCATCGTCCGAGAGATACGTATTCCGCGACGACATCGCAAGCCCGGACTTCTCACGCACAATGGGAGCTACGACGATATCGAGATCGAAATTAAGATCGCGCACCATCCGCTTTATCACCTGGGCCTGCTGGTAATCCTTCTTGCCGAAAACCGCGAAATCGGGATGAGCGAGATTGAAAAGTTTGGCGACGACAGTACAGACTCCGCGGAAGTGGCCGGGGCGGCGCGCGCCGCAGAGCCCCTTCGAGAGAAGTTCCTCGTCGATGTAGACGCTGTGATCCTTAAGATACATGTTCTCCGGCGTCGGAAAAAATACCGCCGTAGCGCCCGCCGCACGGCACTTCGCGAGATCGGCCTTCTCGTCGCGCGGATATTTTTCAAAATCCTCGTTCGGCCCGAACTGGACCGGATTTACAAAAACGCTGACGATGATCTCATCGGCCTTGCGTTTTTTAGCCTCGGCTATCAGACTTAAATGGCCGTCGTGCAGATACCCCATCGTCGGCACGAGGGCGATTTTCGCTCCGGCCTTCGAGCGCTGGCGCGCCCACTTCTGAAGTTTACCGGGCTGCCTGAAAATTTTCATTTCTGCAATCCTTTCAAAAGCGCAATCTCCTCTTTATATCCCTGAAGATCGCAGGGCGTTTCAAGATAAAACGGAAGATTCCTGAGTTTAGGATGATTCACGATCCGCTCGAACGCCTCTAAACCGATCTTGCCCTTGCCGATTTTTTCATGACGGTCCTTATGCGCGGCGAAAGCGTTCATCGTGTCGTTAAGATGGATCGCCTTGAGTTTATCAAGACCGATGATGCGATCGAACTCGTCTAATACGCCATCGAGATTCCCTACAATATCGTAGCCGCCGTCCCAGACGTGACACGTGTCGAGACACACGCCGAGATCAAGGCCGCTTAAATCCATAATGGCGCGAAGCTCCTCGAAATTCCGGCCGATCTCGGAGCCTTTTCCCGCCATCGTTTCAAGAAGAACCGTAGTCGACGGAGCAGAGCCGAAGTTGTTGAAAATGCGCTTCAACATTCCGGCGATAAGTTCGATCCCCTTCTCCGCGCCCTGACCGACATGAGAGCCGGGATGAAAATTATAAAGAGCTCCGGGCGTCAACTCAAGGCGCTTCAGATCGTCGGCCATCGTCATTTCGGCGAATTCCCTGACGCGTTCCTCGGCGCCCGCCGCGTTGAGCGTGTACGGGGCGTGGGCGAGAATCGGACCGATTCCGTTAGCCGCGGCGTATTCGTTGAACGCCGCGACATCGGCCTTGTCGATGGGCTTGGCCGCACCGCCGCGCGGATTGCGCGTAAAGAACTGAAAAACGTTAGCTCCTATCGATACGGCCGTCTGGCCCATGGCCATATAACCGCCGCTCGAGGAAAGATGACATCCTATCTTCATAATGTGATATTATAACAAAATTCCGATTCTCCATATTCCGGCTCAAGGCTCTTTAGACTCAATCTTGAGTTCGAACGGTATGAGCGGAAAATTCTTCCCGTCGACCACATTGACGTCGGGATTCATATGCCAGGCGTAACGGACTGTAGCGGGCGAAGATATCCCCTTTGGAACAGAAACGATTATCTCGCCGTTCTTTATCTCGGCTTCGGCCCACTCGACGGGAGTTTTCTGTTTCCTTTTCTTGATTACGGGACCTGTGACGGCGAATGTGCGGGGCGCCTTGGCGTCGATCGTCTTAAGACCTTCGGCGTTCTTGAGTTTAACGGCAATCTTCCCGTCTTCCGCCATTCTCGCCGAAACCGCCGTCGGCAATGCAATAGAATTCTTGAACTTTTCGGGAGCGAAGAAATCCTGCAAAAGCCAGAGCGCCGTGCGGCGGCCGACCTCCTGCTTGTTGAGCGGATGGATTCTGAATTCATCGCCGATATCGATGGCGGGAACCATTCTCACGTTCTTAAGCTGAAGCGCCTCGGTCTGCGCGGCGCGCGTCATCGGCCACGATCCGGAGTCCGCGGCATTCTTCGGTCTCGCGCGGTATGAGGCGAGCTGAACGAAAACAAACGGAGCAGACGGGCTGTCGAGATGGGTCCTCCACGTTGCAATAAGCGTCTTAAACACTTCGGCATAAAGCGAATCGCCGGCATTCGACTCGCCCTGATACCACAATATCGCATCAACCTTGACACCCTTCAAAGGCGCGAACATGGCGTTGTAGAGCGTTGCGCCGTTACGGTTGATTTTAACGAGCGGCAGATAATCGGGATGCCACTTCTTCGCGGGCATGATATTCTCGGCGACGGCCTTCCACGGACCCTTTAAGTCAATCTCACCGCCATCTTCCGCTAAAAGAAAGACTTTTTCGCAGAATATTCCGCCGGCATGCGCAGAATCGAAAATACGGATTGAGATGACGTTCTTGCCTGCCTTGACGAGATTCGCGGGAATCTTGTATGCACGCGGCGTATTGTACGGCTCGGGAGTCTCTTCTCCCGTCCGCCCGATTTCGACACCGTTGAAATATGTTATGTCATGATCGTCGAGCGCGGTCGCCTTGAACTCGAGGGGCTTTCCGGCAAATGAAGCGGGAATATCAATTTCGCGCGCAAACCAATATGATCCGTCAGAAGCTTCACCCCACAGTCTTTCAAGGGGATTGGGGATAATGATGTCCTTCCAATCATCCTGGGGACCGTTGTTCCAGCCTTTCTTAAGCCCCTCGTTGCCGGTATCGGACTGAAAGAGAGTGTCTCCAAGCTCGGCACGTCTGCGAAGAACCCCCTCGCGCCCGAGCGCGCGGTAATCTTCAAAACGCTTCACATAATACTTCGCAAACCTCTTGTCGCTTCTTAAATATTCTTCGGGAAGCCATGACTGAATCGGGGACGCCGAAACGGAGTTGTTTATCAATCCGACCGGGATGCCGCCGAGCTCCTTGTGAAGGATCCGTGCGGCATAATATCCGACGGCTCCGATTTTGGACGCCGTCGCAGGGACGACTTTTGTCCACTCGCCTTTCAATGTCGTCTGAGGGACAAAGTTGAAATCATGCACAACCTTAAACTCACGGATTGCAGGATAATTCGCGGCAGCCGCCTCTTCTTCGGGATTGAGAGCCTCCTTTACGGGAACCTCCATATTGCTCTGGCCTCCGGCGAGAATCAAAAGGCCGGCCAAACAATCTTCAACAGAAACTTCTCCCGTTGAATCCGATACTGTGATCGCAAACGGCTCACGCACAACCCCTAGGGCCGGAATTGCAACTTTAAAGCGCCCGTCCTTGTCAGCTTTCGCTTTAAGCTCCAAATCTCGAACCTTCACAACCACATCATCACCCGATTTGGCAGTTCCCGTAAGCGCCGTATCGTGCGCCGCGGAGAGAACCATCGCGTCCTTGAACAGGAAATCGAGTTTCGGCGCAGCGTTTGCACCTGCGGCTGCGACGGCGGCGAGAAATCCGGCGGATAATCTTCTAAACAGTTTCATTGTCCTGACTCCTTTGAAATTACCTGACCGATATTATATCATAACCATAAAACGAAAAGAACCGCAGTCGTCAGGACCGCGGCTCTTTTTTCGTTTGGAAAAGTCGTCAATCTCAGCCGGCGTTGTTGCCCCACGCGTAGTGGGCGAACGCCTTGTTGGCCTGGGCCATCTTGTGGACGTCGTCACGCTTCTTGATGACGCTGCCCTGACCGAGGAACGCATCGATAACTTCGGCGGCAACGGCGGCGGGCATGCCCATACCGTGGCGCGCGGACGCATACTGAGTCGTCCAGCGAAGCGCGAGCGAGAGCTGACGATTGGGAGCGATCGGTACAGGAACCGGGTAGGTCGTACCGCCGACGCGGCGGGTCTTGACCTCGACCTGGGGCTTCATGTTGTCGATCGCGGCGGAAAGAATCTCGAGGGGCTCGATGAAAGCCTTATCGTCCTTGGTGAACTTGGCGGCATCCTTCTCGACAGCTTCCTTGATCTTCTCGATGGCGCCGTAAACGATCTTCTCGGCTGCGGTCTTCTTACCATCCTTCATGATCACGCGGATCATGTGAGCGACGAGCTCAGAGTTGAACTTCGGGTCGAGCGAAACGCGCTTGACGATTTTTCTAGCTCTTCTGGACATGGCTTACTTTGCCTCCTTCTTCTGGCGCTTCATACCGTACTTGGAACGGCTGCGGTTACGACCGTTTACACCGAGGGAGTCGAGCTTACCACGAACGATGTGGTAACGCACACCAGGAAGGTCCTTTACACGGCCGCCGCGAACGAGAACGACGGAGTGTTCCTGAAGGTTGTGGCCTTCACCGGGAATATAGGCGGTGACTTCGTAACCGGTCGTAAGACGCACACGGGCAACCTTACGCAACGCGGAGTTAGGCTTCTTAGGGGTCATCGTCTTGACGACGAGACATACGCCACGGCGCTGAGGGCAAGCCTTGAGCGCAGGCGATTTCGAATGCTTGGCGAGGGGCTGACGTCCCTTGCGGATGAGCTGATTGATTGTTGGCATTAGTTTTTTTCCTTACTTTTCCAAACTGAACATATAGTATACCACTTCTTACCCCCTTTTGGCAAGGGGGTATTTGCTTCTGGGATATCCCGAACCATAACTTCTAACCCCGACTCGCAAAAAACAACTATATACTTACCTTTTTATAAACTCCGACGGTTGTTCAAAATGCCTCCGCTAACGCTCCGGCTTAGCGCTTCGCACAATATATCCGCTATATTATTCCTACTTATTTACTTTGTTTTTATCTGGGATTTCACCCCAGCCCCCTTTCCCGAAATGCCGAAGGCATATCTAAAAACAAAGCCCGAGGCTTCCCCCGGGCTTCGTTTAGCTAACCGCTCTTCAGCGATTATTCAGCGGGCGTCGTCGGAATCGGAGCGAAATCAACGAGAACGCGATAGAACGCCGCATCACCGGTCGCAGGAGCGTTAAGCCCTGTCGTTACCGTAGCTTCGTCCGTATCAACCTTATCGACAGTCGCTGCCGAGCGAACCGCATAGTAAAGACCATTGAGTCCATTCTCGAGCGAGACCGTTACCTTATCACCATCGAAGCTGATAGCCGTAATCTTAGGCGTGACAACCTCTGGATTGAGCGCGGCAGTTACCGTATACTTTCCAGTCGACTCATCATATTTAGCCGTCTTAGTGAAGTATGTTGCGTATGTCGCAGCATCAACGTCGGTTACACCCTCCGGAATAAGGATTTCAACCTTAGCCGCAGCCGCAGCCGCATCAGTAGCCGAAACCTCAATCGAACCACTCGGCACAATCGCAGGCTTCTCGACGACAGTGTAGAAGCCAGGCTTGGCAGCGGTATCAATTGTGTAACCAGAGGCGAGATAATTAGAAGGATTCGCTTCATACACGCCGCCCATAATTGTCGGCTTATTTGTATTAGCTAAACTAGTTCCTAAATATGTTCCACCATACACGTTGAAAACACCTACCTTCGATAAGTCAAAGATATAAGAGAATCCAGAGAATTCGCCGCCATAAATATTAACTTTAGAAGTTGTTTTTTGAACATTAACGCCATACGACTCCCTTGTAGTAACTTTTATCCTACTAA
Source organism: Kiritimatiellia bacterium (assembly GCA_045656225.1). Classification (GTDB taxonomy): domain Bacteria; phylum Verrucomicrobiota; class Kiritimatiellia; order RFP12; family UBA1067; genus UBA1067. The sequence goes on along the minus strand of JAZOQU010000039.1, from coordinate 5,513 downwards.
ATACACCATCATAAATGGTTAACTCTGTATTTGCACCACTAAGATATAAAAGATGCGATCCATAATTATTAGAAATGACATATGTACCGCTATTGATAATAGCCGTTGCATTGTCATTTAAACGCAATCCGTGACGTTGAGTACTAAAGTTCAAATCCGACAAGGTAATATCGCAATATGTAGCCTTTATTGCATCAACATCACCTTCAGCTTTCATTATACCATTTGTAAGAGCTACTTCAATTCTCTGAGCGCTAGTACCGGAAGCCAAAATGTGACCCGTCAGTGTCTTTTCGCCGAGGTTAATCGTACCATTAAAGCCGGCAGAAATTGAGATATCCTCCGTCGTATCCTTAAGAAGTACAACCTCAACACCCTCTGTTTTAGCCTCATCGGAATCAAGAGCATCCTGAAGCGTCTCATACTCCGTCTCGCCGATCTTAGCGACATTGTTCGAGACAGGAATTAGAGCTACAGTCCAGTAGCCATCTTGGCCCTGAGTAGCGACATACCCTTCAGCGCACCATGTTGTTACATTATCGTCTGTATTAACAGCGGCAGGATTGAAGTCCTTGAACGTACCACCCTTGACAACAAAAGTGCCGGGTTCATCATTGCGGCTGTTCAATGTCCAGCGAGGCGTCTCGCAAATGAACGTACCGCCGTTGATTTCGACAGAGCCACCATTCCTAACATAAATAAGGTCGAAGTGGGCGCCGTCTTCTTCGGACGTAGCACCTACGTTCGTATAAGTACCGCCATTGATAGTAACCTTACCACCATCTTTAGCCCAGATAGCCATACAATAGTCATTCGGCCCGCGCGCATTAACCGTACCTTCGCCTTCGAGGGTAAGGTCGCCGCCAGCGACAACATAGAACACACCGTTACCTTCTGTATCATTGGTAGCAGCAATTGTCTTCCCGCCAAGGTTAACCGTCACCTTCTTGTTAACGGTAATCGGGCCATCCGTAACAATATCAGCGATTACGGTAACAGTAGCACCAGCATTTGCAGCATCAACAGCAGCCTGAAGTGTCTGATACTGCTTGTCGTTTGCTTCAGCAACAGGAGTTGCCGCGGTTACATCAGGCGTTGTAACAGCAGTACCAGTTTCACCAGCGTTGACAGTCACAGTCGTAGAGGTCGTGCCGTCAGCAAAGACATAACCCTCATTAGCCTTAAGAGTGAGTGTCACGTCAGCGTTAGGATTAACAGCGATGGTGCCAGCTTCGACCACATTGCCATCTGCATCATACCACTTGGTATTCGCAGGCGCCGCAGGAATCGTCACATTGACTGTCGCCACAGCGAGCTTAACCGCGCCGTTTTCAGCGACATACTTAAGACCCTGAGGAGCGCCCGTCAAAGCAGAGGCAACAGCTTCAGCATTCGCGCAGGTGATGACCGTTTCGCCAGCAGCTGTAGCGTGAGTAACATTTACAGCACCTTCAACCGTCACATCGCTAGTCACCGTAACAGCGCCAGCGAGCGTCGCACCATCAACGAGGGTAAATGTATCGACTCCTGAAATCGTACCTGAACCAGACAACTTAGATGTGGTAAGATTCAATGTAGTAGCATAACCATTACCTCTATTCCCAGTTACCGAACCATTTACCTCAAGCTCTGAAAGCTCAATATTGTAACCGTTATTCCAGAATGTCAACGTCAAGGTCTTTCCTTCATCTACAATAACGCTGCCTTTAAACCGAGAAAGACCAGTAAGCTTTCCACTATTGCCAGTATTGTTAATAGCTACATCACCTTTAACAGCAACGACACCATTACCTGCAAAGCTACGATACAACATCCCCGAGGAAAGGAATTCAATTGTACCATTAACATTAACCCCTGCAGACTCCTCGAGATTTTCTGCAAAAGCCGAGCTCTCGCCAGAATCGACAATGACCTTCGCTTCTTCAGCAATAGTCATTGAACCTGAGATAGTAGAAGTTCCCTGTAACTTTAATATTCCAGAGGCTACATTGAGATTCCCACTGCCTGTAATACCTCGTTGAGCGGTATAAACTGCCCCCTCTGCGATTTCAAAAGTCGCTCCTTCAACACCTATTCGAGGATAACGCTCACTAGATGAATTTTGCACAAAAATAACTTTGCCGCCATTTATTACAACAGCACCATCATTATGACGCAAATTACCCAATGATTCACCATAGTTCCACTCACGTGTTATAAGTGTTCCGTTAACTGTCAAAACAGCAGCTGAAAGATAGTTATTTGTAGTAAATAGGCGAGCCTCATCACTGGAAACATCCAATATTGCTCCAGATTCAATCAACACATTATTGCCAACATAATTCGTTTTTGTCAACTTCCAAGTTCCAGTCTTGACCTTAACAGCACCGGTACCAGAAATTACCTTATCGAACGTTACGGTCTCATTACCTACATCGAGTTCAAGCGTTCCATTATTGATTATATTTTGTGCCCCAAGAGCCTCTACATGATTCACCATCAACGTTGCTCCAGAATCAATCTTAATACCCGCACCATAAGTGTCCGCATACGCATTCTTGTCACTAAGCTTAAGAACACCGCTACCCTTAACTTTAAGACCACCATAAATCGTATTGATATTAGCGTTAGTTCCCGCGAGATTCACCGTCATCCCCTGTGCGATATTGAAAACGGTTTCTTGTTCACGGTAACGAATAGTAGCGAAAACAGTCACATCAGAAGCGTTTTCGCCATTTTTGTAAATATTAAACGCGACATAATCATTATTCGCGCCAGCCTTTTCCCAAACGTCAAGAGCACCATAACCAGACTGACCTACACCAGTAATCGTTGCACCTGCGTAAGCATTAATGGTGTTATTATTGGCGAAAATTGTCCATCGCGTAAAGCCCATATCAAGCGTACCATAAACATTCACCTCAACGCCGCTCGTGTTGTATGCCAGAGCATCACCAGGACGAGTATTCACAAATGTTGCATCACTATCAATCGTCAATACACCCTTAATACCCTGCTCTGCAGCATAGAATTTGGTAACTCCAGAAACAACTTCCAATGTTGCACCTGAAGCAATAGCATTATTTTGATTAGTAAAATCCAAAAAGCCCTTTGTCTTTAACGTCTTACCAGATGTGAGTGAAATCAAACTACTGACATCTATATAGTCAGTCGCCCCACCCTGAAGAGTAACACCGTCGAATGCAAGTCTATCGACACTCTCAAACGGATCACCCACTTCAGAGTCAAGTGCAACAATACCAAGACCCTGAATCACTAAGGAATTACAAGTAACCTCTCCATTCATCGTAAGAGTACAACCCTCGTTAACAATAATTGTAGTATTTGAACTCTCTGCAATCTGTAAATCCGAATAGTTCTTATTCGCATCTACAATCACAAGGTCTGGAGAATAGGCTGGGAATGCTTCTCTCAGACTATCCAACTCTGCATCTGAAAGATATTTCTCATAACCACGAACCTCATCTACTACCATATTATATGCGCGAACATACGATCCGATTGCCGTAAACATAGATCCGATTTGAAGCCCACTTGCGGGCAACGTCGTCGATCCCTCACTCTCTTTCTTCTCGTTATCAACGCTAAGGAACACCTTACCATCCTCGTTAATACCGAACACAAAAAGATGATAGGAACCGGCAACAGCCAAATCGGCATTCTCTATAGAAACAAGCTGAGTACCATTGCGGCTAACAGAGACCGTACCATCCGCAACCTTAGAAAGAACCAAATTACCAGAATTCTCATCTATTACTGAACTTCCTGGCTTACCGAAGGCTATTAAGGCTGCACCATTTCCTGTAAATTCGCTTACTGATGAAATGTCGGCGTAAAGTGCAATTGACGAAGGCTTTGTAAGTTTATAATCATAATATGGATGATACCCATTCTTAATTAAATAGCCTTGGCCATTAGGCGTTGAAACATAAGAATCGTTAGCCTCGCCCCCCCAACTTGTAATCCAGCCTTCTGTCGTATTATTTCCATTAAAAGACACCGACCACGCTACTTGAAGTGTCTCTCCCGCGGCCCAGACCTGACCGATTAACACTGACAAAACTAATGCCAGCAATCCTTTTATTTTATTTTTCATTATTTACTCCTTTTAAGTGAGTGTTGTTTAAACCGTCTAACGCCTTCGCAATGATTGATTTTTATGTAGCCTTCGACCGCCTTACTTGCGCCTAAACTAATGCTCGGTACACGCTTAACGGACAAAAAACCACCTATATCTATCACTACTCTCGCATTATGCTACCATTATACCCACTTTTTTCATCGGTGTCAACTTACCGCCCGTTTAGAATATCCCACCTTCCCCCTTGCTTTTATTCATTTTATGCTACAGAATCTTAAAGGGAACAGCCCCTCGCTATTTACGTAACAAGGTGTAGCGAATAGGATCGCACTTTCCCTTAATTTCATTCCCCAAGAATTTTCCGCATAAAATTCTTAATCCTCTCAAATCCGTCACATCACTCAATTCCAAAAAATAAAAAAAACACCTTATCCCCCGGCCAAGACATCACTCCAAGCTTCTCAACCCAGAAATCTTACACCAACTCCACTTCAAAATTAGCCGCCACAACTTCAAAAAATCCGTTCTCACCCAATAAAATTCCACTCCGATTATCCAAACCGCCCTTTTAGGCAACACCACCCCTCCGCGATAAACTTCTCATCGCGTCACAACTTCAAAATTCTCAATTCAGGATTACGTTTCCGCCCGCCGCCGCGCTTTACTTCGCCGCTCATTCCCCTTCCGCTGCTCTTTCCGCACCTTCGGCGCATCGAGCATCACCGTCTCGGGCGCGAGCATATACTCAAGCGCCGCAAAGACATGCGAAAAAATCGGCTTCTCCTCCGCTAATATCGTTTTAACCGCCTCATGATAAGGCTTCTTAAGCAGCTTCGACGTCGGCTTTGGATCTTTAGTCTCCGTCACCTGTCTCAACCTCACCGCAAGAGCCTTATAGCGCATAAGCGTCTTATACTTCGGCGAAAGCTCGGGCATATTATCCCTAAGCCAGCCGCGAATCCCGCGATTGCGCCCGACAACCTTACCGTTTTCATCGATTTTCAAATAATTATCGACATAACATTCCAAATCGTGAATCATCCCGCCAAGTCGAATCATCGCCTCGCGGGAAGTTTTACGCTCATCCCACGCCTTAAGAAGTCCTTCCGGAGTAGGCATAAATGCAGTCGTTCTGCGGCGATTGATTTTACGACGCTCAACAGCCAATTGACGGCGGCGCTCGACTTCACGCGCATAATAAAAAGGGCGACGAATACGGCGAAGGTCGCGCATAAGTTCGCGCTTTATCCTGTCGCGCTCTACAGGATCCATGAGTTTACTAACCGTATCTCGCATAGCGATACCGATATCAACCGCAGCACAAGCCAGCAAAACAAGCGGATTAAAGGAAGAATCGAACTCCTTTGAAGAATTCTGATACTTAAACCAATCTTTACTGTTCCACTCGCCGTCCGCCCTTTCTCGCATCCGA
>JAZOQU010000038.1:0-48120 GCA_045656225.1 Kiritimatiellia bacterium | reverse complement strand
GCGCGTGATTCGTACCCAAGCGGCGAAAAAGAAAGGCCGCAAAATCGATGTCGACCCGGCTTTTCCGCCGGAAATCCGCGGCGTATCCGACGCGGATTTAGCGAGCACCAGCGCCGAATCGCCCCCGGCTCGAAGGCCTTGCGTGCATCAATTCAAAAAAGTGGGGTAAGGGTGCACCGGCACCCGCCAATAGGAGAGATACTCTATATTCCCCATTTCCCTGCCTTTGATGGGCGACTGCTCGAGACCAAGAAGCTCAAGAGCGAGGTCCTCGCGGGCGAACCGCACAATCTCATCGCGCGCGGCGAGGCGCAACGCCTCGTCACGGACGAGGCCGCCGGGCGCATTACCCTTACCCACCTCGAACTGAGGCTTGATGAGAGCCACAATCTCTCCGCCCGGGGCAAGGACCTCTTTTATCGGCGGCAGAATCAACTTGAGAGAAATGAAAGACACATCCGTTACGGCCAGTTGCGGCTCATACGGAAGGTCCTCCTTTTTCATAAATCTCGCATTGTAATTCTCCTTCACCCAGACACGCGGATCGCTTCTCAACGACCAGGCGAGCTGATTGGTGCCCACGTCGACAGCCATCACCTTTTCGGCGCCGTACTGAAGAAGACAGTCCGTAAATCCACCGGTCGAACTGCCTACATCGAGACATATTTTTCCCTTGGAGGAAAGCTCCGGAAAACTTTTAAACGCACCTTCCATCTTTTCGCCGCCGCGCGAGACGAACTTCGGAGGGGAGGCGACTTCAACATCCACAACGTCATCGACAATCCGCGACGCCTTGCGTTCGACCTGGCCTTTGACGCGAACTTTACCCTCCATCAGAAGAGCCTGAGCCCGGGTGCGGCTGTCGCAAAGCCCGCGCTCCACCAGAACGACATCAAGACGCTTTTTCACTGTCTCCCGTCCAAATACTGAATGTCGCGGATATTCTCTTTCTGAATCGTTCTCTGAACTCCGCTTTTCACTTCAAGCGTTATATAAGTGCCCGTTGAATTTTTCATTACTCCGTCAATCGTCTCGGTCGCCGTCATAATCCGGACATCTGGCGTGAACACCGCTACCATCGGAACGGCTATCGGCGTTGTGGAGGATACCTTAAGAACAGGATGCGTGACAACCTCGGCGAATCCCCGGCTCGACAGTCTGACCGTGTGCTCTCCGGCCTTTAAAGCCGGGATTATCAATGATTCGCTCCACCGGCTCGCGTCGCCCGTACCTTTTGTTCTGCCATACTTGCGCCCGTCAACCTCGACCAATATGCCCGAAGGCTTTGTGCGAACCTCAAGTTTGGCAAGATTGCTTAAAAGACGGAACTCCTCATTTACCGTAGCGCCGTTATCGACAACGATTTCGCGCGACACGGAATCGCAACCGTCCATTTCGGCCTTTATCGTATAAGTTCCCGGTTTGACTTCGCCGATTGAAAGCGGTCCTGCGCCGCGGGGTTCACCGTCAATGTAAAACCGCGCGCCCGAAGGAACCGAGGTGAGATTGATCCGCCCGGGCAGAGGCTCCAGCGTATAATGCAGATTCGGTCTATCTCCGGCGTTGATCGCGATTTCCTGGGAAATTGTTTTATACCCGTTCTTTTTCAGAATCAGAGACATGCGCCCGTTCGGTATCTCAGAAACGACGACCGGCGTATGGCCGCGGGAGATGCCGTTCAAAACGACTTCCGCGCCTTCGGGTTCGCTCGCGATGTTTGCAACCCCGGAATTGAGCACGAGCTTTACATTTCTGACAAGAGGCCGTCGACCGTTGAAACGGATCTCGATTTTATTGTCGAGATATCCCGTCTTCTTCAAAACGAGCGTGTAGGAATCCTTTGTCTCAAGCGTCGTTACAAGCCGCGGCGTCTCGCCAAGCGAATATCCGTTAAGCGAAATCTCGGCTCCCTCGGGCTCACTTGTCACAAGAAGTATCCCCTTGAGAGGGTTCAGCTTTGCAAAGACAGGTTCGTTGTACCCCTCGAGCGGCTTGATCACGGCGTCATACGGCTCATAGTCATCAAGTTCCATGCGCACATGATACGTGCTCGCGGGTTTCAGATCTGAAATCTTAAACGGCGTCTTGTTTCTCGATTCACCATTGATGAACACCTGGGCGCCTTCGGGTGTCGAGGTGAAATCGACAACCGCATAACGCGGAGCCTCATCCCCGCCAAAGGCGAAAAAAGACGCCGAGACAGACAGAAGTGCCAAAAACTTTTTCATCTGCGTTTTCCTTTCCCTTCGTTCTCATACCGCTTGATTTCAATAAGTTCGATATTCTTCTCCGCTTCACGGTGGCGTGGATCCTCGCTGCTCGGAATCATCGCGCGGATTTTAGCGAACTCTTCGCGCGCCGCATCAAGATCGCCGATCGCCTTATAACGGTCGGCTTCATGACGCACCCTCTTATAGCGGGCGTTCAGTTCCTCTTTGGCCTTGTTGATCTTCTCCTGGATGCGGTCTATATCCCCCGCGCTCGCTCCGAGCGAAGCGAGATCCTTCTTGGCAAGCGTGTAACAGGCGATGGCATCGCTCAAATTGCGGTCCTGCACGTCACGCTTGTCCCATTTTTCATCTCCGAGAGCCTCGTTCTCGCGGCTCGATTTCTCAAGTTCGTCGCGCGAACGCTCGATCGACTGGACGCCGAGAACGTTGTTGGCCCAGATTTCAAGATCGCCGCGGAAATTCGCAAAACCGTCCGGCTCAAGTTCATTCTCGACGATGACCTCCTTGACTCCGCTGATTCTTACGAGTTTTATGCGCCACAGCTTAAGCGTGTTTTCCAACCCTGTCGAAGAACCTCTGTATTCATTTCTGAACGAAGCCCAGGATTCGTTGGAAAAAATCTTCTCGAGGATCTCCATGTCATCTTTCGTTATCCTCTTCGGGGCGGGAGGCACATGACGGTTTTCGCGCGGCAGATCGTCAAACTGAACACTTAGATCCCCCGCCTCGGAAAGCTCGGCCGCATAGCGGAAAATGCGCGAAGAATCAGCCTCCACCTTCTCATACGCAAATGAAATTATCCTGTCCGGTTGCTCGACCGCAGCCGTCGTGCGCTTCTTTTCAGCCTCGCCGAAGGGGTTTCCGTACATCAGCACAAGCCCGATGGCCCCTATCAGAAGCCCCGCCGTCAGTGCGGTTAAAAGCTTGAACACCTTTGGGGATTTTGCGGTCTGCACATTCTCTCCCGCGGCGACGGTCTGCTCCGGCGGACCGAAACCCAAATCGACATCCCCGTTTTCGACAGGCTTCTGCACCTGTACGGCGCCGACGACGACCTTTAGTATCGTAGCGCCGACCGAAATCTCATCGCCCGGTTTGAGAGTACACGGTCCGGAGCCAAGAGCCTCACCGTTGACATATGTTCCGTTCGCGCTCGCGAGGTCGGTAACGGAGATATCGCAGTCGCCTGCACATTCAAAAAGGCAATGATTCCGGGAAAGCTCCTCGTCGGAAATGTGAATATCATTGGACGATGATCTTCCAAGTCGCAATCCTTCGGCCGGAATCTCGAATCTCTTTCCCGTCAAGACTCCGGATGTCACCAATATTTCAGGTCTTTTGGACATAGCTTCTCCCGATTAGAACAGCTGGCCCTTCATCGCCTGCGCGACAACAGGTCCAAGCAGAATTATGAACACGGCTGGAAAAATACAGAGCATAAGAGGTCCGAGCATTTTCGTGGGAGCCTCGTTTGCGAGCTTTTCGGCGCGGTCGAAACGGCGCTCTCTCAACTGCTCGGACTGGATGCGGAGGATGGAACCTATGGACACTCCGAGCTCGTCGGCCTGGATAAGAGCATAGGCGACGGATTTGAGATCCGGCTGCTTTACGCGGTCGGCCATGCTCTTCAGAGCAACCTTCCGCGATGAACCGACCTGAATCTCCTTCGTCATGCGAAGAAGTTCCTCGTTGAGAGGATCGAGTTTCCTGGATTCGCAGTTGCGCTGAAGAGCGCTGATGAAATCCATACCGGCCTCGACGGACAGAGTCAAGACATCGAGAACGAACGGCAAGGCCTTCATAATCGAAAGATGGCGCTTTTTAACGGCGTCTTTAAGCCACATCGTCGGCTGGAGCGCAAGAAGGATTATTCCGAGAATGCACAACTGAAGCCGCATCGACACGAACGGCGAATCGGGGAATATCGCACCCATGAAAAAAATTGTGATGCACCATACAATTCCCATTGCCACCGGCGAAAGTATCCTTAACGCGACAAACTCCCGTCCGTTAAGAAGCCCTTCATAGCCTCCCGATACAAGCATCGCGTCAAACCGCGCGACATCCTTCGCAAATGCCGGCCGGGAAACGAGCTTGTCGAGATTCCCGACGAACGGAAGAAGCAGCTTGAACGTAAGCGGCAAAGAGCGCTCCTGGCGACGGCCGTCTGCGAGGGTGACGTACGTCACTTCGCGAGCGACGCTCGCGGCATACCACGCGAGCCCCGCCGCAGCGACGCCCCAGACGGTCATCAACACAAATTCCATCGCCATCCGATCAACCTTTCTGAACTTTACGTCGCGGCTACGCCCGCACCGGCGCCGGAAGAAGGCGAAAGAACGCCTCCGTTGACACCGGGTTCGCCGGCGAAGAGAATCATCCCTTCTGACACGCCGACGGACATCTTGCGCGGAGCGAGGTTCGCGACAAAAACAACTTCTTTTCCGACAAGCTTCTCCGGCTCCGGATACGCCTGACGGATTCCGGAGAAAATCGTGCGCTTGCCGAGCGATCCGGCATCAAGAACGAATTTAAGAAGTTTGGAACTCTTGGGAACGGTCTCGCAGCTTTCAACTACGCCGATCCGAAGATCGAGCTTCTCGAAGTCGGGGAATGCGATTTCGCTCTTAAGAGGCGCAACCTCTCCCACCTTCTCTTCCATTTTCCCTTTTCCCACATCCCCTTTATTCTTGCTTGCGCGCGACTCATGGCTGACTTCGCCTGACTCGCCGGGCTTAACCTTAGCGGCCTCGACCATCGCCTCGACCTGCTTCATATCTACGCGGCTTGCAAGATACTCATATTCTCCGAGAGCGCAATTTTCTTTGAATTCACCTGCGCTGTCCCATGTCCACCCGCTGTCACCGAAGAGCTTCATCGCCTTATCGGCATACGCGGGAAGAACAGGCTTAAGATAAATCGCGATGATTCTAAAGGCGTTGAGCGCTGCCGTAAGCGTCGTGCGCGTCGTCTCTTCATCGGTCTTAACCGTCTTCCAGGGTTCGCGCTTGTCGAAGTACTCGTTCGCGGCATCCGCGAGGCGGCAGATTTCAACGACGGCCTGATTGAATTTGCGGTCTTCAAAATGCTTCGCTATCGTCTCGCCGGACGCGACGCACTTCTCGACGAGAGCGCGTCCTTCGGCGTCCATCGTCCCAAGGCGGCCGCCGAGCTTCTTCTGGAGCATCTGACCGCCGCGCGAGGCGATATTGGTAATCTTTCCGACGAGATCGGAATTTACACGCTGAACGAAATCGGCAAGATTAAGATCGATATCATCGGTCGTACCTCCGAGTTTCGCCGCATAGTAGTATCTGAGCGCCTCGGGCGGCAGATTGTCGAGATATGTGCGGGCCGAAACGAATGTTCCTTTGGATTTCGACATCTTCTCGCCGTTAACGGTCAAAAACCCGTGAACGAACACTTTTGTCGGACCCTTGAATCCGGCCGAATTGAGCATCCCCGGCCAGAAAAGACAGTGGAAACGGATGATATCCTTACCGATAAAGTGGTAAAGTTCAACATTGGGATCGTTCCACATTTCGAACTTACCGGCGTTCTTGAGACTCGCGATATATCCGACGGGCGCATCGACCCAAACATAAAAATACTTGTCTTTGCATCCGGGAATCTCAAAACCGAAATAAGGCGCATCTCGCGAAATGCACCATCCGCGCAGCGGCTCCTTAAACCATTCAAGCAGCTTATTCGAAACATCGCTAGTCGTATGTTCAGGGATCCACTTCTCGAGATAGTCATGCTGGGGTTCAAGCTCCCAGTAGAGATGCTCTGAATCCTTGACGACGGGGGCAGCTCCGCAGGTCGTGCACTTTGGCGCGCCAAGTTCTTCAGCGCCGTATGTCGCGCCGCACTTGTCGCAGCTGTCGCCGTACTGGTCCGCCGCGCCGCACTTGGGGCAGACGCCCTTCACAAAGCGGTCAGGGAGGAACATCTTGCACTTTTCGCAGTAAAGCTGGGGAGTCGTCTTGCGCGTGATATAACCCTTCGCTTCGGCGGCTTTGTAAATCTGCTCGCTGAGTTCCTTATTCTCGGGCGAATTGGTTGTATAATAATTGTCGAACTTAATCTGGAAATCGGTAAAGTCTTTCAAATGTTCAGCGTGACTGCGCGCGATAAGCTCCTCAGGAGTTATACCTTCCTTGCGGGCACGAATCATAATAGGAGTTCCGTGCGTGTCGTCAGCACATACGTAAACACACTCATTACCGCGCATTTTCTGAAAGCGCACCCAGAAATCGGTCTGGATATACTCTACAAGATGACCGATATGAATGTCACCGTTGGCGTACGGCAACGCGCTCGTTACTACAATCTTTCTCTTTTCGCCCATATTCACCTCAAAAAAATCTTTTTTTGCCTTAATTATACCACAAACTGCACAGTTTTAACAGAGCGGCCAGCTTGAAATCTCTCGATCTGAGACATTGATTAACCGTTACGATTATGTTATTATTTCAAAACCTGTTACCGCCTCGCTTGTGAGGGCATGTCAACGACAACACACATCTCAACCGACAAAACAGCCATGACACGTAAAACATTCAGCACCGTTGCATTCTGTTTGCTGACCGCATCGGCTTTCTCTGACGTTAAATTCAGCAACCCCGTTTACCCCAAGGATTTTCCAGATCCTACGACGTGGCAGGCGCCCGACGGAACATGGCGCGCCATTTCAACTTCCCATAAGCTCCTCAAAAGCAAAGACTTCTTCACGTGGGAGGATACTGGCACAAGAGCGATTCCCCACGAGGAGCTCGCCCCATTCCGAAAGCGCTTCGACAACGTCTGGGCTCCCGACGTATTCAAGAACGGCAAAGAATACCTCATGTATATATCGCTTATCCAGACCGCTCCAGACTCCGCCATTGCGGTATTTTCTTCGAAAAGTCCCGACGGACCTTTCACCGGCGGTAAAATCATCACCGATTCGAAAATCACTAAAATCCGCGACACGATCGACCCCGAAGTCGTTCGGGATGAAAAAGGTCAGCTTTGGCTCTTTTTCGGCTCAACAGGAAAAATTCACCGAATAAAACTCGCTCCCGACGGCAAAAGCATCGCCAAAGGCGCAAAATACGAGCACGTTGCCGGTCTCGCCAACAGCCCCGGGCGCAAAAAAGTTTTCGAAGGCGCGTACCTACACAAACACAACGGATGGTGGTATCTCTTCGCAAGCCGCGGGCAATATAAGGATCATAGTTACGGAGTCATTGTAGGCAGATCAAAAACCCTCGATGGAACATTTGTTGACCGTAAGGGCGTGCCTATGACAGAGGGCGGCGGAACGCCCGTTATCACATCAGGTGCCAAAGACAAATTCTTCGGGCCTGGCCACAACGGTGAAATCACGACCATCAACGGGCGCGACTATATGCCTCTTCACTGCCACATCAAAGGCAAACATTCAGGCAGAAGACCGCTTTTCATCACCGAGATCAAATGGGATGACGAGGGCTGGCCAAAAGGAAAATTGTCAACCCGATAAGCAAGACGGATATTATAGATAAGCAAGACTCTTCACCTTACGTAATCTTTATGATATAATATCGTCCAACGTCGGGGCGTAGCGCAGTCTGGTAGCGCACCTGCTTTGGGAGCAGGCTGTCGGGGGTTCAAATCCCTCCGCCCCGACCAATTTTTTAGGCGAAAATCAATATTCAAGAAGGCTGCCGCCGATAGTCTCACGGAGAATGGAATCTCCGGGAACCTTGGTCGGATCAGCCGCATGAATCGCCGTCAGCAGCAATGAGAGAACTTCCGCCTTGGCCTCATCGGGCTTTTTGATTTTAACCTTCTCAAGAAGCCCCGCCACATAGCGTTTCAAGACCGAAAGCTCGTATTCAAGGCCGGAATCGAATACGGCATCCGCATTAGACGAAAACGGGAAAATCCATTTTTTCTCGCCGGCGAGAACCTTAGGCCAGATTTTAAAAGTATCAAGGGGCGACATCTTTCTGAACTGGTTGTCTCTCACCAGACGGCGCATAAGTCTCGCATCGGCGGGCGGAAGCCGCGTTTCGGCAAAAACCACGAGTTGAGTCAGCGGCTCAATGTAAATCCTGAATTTGCACTCATCCGCAATGTCAGCGGTAAGGCGCGGATTCAAAGCATGGATACCCTCGAGAATTATCACGCCGTTCTTCGACAGCGAGGTCGGAGCGGAAGCGTCAAATCCCTCATGCGCTTCAAAGTCGAATTTCCGCATAAACACTTCTTCGCCGCGCATGAGCGCATTCATATCGGCAGCGAGTCTGTTCATATCGACGCACTCGACATGTTCGTAATCGAGCTCTCCGTTTTCATCACGCGGATTGCGCTTATCCCCGACAAAATAATCGTCGGTCGAGACAAGCATCGAATCTATGCCGTTCACTTTGAGCTGAGTAATAAGACGCTTCGCCGTAGTCGTCTTGCCTGACGAGGACGGCCCCGCGAGGAGAACCAGCTTCACGTTTCCGCGCGATGAAATCTGATCTGCGATACGCGAAAGAGCCTTTACCTGACGCGCTTCACAGACGAGAATAAAATCTCCGATGTTGCCGGAATCGGTTATTGCGTTGAGTTCTTCTATCGTCATTAGACTTCCCTCTCATTCCAGCCGAGCTTTCGCGAAAGAACCTTGTAGGGATCATACCCCTCAAGCTCGACAAAATTCGCGACTTTGGCGTATTTCACGATCTCAAGCGATTCGTCGCCGCCGAGTTTAAAAACGCTCTCGCCGTCGGCGTAGACTCCGATGTGTTCCGCGATGCCGTTGACGCGGCGGCGCGAAGTTATCGTAAGGCTTACGTCGTCGTTGAGAACTATCGGCCTTACGCCGAGCGCGTGGGGATTTATCGGCGTCACCGCGAACACGGGAGAGTCCGCAAGGAGCACCGGCCCTCCCGCCGCGAGCGAATACGCGGTCGATCCGGTAGGAGTCGACACGACGAGACCGTCGGCCATGTAGCGCGTGGCGGCGCGACCGTTGACCTCGGTCTCGAGAATCGCGGCGTGGCCCGACATTTCACGCGTGATGACAATGTCGTTGAGAGCGACGTAACTCCTCCCGCCCTGCTTTTTAACCTCGAGCATCGTGCGCGGCGAAACCTTATAAGCTCCCGTCGCGAGCATCTTGAGCGCGAGATCGAAATCCTCTTCGCCGACCGCGGAAAGATATCCAAGTCCGCCTAAATTGAATCCGAGAATGCTGACGCTGTCAAACTCATGAACGGCCCTTAAAATGGTACCGTCGCCGCCAAGCGTAATCAGGACCTCGGCTTCGGAAAGATTTTCCGTCACAACGAGCCCGAGCGTGCGGGCTTTCTCCGTCAAGGGCTTAAGAGCAGCCTTGGCGTTTCTTTTCGCCGTGTTGACGTAAAAACCGATCTTCATGGTCGAGACCCTTAGTTTCCGTTATACGGCTGCTTCAGCCTTTTTAAGGAGCTCGCGATTCTTCTCGCCGAGCGCGGGCTTCTTCTTGAAGCTCGCGACAAGCGCCGTCTCAAGACTCTCGCCCGAAAGCCCCGTGCAATTAAGCTTTTTAAGCGCAGCGAGCATCATCGTGTTGGCCGCCTTGGGTACGCCGAACTCCTCGGCCATGCGGATCGCGGGCCATACGACGAGCTTGACGCCGGCGGGCGGATCAACCTTTACGGGAACGGTTTCATCGACGATTACGATGCCGCCCTCGCGGACGTCGCCGACGAACCTCTCGTAGGCGGGCTGGTTCATGCACACGAGAACATCGGGATGCTCGACCGTGGGCGAACCGATGGGTGTGCCCGAGACGACAACGGAGCAGTTGGCGCTTCCGCCGCGCTGCTCGGGACCGTAGCTCGGGAACCAGAGCGTATGACGACGCTCGAGGCGCGCGGCCTCGGCGATTGTAAGGCCGAGAGAAAGAATGCCCTGGCCGCCGTAACCGGCGAACTTGAAGCGGCGCTCAGAGAAAGCCTTGTCGTCGACGGCAGGCTCGATCGCGTCCTTCTCGGCGAAAAGCTCCGCGCACGAGGTGAAATAGGGAACTGTCTTCGGCGCGAGAAGCGGCGAGGAGGAAGGTTCGGCGGGCACAGCGGTCTCCTCGGGAGCCTTCGCCGTATCGTCACGGAACACTCCGAGAGGAAACTCCTTCTCGATCTCGTTTATGCAGAATTCGGCCGCCTTCTGGGCGTCCATCTTGAAATTCGTCGGGCAGGGCGCGATAATCTCGAGAAGCGCGTAGCCTTTCTTCTCGCGCTGAATCTCGAAGACCTTGCGGATCGCCTGCTTCGCCTGCATGATGCGGCGCGTATCTGCGACCGAAACGCGAGCGATGTAGACGGGAGCCTTAAGCTGATTGAAAACCTCACAGACATGAAGAGGGTACCCGGTAAGCGAAGTGTCGCGCCCGAAAGGCGAAGTCGTCGTCGTCTCGCCGGCGAGCGTCGTCGGCGCCATCTGACCGCCCGTCATTCCGTAAAGCGAATTGTTGACGAAAATGCATCCGAATTTTTCGCCGCGGCTCGCCGCCTGGAACGCGTTATTAAAACCGATCGCGCCGAGGTCGCCGTCGCCCTGATAGGCGATCGTCACCGCGTCGGGACGCGCGCGGCATGCGCCGGTCGCCGCCGCGCTCGCACGGCCGTGGGCCGCCGAAATATGGGCGGCGTCCCAATAATAGTACGTAAAGACGCCGCATCCTACGGGATCTACGAAAATCGTATTGTCCTGAAGCCCCATTTCGGCGCACGCCTCGGCGATGAGCTTATTGATAATGCCGTGACCGCAGCCGGGGCAATAGTGGGTAAAGCTCACGTTCTTGCCGCTTCGGGGGAACTTGGCGTACATACCCTTCTGTTCAATCGTAGCCATATTACATCATCTCCTTCGCGGCTTCAACGGCCTCGTCGACCGATACGACTTCGCCGCCCATGCGGTTAATCATCTTAACGCCCGCGGCCTCTGCTCCGAGCCCCACCTTCGCAAGGTTAAGCCTCACATCGTCGGCGAACTGGCCGGCGTCAAGCTCGATCGTCATGATCTTACGGCCCTTCGCTACAGAAGCGAGCTGTTCGCGCGGGAACGGATTGAGCGTAATCGGACGGAATACGCCCGCTTTAATTCCTTCTTTGCGGAGAGTCTCCGCCGTCGTGCGCGCGATGCGCCCGGAAATTCCGTAGCCGACGATGAGTAGCTCGGCGTCTTCGGCGAGATACGATTCACCCATCGCATCAACGGCCATCGCCGCATACTTCTCCTGAAGATGGCGGTTAAACTCAGCCTGCTGGGCGGCGTCGAGATAAATGGACTTAACGAGATTTTCACGCGTCTTCGCTTCGCCCTGAGCCGCCCAATCAGAGAAATCGGGAACGGCGGGGACCTCATCGGGAAGCATTACCGTCTCCATCATCTGACCTTGGAGACCGTCGGCGTAGACTACGGCTGGAGTGCGCCACTTGGCGGACATCTCAAACGCCTTCACCGTAAGATCGAACATCTCCTGGGCGCTCGCGGGAGCGAGGGTGAACATCTGGTAGCTGCCGTGACCGCCGCCCTTGACAGCGGGCGTATAGTCGGACTGCTCGGGATAGACGTTGCCGAGACCGGGACCCGCGCGGTTGATGTTCACGACGACCGAGGGAAGCTCCGCTCCGGCGAGATACGAAAGGCCCTCCTGCATAAGAGAAAAACCGGGGCCGCTCGTCGCCGTCATAGAAAGCTTGCCCGCACCGGCCGCGCCGAACATCATATTGACGCTCGCCGTCTCGCATTCGGCCTGAACGAACGTTCTGCCAAGCATGGGAAACCACTTCGCCGCGCCGTGCGCAATCTCGCTCGCGGGCGTAATAGGATAGCCGAAATAAAGTTCGCACCCCGCATAAAGTGCGCCCATTACGACGGCCTCGTTACCTTTTACAAACTTTGTCATTTATTGATCACCTTCCAGTCCGCTTCCATACGGACCAATTTTTGATATCTGTATATTATATCACAATTGACGCCGCTTTTAACGGTTACAACGCTTCAATAAGTTTCGCGGCTGCAGACGATTCAGCCTCACGGCGGGAACCGCCTTCGCCACGGGCCGTTCCCACGCCTTCTACGGAAACCTCGACCGTAAACGTCGGTCTGTTGCTCGTACCTGCAGTCTTGACGAGCCGATAAAAAGGCATCTTAGGGGGGACCATCGCCTGAGTGATATGCTGGAGAGCCGACTTGGGATTGCCGTCAAGTTCGCCAAAACGCGAATTCTCCGTAAGCGCGAGAGTCTCAAATATCTTTTTCGCCGCATCCATCCCGCCGTCTATCCAAGCCGCCCCTATGACGGCCTCGACGGCATCAGCGACGGTTTTTGATTTAGACGGCAGCACGTCCGCACCCTTATTGCGCCTCAACCTCGAAATGAAATCCGTACCCTCAACCGCTGCGCAAAGAGCCGATGTCGAAACCATGTGCTGGCGCTTGCCGGTAAGCTCACCCTCTTTCAGTGACGGATTGTTCGCAAAAAGCCAATCTGTCGCCAGCAATCCAAGCACCGCGTCACCCAGAAATTCAAGTCTCTGATTATCTTCCGCCCTGGGTGTCGTCATTCTAAATGACGGCGTCGTCAACGCCTCCTGAAGAAGCAGCGCATTCTTGAATTTATAACCGAAGATTTCAGGTTTAAAATGTGATTCTGCTTGAGATGTGTTCATCGTTGGAATTATGCATATTCGAAATCATGCCTGTAATCAGAACGTCAGAAACCGAAAAACGTACCTTGGACAGGTTCAGTGTTTCCCGACGACGGCCTGTTTAACTCGCCGGAGGCTTCCTTCCCCGTCGGCGCCTCTTCAACACCCAACAGCTCTTTGAGCCGCGTCTCGTCGATGACTTCCGTTCCGAGCGCTCTGGCCTTCTCCGTCTTGGCGCCTCCGACGTTCGCGCCGGCGATCAGATAACGCGTTTTCGAAGTCACCGCGCTTTGGACGATGCCGCCTGCAAGTTCAATAAGCTTCGCCCACTCCGTTCTCGGACGAGAGAGCGAACCGGTGAGTACGCACCCCGCTCCGACGAGAGGACCTTCGGTTTTAACGGTCTGCTTTTCAGGAGATTTCGGATCGACTCCGAGAGCGCGAAGTTTTTCAAGAGCGTCATGCCCGTAGCCGCTGCCGAAAAACGCGAGCACAGCCTTTGCGGCCTCAACCTTGATCTGAAGAATCTTACGCTCTCTTCCCTTTTTCAAATCGTTCTCGACGACATTCGTCAAAACGGCGCTGTTCGCGAGATCACTCATTCTGTCGTGCTCGGCGGCGATGTCGCGCGCGACGGTAACACCGACGTTCGGGATCCCGAAAGCGAAAATCCAGCGGTCGAGCGGCAAGCGTTTCGCGTTTTCGACGGCCTTCTTCATATTGAGGGCGTTTTTGCCGAATTTGCGTGACGCGCCCTCTTCGCCGACATCAAGATCCTGAAGCGCGGCGTAGTCGAGAGTGAAAAGATCAAGCGGATCGGTTACGATCTTTTTCTCGACGAGAATATCCGAAAGGCGTCCGCCGAGGGCCTTTATGTCGAGCGCGTTGCGGCTCGCGAAATGCTCGAGCCGCCTCTGCAGCTGGGCGGGGCAGGCGGGATTGACGCACCTTACGGCGACTTCGCCCTCCGTTTTCGCGACATCGCCGCCGCACACGGGACACCTTGCGGGGAAAACATACGGCGCGGAACCGGCAGAGCGCTTCTCGCGTATCACGCCGTCGATCGCGGGAATAACGTCGCCCGCCTTCACAACCCAGACATGATCGCCGATGCGGATATCCTGGGCGGCGATCTGTTCGGCGTTGTGAAGCGTCGCGCGGGAAATCACGCTGCCGGCAAGTTCGACGCTCTCAAGTTCGGCGACCGGAGTCAACACTCCCGTGCGGCCCACCTGGACCGTTATATCCTTAAGAACCGTCTCGGCCCGCTCAGGAGCATACTTGTACGCCCTCGCCCAACGCGGCGAATGGGCGGTCGAGCCGAGAGAGTCGTAAAGCGAACGCTCGTTCACCTTCAATACGGCCCCGTCGATCTCAAAGCGGAAATCACGGCGCCTTGAGCCCAACTCGTCGATCGCCTCTACCGCCTCTTCGATCGTAGGAACGATGCGGCTGAACGGCGCGACAGGAAACCCCCAGCGTCTGAACGCTCCGATCATTTCGGCATGGGTCGAAAAAGCGTCACACCCCGACCCGCCCGCATTGTAAACGACCATGTCGAGAGGACGCGCGGAAACGGTTTTTGGATCTAAAAGTTTAAGCGATCCCGCGCACGCATTGCGCGGATTCATAAAAGTCTCTCGCCCCGCTTCTTCCAAGGCGGCGTTGAGCTTCACAAATCCGTCTCGTGTCATATAGACTTCGCCGCGCACCTCAAGAGCGTCCGGCGCATCCGGCGGAAGCGACTTCGGGATTGAACGGATTGTGCGGACGTTCTGGGTTACGTCATCGCCGACCTCGCCGTTCCCGCGCGTGGCAGCTCTCGCCAAAATGCGATTCTCATATAAAAGCGACATCGAAACGCCGTCGACTTTGGGCTCGACAACGTAATGCCACGCGGTGTTCCCCGGCATTTCACGCCGGAGAAAAGAATCAAACTGAAGAAGTTCGCTTTTCTCATAGCACTTGTCGAGCGACTTCATCGGCGGAGAATGGCGGACCTGCACAAATCCCTCTATCGGCTCTCCGCTCACCCTCAACGTCGGGGAGTTGGGATCTTTGAATTCGGGGTGTTCCGTCTCTAAACGGAGCAGCTCTTCATACATCGCGTCATATTCGGCGTCGGGAATGACGGGATGCGCTTCAACATAATAAAGCCGGTCGTTGCGGTTTATCTCCGCAACAAGAAAATCCATTCTCTCTTTGATTTTTTCGGGCGTCATAACTGGCAAAGCTGCAATACGAGCAGAGCGAAAGATGTGCACAAAACGGGATCGGACTCCCAGAATCTGTTGTTGTCGTTATACCAGCTGCCGTCCGGTTTTTGGAGACTTATCAGTTTCGCGGACAGTTCCTTTTTCCACTCGTGATCGCCTATCTTCTCGACTCCCGACGCCGACAATGCGCGCGCCATGATATCGTAGAAATAGTAAAGCCCCTGGCTGCCCATACCGGGATTCTCGTCGACGCTCCAGTTGCGGCGGCAATACTCGAGCGACGCCTTCACGCGCGGATCTGCGCGGTCGAGTTTCGCATGACACATCGAAAGAACGGCCGCGTATGTCATCGAACCGTACGCCCTGAGATGGACGCGGTTTCTCGCGTTCGTAACCGTTCCCGCCTGTGGCGTTCTTTCATTGTAGGCGGCTCCGCCCGCATCGGGACCTTCTTTCTTCATCAGATTATCCACAAATTCAAGCGCCTTGTCCCAGTCGACGTCGACACACCGTCCGCCGTCTCGAAACTCTTCGATCGACTGGGTTCGGCGCATCGCATCAAGCGCGTAACCCGTGTTCGAAAGATCGGCGTAGCGCCTTCTCGAAATCTTATCGTACCCGAATCCGCCCGCCATCGTATCATCGCCCGTAAGTTGGGAGGAGGCGATGTATTCTCGAGCCTTCAAAAGAGGTCTAGCGGGAGAGATTTTCGACTCAAAAAGCGCCGAAAGGCAGACGGCCGTATTATAGTTTCCGAGTCCCGAACCTCCGCGCCCGGGTTTCGGAACATAAAAGCCGCCGTCCCCGCGCTGGGTGGAAAGCACGTACGCCACGCCCTTTTTAACGGCGTTCGTAACCCCGCTCACGCGCTCTTCCGGAATTTTCGCGAGCGCCCATACGGGAAGCGCGGTCAGCGCGGGCATCTGCCTGTCACTCCAATACCCTTCGTCCGACTGAACCGAGAGCAGAAACGCCGCCCCCTCGGCTATAGACTCGTCGATCGTTTTGGAATGCGAAACGGCGGCAAGACCGACGATCGCCAGCATCAAAACCTTTTTCATGGCTAAATCTCCTTATAGAGTTAAACGTGTCTCAAAAAGAAAAAGGTTTTAAAAATCTCTCAGCTTACGCCGCGCGTCGAATTGCGGTAGAACGCCACGAGCTCCTTGATCTCCTCGAAAGGCTCGACGTCATGCTCGACGCGATCGAGCGCCTGGGAACGGTTGAGCCCGTCGCGGTAAAGGAAACGGTGGGCCTCTTTCAGCGCCTGAAGAACGTCGCGCTTAAATCCGCGGCGGTTGAGCCCCACGACATTGGGACCGATAACCTTGAGCGTACCCTCGACCATATCTCCGAGCATGTAGGGAGGGAAGTCCTGACGTATCTTGCACATCCCGCCCACCATCGCGTGCTTGCCGACGGTGCAGAACTGATGGGAAGCGGAACACCCGCCGACGATCGCGTAATCGTGGAGATGGACGTCGCCCGCAAGCTGAACGGAATTGGAGCAGATGACATGATTGCCGAGAATGCAGCCGTGGGCGGCGTGGCAGTAGGCCATGAAAAGGCAATCGCTGCCGATGATCGTCTTCTCGCCGTCGGCGGTGCCGAGATGTACGGTCGCGAATTCGCGGATCACCGTCCTGTCGCCGATTTCGACGTAACTTACGGATCCTTCCTGATACTTCAGATCCTGCGTCTTCATGCCGATGAGCGCATACGGGAAAATCTGGCACTTCTCGCCGATCGTCGTGTGGCCGTCGATAATCGCGCCCTGTCCGACCGAGGTCCCGTTGCCGAGCTTTACGTTGGCGCCGATTCGCGCGTAAGCCTCTACAACCACGTCCTCGCCGAGTACGGCTCCGTCTTCAACAATAGCGGTGGAATGAATTTTAGACATACGAACTCCTTTTTGTTTAAAGATTGCGTTTGATGAGCCAGGCCGAAAGGAAAACGCACGCGAGCGGAGAAAGCCATATAAGCATTTCCGGCCGGACGCTGTACGTTTTCTGCATACTGAGCATCAGCATCACCAGCAGGTAGAATCCCATGGCGATCGCAAGCGATATCGCCATGCCGATCGTAGACTCCTTGCGATGCGAGCGTATCCCGAGAGGAATGCCCACGAGCACAAAACATATTGACGCCATTGCGAATACAAAACGCTTGGAAAGCTCGACCTTAAGTCTCGAAAGATGTTCACGGCGGTTCTCCGCGGCAGAGGCCATCTCAGGTCCGTTCATCGTCGCAAGAAGCGATTTCTCTTCCCCGATCTCGTTCACCAGCTCGAAGAAACGGAAGTCCTTCATTTTTTTAATGTAGCGTTTTTTCTTGACCTTTATCGGATAATGGACATACGCGCCGCTCGCCATGCCGGGCTTGTTGGCTTCGATAGGATCAACCTTCACCCCATACAGATCAAGGGCCATATCCTCGCCTTCACCTATCGCGAGGGCCTTCTGGGCGCGAATAGTCCTTACGACATTGGTATCGCTCGTATCGGTCGCCGTAATATCATAAAGCCACCGGCCTTCCTTTCGGCCGACGTACAAAGTGACATCTGGAAAATCCGTCATTTTCACGCCCGGCTGGATTATCTCAAACGCATCACCGACCGAAAGCTCGGATGTCAACTGGCGGCGAACCAGATGACCGCGTGGAACGATCTCGTTGTTGATCCACATCCCCATCACGGTACACGCGACGGCAAAGAAGACCGGCCACTTCATCACCGAAAAAAGATTCAGTCCGCAGGCCCTCATTGCGGCGATCTCGCTGTCGGCGGAAAGGCGCGAGAACACGAGAACGCTCGAAACGAGAAGCGACAGCGGTATGGTCCACTGCAGCGTTTCAGGGAAACTTATCGCCGCGAATTTTCCGACAAGACCGATCGGCAGCCCGTCCAGAATGAATCCGACTATCTGAACGAGAAGACCGATCGTCAATACAAAACTGAGAACAAGAAACGCCAGCGCGAAACTCGACAGGAACGATTTGAAGATGTATTTGTCGATCGTTCTCAATTTTTAGCCCTTAAAAGGAAGTTGGCCTTCTTGCCCTGACGGAGAACGGCGAGCTCGCCGTCGATAAGATCCGAAGACTCGAAAATGCGCTTGTCGTCGACCTTCGCGCCGTTGAGCGATAAACCGCCCTGGGCTGCCATACGGCGCGCCTCGCCGTTGGACTTGAACATGCCGGCGGTGGCGGCGACGGCATAAACGCTTTTGCCGACGATTTCAGCCGCGGGGAGTTCAGCGGATTTCACGTCCTTGAATATCTGCGAAAGCTCAGCTGCGGATTTACCCGAAATGTCGCCCCCGAAAAGCGTCTTCGTGGCGCCGAGGGCCGTCTGGAGACCTGCCTCGCCGTGCACAAGGCGCGTAAGCTCCTCGGCAAGCGCCTTCTGGGGGATGCGCGCTTCGGGATTCGCCTTCATCTGAGCCTCAAGCGCGGCGATTTCGTCGAGACTCTTGAGCGAAAAGACCTTCAGATAACGGATTACGTCGGCGTCGGCGGCACGGAGGAAGTACTGGTACCAGTCGTAGACGCTCGTCATTTCGGCATTCATAAAAAGAGCGTTGCCCTCGGACTTGCCGAATTTGCGCCCAGCCGAATCGAGAAGAAGAGGGAACGTAAGACCGTAGGCCGTCCTGCCGCGCATGCGGTGAACAAGATCGGTGCCGGCGGTGATGTTGCCCCACTGATCGGCGCCGCCGATTTCAAGCGTGCACCCGTAATTGTCGTAAAGGTGCAGGAAGTCATTGCCCTGGAGAATCTGATATGAGAACTCCGTAAATGTAAGCGCGCCTTCCGACGCCTCAAGACGCTTCTTCACGGATTCTTTGGCGAGCATCTGGGGGACGCGGAAGTTTATCGCGATGTCGCGCAGAAACTCGATTGCGCTCGTCCCCTTGTACCAGTCGTAGTTGTCGACCATGACGGCGGCGTTGGGACCGTCGAAATCAAGAATGCGCGAAAGATTCTCGCGGATGCCGCGCTTGTTCTCCTCGACCTGCTCAAGCGTAAGCATGTTGCGCTCGGCGGACTTTCCGCTCGGATCTCCGATAAGGCCGGTCGCGCCTCCGACAAGGGCGATCACCTTGTGCCCCGCCTGCTGAAAGCGCTTCAGCACCATAATCGAAACGAGATTTCCGGCCTGAAGGCTCCGGGCGCTCGGATCGAACCCGCAATACAGGGTAACGGGTTTTTCGAGCATTTTGCCGATTTCAGGATCTGTTAACGCCTCGACGAGGCCGCGTTCTTTAAGTTCTTCAAGCAAGTTCATGGTTATATTATATCATTTATCTTTTAAATCTGTTGATTCCGCATCGCACTTCTCTCCGCCGCGCGCTCTGCGGTGAAGATGCGGGTGGGGAATATGAATCGTCCTGCGGCCGATAAGCACAGGAACGCCGAGATGATACTTGATGGCGAGAGCGCGTATCACAAAAATGCTGAGTATGCACACGACGCTGCAGACGCGTCCGTCGGCGCCGGCGGCCAGAAGCCCGAAATAAAGAGCTCCGCCGGCGGCGCAGGCCAAAGCATAAATCTCTTTGCGGAAAATAAGCGGAACCTCGTTGATGCAGATGTCGCGCAGCACGCCGCCGAAAACCGCCGTGATGACGCCCATGATGATCGCCTTCCACCAGCAGGCGATCTGAAGCTGAAGATTGAAGTCTACACCGGCGGCGACAGCCTTGACGCTCTCCGTTTCAATGACCTTCTCCATGCCGATCACCATGAATATCGAAATGGCGATCGTGTCGAAGATGAACCATGTTATCTGCTCGGAAATGATGCGTCTGCCGAAAAGAGCGACGGCGAGCACCGCGAGAAAGGTCGTCACGAGGTAGCTCGGATCCTCCATCCAGAATGGAGACTTCTGCATAAGAACATCACGCAGCGTCCCGCCGCCGAGCGCCGTTATAAATCCGATCACATACGCGCCGAACCAGTCGAAGTGCTTCACGCTCGCCATACGGACGCCGGAAACGGCGCCGACGAACGTGCCGATCTGGGTTAAAACCTCTAAGAACGGTCCCGGACCGAGCGCACGCTCTACCATATTGACAACGGTATCCATGAATCACTCTTCGCCCGTCTCGGAATTGATATCCCCGTGAGGTATGGGCTTCCACCGCCTCGTCGGAAACACAAGAGTATAAAGAACCGTGGCCGACAAAATGAATGAAAATGCTGGGAACGTCAAAATGGCCCACCACCGCGGACGGCGCTTCCTGCTCGAAAGCCCGACCGCCCACCATGCCGTGACAAGTCCGACAAATACCACAAACGCGAACGATACAAGACTGACGAGCGCCGGCAGAACCGCGAATGAGGAGAAAAAGACCTTAACAAAAAAAGCGAGAAGTGAGAAAAACAGAATAAACGCCACGGACATTCCGGTCAATATGGCGAAATAGCTGTCGAAAAGGCGCATCGACGGATGGCGGATCATCCCTTTGAGCCATGGCAGGAAATATAGACCGGCGACCTGCCAGCATCCTGTCGTCCAGCGGCAGAGCTGGCGCCACATGTGGACGGTCTTTATAGGCTGCTCGTCGGCATATTCAGCCTCCGGCACATAACCCACGCGCCGTCCCGCGATATTGCACTGAAGCGAAAATTCAACATCCTCCACCATAGTGCGGGTCCGCCAGCCCCTGCCGTCGAGAATCGCAGTCAAAAACGCAAACCCCGTACCCGTCAATTTCCCGGAGAGCCCGGTCTTGGTGCGCACGCGGTTCGAAAGTTCGTTCATCAGATCCCAATAGACAGTGTACCAGCCGGAGATGACGTTAGTTGTCGCATTGGACGTCATACGGCGCCCGGTGACGATAACCTCGCCGTCGTTCAGCGCGTCGTTTACTGCGTCAAACCATTGGGCGGACACTACATTGTCTGCGTCAAAAACGGCAATCGCGTCGAAATCACCGCACGACAGCACCTTATCGACGCCCCAGGCGAGCACATCGCCCTTACCCGAACTCGGCTCCGTTTTCTCCCAAACGGTCGCACCTGCGGCACGCGCGCGTTCAGCCGTACTGTCCGTGCAGTTGTCGGCAAGCACTATCACTTCCAATTTATCCTTCGGATATGAAGACATCAGGATGCTTTTTACCGGAAGACGGATCACGTTCTCCTCGTTGCGGGCGCAGATCAAAACCGCGAATCTGAGAAGGCGATCTGACTTGGCGGGCTTTCTGCGGGGAATGAGCAATCCCACGGTAACGACCAGCGTCGACCACAGAAACACAAACCCCAATGAAATCGAAACGATATCGAAAATGCTGAAGGTTTCGCTCTCAATCATCGCGCCACCTCCTGTGAGCCCACAAATACTGCTCGGGATACCTGCGAATGACTTCACCGAGACGGTCATTCAGAATCTGCGTCGCCTCATCCCTGTTTGCATCCTTGGGGAAACTGACGGGAGAGCCGCCCACAAGCTTATAACGATAGGGTCCGACTCTGACGAACGAGCCGACGACGATTCTCCGGCCGCTTCTCATCGCAAGGCGCGTTGCGCTCGTGAACGTACGCGCAGGCCGCCCGAGAAAAGTAAGTTTCGCTCCGCCGGAAGTGTGCTGATCCATGAGAATCGTCATTGCCGCGGCTGTATCGGCCCATTGACGCAGGACTTCGGGACGGAAGCCGTTTTTCTTGTCGATGATCGTCACGGGGCCTCTGAAGTGATGCTTCTTCATCCAGTTGGCGACGAATTTGTTGTTCATGACGCGCGCCACCGCGATCATAGGCCGGGCAAACGAAAGAATATTTGTCGCCGCCTCCCAGACGCCGTGATGGGCGCTTACGAGGAGAATCGGCTCGTCGGGCGTATCGAGAAGCAGTTTGACCGTCTCGGGATCGGCCTCGTCGAATTCAAGATGTTCACGCCAGTTTGAAGCGTTGACGACATTAGGCACGCACAGAGCTTCACAAACATGACCTGCGAGATGACACCAGGATTTTTTGGCGATCCTCTTCGCCTCCTTCTCGTCGGAGGCGATGCCGCACTTCATGATGTTCATAACGGAAAGACGCCTCCGTTTACGGAAAAACGGCCACAGAAGCGCGGCGAAACCGGCTCCAAAACCGTAGGCGTGTTTCTGAATGAACGTCATATCGCTATTCAAAACGGATGGTCGCGGCTCTGCCGTGGGCATCGAGCCCCTCGACAGCGGCAAACGCCTCGATCGTCGACTTCGTTTCTTTCAAATCCTCCTCGGTGAACGCCACAAAACTGTGACGGCGGCGGAAATCGTCGGGCGTAAGACCGTTGAACATATCGGCGGCGCCGCCCGTAGGAAGAACGTGGCTCGGGCCTGCGACGAAATCTCCGGCGGACTCGGGGGTCCAGGGACCCGCGAACACCGCGCCGGCGGAACGGACGCCCTTCATGACCTTAAGCGCGTCCTTCGTCATTATCTCGAAATGTTCGGGAGCGAAACGGTTGACGACTTCAAGGCCTTCTTTAACGTTTTTCGCCACGACGATCAGAATTCCGTCGCGGTCGATAACACGCTTTATCAGATCTTTACGAGAAAGCGTCCCGGTCTGGGCGAGGACCTGCGACTTTATTTCGCGGGCGAATTTTTCGCTCGTACAGACGCAGAGCGACTTCTCCCAGCCGCTTCCGTGCTCGGCCTGGCTCAAGAGATCCGCCGCGATCCACGCGGCATTTACGGTCCCGTCGGTCAAAACGGCGATTTCGCTCGGACCCGCGACCTGATCAATGGCCACATAACCGTAAACCTGACGCTTGGCGGCGGTAACGTATGCGTTGCCGGGACCCGCGATCTTCTGGACCTTCCTGCAGGACTTCGTGCCGAACGCCATCATGCCGATCGCCTGAATGCCGCCGACGCGGTAAATTTCGGTCGCGCCAGCAAGCTTAAGCGCGTACAGCAGAACGGGATTGACTTCGCCGGTCTTCCCGGCGGGAGTACACGCGACAATCTCCTTGACGCCCGCCGCCTTCGCAAGAGTCACTGTCATGATCGAGGTGGAGGCCAAAGGCGCCGTTCCGCCGGGAACATAGACGCCGACACGGTCCATAGGCGAGAAAAATTCACCGGTCGTTCCTCCGCGCGGAGTCTTGATCGACCAAGGCTCGCGCAGCGACGCCTTCGAAAATTTCATAACCCGTTTATGGGCGTCTTTGACGGCTTTTACAATTGAAGGAGAGATGCTTTTCTCCAACGATTCGAGATCGACGTCCACTTTGAGATTCTTGCCCTTGTAACCCTCGAACTTCGCGACATACCTGAGAACGGCCTTCTCACCGTTCTTGCGGATATCGGCAAGAACCCCGAAGGCTGCCGTTTCGGCCTCTTCGGGGAACGCTGGACGCGCGTTGAATCGCTCTACACCCTTATCGCCTGTCTTGACGATTCTGATCATTTCTCAATACTCCGTCATTTATCCTTTTCACCGAGAACGCACTTGACCTCGCACTCGGCGGCGAGCTCGTCGCCGACATATCCCTTAAGCGCGAAAACGCCGAGACGCGAACGGACACGGACGTTTTCGACGACGGTCGTAAGCTTGTCGCCGGGCCTGACCGGACGGCGGAAACGCGCGTTGTCGACGGCGGCAAGAAGGAACGAAGCCTCCTTGTCCTGGCCGCCGAGAGCGTTGCGCGCCACAAGCGCCGCGCCGGAGACCTGGGCCATCGCCTCCACGAGAACGACGCCCGGGACTACGGGAAAATCAGGGAAATGCCCCTTGAAGAACTCGTTTTTCTCCATCGTGAACGTATACTCGCCTATGGCGCCGGTTTCATCGGCGGAGATGAGATTGTCGACAAAGAGAAACGGACTGCGGTGGGGCAGAAGCTCAATGCCGGGCTTGTTGTACGAATTCTTGAACCGGGGAAATTCCATACCTTTTTTCCTTGAAGCTGTCAGACTTTCTTAAATACGAGAATACCGTTGTGGCCGCCGAAACCGAGCGAGCTCGAAACGGCGACGCGGATATCGCGCTCAACGCCCTTGTTGGGAGTATAGTTCAGATCGAGCGGAGTCTCGCCCTTCTCGACGTCGACTTCAAGGTCGGGATTCTCGTAATTGATCGTCGGGGGAACAAAACCCTCGTGAATCGCGAGCGCCGTGATCGCGGCCTCGAGCGCGCCTGCCGCGCCGAGAAGGTGGCCGTGCATCGACTTGGTCGAGGAAATATTGATCTTCTTAGCGCCCTCTTCACCGAAAACGCGCTTGAACGCCTTCGTCTCCATCTGATCGTTGAGGTGGGTCGACGTTCCGTGGGCGTTGATGTAATCGACGGTCGAAAGATCTTCGACGCCGGCGTCTTTAAGAGCGATCTCAAGCGCCTTCACGGCACCGTCGCCGGACGGATCGGGGGCCGTGATATGATAGGCGTCTGATGTGGCTCCGTAACCGGCGAGCTCGCAGTAGACGCGGGCGCCGCGGGCCTTCGCGTGCTCTTCGGACTCGAGAATGAGAATCGCGGCGCCTTCGCCCATCACAAAACCGTCGCGATCAGAGTTGAACGGACGGCACGCCTTCTCGGGAGCGTCGTTGAACTTCGTCGAAAGAGCGCGCATCTTCATGAATCCGCCGACGGCGAACTCAAGAATCGCCGCCTCGGTTCCGCCGGCGACGATGACATCGGCGCGGCCGGCGCGGATCATATCAAGCGCGAAGCCGAGCGCGTCGGTCGAGCTGGCGCAGGCGGTGGTGACGACCTGGGCAGGACCCTTTGCGCCGAGGGCGATGGAAACGTTGCCGGCAGCCTCGTTGGAGATAAGCTCAGGAATGGCCAGAGGCGAGAGACGCTCGGGACCGCGGTCGAAAAGCGTCTTATAGCTGTCGCCGGTAACCTCAAGACCGCCTACGCCGTTGCCGATGAGCGTTCCGACGCGATCCATATCAGGCTTGTTCTCGTCGGTATAGCCGGCGTCGCGCCAGGCCTCGACGGCCGCGGCGACGGCATACTGCGAAAAGAGCGCCATATGACGCGACGCCTTCTTGTCGATGAGTCCGCCGTCGATCGCATAGGCCTGAAAATCCTTAACTTCGCCCGCAACCTGACTCGTGCAGCGCGAAGAATCGAACTTCGTGATTTTTCCGACGGCGGGGGTCCCCGCCTTGAGCGAAGCCCAGGCGGCGTCTTTGCCGTTGCCGTTGGCGCAGATCATTCCGATACCGGTAATCATTACTTTCTTCATCTTCAATTCCTCTCTTTTTAAATTCTTAAGTTCGCTTAAAGATTCGGCCACGTGCAGAACGTGCCCGCGTAGGTGAGACCGGCGCCGAAACCTACCATGACGATATTCATTCCGTCCTTGAGCTCACCCGCCTTGACGGCCTGATCAAGCGAAATCGGAATCGATGCCGCGCTCGTGTTGGCCGTGGTCTCGAGATTGAGCCAGAACTTCTCCAAGGAGAGCTTCATTCTGCGGGCGACGGCCTCGATGATGCGGCCGTTGGCCTGATGGGCAAATACGCGGTCGATCTCCTCGGGAGTCGTCCCGAGCATCTTGCAAAGATCGCTCGAAACCTTCGCGAGCGTCTTTACCGCGAATACGAAAACGTCGTGACCCTTGAGCGTAAGCTCGGGGAGGAAAGGCTGAGGCTTCTCGGGCACCTGGGTTACAGGCGAGATTGGAAGCGCGTCCTTGCAGCCGCCTGTGCGCATGATGAAGTGTGAGCCGTTGCCGTCGGCGCCGAGGATCGTATGGGCCTTCGTCTTGAGCGAAGCGACGCCCGGCGGTTCGTCATTGCCGAGAACGACCGCGCCCGCACCGTCGCCGAAAAGGATGCAGCTCGCGCGGTCGGTCCAGTCGAGAACGCGCGTAAGCGATTCCGCTCCGATTACGAGAGCCTTCTTGTCGGGATAGAAATTGACGAATCCGCGGGCCTGCTCGAGAGCGTAGACGAAGCCCGCGCAAGCGGCCTGAAGATCGAACGCGCCCGCGTTCGTACAGCCGAGGAGCCCCTGTACGATGCACGCCGTGGACGGGAACGGATTGTAATCCGGGGTCGATGTCGCAAGAACGATAAGACCGATTTCCTCGGGCTTGACTCCGGCGGCATCCATAGCCGCCTGAGCGGCCTTTGCGGCCATCGTCGAGGTGGATTCGCCCTCCCCGGCAACATGACGGGAATGAATACCCGTATGGGAATAAATCCATTCGTCTGAAGTCTCCAAAGACTGCGCGATGTCGTCGTTGGTGACGACCTTTTCAGGCAAGTAGCTGCCTGTCCCTAATATACGAATACCCATAGACTCTCCTATTTAGAGATTTTTGCAACATTATACCAAAATCTGCGGTTGTTTTGGAAAAATCCTTACAACAGAAATACGGCGGGCGTCAGACGAGCAAAACGGTTGCAAGGCCTGCGGCGAAACAATAAAAACCAAAAATCCAAAACCATCTGCTCTTTAACGTTTTTACAAGAATTTTCAATGAATAATAGCCCACTACGGCGGCTATCGCCATGCCAAAGATCATCATTGCCCATGATTCCTGTGCGACAGATTCTGACGGAATTTCTGTAAAGGATTTGACAATCTCCAGAATCAGCGCCCCTATGATCAGCGGAGTAGACATCAAAAACGAGAATTCCGCCGCTTTCTCGGGATCAACCCCGGCGGCACGGCCGCTCACAAGCGTCATGCCGCTGCGCGAAACACCGGGAAGAAGCGCAATCGCCTGCCCAAGCCCCATCAAAACCGCACGCACAAAACTCACATTCTTCCTCCCGCATGGAAGAAAGCGCGTTCCGATAAGAACAGCTCCAGTGAGCATAAGAAGAATTCCGACCATTTCGGCATTCTCAAAGATCGCTTTAATCCTGTCATCAAAAAGAAAATACACAAAAATAGCGGGGGTCGAACTGACGAGAAGCTTAAACACAAACATCCACGCCTTGACGCGGGCGGCCTTTTCGGCGCCCAACGAGAAGCAATCCATGATAAGACGGGCAAGCGTTTTCCTGTAAAACGCAAAAATCGATATGAGCGTTCCTACATGAAGACAGATGTCCAGTCTTACACCTTCAACTTGAACGCCAAGGAAGTGCTGGCTGATTACAAGATGCCCAGAGCTGGAAACGGGAAGAAACTCGGCCACACCCTGTAAAACGGCCAACAATATGATTGCTGTCAAATTCATACCGTTATTATATCATAACAATCGGGTTACGAGGGATGGACGCAAGAGAAAAATTCCCGACGAGGTCCTTAAGGGACGCTGTCTCCCCCTCACCACACCAGCCGCACGAAGATGCAAGTCGACCTATGACAGCCTCCGGCATGACCCCAGAAGCACGATACGACGCAACCCGCGTATCTCCATGGCGTTTGGCGAGCCGTCTGCCGTCAGGACCGACAACGAGCGGCACATGGCAGTATTTCGGGATTTTCACACAGTGTGAAGTCTTCGATTCAGCCCACGGAAGCAGTTTTTCCGCTATCAGAATCTGAGCGGGGGTCGCAGGAATGAGATCGTCGCCCCTAACCACTTCCGTAACTCCTGAAAGTAGATCGTCGACAACTACGGCTAAAGTGTATCCCGCTCCGCCCTCGTCACGGGCGATCGGAAAATCCCCAAGTACGGATGAAACATTCTGCGAATAATCCCCGGCGAAAACATCTGTAAAAGAGACTACGGTTCCCTCGTCTACACGATAACGCCAGCACGGCTGGCGCCCTTCGCCGCAAAACTCCGCCGCCTCCTGCCATGAAGAGAATCTCCCGCGGCATAGTCCCGGATAATGAAGCTGCTCGCCCGCGTGGGGCGCCGACTGCGCATTTTCGACGTCACGTCTCGTACAGACGCACGGATACGCGGGCAGAAGAGACAATGCTTCGCGATATAAATCCTTGCGCTCGCTCTGAACATATTCTTCATCCCAGTCGAAGCCGAGCCATTTAAGATCTTCGACGGCCTCACGCGCGGCCCCCGGCTTGTCGCGGGGATGATCGAGATCCTCAATGCGCAAAATCACCTTTCCGCCGAGCGATCTCGCCCGAAGATAAGCTATCATGAAAGTCCGGACGTTGCCTAAATGCAAAGCTCCCGTCGGACTCGGCGCGAGCCTTCCTACATAGCCTGCCAAAACTTTTTCCATTCCGCGATGAACCGCTTGAAGTTTTCCGTGGAACCGAACGCGTCTAAAGTCGCCTTGCGCATGTCACGGTTCTTCAGGAGAGAATCCATGTAATCGCGTTTGAGATTCTTAAACGGTTCGCGCGCGATTTCAGGCGCACCCTTCTCGATGAAGTACGCCACGGAGAGCGCAAGACGATATTTCAAACGGCGCTCCATGTCCGTTCCGGCGTAGAACTCGTCGTAATCCATCATAAATATGGCGGGAAGATTCGTATCAGCCATCGCAACGAGATCGCACGGATCTACAAATGTAGGTCCGTCAGGTCCCTCCTCGAAATATTGCGCGTAACCTTCATTAAACCAGGGAGAGGCGGATATCATCGAAGAGGCGTACGCGAGATACTGGTGAAACGCCTCATGACGGATCGTTTTCAGAAGCTTCGCAGCGCCCTCGTCCGGGAGATACGCGACAAGCTCGCGTCTCTTAGAACTCCAATAAGCCGCGCTCCACTCCATCCCTTCGACGTCGTTTACCTCCAAGGCATCGAGATATTCGCCGCGCGTCCTGAAGATTCTGGCGACGGCCAGCACATTGCTGCCGTCTATCGGAGAAGGAACCGTCTCGGCGTATTTAGCGCGCATAAGACCGAGTTCGTTGGTCAACGTCGATACGAAGGAACTGTCCTTTTTAAGATTGTCGAGGATTGTAAATTCCTTGGCGTCCGTCACGTTCCAGGAAGGATAATTCGTCACGCTGAACGCGGCATCACGTCTGAGCAATTCCTTCTCGCTCAAAGCGACACGCCTTTTACGGTTCTTTTTCGGAGGCGCGACCACCTTGCGCTCGCTTCTCATATCCCGCTTGACGATTTCGTCCCATTCGCCGAGAAATTTCTCTTCGAAATTTTCGAGCGCCGCCTCAAAATCGTCTTCGGGAAGAATATCCCATACCGCCAGATACCAATAGGGATTTTCCTCGGGAAGAAAAGCCGCCACGACGGACGTCGTGTTCGTTCCGTGGAAATAAAGAACCTCCTTAAAACCCCTTATCGGCATACGCGGCGAATGAGGCTTCTCCGGAAGAGGAAACGGCGAAAGCTTGGATATCGCCAGATCCCGCACGCCAAACTCCTTTTTATCGGGCGTAACCGCTTCGGAAGCATATTTAGAACGGGTCAGAGACGAGGTCTTTTCGGGCGCAACCTCGTGAAGACGCGCAACCGTGAAAAGGCGACCGGAATCGTCTATCCAGCGGCCGAGAACGGCATGCGAAGTCCAGATGTCCAGCTCGTCGTAGCGGTCTTCCAGGCGCATCTTCCCTGAAGGCTCCGTTACAAGATACGCCTCGGCGCGAGGCATATCAAGCGGCATGGCCTTCATAAAAAACAATGACGCGAGCACGACCATATCAGAGTCCGCCCATTATGAGAGAGCCGAAAGTGGAGATGGGCGTCGTATCGCGATAATTGTCGAGCACCTGGCGCACATCCCGCGTAAGACCTTCAATCTCTTCATGAACGGTCTTGTCGTTGATCAGTTTGCCGAGCGTTCCTTCGCCCTTGTCGAGTTTGACCGCGACCGAATTGAGGTTAGCGAGAAGGTTCGTCGCGGATGTCACGATCGCGCCCGTATCAAGAGACTCTCCGGCTTTTCTGAACGATTTTACCGCTGCGCTGAAGTCATCGTACACAGGATCGTCCTTGGAAAGCATTTTACCCAGAAGACCCTCCGAATTCTCAAGCCTGCGCGATATCTCCGCAGCGCTCGCAAGGGTCTTTTTGAGATTCTCATGAACCGAATCGTCGGTCATGAGTTTGCCGACAGTGCCGCGGCCTTGACGGAGATCGCTCGTGATCGCGGCGAGATTCGTAGCGGTCGTCTCGACGCCGTCCCAGAGCGTCGTATCGGATGAAAGCATTTTGCCGACGGTCCCCTCGCCGCGCTCGAGACGCCCGGCCACGGTCTTTATCGACTCGCTCGCCGCCGCGAAGTTGGTGACGATGGACTTCAGCTCGCCGCCCTCCGTTACGGCGTTTATGTTCCTGGCGATACTGGCTATGTCGCGCATCCAATCGCTCGGAGTTTCTCCGACGAACGCCGTCGTCCCGAGATCGACCCGCTCTCCCCTGCCCTCCTCAAGAAGCAGATAGTTGCCGCCCAGCATCGAAAGATTGCACACGGCGATGCGGTAGCCTTCACGCAGCACCACATCCTTGTCGATCTCCATTACCACCGTGAGATCCTTCTCGCCGAGTATGATTTTCTCGACCTTGCCGACCTTGGTGCCGCGATACATCACATTATCCTGATCCTTAAGCCCTCCGACATCCGTGAACGTTACGCGCGCTTCGACCATACTCCTGCCGCCGAGAACATCGACACCGGAAATGACAATCGTGAAATAAACGAGAAGCGCTAAAACCGCAAGCATGAAAATGCCCACGATCACCTCGGAAAAAGAATCTTTGCGTTTTGAACTCATACCGTTATTCCTTTCGTCGCGGCGATGTATTCCATCGCATACGGGTCCGTCGATTTGAGAAAATCCTGCGGCGTGCCGCAGAACACAGCCTTGGCGTTTCTTAAAAGAAGAATTCTGTCGGCTATAGTCATGGCGCCGGCGAGATCATGGGTCACGACGACGGAAGTTACGCCGCGCTCCCTGTTGAATTTACCGATGAGCTTATGGATCATCGCCGAAGTGACGGGATCAAGCCCGCTCGTCGGCTCGTCGTAAAGAACGATTTCCGCCTGACGCACCATCGCGCGCGCAAGCGCGGCGCGCTTCTGCATCCCCCCTGAAATCTCCGAGGGATATCTGTCGGCCGCGCCTGAAAGCTCTACAGACTCGAGAGCCTCGGAGACCTTGGCGTCGATCTCGTCGTCTTCGAGCGATGTGCACTCTTTCAGCGGCAGCGCGACATTCTCGGCGACCGTCTTCCACGCCAGAAGGGCGCCGCTCTGGAAAAGATACGCCATGTGCGAACGGATTTTGAAAAGCTCGGCGTCGCCGCAGGCGGCGACGTCGACGCCGTCGACGATGACCTCGCCCGACGAGGGGTACAGAAGCCGGACGATATGCTTGAGCGTCACGGATTTGCCGACGCCCGACGGACCGATAATGCAGAAAACCTCGCCCTTCTCGACGGAGAAAGACACACCGTCCAGGACGACGGTTCCGTCAAACCTCTTAACGACATTCCTGAACTCTATCAGCGCCATAAGTCACACCTCCGTCATCTGTAGCATAAACGCGTGACCATATAGCCGAACATGAGAATCAGCAGAAAGTTTATGATGACGCTGCGCTGGGTCGCCTTGCCTACGCCGGTCGCGCCGTGCGTCGCGCCGAAACCCTGCGCGACGGAAACGGTTCCTATCACAAGTCCGAAAATAAGCGACTTCAAAAGCCCCACATAAAGATCTTTCAGATCCACCACCCCCATCGCGCTCGCCATGTACTGCTCAAAATCGACCCCGAGCTGCGTAGACCCGACGAGACCGCCGCCCATCACGCCTGTTACGCAGCAGAAGAAACCGAGAAGCGGGGCCATAAGGACAAGCGCGAGAATTCTCGGGGCGGCGAGGAATCTCACCGGAGAAATCGACATGATTTCAAGAGCGGCGATCTCGTCGTTGACTTTCATCGTTCCAAGTTCGGCGGCGATCGAGGAGCCGACGCACGCGGCCAGGCAAAGCGCGCAGCTGAAAGGCGCCATTTCGCGGATCAGCGAAATCATCACCGCCGAGCCGAGATACACCTCCTGATTGAACCGTCTCAGTTCAAGCCCGACCTGCAGCGCGAGAATCATCCCGATAAACAGTGAAACGACGGCAATGACGGGCAGCGTGCGGATTCCCGTCGTGTAGAGCTGATGCGCCAGCTCCTTGCGCGACGTGCGGCGCACGGCGACCGACGGAAACGCGGCGACCGATGAAACAAGTATCCGCGCCGACCATCCCGCCGAAGAGAGCAATGTTAAAAAACGACGAACGACGCTCGCGGTCTTTGAACGCGGAGCGTCGTCCCACATCGGCTCTCTTATTACCGTCATTTCGCCTTCTCAGGCTTCTGGGTCTCTGTTTTTCCGTCATCGGCCTTCGGCGCCGCCGAAGGGAGAGTCAGTTCAGAGGCCTTTACATCGGGAGAAGCGGCCGGCTTTGCGACTTCGGCCTGGGGCGCGGCAACGATCGCGGGAACGGGCTTTTCGCGCTTTTGCCAACGCTTCACGACGTCTATGTTCCGATCGAGGACGCCAATGAGCATCTGATCTCCGGCGCAGGAGGATTTCATCTCCTCGAGAATCTTGAGAGCTTCATCGCGTCCGCCCGAAAACGCGAGACAGCGCGCTGAACCGACTTTAGCATTGAAAGCGGAGGTCGACGAGGCCTGGTCGCTCCCGGCGACGGAATCGTAGGCCGCCTTGGCTTCTGCCCACTTGTAAAGAGCCTCGTTGCAGCGGGCGACGCCGAGTTCCGGAGCGGAAGCGCATACGGCGGGAACGGATTTCTCGTCGACAAGCACCGTGTACACTTCAAGCGCCTTGTTGTAATCGCCGTCGGCCTCATACATCTCCGCGATACGGAGCTTTATCATGCCCGCGGTGTCGCAATCCTTGTAGTCATCAGCGGCTTTCAGAAGCTCCTCCATCGTGCAATTCCGGTTGCCGTACGCATAAGCGGAAGCCTCTACATCGCGCGTATGCTCACGCCTGAACCACATGTAAACGGCAAGGCCGACCAATCCCGCGACTACGCACATCGCGACCGTCTTCTTGCCTTCCTTCTGCCACCAATCGATAACGGGGATCAATTCTTCGGGAGTATTCATTCTTTTTTTCCTTTCTCTTCATAGAGGTCTGACCAGGCATTAAGAACGCTCTCGTCTCTGCCTTCCGCCCTGAAGACGATACGATTGTAATCGAGCGCGTCACAAAAATCTCTGTTGTATATAAAACGGCTTTTCCCCTTCACCGGCGGCGAAGAGAGGCGTCGCGAACTCTCAAGAAGGAGTGATGCCGTGAAGTAAACGGCTTTGGGAATCTTAAGCGACTGAAGCATCAGCTGCATGACCTTTCGCCCCTGACCATCCTTCTTCTCGGCCTTGAAAAGACCGGTCATCAAGACCGCCGCGCGCAGGGCGTTGGAAACATCATAGCTCTTCGAAGCCATCATCGTCTCGTATTTATCGAGAACTGCAAGGTATTTCCATAGAACGCACTTCGCCCCGCCCGACGAATCCACATACGACGAAAGCTCCGGCAGAAGATCGCCGAGCATCCCGCACTCCCACATAAGCTTAAAGGCCTCTTTACTATGGCCATAGGGGAAGAGCCTGAAGACCTCTTCGCAGACGCGCGGCACGGCGGCGTTCAGGATGCATGAATGATACTTCTTCATCGCGGCCATGGTCTTGCGCTCGATCTTGAAGCCGAGACGTGAAGAAAACTTGACGGCACGCATCATTCTTACAGGATCTTCCTGAAAACGGATTTCAGGATCGCCTATGGCGCGGATGACCTTCTTCTCGATATCCTTCATTCCGCCGACCCAATCGATTACGCTGAAATCTTTGATGTCGTAGAACAGCCCGTTCACCGTGAAATCACGACGGTACGCATCGGTCTCGGGTGTGCCGAATGTATTGTCTTCGAGCGGGCCTTCGGATGCATGTTCGATTATTTCTCCGACCGTCTGCGAATTACGCCGAAACGTCGCGGTTTCGATAATCTTTCCGCCCGCGAAACGCACATGCGCAAGACGAAATCTCCGACCGATGAGAAAACAGTTTTTGAAAGCCTTTTTAACCTCATTGGGCTTCGCCGAAGTCCCCACGTCAAAATCTTTCGGTGTGCGCCCCATCAGAAGATCGCGCACGCCACCTCCGACAAGATATGCGGTGTAACCGAGAGAAGAAAGGCGATAAAGAACCTTAAGCGCGTCAGAATCGATGTTTTTACGGGAAATGCAATGCTCCGGACGTTTGTAAACGACCGGTCCTTTAGTTTTTTTCCTCAAAAATGAAAACATTGTTGGATATTATACTACCCTTATTCGCCAAGGTCAAGGGTTCATAATCCGCCATTCCTCAATTCCGCTTAAGTCGCGCGGGACATCGTCGAGTGCACCCCAGAGATTAGTCGCTTCTTTTGAAGAATCGTGAATAACGATTTTCGCGTCCGGCGCAACCGGATCAAGCGCCGCGCCGTCCTTTATCAAAAGTCCCATCTTAACGGCACCCGTCGCGATCCAGTAAAGCGACGCGTCGGCGATTACATGATTATCCTCGTATAGGCCGCCGACATCCGAATGAACGCCGGGGAATACGAGCTGCTCGACTTTCTGACGCTTATTCTTAGGATTCGCCTTTATCTGCAAAACATTAAAAAACCGCCTCTTCTCGTCACGCGCGATCGCGTGACGCGCGAAAGCCACATTTTGAGGACACGTTTCCGAAACCTCCAGGTCCGGCGTCGAATCGACCGTATCCCAAAGCCCAAGATATCGAACCTCGAATCCGATCTTATCTAACCATGCTGTAAAATGCCGCGCGATTAAAGCCCCTCGCGAAAACCCGAAAACGAAAATTACAGGCGGCCCCTCAAGCGGCGAGAGCTTCTTAACCGCCTTTTCGAAAAACCTCTTCGCGTCCCGAAAAATTATCGTCCAGTCGCGCCCTCTTAACAGCCCGCGCAGATACGACCCGAAATGCGTCCCCGGCCCGCCCTCCAAATGCAACATCTGCGCCTCATTCAAGACGCAGATGTTATGTAACCTCGTTACATTCGTAATATCGCTCTCGCCGTCAATCCCCGTACCCTCAAAAAAGAACGCGAGATTCATAACGGCGACAACCCGATATCAGCGAACGCGAATATAGAACGGTCTCGGGGTCAATCGCGAACGAAGCGCCTTAAGCTCCTTGTCTGTAAGCGCAGCATCATACACCGTCCAGTCGTCAAGATAGCAACCATCGCTTTCAAGACGAGTATAACCGCAAGCGCCTGGAACATTACCGTGAACGGAAGCAAGCTGACCTACCTTGCCCACTCCTTCGGGGAATACCTTATCGGTTGTAACTTTCTTATCATCAACCTGAAGGGTCGTTCCCTCGGGCGTAAATTCAACAGATACAAAATGGAACGTCTTGGTCAAGTTTTTAATTCCGCTTACTGAAGCCAATGTTGTTAATGTATCGTTCGCCCATGAAATCATGGATAAGGTATTATCATTATCAACTACCAAGGCTACGAATGCCCCTGAATTACCACTTCCCAAAGCCCAAATAATCTTCTTATCTGTTGCCTTTGGCTTAATAATTGATACAGCCGTCATAACTCCCGCGTAGAAAGGAGTCTTATCAGCGGTATTGTTATTCCAATATACCGAGAATCTTTGATTGTCGCTATTACGATAAAGAAGCGCAGCCTTTCCATTACGCGTAAATATACTCTTATCATCGCCATTAACATCTCCCCATCTATCAAGGTCATAAGTGGAGTCTTCAGCCTTAGCGGCTTCTTTAGTCATTACTCCATCATTAAAATCGTAATGCCAGAAGTTCTTCAAAGCTCCAACTGTAGCAGCAACTGCCGCGTCAGAAATTTCAGTCAATTCCTCATTAAAGCGACCGCCGACAGAAACCTCGGCAAAATTATTCGTAAACCCAGAACCATTTACCAGAGTGACAGCATCTCCAACATTTAGAGATTCCGGATTTATGAGTCCCGCATCAATGACAGGCCTGATAGCTGCATTAAGATGCTGCAACCCAGTAAAGCCAACGCCATTGCCGCTTCCGTTCGAGCGGAATTTAAGCGATGCAAGACCCGAGAGGCTATCACTTAATGAGAGAGTCGCATTACCTTCAATGCTAAGCTTAATCCCAGCCATATTCGAAGGCTTACTGACACAGGCGAGAGTTCCTTCTTTTACCCTAAATGTGCCAGCTGTAGTATTAACCACCTTAGTAATCCAGAAATTGCCGGCACCAACCTTCGTTAAGCAATATCCGTTCAACCTAAGTTTAGTATCTCCCCAACCGCTTGCAACCAAGCCAAAGTCACCGACTGCTTCGACCATTGCATTACCTTCCAAAATTATTCCTGCTAATTGACGGCTTCCATTTCCCATATTACCGCCCGAAT
Organism: Kiritimatiellia bacterium; assembly: GCA_045656225.1. Taxonomy (GTDB): domain Bacteria; phylum Verrucomicrobiota; class Kiritimatiellia; order RFP12; family UBA1067; genus UBA1067. The sequence continues at coordinate 11,790 of JAZOQU010000038.1, read as the reverse complement.
TCTTTAATACTGATCCCTCTTCAAGAGTTATCTCGTGCATCCAAGAATCAGCCTTACCATTGAAATCGAAAATTGTACCCGCCTTAACGCGAACATTAGCGGCACCGTTATAAGCCCCTCCGCCAAGATAGTGCGTTCCAAACTTAAGAGTGCCTTCTTCAATTACAGTACCGCCGTTAGGAACAATCTCCGCATCAAGTTTCAAAGTTCCAGCACCGGTTTTTACAAATGCGAAATTACCAGAAATGCGCTTGGTAATGGCAACTTCGCCCTCAGCTACATCTACGGCAAGAGTTACATTTTCTTTAATGTCTAACGTTTCAAGAGCATTAATCGTCGATGCTGGTAATTTAACTTTACCGAATACCGAAATAGACGATGGCGCATTATCAAACGTAACACTCGTAAGGATAGACTCGTTGCCAAGTATTATAACAGAGGCAAACGCCGATGGAACTTGAATAGAAATCGACTCTGTCATCGCGGATGTATCAATAACAATATCACCTGTCGTGGGAACAGATCCGCTCGACCAAAGAGCTGAATCAGACCAGGAAGAATCAGCAGAAACAGGAGTCCAAACAGGGAATGGCGCATATACACCACCATTTACATTGTCTGTAACAGCATCACCTTCACGCGTAATAAACGACACTGGTGAATTGGCCTTAGATGAATATCCCTTCGCTAACTGCTCTTGAGAAAGCGATAACTTCAAGGTACATCCTTCAGAAACAGAAACTCCGGTCTCTGCGCCGGCAGGCAATATAAGAGTTGCGCCGTTCTGCACCGAATAAGAACCACCAAAACCATTCATGTCGGCATTGCCGAAATCGAGTGTATTTCCCTCGCCGTCAACAGAGAAACTACCAGAGCCACTGACGGAACCTGTGAATTTCGCATGCCCCTTTACCGCAAGTGCAGCATTCTCAATCAGATTGACACTCTGCGATACAGGCAATGCTTCAGCGGTAGCCTCGAGTGTTGCATTTCCACCAACATTTACACTTATAGAAGTAGAACCGTATGATGTTATACCGGTTACACCCAATTTAAGCACGCCACCATTAAAGTTAAGAACATTTGTTCCTGTTGCTCCCGTTGAAGCTTTAATACCGCGTGCTGTAAAAGTTCCGCCATTTATGTTTATGGTCTGATTATTACTGGTAAGTCCAACCAAGATGTCGGCGGAGGATGCGACAAACGCAGCATTTCCCTCTAAATTAAACGTAGAAGGTCCATTCCAGTGACCGAACATAATACTCGCCGTATTTCGATCAACATTATTGTCGCCGGTAATATTTACGACTGATTCATCCTGTACTGTAATTACAGACGTTTGCCCATTTGCTCCCTGCGAAAGCACCATCCTCTGAGCACTCACGTTAGAGTCGCCTTTAATAACATAGTTGGCCGTCCCCAATGAAAAATTAGAACGGGTGGTCCCATCTTGGTACGTACCACCGTATATCACTTGCGCACCATCAAATGTAACATCTGTAGCCGTAGCACTATATGATTCAACAAGGTAAAATGGAGCAGAGCCTGTCAATGTAGCCGAACCGCCAACCAGCGACAACCCAGCATGCGAGTCAGTGGATCCAGCTCCGGCAACATATGTAATTCCGCTAATAGAAGAACGAAGACTCGTCACTTTGCTTGTGTATGTTACAGGACACCCGAAATATTCAACTTCTACATCATCTGTCGCCATTACAATATCTTTTTGGGCAACCAAATTGGAAATTCTTGTCGCTCCAGTCTCAAGAGTTCTCTTAACTGTAAGCGTATAATCACCTTCAACAGAAATGTAATTAAGATCGATCTCTTGATCTATAGATAAGGTGGCATCCCCTTGCAAAATAATTTTCGCCGAACCGCTATCTGCAACATTGCCGTAAGCCCAATTCTCAACCGTAGACCAATTAACTTCACTATTGCCCTCTCCACCGATTGTCATAGTAGGAACAGTTGCAACACCATCAGATGTTTTTACAATCTGAATTGCCGCGATTCCACCACGAGCGCCATCAGGACCATTACCGCCATTAACGGTAAGGACACCTGAAAGATTATCTATTTTAATCGCATTACCGGTCGCTTCAGTAGCGTATTGCGCAACAAGACCGTGAGAAGCGCCAAAAGACGTCGCACCTTCTTCAGTCACGCCCTCATCATCAACTGTATAAGTTTTTCCATTAACTGTCACAGGAGAAAACTTCTTTCCTTCTGTATCTGTTGCACAATAAACAATAACAGAATATTTAGCAAAAGGAATACCTGCAACTGTAAGTTGAGCACGGTGCCCGTCAATCTCTCCGTCATCCAAATAAGTCTTCAAAAATCCATCCTTTGCATCCAACCATCTATAAGTGTTTTTAGAACTATACGACACAGAATATGCGTCTGTCATACTCGCAGACTCAGTACCATTCCAAAATAAATTAGTTACAACAACACCATTAGGTTCACTATTAAGATTAACCCACGCAGCCCCAGGAACTGGCTCAAGACCCGCAAGCTTCTGATCTAAATCAGTTGCATTATAATCACTTCCATTATACCTTGCCACATTTAAACTAATTACGACTTTAGTGGTCTTTGCTACGCCTAAATACGAATAATATAACTCCATCACCTGAGCGTCTGTAAGAGCTACATCGTATATGGATACATCCGCCACGGAAAGCGAAGCCGGACGATCGGCCGTTCCGTTCGTATTAGGCGCACAACCCCAAGCAAAATATGTCATTTTATCATCGTCAGACTTCAAGGCTGTCCATGTTGTCGATTCCAATGAAGTCATTCTTAAAACGCCATTAATATATCCATAAACAATTCCGTCATTTTGAACAACTGTCAAAAGCTGCAACTCATTGGCAGAATAAAATTCGTTTGATATACATACAGGATTATTATCCGCATAAAGGCCGGCGCCGCTAGACCCGTACACATATAATCCGCCATTGGTATTCTCTTCTAACTTGAACTGATATGTAGAATCCGCAAAGCCGCAGACATCTTTCCAATTTGGATTAGACCGTTTTTTAGTCCACATTGAAAATGTAAAATTCTTAGCGGGAATACCGCTTGATATTGTATCCGTAGCATTAATAACCTTACCGTCATTAACAGTATATACGGTCTTTCCAAAAACCGTTTCCTCAGTTGCCGTTCCATCTGCTCCGTCCCATATATAAACAGGCTGAGGCACTTCCGCCCACACGCTACCGCCAAGTATCGCCAATGCGAACATCAGCATCGTTTTAATCATAGTTTTATTCATATTTGTTCTCCATTTTGTTCTCCATTCTAAATAGGTGCTCAACTTCATTATGAGTAAATTCTACCAAAATTCATAAAAACCAGCAAGTTTGAAAGGCCCATGCACTATTTAAAATTGACGAACTTCGCAGATTGTACAAGGCGTATCTCGTGTTGCATTTTCGTGTCAGTCTCCGAAGGAGACGCTTTCGTGTCCCGTAGGGCTTTTGTGTCTGAGGCGAGTGACGAAAACCGTTAGGGTGAAGCGATGACGTTCGCAGCGGCAACGCGAAGCGTTAAGCCGCAAGCGAGCGGAATCGATTCAATCGCGCCTTAAGCGCGATTCGTCACCGACTCAGCTTTTGTGTACCGCGGCGAACGCCGCCACTAAGCAACGCGCAGAATCTACTAATCCCACTCTCCAGCTTGAACTCAAAACTCCAACTCGTGAGAGGGACGCCAGCTTTATTATCAAAACGCCACCTCAAAAAGTATCGTCGCAAACGGCGGAAGAACCCACTCTACCTTATGAGCGGTGCTGCGAGGCCAAATCGGCTTAAAAGCATTCGGCGAATTCGTGTTCTCATACTCCGCCGAAGAGTTAAATATCACAGTCGGCTTAAACTTCGACGCCTTCACCGCGCCCGGCATTTCAAGAACATCGTCAAGTACAAGCTTATAACTCTGAGCCTTGTCGCTCGGATTACGGAGAATTACAATACCCTTCTTTTCTCCAAGCGCCGCGTAACCGTAAACATCCTTCGCGGGCCCGCGCGTATTGCCGTAATGCGTACCCTCCCCGGGATCGCCGCCGATCCAGTGCGAATCCATAAGCGTCGACTCGTTCGCCTTGATCCACTTAACACCCTTTGCAAGGATATCCCACCATGTCGCGCTCATAAACTGAGGAGTGATGTAATATTCCTGAAGCCCCGTGCCGAGCGCGACGCCCATCCATACTTCGGAAGCGAAATCCGCACACGCCGTCGGCGTAGCATAACCCTCGCCGTTATACATGAAGTTCCCCGTTCCGCGATAATCCCGCATCGTATTGTGCGGCGACGACCTGCAAACGAGAATACCATGCATCATGAGCGAATTAAGCGGGAAAAGCGGCGACGCGGCGACAAACCGGTCGTGAATCACGTTATCGCGATAGGTAACCCAGCGCTGACGGGCCGTACCTGCACGACCGAGACTGTCACAGTCGTTATGACCCTTCCAGATACTGTCGCACCACATAAGCCAATAAGGCGAGGCCCAGGTACCGACCGTGCAGTTAATAAAGACATCCCGCTTCGCCGCGCGCATTTCGCCGCAGAGATTGCCGACGGCTCTTAAATCTGCCGCGTAACGATCCGCCGCGCCGTTCGCGTCGCTGCCGGAGCCCATGCGGTCGAATTTGAAAAGATTCATGTCGTAATCTTTAATCATCTGCAGAATCCGATCGCGGAACGCGGCGTAATATTTCGGCTTTGAAAGCTGCATCCCGGGCGCATCGCGATCGATAAAGCCCATTTTCTTGGCGTAATTTAGGCGGCGCGAGAAACTGCCGCCGTATCCGCCGAACGGACTCATCCATGTCGCGATCGAGGCGCCGGGCACGAGATGCGCTTCATCGGCGAGTTCTTTAAAACCGTTCGGGAAGTTCGCGTTAAAGCCCCAGAGCGAATCGAAGTTATCCCAACCGTCGTCCCAGAGGTAAGAATTGATAAAAACGCCGCGCTTCTCCCAAAGCTCCTTTCTGAAAGCGCGCATCGACGAGAGAGCCTCTTCGCGCGTAAAGCGCTTCTCGACCGGCAGATCGTTGCGGTTTATGCCGTGATCGTACCAGTTGTTGTAATGCGGCAGGACACGATAAGGATGGGCGCGCTCATTATTGAGGTAGGTGCTGAACGCGCGGCGGAACTGCTTCACATCCTGGCAATATCCGATAACATACGAAAACGTCATCGACTCGCCCGGCCTGAGAGCATCAACTACGGGAACATAGGCCGAAAGCGTATCGGGCGTTTTAGCCTTGTCTCCTCTCGTCTTCTTAGGTCTTAATGTCACGCTTGACTTGTGAACAGCGCCGGCGAGAATGATTTTTCCGTTGGATGAGCCCGAGCCGTCGGTCCCTGCGCTGATCTTCAAAACGATATCCTTCTTCGGAGAAAGGTTTTTAAGCGTATACGTATTGTTCTTCGAGGAGTCGCCCGTCTCGCCTGTCTTTATCTCCTTGGCGATTATCTTGCCGCTCTCGGGATCAATCGCTTCAACGCCGTAAATGATAGCTTTAAGATTGCCGCCCGTATACTGAACCGTTACCTTCATAGTCGCGGCATCAGTCTTCACCGGCACATAAAAGACGCCCTTACCGTTATTCGCGTTAGTTAAATCTTCGATTGAATAATTTTCCTTCCGCGTGACCGTGCGCGGCATCTCATCGGCACTGTTGCGCTTAAGATTATACTTCGCCATCGGATGCTCTACGGCAATCCACTGCACGGAATTGTCCGACTTTGAAACGCCGCAGATAACGGCGCCGTCGGTATTGCCGACAACGGAATAAGCGCGGTTAGGATCAAGTTCAGATTCCTTAAAAAGGGTAAGACGATTTAAATTTATATCTTGTTTTGTCGGATTCGTAAGAGTAACCATGCCGCGCAAGTACACGACTGACGGCGCTTCCTGAGGAGTGTTCATCTTTATCCCTGAGGCATAAGTCGTATAAGTAACATCTATCGGACCAAGTTTATCTTTTGTTACGATAGCTTCACGATCCGACCGTTCCGAAAGGCGCGCGGCAGAAACATTGCCTTTAAGAACGGTCGTCTTCCCCTTGCTCTTAAAACGCGCATTATCGGCAGCCGTATAAATTTGATTCTCTGCGGTAGTCACTTCAATGGGAGTATCAAATAAATCGGTATTGTCAGCGATAGTTATCAGTAATGCTGCAAGCAGGTTAGAAATTGAGATCATAACTGTGATTCCTATTATTTTCGCTATTCGCTGTCAATACTCTGGCAAATCAACGAACAATGATATAAAATGTTTTACGGTAAATTTTCACCGAATTAGCGGATTTACGAATAACGATCTTGTCGGCTAACGATGTCGGAGGCAAAACCTCAATGTCTACACCGCTCAAAGACGCACCGTCAGCGAGCGCGATCAACGGCAAACCGTCAGCCGGGATATCCGTCTTGGCTACATCAAAATTTCTCGCATCGATTGTAATAGCATTCTTCTTGGCTAACACATAAGCTGGAACAGTCGAAGGAGTAAAAGTAGCAACACCATCTGTAACAGTCTTGACAGGAGGTTCAATAAAAACCTTAGCCCCTTCCGCCAATAGCAATCTTTCGGGCGAGACAATCGAACCGCTCTTGTAAACGAAGTTACTTATACTTAAATTTTTATAAAGCTTAATCGTTCCTCCTGCAAGTTTGAAGTCAACATTGTTCCAGGTCATTGCGCTTCCACCGCCTAATCCAAACTCCATCGCTCCCCTCTCAACAACCACCGAACCTTCTGTATTGCAATTTACGTTATTAACATAAAATATTCTATCAGAGGAAGGCTTAACAAGTAACGTATTTCCATTTAATTTAATATTTTGAGCATTATATCCAGGAGCCGTCAAGGTAATGTTGCTGCCGTTTTCAATAACGCCATCTCCAGTGAGAGTCAAATTCCACAAGCCTCGGTCTCCATATGAAAAGGCATTGCCTGAATTCACTATCTTACCCGCTAAATCAACTGCATATGTATAATCTTTAATTCCATTAATATTCAATGTGCCACCGGATTGAACAGTTACCTTTGTAGTCTCGGCCTGATCTGGCCCGAAACATCCGACCTCGCCAACACCAAACGTACCTCCATTTTCAACAATAACCCCTCCGGTGAAATCTGGACTTGAACCATATAATGTCGCAGTACCTTTAACGTATACAGGTCTCGAGCCAAGAAGAACCGCCGTAATATTCGCGTTTAATTCCAGCTTGCCATTTTCGCCAGCCTCAATCTTAATGGGATTATGATTTTGACGTGTGCCTGAGCCATAACGTGTTGTATAAATTTTACCTTCGTTAATAAGAATTTTACCCTGAACTCCATCCCCTTCTCCACCGCTTAAACTCGCGTTACAGATATAAAAATCCGCTCCTCCAATTTTTGTAAGCGTATGTCCATTAAGACTTATTTGAGTAGAAAAGCCATTGTGACCGCGAGGAACCAGGCCAAAACTCGTTTCGGCATTAATAACAGCATCAGCGGTCAATGTAATTCCAACAGCCTGCCGGCTGTTATTAAAAACATCTGAACGGGAATTCTTAAGTGCGCCCTGACCTTCAAGACCGCTACCCGCAAGTTTATAATGATACGACAAATCCGAAAAACCATTTAAATCAACAGTCGCGCCCGATTCTACATTGACGACCCCAGCCTCTTCAAATGTTTGCGCGAGTCCGCCGCGCCCGAAAGCCGTACTGCTGCCAGCTTTAGCAATCGCGCCTGACTTCACCGTAAACTCGTTCGTAAACGTATTGTTTCCGCTAAAGATAACCTTTCCACTAGCCAATTCCACAGCACCGCTTCCTGAAATAGGGGCGGACAAAGTCACGAAATCCGCTGCAGAAGAATTAACGACCAATTTCGCACCATCCTCAAGAGTTATCGTTTTATAACGCATAGTCGCCGCGTCTAACTCAAAAGTTTCATTCTGCGCAACGGTTTTGTCGGTAAGACATTCCAACGTTGCAGAAACAAGTACAGCACCCTCGGCCAATGTAACAGAAGTGAAATAAATCGGTGACGCTCCGAAAGTTCCATCCGAAGGGCCATTTTCACCGTCGCTACCGCTATTACAGTTATACTCCTTCGTTCCAGATGTACTGGCACCGGCAAACTCCAACTTAAACTTTGAAGCGGAGACAGCACCCGCATTAAAATCCGTTGCATTAATCGTCAAGACATTCGTACCCGTACCATTCTTCTTGTTACCAGTATTAGAAAAACGAGCAACTGAAAAATGGCCGCCCGAACCACTTTTCGCGGCACCAAGCTGATACTTTACATAATTTCCACTCCATTCAACAATTCCTACCCCCCCCCCCTGAAGAATTATCAGTCTTTGTTGCATTGAAACAAATTACGTTGCCACTTGAAACCGTAGATGGCATTGTAAAATTAGCAACGATCGTAAAGTCATCGTCAACAGCTACCGGATTACCCTCGGCGTCTACAAAACCTTTCTCATTATCCCATTGATACACATCCGCCCACACGCTACCGCAAACCATCGCCAATGCGAACATCAGCATCGTTTTAATCAATGACTTCATATAATCGCTCCTTATAAATATAATTAACAATTTTATTTAATCACATTGTATCAAAAATCATTTCACATCGCAATGTTACACCTTCCGCAATAAAAATCACAACCCCTTGAATAACAAGGAGCTGCAATCAATGCTGAGAATAATCTCAATTTATCGAACGATAACGCTAAAACCAGAAGCCCTTTCACATACGACTTTATTGTCTATTGTCTTAATAATATATCTGAAGTATGGTTTTGGCGACACCACAATCCTAGAAAGGTCCAAACTTTTAGCATTAGAACATTCAAAAAGCGTGATATTTTCTGAAATCTCAGCTGATTCGCCATCTATAATTTTAACCGTAATTAAACCATCCTCTGGTAAAGTTATATCTCCATTGACTACAAGATACCCATCCGACACATCCAATACTGCTCCTGTTTTCAACTCAAGAGATACTAAATCACCTGTACCTTTCTTTATTGTACCATACACAATTACCTTTTCTGTGTAATGAGCATTTGCTGGCACAACACAATTATCGGCTATAATAATACCAGTATTAACAGAATCATACGTGGCACTCGTAGAATTTTCAGATAAAAACACAATCTTTCCTTTAGCATTTCCAACTGTACGATTCGGGCAATTAAATATTCCAGTAAATTTTGAGACATCACCATAAAATTTTAACGTCCCGAATGAACGGCTTGTATCAGGGAACCTCAATTCTTTGTTGCCGGTAAGCTCCCCTCTAAAATTTACGACAGTCTCAGCATAACCATTGCGAAAAATAACCAAGCCTGATACATCCACATCTGAATAGATATCCATAGGTGTATTTTTAAAGTAAAGATCAGTACTACTTGTTCCGATTGTACCCAAAATAACTTTAGATGTCACATTCCCAAACTCAGACAAATTTAAATCACTAATAGAACTAATTGAATGCAACTTTGCCGTACCGGACCACAAAGAAGAAGTTAAACCCTTCTTATAAGTCGGATAAAATCCCTGATACACAATCGTACCCTTTCCGTAAATTTCCGTTTTGTCTGTAATTTTTGATGAATCGGTAACAGTCACCGTAACACCTTCTTTGATAAAAATCCGACCTAAAGTGTCGTTGTAATCTGAATTTATCGTCATATCGGAATCAATTACCATTACGGACGAACCCATAAAAGCCATAACTGTTCTTAACTCATCAATAGTTGGACGCCCATCTATTACGGCAACTCCTTTCAACTTGTAACTTAAACCGTCAGCATTACAGTTTAAATAATTTCCAAAATTAATCTGACTTGCATTAACTCCAACTCCTGTCAGACCCTCTATTATTCCCCACGAAATTTCGTTCGCCTTTGGATCAATAACGGCTACAGCCGAATTTGCGCTGGGAATTGCCGAGCTAAAGGCTAAATATGTGACGCTGCTCTGTTCTCCAAGGGCTGTTAAAGTCTCTTGCCTAGCCGCTTGCGTCGCATTCCATGCTGCATTATACCATGTTCCACAAACTTTCGTTGAGTCGACATAAGCCATTCCTACGCCCGTAATACCATTACCTATATGAACATAAGGAGGGTTTCCGGTTGAAGGCGCGCTTACGGGCGTTTCTATCGCCATAACTACGGTAAAAGGATGTCCTTCCCTACCGACATCTATAATATTTTGTGTACCAGAAACAGTCTCGCCAAAAGAGATATACGGAGCAGGACCTGTACCCGTGCACAACACACCATCTTGTACGGAACCGCCTCCTAAATTAAAACGCCAAATACTACCGTCTATTTGATTATAGACTGAAGAATACGATGGCTCAAGAGGACTTTCGCCGGACAACCCGTTAAAGCTTCCCCAAATAGCAATCGGCGCACTAGCGAATCCAACAAACGAAGCGATCGACAACGCTACGGCGCAGACACTTTTTGCAAACATATTCTTCATTTTCATTGGTACTCCTTCAAGTTTATCCAACATCTTTATCTGTACACAATTCTATCAAAATTCATAAATCATAGCAAGTTTCTACCTATCTTAAATTGAAAGTATAGCGCCTAAAAATTTTCCGCATAAAATTCTAAAATTTCTCCGACGATATCAATTCAAATATCTAAAAACGCTAAGATCACTCACTTCTCTTACCCCAAAGACTTCTAAAACACCCCTCTGTTCGACCTCTCAACCGCGCCTTCCCTCCAAAAAACCACCCTAAAACCCCTCTCACCCTTTTTAATCCGCCTAAGATTTCAACTCACACCCCGAGAAAACTCCAATCCTCAATTTATGTTGAAAATTTCAAGGCTAATTCAACCGTCCCCAACTCTTAAAGGCAGCAAATCACCCCCCTCAAGGCAATATCTCCCCATCGCGATAAACTTCTCATCGCGTCACAACTTCAAAATTCTCAATTCGGGATTACGTTTCCGCCCGCCGCCGCGCCTTACATCGCCGCTCTTTCCCCTTCCGCTGCTCTTTCCCCACCTTCGGTGCATCGAGCAACACCGTCTCGGGCGCGAGCATATACTCAAGCGCCGCAAAGACATGCGAAAAAATCGGCTTCTCGTCCGCTAATATCGTTTTAACCGCCTCATGATAAGGCTTCTTAAGCAGCTTCGACGTCGGCTTCGGATCTTTAGTCTCCGTCACCTGTCTCAACCTCACAGCTAGAGCCTTATAGCGCATAAGCGTCTTATACTTCGCCGAAAGCTCGGGCATATTATCCCTAAGCCATCCTCGAATCCCGCGATTGCGCCCGACAACCTTACCGTTTTCATCGATTTTCAAATAATTATCGACATAACATTCCAAATCGTGAATCATCCCGCCAAGTCTAATCATCGCCTCGCAGGAAGTTTTACGCTCATCCCACGCCTTAAGAAGTTCTTCCGGAGTAGGCATAGATGCAGTCGTTCTGCGGCGATTGATTTTACGCCGCTCTATGGCCAACCGACGGCGCCGCTCGACTTCACGCGCATAATAAAAAGGGCGACGAATACGGCGCAAATCACGCATAAGTTCGCGCTTTATCCTGTCACGCTCTACAGGATCCATGAGTTTACTAACCGTATCACGCATAGCGATACCGATATCAACCGCAGCACAAGCCAGCAAAACAAGCGGATTAAAGGAAGAATCGAACTCCTTTGAAGAATTCTGATACTTAAACCAATCTTTACTGTTCCACTCGCCGTCCGCCCTTTCTCGCATCCGA
>JAZOQU010000037.1:0-25662 GCA_045656225.1 Kiritimatiellia bacterium | reverse complement strand
AGTTGGTTGGCGTGTCGTTCTGATGGATGGTCGTTCCGAAGTTCAGAAACAGGTTTTTCCGAATGCGCTGATTGACGAGTCTTGGAATCTTGTTCGCATTGTTCGCCGCGGTGTGTCTTCGAGCGATGAGCGTGTTTCGTATTCAGGATTTAATTTTCCGTTTCGCGTTATTGTGAGGTGATTGTATGATGAGCGAGACGGTGTTATTGACGATTGGGTTGGGGTGTGTCGCGGCGCTTCTTGTTGTCGCGCTCTTTGGCGCTATGAAGCGCGAGTTTAAGCGGATATCGGCTATATTCGGCGTGGTTCCGACGGTTGTTAAGGCGCTTTTCTTAATTTGCGGAGTATCGTTTTATTTGCATGGCAGCTTAAAGACGAATAATACGACTAATGCCGCGTCAACGATGATGTTTTCCGCGAGGCCGACCGCACAGACTACTGATTTTATTAACCAAACTGAGATGTATGTCAATGCTTGGAACGTTACCGGGGTTTGGGAAGATTCTTTCTGGGGTAGGTTTGAAAATGATTTTGTTTTTCCGTTCGGAACTAATCATTTAAAAGGCGTTGAAGTTTTAGCGTGGGGTGAAATCTGGTCGACGCATCGTAAGGACGCAGTTCTCGCTGAGTTAGGCGAAAAAGTAGCGATCGGACGCGGCGTTTCGCAGTTCAGCTGTGAGTATTTCGCCGCGTCAGAAACTAATGAGGCAAAGTATGTCTATTCGTGGTATAATGGTCTTGTGAATCGCGAAACGAACAGTGTTATAAACGGGCGAATTGAGCTCCGAAGAAGCGGCGATATTCTCGTCGCTACAAACGGCGTTGAGCGATTTATCCCGCGTCAGTTGCCATTCGAGCATAATGGCTTTGGGCAAGATAACGAATGGGTCGCGGCGAACTTCACAAACAGTAACGAGATACTTTCGGTCGGTTATTCTCAGTGGGTTGACGATCAAGTTGGCGTAGATCTTACGAATGGGCTTTATAAACTTACCGTTACTGTACCAGATAAGCCCCTCGAAACGACACAGCTAAAAGTCGGCGATTATTCTGTTGCGGTAACCAACTCCGGCGAATATGTCTTTTTATTGGAGAAAGGCGTTGAGTATCAGTTTACGACATGGCCATTTGTGGAAACGGCTGTATATAATTGGACTGACGATTTGGAGAATAGCTCATATTCCGAGATAGAAGAACTTAATGCGAATGCGGGTGCAGGCGTTTGGACCGAGGATGGCGGCGTGGAGGCTTCTTATCCGACTAAATATAATCCGGGAATCATTGTTTGGCTTCCTCGACTGAGAGGTTCTCCCGATATTCTGCATTTGAAGGATGGCGATTTTCCGAAGGCTTTTTCCGCGATGTTTAGTGATTGTCGGATAGATGAAGCTGCAATTCATTGTGAATGGATTACCGCAGATGACAGGATTAGCATTGCTTCGCCGAACTCTAAAGAAACATTGGTGTATGTAGACGGGATGCCTAGGAGGGAGAATTTTGATCTTTCTGTAAGAGTGCGTATTGCCAATAGAATGTTATATTCAACGTTGAGCGGCGCAACATACGGAACGAATGAAAATCCGATGGTGACGTGCGCGATTTCCGCACCGTCGGCTTTGATATTGAAAAGCAAGCAAATGGCGGGGAGTAAGCCCGGCAGTGTTGTGGTGAGTATGATTTCAGATGTCGAAACTAATGGCATATTGCGGGTTTCTCTTTGTCAAGGCGCGGAAAAAGTTTCGGTTTCACCTAGTCTTCCCAAAGAAATTTCGATTGATGATATTAAATCATACACTTGCAAATTTGATATAGACGGGCTTAGCGAAAGTTCTCAGGACGGAGATGTAAGATTGAAATGTGAATTTATAGATGCATCGTCCAACTCAATGTCAGCCGAGACTGCCTTGACTGTGCTGAATCCGTCGTCTCTCGTTATTCGCGGTGCGCCGGATACGGGAATGTGCGTTGTTAAAGGAACGCCTGTCGGCGCTTTTTTTGAAGTGTTGCCGTCTGACAGCGTTGTAAGTACGAAAATCGAGTGGTATACGGCCAGACGCCGTAACAATGGTAGCTATGATGAGTGGCAACTACTCTATAACGCTGGGCGGGATACATCAATTCCTACGCCATCGGCTGGAGTGTTTGCGCTTAAAGCACGGTTGGTTTATGGTACTCAATCCAATGAGACAGCCTATGTACATTTGCAAGATGAACCTTATTCCGCGACAATAGGGGAAGAGATTGGTCCAAACGAAGAGGGTAAATATAATCATTTTGGAGTGGCTCGTTCTGAAGGGATGTTGCGCCTGAGGAATGTAGCATTAGGGCATTTGGGTTTGGCGGAGTATGGGTATATGATGTTTTTGCCAAGCAAAAATGGATTTTCTAAGGTAAAAGAAGAGAAATGGAAGTGTAATCGCTTTGTTGCAGATGTAGCAATTGAGGCAGGGTTTTCCGTGCCGAAAAATCAAACGGTTCCGATGATTGGGAATGTATATCCTCCAACAGCAAATGATTGGGCTATGGGAATTGGTCTTGGAGATTGGTTGCATCTTGGCCATGCCTATCCTGAACCTGGTTTTATAGCAAGTAGATATAATCCGAATGGTTCTGGTCATTGTGGTATTGTTGATTATGATGGGTGGACTATAAGTGCGAGGAGAAAAGGGATTACTCGAAATGCTGAAAAAATGTTAGATGGGACAGTAAAATACAATAAGCCATGGGAGTAATACGATGAAAATTATAATATCTCTTTTATTTTTTGTGTTGTACGTGCATAATTCTGTCGCTCAAAATGAAGTTTTGAGTACAAATATTTATCGCAAAGTGATGCACGTTTACGAAAATCATATGTTACATGGCAGTGCAAGAAATCCTATACGGTATTTTAGAGCCGTTCGTGGAGGTGGTATAGACTTTGAGCTTGATGGGGTTCATTTAGAACGATTTATGGATTTAGTTAATGTTGTTTCAAATAATTGTTCTGAAATTGCTTCTGATTGGCATACTTATGAAACTAACGAAATGGTCCGATTTACAACACTTAGTGCCGTAGGGTATTCTGGATATGGCAACTACACCAACTTTATTGATAGGTTGCTTACTTATAGCGAAACAGATACGCGAACAAATTATTGGCATTCCTTGCGATTTATTATGTCTCCTTATGGAACGAAGCAAGAAAATAAATTAGCTCTACGATATGAAGATGCAACGGTTAGTAATTTCTTTGTGCGGCTTAGACAACAAGCGATAAATTATGGAGAAACCAATTCTGTTAATTGGTGTAATGATGTTTTGTCAGGCGAATGGGCAAAAGATCATTTACAAATGGAAGCAGCAGGCACTTTGTAAGCGGCGTGGGGCCTGTCCCCCAGGGTGGTTTACCTCGCCTCAGGATGCTATGATGTTTTATAGTCAAATCCAAAAGAGATTTACGCGGCGTAAGAAAAGTGATAAAATTGTTACATAAAATGAGGAGGATTTCATGAAACGAATAATATTTGCAATTGCCTTTATCACACATAGTGTGTTTGCAGTGCAGAATGGAGAAAACGATTTAGAATTTTGTAATGAAGGATTTGGATTTTCTTTGTATTCTTCTAATAGTCGTTCATATGTTAATTATGAGGCGTATCGAACTGCTGATAGAATCCCGGGCATTTTTGCGATTACGCATTTGTCTGCTGATACAGGAATTTGGATTACTAATAAATGGGTGAAAAACCCATTGAAATACATAAAAAGGCCTTTGACAGTTCATGATAAAAAAGTTTATAAAGAACAGAATAAGTTGATTGCTAAAATTAATGAATTGAGGAAGCCGTTGGGGATTGTATATGAAGAGTCGGTTTCTAGAAAAATGAAAATGGATGGCGTAGAAAAAGTTATATTAGCTAACAATGAACTCAAAAAGTCAAGAATATGGCTAGGCTTGCGTGTGAGAGATGAATATAAACAGCGGGATGCGATTCGGCAGATAGAAAGTGAAATTGAACAAATTCGGATAATGATCGGAAATTTATTTGGTGATATTAATATTCAACTGCAATGCGAATATGCAAAATGGGCGCAGGCTAATCCTAATTTGGCATTACAGTTGGAGTCTAAGAAAAAGATGACTCAGTTAGAAAAACGGGTGAAAGAGACAGAAGCAGAGGCGCAAGCTGCTAGGTGGGAAGCGCAGAGAGCTAAAGCAGCTGCCGCTGCTGCGCGTTCAGAGGCTGCGGAAGCAAGTGAGATGGCGAGGGAGGCTCAAAATCGGGCTGCGTCGGCAGAACGGCATTCAAGAGATTTGCAATTTCAGCAAGATATGAATAGGTCTTTAAATAGGAATCCTGTGTGGTGAACACTGAGGGGGCCTCATTGGAGATATATAGAAAATGGTGGAAAGTGAGAGATTTTGGGTGTGTTTTATAAAATGAGAATCTTTTGCGGAAAATTCTTGAAGTGTCACGGATGGGTGTGAATTGGTGCGCGTTGTTTACGAGGAAATTCGCGAGGGGGTGCGAGGCGCGGCGAAAGGTGTTGCTATGGAAATTAGGAGTCTCTACTAGGGAAAATTGAAGTCCGTACTTAGGATAGATAAAAAAATATTTATATGAAAGTATTTGCAATTGATGATGTTTTGCTATTTTGTATAGACTTTTGCTATTTTTTGTAAAGATATCGGTGCGAAAAAAGTTGAAGGGGGGGGGGGGGACATTTGAAGCAAAAAATGATAAACTATATGATCCCAAGAAATTAGAGGGTCACAAGATATGAGAAAAATAGTTGATTTTTTGGTGCGAAATGCACGCTTAATGCGTATAAACTGCGTAATATTAGCGATTTTGTTTAGTTTTATTAATGTTACAGCTCATGCGGCATTTACCGTTGATGATGGTGTAGCCGTTGTCTCCAATCTTGACGATCTTAAGGAGGCATTAGCGATGGAGAATGTGTCGGTTGTTAAAATCGCTAAAACAAGTCAAGGTTCTATAAAATTGCCTGATGGTACATATTTAAGTGCTAATTCTATAGCTAATGGAGACCGAAAAGTTGTTCAAGTTATGGAGCCATTTTTGCCTGAAAGTGGTAAGGTAACTGTTTCGGGCAATAATCTTATAGCTCCCGAAGTTACAGACCTAAATAATTATAAGCTTTTTACTATTGAAGAGAATTCTACAGTTGTTATTTCAAATCTTACACTTATGGGCGGCTTTACAGGGCCAAAGACAGCTGACTATGAAGGTTCTACCGGTGGTATTGATAATTATGGTAAACTCTTGATGTATGATACAACCATTACTCGTACTGGCACGGCTCTTTTTAATCGTCTAGGCGCCACTTCGGTTTTAGTTGATTGCAACATTGTTCGTAATGCTAATTGGTTCGGCGGTGGTATTTTAAATCGATGCGAAGAGAAGACATCTGGGAATTACACGAATGGTGGCACAGTAATTATGGACCGCTGTTCTTTTACAGAAAATGAATCGCTTGGTCAAGAACATGGCGGAGGCGCAGCTGAAAATCAGGGGCTTATGTGTCTTAATAACTGTGTTGTTGCTAATAATGCTTCAACCGAAATTGGAGGAGGTATTAATAACTGTAAGGGCGGTCAGCTTTATGTTATGAATTCAACGCTTACGGGTAATATTACGACTTCTCAGAGTTATGGTGAGACTGCTGGTGGTGCTATTGGTAATGCTGGCGGCGCAGGTAATGTGTATATTGTAAATTCAATTCTTGCGAATAACGGTTATGATACAGGTAGGTATGTAAACCTTTCGTGTCTTGGTCGTTATGATGGTGCTGAAGGAACGCATGCCTGCCAATTAATAAATACAGCTATCGGTGCGACAGCTGGTATGTATCAATTAACCGCTACTAATACCACAACGAAAGTTGAAGACTTATTTGGTGGATATACTAGTGAGGGTATTGTAGCGGCTGGAGGTATTCATGATCAAAATGGCGGTGATGGCTCTGGATATTCGTCAAAGTTTAATCATCCTGCAGTAGTGCAAGATGTGCGTGATGAATATGGGTTCGCCCCAACGATGGCTCAGCAGGCGGCCGATCACTTTATATTTACACTTTCTGTGCCAACATATTTTGATTATTCGGGAATAATTGAGGGTACAAGTACGATTCCCGGAATGGCTTATGATAATGGTAATGGTATAACAGCGCTTGGGCCTCGGGTTGCTACTACCGATACGCTTGTTGATGTAACTTATAATGGTGATAGTCGCAGCCCCAACAATCCAATGGGTGCTGTAACAGTTGTAGTTAAGGCGGAAGACGTACCTCCTCCTCCTGGTGTATTTTGGGTTAAGCTTGGCGAATTCACAGGTGGTAGGGTCTCAGGCGTTACAGTTTATGGAGACTATTATATTTCTAATTCATTAATTAGAGTTCATGCTGTTGCAGAGAGTGCGCATTATCTTAACGGCTGGATGATGAATGATGAAGTGGTTAAGGGCTCTGAGCAGCAATATATATTTTCATTTCATCTTACTACAAATACTACTATAACACCTCTTTTTAAGCCAGTAGAAACAAGAATTATCCGCGCTCGTCAGCGTTATCCGTGGAATAACCTTGTTGATATTGATTATACTGTATCTGAAAAAGATGCGATTGATTATCGATTAGTATTCACCGTCACATACGAGGATGAAAATGGGGCGACGAGAACAGTTCAATTAAAGAGCTTTGTAAAGAATGCGGATGGTGAAACGCCTCAGAGATTAGGTCAAAAGCCTGATTTACGTAAAGCTGGTGAACATCGCGTAACGTGGGATTCCGCCGCAGATAATATACGGATAAAGGGTAAAAATGTTCAGCTTAGACTTATGGCGTGTGAAGGAGATGAACGATGAAACTAAAGAATTTAAATAGATTTTTATTCGTTGCAAGTGTTGTTTTTTTGGTACAAGTTGCAGCAGATGCTAAAACATGGCAAGTTTCAAACTGGAGCGGTTGGAATAGTAATAGTTATTTTACTTATGCGATGAATAATGCCTCAGATGGTGATATAATCGAGATCACCAAAAATCTTACTGTCAATTCAGACATTCAGGTCTATAAGGATGTTACAGTTAGAAGCGCTGGAAACAATACATATAAGATTACAAATAAGGGTCGTTATTATATTTGCAATATACATCCAGGGGGTAAACTTACTCTAACAAATATCGTTGTTGACTGTGATAATTATAATAGACGTGTTGAAGATCTTTTTAATCTTAATGAGATGGAGATTGAAACGTCAAGAAACGGTACCGCTACGACAAATATAGCGCGTATGGTTTTACAAAATGGCGCTGTTATTCAAAATGTTTATCTATCATCAAACTCAGGGACTGAGAATGCTGCAATCCATGTTAAGAAGGGCGCAGTACTCCGTATTCAAGAAGGAGCGATGATTAAGAATTGTAATAATCAGTCTGTCCCGGGTAAAGGAGGCGCGATTTGTTGCGATTATGGTACAATCATTATGACAGGCGGTACGATTACTGGATGTAAATCCAAGAGTAATGGCGGTGCAATTCATACTGACGGACAACGAATTGATGCGCCTGAAATTGAAGGATTGAGTGCCAGAGGTGATATTTATATTTCAGGTGGCTATATTACGAATAATACATGCGCATCAGGTAAATATGGCGGCGCCATTTATTTAGGTAATTCAGGTCCTATGATTCATATTACTGGGTCTCCAATAATATCTAATAATGTTACAGCTGCAGGCATTAAGGATGATATATCAACATTTGAGTTGAAAAACGAATGGGCAAACCGTCTAAAACTTACTGGGCATTCAGATGTAAATCCAACTGGATTTACGACAAATGGTATTGTGTTTACAGGGTGGGTCGGCGTAAGATATCCAGATTCAAGCAAAGAGCCTGATCCTCAGGGAATTCGATTCGGTGGTGAATGGGAATACTTCGCAGGAACGCAGGAAGAGCCGCGGCAATTTTATTGGAACGGCAATTATGAATATCGCGGAAGACTCGAAGGCAACTCGCTTATCTGGTCTAAGCACGTAGTTCATGAGTTGCCACGAGATGGAGAAGTAATAGCTGATTTGATTGAATCGGGCGCTGGTAGTCCTCTTTATATTGAGTTAAACGATGATTATCAAATGCAAGCCAGGGTTGATGTCCCTGAAAATTATCAGATTATTGTCGACTTGCAAGGTCACGAATTTAAGTGTGATTTCCATGTTGATAACACAACGGGGCAAGTTATTATTCGCGATAGTTCAATTATGAAATCCGGTAAGGTTTCGGGACATCGTGAGTCTTCATCGCCTACAGCGTTTGTTCTTGAAGGTGGATCGTACCAAACATATCCTCCAGATTCATGGGTCTCTCCTAATCGCGTGCGGATTGGCAATTACTGTGAAGTTCATCCTTATATGATTGCTACATTGGCATGGGAGACGAATGAAACTGTTCGTGTAGCAGACCTTACGACTATCCCTCTTACCTTTGTTGATAATGAAGTACGCGAGGTTGAAGATAAGAATGAGCTGGATGATATTACCTTTTCTACAGGAGATTGGGTTAATATGATGCATACAAACGCCAATCTAAAGGCTCAGGTGTTTGTTGCGCCGGCGGTCTCTAATGATGTGGATGGGTTAATTGAGGTTGGTGATAGAGTTCTTCTTTACGATTCTGATCTGGGAATTAATAGTTCCGAGTTTATTAGCTCTTCTCGGTACGATACGGAATTTACGCCTTTAGCGACAGGAGCAGAGAATGGAGCTTCGTTTGGAACTGAGGATGTGTTTTTTTGGGATGCTCCGTCTTATGATTTAGTTAAATTAATTCATATAACATTGCGCAGAGATGGTGAAAATTATGTAACTAATGAAATTGAGCAGGCGTACTTTAGATTCCCTGATGCTAAGTTTGAGGCGACGCAGCGTAAGACGAATGGTCAATTGCCGATTACAGTTGTCGATCAGCTCCTAGGTAGTTTGGGTTATAATAGAGCGGCTGGTTTTAGTCAAGGGGATGTTAATGCGACGCTTGATGCGAAAGAAAATAACGGACTTCGCAAGTGGGAGAATATCGTAACCGGTACTGCCGCGGATCATCTTCTCGTAAGCTCTGTCGAAGAGTCTGATAACATTACGACATTAAAAGTCTCTATGACCGAGCCTAATAAGAGTCATCGCGGTGATACCGGGTACAGCGTTTTCTACGATTTGAAAAAGTCTACGGATAATGGTTGGGTACGCGTCGGTGAGGTTATGAATAAGCCTGAGTTCAGCATTGAACTTATCGGTGAAGACGGCAAGTCCAAGAATGCGAGCGGTTTTTACCGCGTAACTACGCTTATTGTTCCTAATGATACGCTTTCGGTTACGAATGAGATTCCCTCGACTAATATAATCGGCGTACTTGAGGTCGCGAGTTCATTTACCAATACGATGGCGGCTGTGCCTTTCGTCGCGCTTTCGCGCGATGCGACTACGCTTTCGAGCGAGCCTCTTACCGTTTCCAAGTATCTGCATACAAAGCAGTTGGAAAATGACGATTTGGTTCGAGTCGCGAATAATGGTCATGTTTATCAGGGTTGGTCGTGGAATAGCGAAAGTAAGGCGTGGGAGGGATTAACTACTGCGACTACGAGAGAGGTCGTATCTCCTGAAGATCCTGAGAATCACCAGCTTTCGCGAGATAGCGTAACTTGGGTAACGCGCTCTAAGCCTACTGAAAAGCCGTTCTTTATTATCGGTCAGTATTCACCTGACGATATTACTCTTACTGTCGCTGCCGGCGCTAAAATGGCTCCTGTATGTACGCTTATTCCCAATCCGAGCCTTAAGGCTGTAAAGATTAACGAACATTATGATTGGGGCAATAAACCGAATGATCTCGATCAGATTCGCATTATTAATGAAAAGGAAGCCCCGATTCAGCTTTTCAGGCATAATGGTAAGTGGTTCGGATGGTTTGTCGATGAGAATAATTGTTCATATTTAACGGATGATATATCAATACCCGCGGGACATGGCTTTTGGTATCATCGTAGGGGGGACACAGCTTTTGAATTAAAACTACCAACTTCTAAGCCGATACAGGAGTGAAAACAGGTTATATTTTATGAAGAAGATTTTATTTTTAACTTTCTTATTTCTTGCGAACATTTGCTCAGCGGCAGATGGCGGCGAGTTGCTCTATTGGATGATTATGTCGACAGACACAATTACAGGAACGGCTGTAGATGGCAGTACTTATACGGCGGCGGAGTTGGGTGTTAATGGCGCTCGTATCCGTTATGAAGGAACAGATGGCTCGTCTGGTTATTTGCCGATAATTGGCATTACATCTGGTGGTGGTAATACCAATTTTGATGCTCTTGCCGGTGCGGGCGTTCCAGGCGGATATTATGCGTCGTTAGGTTCTTATGCGGGAGAGGCTTACAGTTACGTTTTAGAGCTCGGCAATTGGTCGAGCGGCTCATGGGCTGGGACTGCGATGGAGTCTACGGCGACATCATATACATATCTTAAGGAACAGTTGCACATCGCTCAATGGGAGGGGATATCTCCTTCGTTTGCCAGCGCCTGGACTCCAACAGAGTTTACCGTAGTTCCTGAGCCGACAGGCGGATTACTTATTCTCCTTGGCGGAGCTCTCTTGGCATTACGTCGTCGTAAACAAATTGTCGTATGACTTCTCAAGGTGCATCTACCTGGTTTGATCGTTTTTTAGCTTGCGTCTGGGCGCTTGCAGTAGGCGCGTTCGCGTTTTTTCTGAACAGTTCCAATTATATACCTGTTGATTCTGCCGATTCCTTTTTAGTCGCTTTCGGGCTTAGACCTCCGGAAAGTGCGGTTTCGCTACTCTGGCATAATTTGGTTTCTTGCATCAATTCCTACTGCGGCATAGGTAAAACTATGCATTGCCTTTATGTCATGGGGCCTGTTTCCTTGGCGCTTATAGCGTTTATTTCGACGAGGCTCTTTTCGCTTTTAATGCCTTTGAGTCTGCGGACCATGGCCAATTCCCGCAGATGGGGGCGCGTGATTACGTATGTTTTGCCGGTTCTCGGCAGTGCGGTGTTTGTTTTTTCTCCGGCGGTATGGCCGTTAGGCGAAGTGTTTGCGCCTCAGCTCATGAAGCTGCTGCTTTTTGTCACGGCTGTATATCTGGCGGTGCGGGCGTTCCGCAGATCAAGCGCGGCATGCTTTATTTTGACAGGTGTAGTTTCGGGGCTGCTGGCCGCCGAAAGCCCGATAGGATTTATAATACCGCTTACAGTTGCTATTCATTTGTCATACGCCGCTTATCGCCGGGACGAGGCATCGTTTCAAGGCTTGGACAATCCGTTGGTGCGGCCGGTTTTGATCAAGTGGATGTTTTACTCCTTTGTGGTTTTCTGGGTTGCGGCACTTTCGTTTAACATATACTTTTTCTCGGCGCATAATGCCGCTGATTCGCAGGTGGGATTCTTTCTGCAGCTTGTAAGAGTTTTTAAGCGATACGGGGTTATGGCCTGTTCGGCTATGGCGCCTATGGGCTGGGCTTTCGCGGGGATTGTCGTTATCGCCCCCGTGGTCTTTTCTTTTGCACGTGTAAAACGGGCGACGGACATTCGCAATTTTCTTTTTATAAGGCATGGTGTTTTCTTCTTCACCTTTGGTGTTTTAACCTTGCTTCAGTCCAGCCCGTTTTCGTCGTGGTGGTTCTGGCGCTGGATTTCGGACGTAAAACTCGTTTCCTCGAATTTCCTGCTGAGTGTCTGTCTTCTGGGAACTTCCTATGCGGCGTTTACGGCAATCTGCGTTTTTGTAGTTGATGTATATTTCCGGAATGCGCGCAACCTGGCGAGAGAGTTATTGTGGGATGAGGATTCCGAAATTCCGGTGATTGTGAAATTTCAGCGCAGACTTGTGCTCTCAGGGCGCATTTTAAGACTTGTTCTTATGCCTGCAATTGTCGCGCTGGTGGTTTCGGTTGTCGTTATCGGCCGGATCAATCCGACTGCGGAATGTGCGGATGCGATTGTGGAGGAGTATGTAAGAAATGTCGTAAGCGAATGTTCCGATAAGACGGTATTGATTACCGACGGCACATTGGACGCTCCGATAGAACTGTGCGGGGCTCTTGAAGGCAGGGATGTTAAGACTCTTTCCATAATGTCGGGCAACAGCGGATATGAAGTCATGCTTCGCAGACGTGTCGATCCTAAGGACGAATATCGCACTTATCTGACGGCCGGCACAGCGGATGCGTTGCGTGCGTGGGTTCGTGATGATTCTCCAATGGCATCTAATTTGTCTGTCCAGATAGGTTTTGAACTTTGGCGGGATAATCGCAAAGCGATGCCTCGGTGCGGAGGACTTACAGCTAAGTTTGGAGTGACAGATGAAAAAACCATATCGTCCGGAGTCGAGAAAGCGCACGTCTTGGCCGAAAAGATTCTTCTTTTCCGCGAGAATTGCGATATCTCAAATGTTGAGTCGACTGAGATTGCGTCTGCACTTTCGCGTATTCAGTGGAGACTTTCAAGAATGTGCAGAATGCGCTCGTTCGAGGCGGCGCGGTTGAAGAATAATCCGTCGGCGGCTGCTGAAAACGAATTGGCGGACCGTCTTGACGCAAAGAATCCTGAATGGCAAAAGGTTCGTGAAGTCGAAGACGGGCGTTTAAAGAGCAATACCCTGACATTGACGCCCCGCGAAGGGCTGGAGCTTAGTCTTAAGCGTGCCGATTTCAGATTGGCCAGTTCTTACGCTAAAGATGTCTACGCTCAGGATGAGAATAACGTCGCGGCCAATTTCGCGCTGGGCATGGGGCATCTCAGCGATCACAGATACGATCTCGCCGAGAAGAGTCTGAAGCGCGCGTTGAAAAACGCGCCTGACGAGCCGGCGATTCTCAATAATCTTGCGGTAGTCCTGATCAGATTGGATCGCTTCGACGAGGCCGAATCCAATGCTGTCAAAGCGTTGAAAATTCTGCCTCAATCCCGAGAGATTCAGGAGACTCTCCGCAGGATCCGTGAATTAAAAGAAGAACAGAAATGATATAGGAACGTTATGAAAAAGATATTCTCCGTCCTGTTTTCGGTTTTGTCCACCTGTCTCTATGCAAACAGCGTAGAAGACTCGGCAATTGTTTTTTCAACGGTCGGGCCCGATAAGTATGCCGACGGATCTACGGTCCAGGACGGGGAGCTGTATGCGCTCGTCTGGACTTCGGACGGCGTATTCGACGGTTTTTCCGCCGACGGAAAGGCGGTGGACGAAAATGATAAAATCCTGATTGCCGCGCCGCTTGCGAAAGACGGACGTTGCCCAAAGGTTATGTTTCAGATTCCCAAGGCGAATGCCGCGACATACGGTAAGTTTGAAGTATTCCTTATGGATACGCGAGTCGTTTCCGCGTCAGGCGTCGCAACGCCGCGCGGAGCCGAGAAGGGGGAAGTGCAGCTCGTCAATGGCTATGGGCGCGTTTCCGCTGATATTGCGCTTTCGAGTGCTTCATCGAAGGCTGAGGGTGCGGCGGTTGCGAGTCTTAATGCGCTCGCTCCTAAAAATTCCCGTCAGCCGCGCGTCAAGGCGATTCGTATGGAAGGGGACGAGGTGGTTCTCACGGTGGAGAATATTCCCGGCTTTATGCGCGTTCAAAGCGGACGCGATACAACGGCGGCCGATTCGACGAGTGCGGCGATAGAAACGCCTTCCAATGGCGGAACGCTTACGATCAAAGTCCCTAAAACCGGCGATAAGGGCTTTTATCGCGTTATTCACAATCAGTGACGGCGCCGGACGATCTAAGATCAAGATCGCAGATTTAAGATATCTGTCGTCTATGGGACAAGCGGGCTGAACTGCTGCCGCTCATGTATATTTTGTTGTGTAAATCATAGCAAAATATGGTATAATATTCATATAATAAAGTAATATTAGGCAGACATAGACGGAATAATAAAAACAATAAAAAAATGAATCTTTTAAAGTTAATTTTCGGAACTAAGAATGATCGTGAGCTTAAGAAAATTTGGCCCATAGTTCATAAGATCAACCGCATCGAAGAGGAGTATCAGGCGAAGAATTTCACCGACGAGGATTTTCCCCGTATGACTCAAGAGTTTAAGACACGCTATCAGAACGGCGAAAGTCTTGACTCGCTCCTTCCGGAGGCGTTCGCTCTCGTTAAGAACGCGTGCCGCCATCTGGTCGGAACGACCGAGGAGGTCTGCGGTCATACGCTTACCTGGAACATGGTTCCTTTTGACGTTCAGCTTATCGGCGGCATTGTTTTGCACCGCGGAGCCATTTCCGAAATGCAGACGGGCGAAGGTAAGACGCTTGTCGCTACGCTTCCGCTGTATCTGAACGCGCTTTCCGGCAAGAACGTCCAGCTCGTAACCGTCAACGACTATCTCGCCAAGCGCGACGCGACCTGGATGGGCCATCTTTACAAGTATCTTGGTCTTACCGTCGGATGCATCCAGAATTCGATGGATTCCGATGAGCGTCGCGCCCAGTATGCCTGCGATATCACGTATGGCACTAATTCTGAATTCGGATTCGACTACCTCCGCGACAACGGCATGGCTCAGCGTCCTGAGCAAGTTGTGCAAAACGGCCATAATTTCGCGATTGTTGACGAGGTCGACTCGATTTTGATCGATGAAGCGCGAACCCCGCTTATTATTTCAGGCCCCGCTTCGATTTCGACGAGCCATATCTATAAGGAGATCCGGCCGCTCGTCGACGCGATTGTCCGCGTTCAGACGTCGCAGTGCAACGATTTTATCCAGGCCGCAAAGAAAGCGTTCGAGACCGGCGATCTGGACACCGCGAAAGAGAAGATCTATCAAGTCTACCATTCGATGCCTAAGCATAAGCAGCTTATGCATCTTCTTGAAAATCCCGAGATCCGCAAACTTCACGAGGACGGGGAGATGCAGATGCTCTCCGAAATGCGAAAGGAGCGCGCTCAGGTTTTGAAGGAGGATCTTTATTTCACGATCAGCGAACGTACGCGTGAAGTTTCGCTTACCGACCGCGGTTGCGAAAAGATCTGCCCCCAGGATCCGAAGCTTTTCGTTCTTCCCGATCTCGCCTCCGAACTCAGCGCGATCGACGGGGACGCCTCGCTCAGCGACACCGAGCGCATCGACCGCCGCCGCGAAGCGCAGTCGATGTTTATGGAGCGCAGCGACCGCGTGCATGTCGTCAATCAGCTTCTGCGCGCCTACTGCCTTTACGAGAAGGACGTCGACTATGTCGTCCAGGACAACCACGTCTACATCGTCGATGAGTTTACGGGGCGCGTTCTTCCCGGCCGCCGCTGGTCCGACGGACTTCATCAGGCCGTCGAGGCGAAGGAATGCGTCGAGATCGAGAAGGAGTCCCAGACTCTTGCGACGATCACGATTCAGAACTATTTCCGCCTTTACAAGAAGCTATCCGGCATGACCGGTACGGCCGAGACCGAGGCGCGCGAGTTTAAAGACATTTACAAGCTTGATGTCGTTGTAATCCCGACGAACAAGCCGGTGAACCGCACCGACGGCAACGATCAGATCTACCGCACGCAGCGCGAGAAGTTCAAGGCGATCATCGCCGACGTCGCCAAGCGCCACGAGAAGGGCCAGCCTACGCTTTTGGGTACGGTTACGGTCGATACGTCCGAAGTTCTCTCCCGCATGCTTAAGATGGCGCACATCCCTCACGAGGTGCTCAACGCCAAGAACCACGCGCGCGAAGCGGAGATCGTGGCTCTCGCGGGCATGAAGGGCGCGGTTACGATCGCGACTAACATGGCGGGCCGCGGCACCGACATCAAGCTCGGCGAGGGCGTAAAGGAGCTCGGCGGTCTTCACGTTATCGGCTCTGAGCGCCACGAATCCCGCCGAATCGACCGCCAGCTGCGCGGACGCTGTTCGCGACAGGGCGATCCCGGAAGCTCCCAGTTCTTCATTTCGCTTGAAGATCAGCTGATGCGCCTCTTCGGTTCTCAGCGTCTTTCCGGTCTTATGCAGCGCCTGGGCCTCAAGGAGGGCGAGGTTATGGAGCACCGGTGGCTCAACCGCTCCGTGGAGACGGCGCAGCGCCGCGTGGAGCAGCAGCATTACGCCGTCCGTAAACGCACGCTCGAGTTCGATGACGTGATGAACAAGCAGCGCGCCATCGTCTATGAATTGCGCGGGCGTATCCTGACGGGCGATCAGAAGGCGGTTCACGACATCATTCTTGATGTGATGAACGATCTGGTGCGCAGTCAGTGCGAACGTTATCTTTTCAGCGAGAAGGACGGTCAGCTGAACGACTTCCTTTCGTGGCTCGGCGTCAGCTTCCCCGTTACCGTTACCGAAGAAGAGCTTAAGCCGCTCATGGGTAAACCGGAGGAGGCCGGAGATCTCGTCTACGGTCGCGTTGAAGAGGCTTACGAGATGAAGTGCGCGGGCGAAGATCCCGAGACGCTGCCCTTTATGGAGCGCGGCGTTTTCCTAAGCGTCATCGATCGCGAGTGGCAGGATTATTTGAGAGCCATGGACGACCTGAGGCACGGCGTCAATCTTCGCGCCTACGGTCAGCGCGACCCCCTGATCGAATATAAGAAAGAGGCTTTTGAAATGTTCGAGCAGCTCATGAGCTCGATCAAGACGAAGGTGGTGTCGAGCGAGTTCCGTTCGACGACGGCGGCGAATCTCCGCCGTATGTTTGCCGCGATGGAGTCTCAGCGCCAGAAATCGGTTACCAACGAGGACGCCATCACCGTTGACGGCGATGAGGCGGAGCCTTCCCGTCCCGTGCAGGCCGAAGCGCCGAAGACCGTGGCGGACGTGTTCGCGTCCATGATGTCCGCCCGCATGGCGGCGGCGAAGCCGGCCGTTCCCGTTGCGGCCGCGGCCAATCGCCAGGCTTCCGTCGGGCGCAACGACCCGTGTCCTTGCGGGTCCGGAAAGAAATTTAAAAAATGCTGCGGGAGGAATGAAATATGACAACTGCGATAATTGTTGCCGCCGGTAAATCCGAGAGGATGGGTCAAGGTACCGACAAGGCTTTTCTCAGTCTGGTCAACAAGCCGATTGTCGCCTGGTCGCTTTTGGCGTTTGAGCGGTGTCCGGAAGTCGACAGAATAGTTCTTGTCGTCCGTAAGGATCAGCTCGTCGCGTCCAAGGCGGTGGTCCAGATGTTCGGCATCTCGAAGCTTCAGGCCATAGTTCCCGGCGGTGCGAAGCGCCAGGACTCGGTTCAGGCCGGATTGGCCGCATGCGATATAGATACGCGATACGTCATTGTTCATGACGGCGCGCGTCCTTGCATCACGTCCGAGGCGATCAGCGAGATCGCCAAGGCCGTCAAGCGATTCGGCGCCGTCACATTCGGCCGTAAAATCACCGATACCGTCAAGCGCGTGGAAAAAGGGTCTTTGGTCGCCGCGACCGAGGACCGCGACAGACTTTGGGCCGTTCAGACGCCCCAGGCGTTTCAGATCAAGATACTTCGCGCGGCCTACAGCGCTCTCGGCAAGAAGGACGTTACCGACGATTGCCACGCGGTCGAACTTTCGGGCGAGCCCGTCAAGATCGTCGAAAGCCGTCTTCCGAATTTCAAGATAACCACGGTTGAGGATCTTCAGATAGCCGGAGCGCTTTTAAAATAACATGGGCAGAAAGATAGCTATATTGGGCGATATCCATTCCAACATCGATGCGCTCGAGGTGGTGTTGAACGACGCCCGCGCGCAAGGGGTTGATGAATATTTCTGTACGGGGGATATTGTAGGCTACAATGCCTGTCCGCACGAATGCCTTGAAATCATCCGTTCGCTTGAATGTCCCGTCGTCAAGGGGAATCACGACCATTATGTCGCCTCTGAGCGTAATCTTGAAGATTTCAACCCTCATGCCGCAGCCGTCGTTCTGTGGACACGCGGTCAATTGACGGACGAGGAACTTCAGTATCTTCACGATCTGCCTTTTTCGGTGACTAAAGCCGGTGTGACCCTGGTTCATTCAACGATGGACAAGCCCGAGAATTTCGGGTATGTTTTTGATAATTATCAGGCGGAGACGAATTTTATTTTCCAGAAGACTCCCATCTGTTTCCACGGACACACCCATTGCCCGATGATATACGAGAAGCAGCTTTCCGGCATTTACAGAATCGAACCTCAGGATTTCGATCTGAAGCCCGGGCGCAAATATTTCATCAACGTCGGTTCGGTCGGTCAGCCTCGCGACGGCGATCCGCGTGCGACTTATGTTATTTACGATTCCGTCTCCCGCAGGGTTTCGTTCCGCCGGCTTGAGTATGACATTGCGGCGGCCCAGGCGCGCGTTCGTGCAGCGGGGCTTCCCGAGCGTCTCGCCGAGCGATTGGCTTACGGCCAGTGATAATCAATTTCAGTCAACAGTTTCAGCGCACCCCAAAGGTCATATAAGATGTCAGAAGAAATCAGCAGTTACAACGCCGAGAATATCCAAGTGCTTGAAGGCATGGAGGCCGTCCGCAAAAGGCCCGCCATGTACATCGGCGATACGGGAGAGCGCGGCTATCACCATCTCGTGTATGAAGTCGTAGACAACTCTATCGACGAGGCGCTGGCGGGCTACTGCTCGATGATCGACGTCATCATCAATCCCGACGGATCCCTTACGGTTCAGGATAACGGGCGCGGCATCCCTGTTGACATGCACCCGACCCAGAAGAAGCCTGCTATCGAAGTCGTATTGACCGTTCTTCATGCGGGCGGTAAATTCGACGGCTCCAACTACAAGGTTTCGGGCGGTCTTCACGGTGTCGGCGTAAGCTGCGTAAACGCTCTTTCGGAGTGGATGAAGGTCGAGGTTAAGCGCTCAGGCAAGATCCATCAGATGGAGTTTTCGCGCGGGCTCGTGACGAAGAAATTGGAGATTGTCGGCGAGTGCGGAGACGAGACGGGTACGAAGGTCACGTTTTTCCCCGATCATTCGATTTTCTCCTGTCGCGCTTTCAAGTGGGAGATTCTTACGGCGCGTCTGAGGGAGCTCGCGTTCCTCAATAAGGGAGTAACGATTCATTTTCGCGATGACGAGGGCGAAGCACATCATGAGGAGACTTTCCATTACGAGGGCGGCATCGACGAGTTCGTTGAATATCTCAATACCGCAAAGAAGGCGATTTCGCCCGTCATTCATTTTGAAGGATCGCGCGAGGGTACGACCGGTACCGTTCAGGCGGAGGTTTCGCTTCAGTATAACGACAGCTATTCGACCTTGGAGCAGACTTACTGCAACAATATCCGAACCGTCGAGGGCGGCACTCACCTTTCGGGCTTTCGCCGCGCTCTCACGTCGACGATCAACAAGTACGGCGCCGACAACAAGCTCATCAAGGACAAGGATAATCTTACCGGCGACGACATGCGCGAGGGCCTTACCGTAGTCGTTTCGGTAAAAGTTCCCCAGCCGCAGTTCGAAGGCCAGACGAAGACGAAGCTCGGCAACGGCGAGGTCGACGGTATCGTAGGTTCGATCGTCTCCGATAAGCTGATGACGTTCTTTGAAGAGAATCCGTCAGTCGCGAAAGTAATAATCGAGAAAACTCTTCTCGCTGCCCGAGCCCGCGAAGCTGCGCGCGCAGCGCGCGAGTCGACGCGCCGCAAAGGCGTGATGGACGGGCTTTCGCTCCCCGGTAAACTTAAAGACTGCTCCGAGCGCGATCCCGCTAAGACTGAACTTTATCTCGTAGAAGGTGACTCCGCCGGCGGCTCAGCTTCGACGGGGCGCGACCGCGCGACCCAGGCGATTCTTCCCTTGCGCGGCAAGGTCATCAACGTTGAGAAGGCCCGTATCGACAGGGTTCTCGCCAATTCCGAAATCAGAACCCTTATTACGGCCATCGGATGCGGTTACGGCGAAGAGTGGGATATCGCGAAGGCGCGTTACCACAAGATCGTCATCATGACCGATGCTGACGTTGACGGAGCTCATATCCGCACGCTTCTTTTGACGTTCTTCTACCGCAAGATGCCCGAACTCATAGAGCGCGGGTATGTCTATCTCGCGCAGCCGCCGCTTTACAAGGTCGAGCGCAAACAGAAGACGGAATACGTTCTCACAGACGGCGAGCTTACGCAGAAACTTTTGACTCTCGGCCTTGACGATTTCGAAGTCAAGAACAAGGCGGGAGAGGCCCTTGATAAGGAAAAGGCTAAAGAGCTTTTGACTTTGCTTGCTGAAATTGAGGCGACTTCCAAGATGGTTGAAGAGCGTGGCTATAAAGCCGAAGAGCTTGTCGGGGACGAAACCTCTCAGGGCTCCGGCGCTTCAATGCTCAAGAAGGAATTTCAGTCTCTTTCCGCTTACGGCTATCAGCCTTCAGACTGGTTCGGCGGAGAGCTTAAGAAGCTTCTCGATGATGTCCGTGCCCACGGTAAGGTCGGTCTTTCGATCTACCGCTTCAAGGGTCTCGGCGAAATGGATGCCGAAGAGTTGTACGACACGACGATGAACCCCGAGAAGCGTCACATGCTTCGCGTCAAGTTGTCTGATGCTGTCGCGGCGGATAGAATGTTCTCGCTCTTGATGGGAGACGAGGTAGAGCCTCGCCGCAAGTTCATCGAAGAGAACGCTCTTAATGTCCGCAATCTGGACTTCTGACGTTTTAAGCGCGGTTTAGAGATTCAGTTTTTTCTTCGCGGGTTTAACGCCCGGAAGTTTATTGTTGTTTTCTTTTTTAAGTCGCTTTATGAGCGACGATACGCCTTTGTACCATTTCATGGGAGCGGGAGGGTTGTAGCGTTTGGCGAATTCGTAGAGATCGCCTTTGTAGCGGCGCTTGATGGTTCCGGCCGCCCACATCCCCTGAACATAGAATGACTTTGTGCCGTCCTGATAGCGATGTGCGCGATGGCCGGAGTTCATAGGGCCGCCGATTCCGAATTCGAGTCCCGGCCGTCCGTTTTCGTGACGGCGTATTGCGGCGAGGAGCCAGGTCCGTTCCTCATCGAGATTGTAATTGACGGCAATCTGGCGAATCATCTTCCATTCGCGCTCCGGTAGAAGCGAGCCTGTCGTATCGCAAAACGATATGCGCATACAACTAAACAATACAATAAAAACTAAAAGTATATACTTTAATGTTTTCATCAAGGCAATTATAGCAAAAAATAAATATTAATGAAATTATAAAACAGAATGGATCCAGTTTATGGGGCTGAATTTAGTTGTATATCTCATTTCATTGTGTAGAACTGTTGTTTCCTCGTTTGAAAATCTGGAAAAACGATTTATTTTTTGAATCATATCATCCCACATAATATTCTGTACAACAGTAATAACCATAATCTTATCACTCCTTATTCCTGCCGTGACTTTACATAACGCGGCGGATGTTGCTGCAACCGTGCTCAGCTTTTGATATGGGCGAATTGCGCGTCCTTGCGACCGCTCGACGTACACGAGTACGTCTTCGGGTCGCAGTCCAGCGCAAATCGCCACATCTGAAAAGCGTCCGCTCGGCTAACCGGCAGCAATCTCCGCCGCACATGTCATGCTGTAGGAGTTCGTCGCGTCGCACAAAGCGTGGTTACAGCACACGATACCAAACTTACATTCCTCGTTACTTCAGCTCCGATAGCGCGTCTCCGTTGCTTGCCGGGAGTGTCCGGTCTCGCTCCCATTCGTCTTGCGACCGCTCCCGCAGTTATACGGCGCCATCCGCTGCGTAATACTTCGTCAGGCGCACCCCTCGCTTCGCTTAGGGATGCTGGCCTTCCTCGTCTTACTTGCGTCTGCCACCGTCTACCTGCGAACCGCGTTCGCTCGCCTCATTCAGCTCGACGCGCGCCACTCCCGTCCCGCTTCCTCATAGCCCTTAACTATCTTATTATCTTCTAATTTCATTCTTGGCAGTCTTTTCTTTAGCCAACTACCTTCGGTTATTTATGACGTTAGTCCTAATAGGATTGACGCTGTGTCGAGAAGACAATACGTGCGCCGGGGAGGACCACGCACGCTTACGCTTGGAAGCGTACGAGAGAGACGTTGAGAAAAGACGCGATGAATGAGCTGAGCGTTTAGTGAGACGATAAATCTCATCTCATTCATATAAAACACGAAGCGATAAAAAACAATCATCCATTTTAACATCCACTTAAAGCGAAGGCGGGTGGAGTGGAGTCCTCCGAGTGAGACCCGCGAAGGATTGTAGCCGTAAGAGAGTTATTGTAAGCAACCAGTGATCCTGTCGAGGCATGGCAGGCTAAATCAATAAACTTGTCTAAGTGTGAGAGGCGTTACAACTCCGTAGCGGGTCGAGACCGAGGAGGAGCTCCAGACATCCGCCGTAGCTCACCGTCGACCATATCAAAAGTGGAGCACGGTTGCCCTAACCGTGGCCGCATTTATACATAGCATAGCACCAGGCAAGCAAAAGAAAAGCGCGAAGCCATCAACGGCTAAACAATAATTACTGTTGTACAGAATGAATAAAAGCAAATGGGGACAGGTGGGGATATTCCAGAAAAACGGAAGCGTTTAATAAATTGAAAATGTCGCTTGCGCCAGTTTACTAAAAAGCGTATACTTCTAACTGAATAATGAGAATGGGGTCATTATATACGCATAAGAGTTGTGTTTTAGCCGCGTTTAACGACTGCGGATGTATTTCTTATACCCCCCCCCGCAGCTCTAAGAAACTCAATACGCGTCACTTTAAGCGCGACAATTCTACTAAAATTTCGAACGATAGGCCACTATGGAGATTTTCTCTATAGTGCGCTTTCTTTTATTTAAAACCTACGAAAGAAGGTCACAAATGAATAAAATGCTAAATTGTCTGGTGAATAAGGTAATGTGCACTGCGGTTGTGGCGTTAGGCGCTTTTGCGGCGAGCGCTGAGTCTGTGTTAACAACAAATGCACTATACGACGCTGTTAATACAGATGTTAGCGTCGGTTATCAGGTTTCAGGCCTTGAAGGTGATGAGATAGCAGTTGTATTCACAAATGATGCATGTGAGGTTATTAACTGGAAAGTGCCAGTGCGTCTCAACGATGTTCAATTCCTCGTCGTCGGTGGCGGTGGTGGCGGCGGTGGTGGCGATACAGGTAATTATGGCGTTCCGGGCGGAGGTGGAGGAGGAGTTGTTACAGGTGTCGTCCAGAGTTTAACGAAGGATTCAATGGTTAGCGTAATTGTTGGGAAAGGTGGCTATGGAGGTAAAGGATCAGGAACCAGTGTTGATGGTATTACTTCTGAGGCAATTATCATTGCTGAAAATGGAGGCGATTCTAAGTTTTTAGTTAATAATACTCTTTATGTAACGGCTCCTGGTGGCGGTGGTGATAAAGGATCAAGTACTTCTACCACACAAAAAGGCGGTCAGGGCGGTTCTAACTCAGGCTCTCGTAGAACGTCGGTAGCAACATGGGATTCTTCATTGTTTTATACAAATTCTACATATATAACTGCATCAATTTTTGGAAATCCTGGAGGTAAGGCTAATAGCGATGGTCCAGCGAGTGCGGGAGGTGGCGGAGGAGCCTTAGAAGCGGGGCATGATGGAGTATCAAGCCCTAGTTATAGAGGTGGAGATGGCGGTGCAGGATTAACAAATTCCATTACAGGCGTAGATGTCGTTTATGGTTCAGGTGGCGGCGGTGGACAGTCATATCACACATCATCAAAGCAAATTGCGGGAAAAGGGGGTGTAGGAGCTGGGGATGGTGGTGCGCGTATGGCAACATCATTAATAGATCAAGTTGCCAAGTCTGGTTTAGCTAATCAAGGCGGCGGAGGCGGTGGCGGTTGGAGACGTAGCAGTAAATTTTCTAACGGCGGCAATGGCGGTTCGGGTATCGTAGTTTTTCGCTATAAGGATCCAATTAAACCAGGTTTCAAAGTAATAGTTCGATAATTCGCAAAATCTTTTCTGTTAAGTAAATGACAATATAGAAGGAAGGAATAAAACTATGGTGAAATTTTTGACGAATAGGGTAATCAGCGTAGCAATTGTTGTATTAGGCGCGGCGAGTGCGAATGCAGAATTGGTAAAGACGCAAATATTACAAACATTTGAGGATGAAAATGGAACTGTAACAGAAAGTGTCGGTTATAAGGTTACGGGGCTTGAGAATGATGAAGTAGCGATGGTTTACACGAACCATCTTAGAACTGCTACTTGGATCGTTTCTGCAACTCTTAATAATGTCCAGTTCCTCGTCGTTGGTGGCGGCGGTGGCGGTGGCGGCGGCTTGGCTGGCCCTGGTGGTGGTGGCGGCGGTGTCGTTACTGGCATTGTGTACAAACTGCAAAAGAATGCTATCGTTGATATTAAGGTAGGCGTTGGAGGTACGGGAGGTCAAAAAGCTGCTGCAAGTGGAACCGTAGGGGGTAACTCGTCAGTTGTTGTAGGTGGAAAATCTTATGTCCTCGCGTATGGCGGGGGAGCTGGGCCTCGCAATGCCTATGGCGTTGATGGGGGATCAGGATCTGGAGGCGGAGCTTACAAAACTACTGCAGTAAAATATACTGGCGGAATAGCTCTTGATGCCGAGTGTGCTGAAGGAGTTCTCTTCGCTGAATCTTTTGGCCATGCGGGAGGTTCGAATGGAAATAGTGCTTATTGTAGTGGTGGTGGTGGTGGTGCCATGGGTGTTGGTGGCGATGGTGTTAGTGCTACGGGTGGAAAAGGTGGAGCTGGTCTTGGCGTGGATATTACTGGCACACTTATTACGTATGGTTCTGGTGGCGGCGGTGGTGGAAACGGTGCAAAAGGCACTGGCGGTGCTAATGCAGGAGATGGGGGAAATAATACTGGAACAAATAAAGAAGCAGGATCTGCGAAGGCGAATTGCGGCGGCGGTGGCGGCGGTGGAGGACCCAATAATAATACTACAGGAAAAGGTGGCAACGGCGGCTCTGGTATCGTAGTTTTGCGCTATAAGGAGCCGAATACTTCTGGCTTTAAGGTTATCGTTCGCTAAGACTTTTAAAAATATAACATTATGAGGGCGAGGAGGATCGCCCTCATAATGTATTTTAACTGGATTAACAGGATTAGAAGATAGCTGTAGAGAATAGTGGTAGCGGTAGTGACATTTGCTCTACCTCGTTCGCGCGGTTGTGCGTATTTCTTGCGCTTATGCGCTTTAATTTCGCGCCGGTGCGCGCGTTCTCATAGGTAGGCGCGGCGAAGGCGCTTACTGGGGAAATTAAAAGTCTTAGGTAGGCGAGGCTTAAGACACAGGTGTGACTATGGGTGAGTCATAGGTGTATCTATGGGCGAGCCACACCTATGGCTATCTTTTAAGTTATAGGTATGTCTCTGATCGAGTCATACCAAAGGCCCTAAACTCCCCATCCTCTTTTCACCTTCACCTTTAACCTTCGCCTCTTATTCCGCATTCCCAACCTTCCGGTAAATTATGGTATAATAATCGCATCTTGCGAGGGAGTTTAAGAAGAGCTTCGACGCGGGGTTATAGGTCGGTGAACTGAGATACAAGTAGCGCGAAGTGACGCGCTAAATTCTCCACCCACGGCCGCATTAGAATTTGTTGCATACTGCAACGTGTCGTTCCCTGAAACCTGAGAAATTTCAATACGATCGACGTGTTAGCAGAGGTGTGCCATACCTTGGCACGCCTCTACGCGTTATCGTATGGGCTTCTCAGGGCCTCAGGGAAAACGTGATAGAGG
>JAZOQU010000036.1:0-81437 GCA_045656225.1 Kiritimatiellia bacterium | reverse complement strand
TGAAAGTTTGCATATCGCCTCATTCCCATCATCCGTCTTCCTGAAAAGCGTCCAATCCAGATTGCTGTTCGATATCGTCGGAAGCGGCCACTCGCCGTTACGCATCGCATGCATATGCAACGCCGTAAAGCCGAACGCCCTTTGATTTTCTGGCGACATAAAAACCCCGGACGCATCGGGATTCTCGTACATGTCTCCGAACGTGCTCAGAAGCACGGTCTTACCGCTACCCTCTACACCTACTATTGAAATCTTTTTCATCTGATTACCTCCGTATCTCGTATTACTGATTTTGCATAAACCGCACGGCTTCCAGACCTGTTTGTACCTCCTCCACGCCGCCCCTTAGCGGGGGCACAGAGGGGTTTTCATCTCGTCTACCGTAATAATCTGGATTGACCCTTTTTTGCTCTTGGAATTTTTTCCCAGGTTCCCATATTAGATCTAGCACTTTATCACGCTCCTTCATAGGGTTCTTCGGGCTTTGGACAGGCTTCCCCTTCGGTCGTTCAACTACATTCTTAGCAACACCCGTCGGATTGGAATCGACCTCCTTGATCACTTCCGTCTTCGGCTGCAAGAGATTCCCTTCAGAGGAAGATTTATTTTCAATGTTAGACACCAAATAGCCCAGAAGCCCACCGACAATTAATGATACGATTGCGACAACAGCCAAAAGGAATCCATCAGTCCGATATTTAACCATCGGCGTGCCGTTGGACTGAAGTGGGGCATGCCGTCTCTGTGGTCTTTCAGGATTAATGACCGATGATGTGCAAGGAACATCATCGGCTGGTATCGATAGCGCTTTATAGCAGACTGACATACGTGGATTAATCAGAGTTCCCCCTATCTTTACATATAGATCTTCATTAGGGCAATTCGAAAAAAGATGTCCTAACATCGAAAAATCATTATCCGAAGAATAATGCTTTTGAAATGATGTCGAAAAATCAACAGCGCATCCGACGGCACATGGACCAGTATAATTCATCTCAACGGGAAACATCTGACGAGGGACCGCCATTTCGGTTTTTGCGAAGAGAGATTTGAAATCTAATTTTACGGCATCGGCTTTAGCACATTCGCCAACCACCAGATAAATTGCCGTACGCCCTTTAAAGTCACTGTGTTTCAGCAGATGAAAACGAAAAAAAATGACTTTGACCCCATAAATAAATGCACCGCCGAAAGGTAGCTCATCCAGAGAAGGTTCCGGAAACCTTCCGAATATTTTTCCTATTCGGGTTCTGTACGCCATCAAATCCGCACTTGGAATGCGCGTACCTTCTTGCCATTTATGGCCCTGAGTTGCAGTGAAAACGGCTAAATTCAATTTCATTTTAAACTCCTTTTAGAGAATGCTTTCTTTCAATGCTTTCAGAACTGCGGCATCATCGTTATATTTTGCGATTTCATGCATCAGTTGCAATCGCCTATGTTCGGCAAAAAACAACCGTTCCTTTCGAGTACCCCTGAATCGTTTGATTTTTTCAAAAAACTCTACGAGACAGCCTTCCAAATAGTCAAAACGCCCTTCGGTCGGATTCAATGACAGAATAAGCTCTTCAAAATCGCCTATCCCGGACGACTTTTGCAAAGAATCATTATTGGTGCATTTTCCCCTAAGAGCACTTTGAGCGTCAATAAAATGCCAATTGAAACGTGCATCTAAAGGGTTGCCGTTTACCGCTATGAATTCATTACGTTCCTCCGGGGAATATTGGTCATAGCAATTTACGATTATATTTTCACACCGACCGCGAAGAAAACGATCATAAAAGTCCAACTCGCTTCGTGTTATACCCTGCAGAGATTTTATTACCCAAAATATATAATCCGCATGAGGAAGATATTCGCGCAAGCGATCCCCATGATTGTCACCCCCCGCAGCTGTTGCCGCTCCGAATCCCGGAGTGTCCGCAATCACCAATCCATTTTGCAACAGCTCCGACGGCATCATCGCATACAGAATCCTGGCGCATTCACGCCCCTTTTCCGTAGCGTATTCTTCTATCATTTTCAGCATATCGTCGGCGGATTCGAACGTATTGACAACAGAATCAATACTGTCAGAGAATTCCGCCTGCACTTCATACTTATCGGAATAGCGGTATTCCACAGGAACTGAACTCCAAGGTCGATTTCGCGATGGGGCAACCTTTGCCCCGAAAAGGGCCGACAACAGCGTTGACTTTCCTACATTTGTCAATCCAACAAATGCCACGACGGGCTTGCAGTTATTGCGTAAATTAAGAAGATTCCGCAACTTTTCCTGCGAAGACCTAAAAGTCTTCGCCAGCTGGTTATTACCTTCTTTTTCCTGGAACTTGGCACTATCAGCAAGCAATATTCGATACAAATTCAGAAAATGCTCCATATCAACTCCCTAATTTGCTTTTTAGATTATCCGCCGTTATCCGCAATGTTTCTAAAGTATTCTTCATAATGGCTAAATGTTCATCATAGCCTAAATCAATGCTACCTTGTGATTGAAGTGCGTCCTGCAATGCCTGGACCGTCGGCTGCATTTCCAGTTGAAAGAAAGCCTCAAGCTCATTAACAAAATCATCCCTCTGTCGGTCTAGGTCTGCAATATGCAACCGGAAATAATCCCGCATCTCACGAATTACAAAAGGGAGTTGCCGATACAAATCCGACTTGATCGACGACATTGTATGTAGATGTATGAGAGCACCTATGGGCAACGATATCAAGGTTGCGCCTGTCGTCAATGCGATTTTCCAGCCGCCATAGGATGTTCCGCTCGTGAAAACATCGTTATACGCCTGCGTATTCGTTTCAAAGCCAACTCCCGTAAATTGGATTGGCAACCCATCGATAGCATTTAATATCTCCGATTCAAACTCCCTGAATAACGGATGCATCACGGCATCGACCAAATCGGAAAACTTGCGGCAAAAATCTATTTTTGCATTTACGCAACTAAAAAAGCCGATAGAATCGATATAATCTTTCATTTGAGACTCGACACACGACAACGCATTTTCAATTTCCTGAGCCAATTTGTTTGCCGCCTGAGTCCAGGAATTTTTGACGTTGGCAATATGGTTGCTTTGAGTTTCTTCCAATAAAGACCCTTTGGCCGTTAAATCTTCAATTTCTTTTTTCAATTCCTCGGCATCTTTCCCTCTTGCTTCAATCTCATTGCAGACGCCATTATACATAGGAGAAATTACGGCAGATACTTTGTTTATAAAACGAACTCTCGGCACTCTGTATTTTTCTTTTGACAGATATTCCGAAATATCCGCAAATAGATTATCCAACCCACTACTTTCCCAATCCCCTTCCAATGCATTTTTCGCGCTGATCGGATAAATTTTCCCAACAGTTATTCCTTTCTCCGAAAGAACCTTCTGGTTGTGTTCAATCGCGTCCCTTAAATCTTCATCTTCCAATTGATCAATCCGGTTTATCGCAAAGAATATTTTCTGTGTATCATTTTTTACTATCTGCTGTAAAAATTCCAGCTCACTGGCGACAATCGGCGAATGCGCCGTTATCAAAAAAACAGCTGCATCTACCATCGGCAGATATTTAAAAAGCAAATCATCATGGTGTTGATTGAAAGACCCCTCACCGGGAGTATCCATCAACACCACACCTTCAGGCAGCCCGGGAAAATCATCTCTGACAGTAATATGACTTACACCTTTACAATTGCCAGGATTTTTCTGCTCCGTTATATAACAGGGTATTTCTTCCAACGAAATATCATTAGTACTGCCATTGAAAAACGTGGCAGTAATTCTACGTGGCCCATTTTCAAACAACGTAATAGCATTTGAGACAGGCGTTTTTCCTGTCGGAGCATATTTATCGTTGTTAGCACCTGCGCCAAGCAATGCATTACACAGTGTAGACTTCCCACGTTTTACCATCCCTAAAACAGCAAATGAAAACAGCCCTGTAGACAACTCCTTGACAGAGCGCTCAAGCAAATTCACTGCTGTTTTCTGCTTTCGAGTCTCGGCTACAATCTTTAACTCTTCGGCCAGTTTTATGAATTCTTCGTTATTTACAACTCTAAACATAAGTAACCTTTCTACTTTGTAATCCTATTCCAAAGAGCTGGGAATGCGATCTTCACAGCATCTATCCGTATTGCATAAAAACAATTCTCCATCGAGTCAATTCCAAACGAATTGACACCTATAACTTCATGCGCATTATTAACAAGCGGCCCTCCGCTATTTCCGCTATTAATGGTTGCACTGGTTTCATAACACGGATTAGTGCCATCCATAATCCTATGCGTCGCTTTTATTATTCCTTTATCCATCGTTATTTCAGGAATTCCATTGCTTATTTCATATGAATATCCTGGATAACCAAATGAGTAAACATCTTCTCCTTGAATAGCTAATGTTTCAGAAATGGTTAGCGGGGTAAGTTTCACGGACGAATCCTCCAATTCCAACCATGCCAAATCAAAAGCGCGTGCCATTTCCTTTATTCGAGCAATGCATGGCTTAGACCATTTAGGATGGGCTATCAAAACTTTTCCCGATTTCGCGTCCCTGACAACATGTTTATTAGTCAATAGATTCTTTGAGTCGACAGCGAATGCGGTGCCGACCGCTATATTATCATTCTGCTTTGCGATAACACAGAAAATACCATCTCTGATGTCGGTAGATATCATTGATGACACGGGATAGTCTCCGGTAAAAACACCAATTAATGTCACTCCTGTAATCACGGCAAATACGAAAATCAACCCGATAATTACAGGACTTTTCTTCGGAAGGATCTGTCTTGTTGATAATTTGGAAATTTTATCCGAAGCGTGCCTAACTGAATGCGGACTGCGAGTCGGATATGGCTTTTTCGTCTTTCTACTCTCAGAAGAAGCACTTTTATCGGTTACATGCGACGGTTTTTTTGTAACCACAGAAATTTGGGGCGCAAGAGATGTCACACGTCCACCAACATCCGAATTCAATCTTCTTTGCTGCCTTTTTAAAAACCGCTCTACTTCTCTCATGTAAGCACCGCTTTCACTTAAATCTGTAGTTCCTCCATTAAGTCGTTCTTGCTGGCAACATCGCATACAGTATCATTAGTATGGTTAACAAATTCATGATTTTCATATTCTTAGCTTTCATTAAAAGCTCCTTACATAACGATACCGACTTTGATTTGCTCATTGTATTTTTCCTTCCTTAAATTATCAATCATAAAACACTGGCGCCCTTCACCTTACACTCTTATAGAAGAATAGCGAAACACGATATGACCGATAGGTTAGAAAGTTTGAAACAGAATCAAAATGCGAGCCCAAAGCATAATGCAACTGAGAAATTCCATTCTCTCTCGCATTCATCATGTCGCCTCCATAATTCTTATAGAGACAACAAAAAGCGGGCGTGCCTCCTTCACCCGTGTTCTCTGGTGAGGCCGACCAAAGCCATTGCTGAAAACATGGGTGCAAAA
The DNA here is from genome assembly GCA_045656225.1 of Kiritimatiellia bacterium. Taxonomy (GTDB): domain Bacteria; phylum Verrucomicrobiota; class Kiritimatiellia; order RFP12; family UBA1067; genus UBA1067. The sequence goes on along the minus strand of JAZOQU010000036.1, from coordinate 75,977 downwards.
GACACGCCCGGCACACGCATGTGCCATACAGCGCGCCCCTCGCAAGACATGTCGTTCAGCTTATTTGTTGGTCAGTTTCACCAGAACGAACAAGTCCGCGTGGTTACGCGTTCTTTCTATCTATATTATCGCGCTTATGGGGTGGCGAGAGCTCCTTTAAAGTTCGCCGCAATCCTCTCACACGACTTTATAATTTTATCAAAAATAAAATTTCTTGTGTAAAAAAAAACTGCAACCGGATTTACATCACAGCAGGCGGAAATGACAACGAAAATAAATAAAACACCTTTTCCAAATTTTTACATCAGAATTTATTCTTTGCTCAAAAGACAACGTAACGATTATTGGCAATATACCTTTATAGAGGTACTTTTTTCTTAGCTGAAGAATGCGGATAACTATTGTCGATCAAGAACCTGGATTTTAGCCCAGCGGCCGCGGCGCCAGCGGATGAGAGTACCTGACATGATTACAAGAACGTACCCCACCATCGTCGCCCAGAGTGCCGGCATTGTATTATGGAACTTAGCGACGATAAAGACGACCGGTAGCCAGATAACGAAAGATGATATAAACATCCATATCATTACGAACTTCGTATCTCCCGCGCCTTTTAACGCGCCCGAAACTACTGTATCAGTACTATCAAAGAGCATCCACGCAGCCATAAGAAGAAGAAGAGAAAATCCAGCTGAGATAAATTCGGCATATTTAGTTAAATCATCTGGCGCGAAGAGCGATAGTATTGGCTTATAAGCGAGAAGAACAAACGCGCAAGCAATAACGACAAAGCCAAGCGCGAGATGAAGCGTCTTAACGAGCGCCTTGCGCGCGCCTTCGGGATCGCCGCGCCCGCAGGCGTGGCCCACTAAAGTCTGCGCTCCGATCGCAAATCCAGCCATCGGAGCATAGAGAAGATAATTTATCGTAAAGCATGCGTTCGACGCGGCGAACGCGACTTCTCCGACGCGGCCTGTGACAAAGACGAATGTCGTAAATGAGGCCATATTCAAAACCTCATAAGCCCCCGCTGGAATACCGAATCTGAGAACTCGTAGCGCGAGATGCCCCATCCCCTCGTACGAAGGCGAGATTGGACATTCTTTACGATATTCGCGGTGAGCGAGGAGCGCAAGAGTCGCAAACTGAAGAAAGAGCGCGATCACCGTCGCCCACGCAGCGCCCTTCATGCCGAGCTCGGGGAAACCCCACCATCCGAAAATGAGAATCGGATCTATCGCGACATTAATAAGGTTACCGACAAGACTGACCCAGAATACTATCCGCGTTTTGCCGCGGCCCGTAAAGAACGCCGAAGCCGCCATTTGGCCGAAGACAAAAAATCCGCCGAGCATCACTATCGTATAATACGATTTTTCGAGCGAAAGTATCTCGCTCGATGCGGCTGTTAATTCAAAAATAAAATTCCCGAGAGGTATAAGAGGGAACATCAAAAAACCTGAAACGGCGGCGATCATCATTCCTACGCGATAGCTGCGGTAGATGTTCGCCGTATCGCCCGCGCCGTGATATTGAGAAACGAAGACGCCCGAATATCCCGTGATGGAATGGAAAAAGCTCATGAAGATCCATGAGAGAGTCGACGCGGGGAGAATCGCCTCTAATGACGACATCGAATAGCGCGAGAGAAAGGCTCGGTCAGCAAACTGCATCGCGGCGTGATTGACCATCCCGAGAGCGAGAGGCCAGACGATTTTCAGGACATCTAAATATCCCGCCCGTTTCGATTCTCTCGATCCGCTGTCCAAAACCGAACGTCTTTCGCGTCAGAAGCGGCGGCGCTTCGAAAGAAGATAGAGGACAAAAGCGATAAGCCCCGTCGAGCACGCTGCAATCGCCGAAAGAAGCCAGAATACCTTCGGGTCGCCACCACCGTCGACGAACGGTAGCTTAATATTCATACCGTAAGCCGAAGTAATCAAAGTAGGTACGGCCAAGAAAATCGTAACGACCGTAAGATACTTCATCACGTTGTTAAGGTTGTTGTTAATGAGCGAGGCAAAAGTATCGAGAGTACCATTAAGAATGTTAGCGTGGATCGTCGCTGTTTCGAGCGCCTGCTGATATTCGACCATAGCGTCTTCGAGCTGATCGCGATCATCCTCCGAAAGCGCTAGCTGACGGGCGGTATTGGCGCGGGCGAGAGCGATAGTATCGGCCTTTAAAGAGGTCGTAAAATATACGAACGTCTTTTCGATCGTTAAAAGCTTCAAGAGTACTTCATTCGAAATCGACTTATGAAGTTCTTCTTCGAGAGCGAGGGTACGCTGATGAACATCCTGGAGATAGCGCAAGAAGAGTACGCCGCCGTGCCAGAGAAGACGGAACGCGAAGCGGTACTGATCGCTCGGAGGACAGACGCGGCGAATCTGATCGAGAAACGCGGTCGTAACGGGCGTTCTCGCGCTACAGACCGTAATGACAGAGCGCCCAAAAAGAATAATGCCGAGCGGGACCGTACGATATGGAACTACCTCGTCATCCTCCAAGGGACAAGGAACATGAATAATGAGCATCGACGAATCATCATCGTAGTCAAAACGCGGACGTTCTTCAGAGTCGAGAGGGTCGGTTAAAAAGTCGCGCGGCACTTGAGAGAAAGTTAAAACTCTCTCAAGCTCGGTGGTCGTAGGTTCAACGAGATTAATCCAGCAGGAAGGCGCAAATTCAAGCGTCTCCTTAAGACCTCCGTTCTCCCACTGGTAAATCGATATCATGACCGCCCTCCATATCTTTATCCGATTGAAGTTTAGGCCAGCTGATCGAGGAATCTTACGTCGTTCTCGTAAAGCCAGCGGATATCCTGAATACCGTACTTAATCATCGCGATACGCTCGACGCCGAAACCGAACGCGTAACCCGAAACGGTATCGGGATCGTAACCGACGTGCTTAAAGACACGGGGATCGACCATACCGGCGCCCGCGACTTCAATCCAACCGGACTGCTTACAAACATTGCAGCCTTTACCCTTACAGACGTGGCAGGTAAAGTCGACCTCAACCGAAGGCTCGGTGAACGGGAAGAAGTGAGGACGGAAGCGAACCGTAACGCCATCACCCATCATCTCTTTAGCGAAATACGCGAGAACACTCTTTAAGTCAGCGAGCGAGACGCTCTTAGTATCGACATAAAGACCTTCAATCTGATGGAAGTTAGCCGAGTGAGTCGCGTCGGTCGTATCGCGGCGATAAGTGCGCCCAGGGCAAATAATTCTCACGGGCGGCTTATTGGCGAGCATCGCGCGAATCTGGACGGGCGAAGTCTGGGTTCTTAAAAGGCAATCCTCGCCGAACCAGAAGGTATCGCTGCGATCCATCGAAGGATGGTGGGCGGGAGTGTTAAGCGCGGTAAAGTTATTAAATTTATTCTCAAGCTCGGGACCGTCGGCTACAGTGAAGCCGAGACGCGCGAAAATCGCGGCGCTCTCTTCGATGACGCGCGAGAGAGGATGCTTAACACCGAGCCCCCACCAACGACCAGGCATCGTAAGATCAGCATCAACAGCCTTCTCAGCCGCCGTAAAGCCCTTAGACGAAAGAGCGGTCTCGACCTCGGCGCGCCAAGCTTGAACAGCCTTACCGAACGCGGGGCGCTCTTCTTTAGGGACATCCTTCATCGCCTTAATAAGCGCGGGAATCGAGCCGTTACGACCGACATACTTAACGCGAAGAGCTTCAACCGCCGCGGCATCGGCCGCCGCCGCTACTTCTGCAAGGCTCGCTGCCTTTGCGATTTCGAGTTCTGCAAGAGTCATTTTAATTCCTTAGATAAGTCCGACACCGGCGAGCGTCGCTTTCATTCTCTCAAGATTACCGTCCGTCGTCTCGCAGAGAGGAAGACGGAACACACGATCAATTTTACCCATAAGCGCGAGTGCCTCTTTAACCATTACGGGATTAACGTCGATAAAGAGATCGCGGAAAAGCTTATAATACTTATTATGATATTCGCGCGCCTTAACATAGTCGCCAGCCATCGCGAAGCGGACCATGTCGCCCATTTCTTTTGGAATTACGTTAGACGCGACTGAAATTACACCCTCGGCGCCGACTGAAATCATAGGAACGGCGAGCGAGTCGTCACCGGAAAGAACGGTGAAATCGGGGAGCATATTCTTAATCGCAGAGACGCGATCTACAGAACCTGCAGCCTCCTTAATGGCAACGATATTCGGGTGGCTAGCCAAGCGCGCAACGACATCAAGCGGAATCTCGCGCCCGGCACGCCCGGGAACATTATAAAGAATAACGGGAAGGCCGAGGTCGGCTACCGTCATAAAGTGGCGATAGAGGCCCTCGGCGTTGGGCTTATTGTAGTAGGGAGTCACCTGCAGACTCGCATCGGCTCCGCCCGCATCAATAACGGCCTTAGTTAAAGAAATCGCTTCGGAAGTTGAATTAGCGCCGGTCCCGGCTACAATCGTAACCTTACCGTTCGCGAATTCGATAGTCTTTTCGATTACCTTATGATGCTCTTCATGGCTCAAGGTCGGAGATTCGCCGGTCGTACCGACAGCGCAAATACCTTCGACGCCGGCGGCAACCTGTTCCTCGACTATGGCCTTTAATTTGCCGTAATCGACCTCGCCCTTCGTATCGAAGGGAGTTATCATCGCCGTGATTGTGCCTGAGAGTTTCATTGTAATTCTTCCGAAGCTATTACTTTATTTAGGTTTTATTAGCCGTTCTTCTTCTCGAAGTCCTTCATGAAGGCGACGAGCGCGTCAACGCCTTCCATCGGGAACGCATTGTAGATCGAAGCGCGGATACCGCCGACAGAGCGGTGACCCTTCAACGAGCTCATACCAGCGGCCTTGGCCTCTTCGATGAACTTCTTCTCGAGAGCTTCGTCGCCGTTCTTGATGCGCCAGGTAACGTTCATGAGCGAACGATATTCCTTAACGGCGGTGCCCGTCCAGAAGTCGCTCGAATCGATAACGTCGTAAATCTTGCCGGCCTTCTCGACGTTGAGCTTGAAGAGGTTCTCCTTACCCATCTTCTTGACCCACTTCATCGTTTCGCCGAAGATGTAGATACCCCAGGTCGGAGGAGTGTTGTAAAGGGAATTCTCCTTCGTGTAGGTGCGGTACTGGAGCATCGTGGGAATGTCTTCAGGGCCCTTCTCCGCGAAGTCGTTGCGGATGGCGACGACGGCCATACCGGAAGGACCGAGGTTCTTCTGGGCGCCGGCGTAGAACATCGAGAACTTATTGTAATCGCGCTCGCAACTGAGGATATCGGAAGACATGTCGCCGATCAAAGGAACGGAAACGTCGGGAATCGTCTTCATCTCAGCGCCCGAGATCGTCTCGTTCGTGCAGATGTGGGCGTAGGCGGCGCCCTCGGTCCAGTTGAAAGTGTCGGGCTGACGGGTAGGAATATCCTTCTGGCAGTCGGCGACGATGTTTACGGAAGCGCCGCGGAGAGCCGCAACCTTCTTAGCCTCCTTGATGGCCTTATTGGACCATGTGCCGGCGTTGGCGTAGTCGGCGACCTGACCATTGCCGAGGAAATTCATGGGGATCATGCCGAACTGCATGGAAGCGCCGCCCTGGATAAAGCAGACGGACCAGTCGTCGTTAAGGCCGCAAAGCTCCTTGAACGTGGCGATCGCCTCCTGATGGATGGCATCATAATCCTTGCCACGGTGGGACATTTCCATTACGGACATTCCCGTACCCTTGTAATCAACGAGATCCTTCTGAGCGTCCTGAAGGACTTCGAGCGGAAGCGCCGCGGGACCGGCGGAGAAATTATATGCACGTGCCATTTTAAGTTTACCTTTCGTCTGAACTTTTTAGAGTTTATCTTTATTTTACCTTGCCCGTAGAGATTATCAAGTGGACAATTGTTAAATATTATACTCTTTTAGCCGTCTTCAATCAAGCGCACCGACATTTGTATTGGCATCTTCAAGATTGAAATAACGGCGGTTATTATATAAAATATATTATTAAAATCAGGATACAAGGTCTATGAATATCAAGAACAGTTTCGACTCGTTTACACGCCGCGGTTTTCTCGCATCCCTAGGAGCAGCCGCGCTTTTGCCTAAAAAACTCTTCGCCGCGTCGAAGGCGGATTTCGACGAATCGCTGGCTGTCTTTCTTTCCGACGTTCACGTCAACGGACTTGAGGAATTGGACGGCAAAAAAATAAGCCCTATGGCGCGCAACTATCTCGCCGCGACCGTCGCAGAAATTCTGCGCATGGATCCTCTGCCGCGCAACGTCTTTATTTTTGGCGATTTAGCGCATGCGGCAGGCAGAATCGAAGACTACCGCCGCTCATACGAAGATCTCAAGCTTCTAAGCGACGCCGGTATAAAAATTACAATAGGCATGGGCAACCACGACCACAGAAAAGCCTTCCTCGAAGTCTGGCCCGATCATGCCGAAAGGACTATAATTCCGGGGAACATCCATACCGTAACCTCGCTCCCCGATTACGACTTCATCATGCTCGACTCGCTCGACGAAAAGGATGTGCCCAACGCGTACAATCCCGGCGGCGGTAAACTTTCTCTGGCGGCGCAGGAATGGGTCGCCTCCGAACTGCCTAAATGGCCGCGTCCGTTTTTCCTCGGCGCCCATCACGCGCTGAATGAACTGTATGTCAGCAACAGCGAGAAGCCTCTCAGACACAGAATAAGAAAATTCCCCAACTGCAAGGGATTTATCCACGGCCACAATCACGTCTGGAAAACCAACATCACGACCTGGATATCCCCGTATGCGGTGCCGTGGCTCACCCTGCCGTCGAACGGATTCTGGGGAGACATCGGTTATGTCGTATTCAGGGTTAAAAACGAAAACGGCCAGAAGTCGGCCGTCGCGGAACTGAAGCTGAAGGACTTCCACCTTCACGGTCTCGAAGAATCAAGCCCGCGCCCCCCGGCGTGGAACGCGCGATTCAACGACCTTAAAGGAAGCCGGTGCACGTTCACTTTATGATACGCTCGATCCGAACTGAAGACTCAAAACTCTTCCTTGTTGCTGAAAAACGCCCTTTTACCCGTATTAGAACCAGATTGTAAATGCGGCGCTGCCTTCGGTCGTCTTTTTCAAGACTAATTTACCGTCGTTGAAGGGCACATAAACCGGCTCGAAGTCGCGCTCGTCATCGTGGGCGATAACCCAGCACTGACGGCCGTCCTCGACGCCGTCGATCTTTACGACAATCTCCTTATCTGTACCCATATAATCGGTAACGAGTATACCCCTACTTCTACCGTTCTTGCTCTTGCCGGCAATAACGGTAACGGTCCCCTCGCCTTTCGATTCGCAAATCGTCGACAGAGAGTGGACTATCGAGCTGAACATCTTAAGCCCATGGTAAATCTTGTACTTGTTGCCGAATGAATTTTTATACCCCCACGCTCCGGTGTAAAAGCAGCCGTAGTAAAACGCCTGGTCGAGCTTGGAAGTCTGGAACTTCGAAAGGACCGTAAGGTTAAAGCACGACGAGTCGATGCCGTTATGTGAACCAGGACCCTGCCATGTCTTGGCGAGAATCTCGGGATCGCTCGACCAGACTCCACCCCATCCGCGAGGCCCTAAATAATGCCACTCGTTTATGATAAGCTCGCAGTCCTTAAATCCGTACTCATCGCAGAGGCTGCGACCCTTCTCAATCGAATTGATAATCGCTTGAGGATGGTTGGTGTACTGATGCCACGAGATAAAGTCGGGGACGACATCTGCTTCCTTACACGCCTTTAGAAGCGCTCTAAAATAATCCTCCCTCATATAGCAAAGCGCAGGTCCGCCGACTTTAATATCGGGGAATTCGCTTTTAAGTCTTTTAAGGCAGGTTACGTAGAACTTGCAGAAAAGCTCCATGCGCAACTTATCGCGGCGCGCCTTATCTTTGGCCTTCTCTTCGGGTGTCGAGCCGATTCCTGAATCTCCGTCTTTAAGGCACCACATCGTATTATCGTTATCGGGCTCGTTCCAGATTTCCCAATACTTAATACCCCACTTGTGTCCATTAGCCCAACCGTGGTTATAGTGTCTTACGGTACCGGCAAATATCTCGGCGACCTTATCGAAGTCTTCAGGAATAAGAGAGTTAAAGTGAACCTTAGGCCCCGAGTGTTCAATCGAAACGCCGAGGCGGAAGAAAATATCCGTTCCGACATCTTCTCTCGCGCGCTTTAAAAGATAATCTGTCGCGGCGAATACGTAGTTCGACGGATTAGTCGCATCAAGATGGATAATCGGAAAGATATGGTGGTAGTCGCACACGCGCTGATTGCTGTTGGCAAGCGCCCAGTCATGAGTGCGTGCGGACTTAAATCCCATCTCCTTAATTTCATCAATCGTCTTTTGGGAGCAGCCCGCGATCGTAGGGCCATAGCTCGAACTGTGAAGTTCCGGACGAAACTTACCGATATCGGAATTAAAATTGACCGAAACCGTAGCCGCCAAAAGAATGGACGCTATAGACATATCACTTTACCTTTCGTTAAACAGAGAAGAACCTACTGTCCCATTCCCACTCATACGATCAGCCTGAAATCGAATGCAGGGAAACCGTTAAAGAGGCTTGCCGATTTTCGGCACGCTCGCCATGAGAAACCGCGTATATTCCTCCTTGGGATTCGAAAGAACTTCAAACGCGTCACCCTGCTCGACAATCTTGCCTTTATTCATCACGATAATGCTGTCGGCGACATGCTGAACGACTCCGATATCGTGGGTGATAAAGATGATGCTGAGAGAAAGTTTCTTTTTAAGATCGGACAGAAGATCGAGAACCTGGGCGCGAATCGTGAGATCAAGCGCCGAGACGGCTTCGTCGCAGATCAACAATTCCGGCTTTAATGCGATGGCGCGGGCAATACAAAGACGCTGACGCTGTCCGCCGGAAAATTCATGGGGATAGCGATCGAGAATATTATCTGGAAGGCCCACAGACGCAAGAAGTTCCGCAGCCTTGGCGCGGCGCTCGTCTTTTCTGCAGAGGCCGTGATAAACCATACCTTCAGTCAAAATCTCCATGACTGTGTGGCGGGGATTCAAAGCGGCCTGAGGATCCTGAAAAACCACCTGGACTTTGCGGCGGTACTCAAGAAGATCAGCCCCTTTCAAATTAAAAATATTCCTGCCGTCGAGCTTTATAGTCCCGCCGCAAGGTTTGTTGAGCATAAGAATGGAGCGGCTTGTCGTGGACTTGCCGCAACCGGACTCTCCCACCACGCCGAGAGTCTCACCGCGGCGAAGATCAAAACTCACGCCGTCGACCGCCTTGATGTAATGGTCGACAAAGCCGAAGATGCCTTTGCGCACGGGAAAGTAGACTTTAAGATCGCGAACCTCAAGGATATTGTCCATAATTTTCAGCCTTTAAATCCGTTCAAAACCGTCTGGCGTATGCGCTTGGACGTCTTCGGATAATCGAGAGTGAAATGAAGCCCTCTGCTCTCTCGACGCTTGCGGGCGGAGCGGACGATAAGCTCGGCGCAAACCGCGAGATTGCGCAGTTCAAGCGTGTCGGGAGTTACGAGGTAACGGAAATAGTAATCGCGTATTTCTCGCCTCAGAGTCTTAAGCCTGCGCGCGGCGCGGTCAAGACGCTTGTCGGTCCTTACGATGCCGACATAATCCCACATAAGCCGGCGTATCTCGTCCCACATGTGGGCGACGAGAACGGCCTCGTCCGGAGGAACGGCGGCTCCCGTCTTCCACGCCGGGATTTTTGGCGCTTTGCCGCGTAAAAAAGTTTCCGGTTTAGGTCCGATGCGCGCTGCGGTGAGCCTCGCGCAGACGAGAGCCTCCATAAGCGAATTGGAAGCGAGACGGTTGGCTCCGTGAAGTCCTGTAGAAGCGCACTCGCCGACGGCGGAAAGCCCGGGAATCGAAGTCTCGCCGTCGCATGTCGCTTTTATTCCGCCGCAGGCGTAATGGGCGGCGGGAACGACGGGGATCAGATCCTTCGCCATATCTATACCGAAACTGAGGCATTTCTCGTAAATGTTCGGGAAGCGCTGCATCAGATACTTGCGCCCCTTTTTGCGGATGTCGAGATACATGCAGTCGTCGCCCGTACGCTTCATTTCAGAATCGATGGATCTGGCGACGATATCGCGCGGAGCGAGAGAACCGCGGGGATCGTACTTGGTCATGAACTCGCGCCCGTAACGATCGACCAGGACGGCACCTTCGCCGCGCACCGCTTCGGAAATCAGAAACCTCTTGGCCTGAGGATGGTAGAGGCAGGTCGGATGGAACTGGATAAACTCCATGTTTTCGATTTTCGCCCCCGCGCGCCACGCGAGCGCAACACCGTCGCCGGTCGCGGAATCGGGGTTGCAGGTGTAAAGATAAACCTTGCCGCAGCCGCCCGTGGCGAGAACCGTATTGGGCGAGCGCACCGCATATATCTCGCCGGACGCCTTATCGAGAACATACGCGCCGACGCATCGGTTCTCGCCCTTGATGCCGATACGCTTAGTCATCACCAGGTCGATCACAATCGTATTTTCACGAACATCGACAGCGGACTTTTTAACCGCACGTATCATGGCGTTCTCGCACTTCTCGCCCGTTATGTCTCCAGCATGAAAAATGCGTCGAGCGCTATGGCCGCCTTCGCGCGTCAAATCCCACGAGCCGTCCTCTTTCCTGGCGAACTTCACGCCGCAATCGATCAAATCGCCGATCGCTTCCGGAGCGTTCTCGCAAATCGTATGAACAACCTTGGAGTTGCCGAGCCACGCTCCGGCTATCATCGTGTCGCGCGCGTGCTTGTCAAAGGTGTCGTTTTCATCCATCACGCAACAGATGCCGCCCTGGGCGAAATTCGTATTGCAGTCTTTTAAACGGCCTTTGGAGACGACGACAACCTTGCCGTAGCTCGCCAAGTGCAAAGCACTCATAAGCCCGGCCATACCGGTGCCGACAACAAAATAATCGCAATCTACCGTCTTCATAATCTGTTTAACACCCGGTACGACCGTTTAAGATCACAACGGAACCCGGGTTTCCCGTATCTCCGGGCGGTGTCATCCTGCGACCGGCAGAATTATGCCAAACACACCAAGAGCGGTTGAAAGAAGTATATCCATTCCTCGCGGAATAGTCAACCTCGCTTCCTGATCCGGATTGACTTGAGCTCCTTTCGCATAAACAAAAACGATGATATGAAATAAACGGCGCAACCGGCAGACATCAGCAGCGCAAGCTGCAGAACGGAATTAAGACGGAAAGAAAAAAGCGTTCCGTCGAAAATGGCGAACCTGCGCAGCGCGTAAACGGCGCCTCCCATGACCGCAGAAGCGGCGAAAATCTTCATCAGCGGCAGAAACGCGCCGCCGAGCCGCAAAGTCCCGTTCTTGCGCACAGCGAGCAGAACAAGCATAAAACATCCGACAGCCGAGCAGAGAACCGTCGATGCGGCAAGGCCTACATGGCGCCACTCGACAGGCAGCAGCCATACGGCGAAAACATTCAATACCGCATTCATCACGACGGTTGCAAGAGAAACCTTAAGCGGGGTTTTCATGTCGCTCTGCGCCTGAAACCAGGGCACCATGACTTTCTGGAGGGAGAAGAACCCCAATCCGACCGAATACACCGCAAGCGAGCGGGAGACGCGCAATGTCGCGGTCGCATCAAATTCACCACCTTCGTATATGACTCCCGTGACCTCTTTGGCAAGAACAAAAAGCCCCACTGCGGCGGGAATCATCACAAACGAAAGAGATATCAGAGAGGAGCATAGGGTGTCGCGCGCCCCATCAATATCCTTTTTGGCGAAAAGGCCCGCGAATGTCGGCAGGAGAACAGTCCCGAACGCGACGCCGACAACCCCGAGCGGAAGATCCATAAGCCGTTCGGCGTAACCGATGACGCCTGCCGCCCAGGGGCTTGCAAGCTGAGCGAGAAGCTGATCAAGCAGATAATTGAGCTGTATCGCACCCGCGCCGAGAGCGCCGATACCTATATTGCGCCATACCTTGACAACCTTGGAATCGCGCCAGCCCGTAAACCTGAACCCGGGCACGATGCCGGCGCGGGCCATTCGCCAGAACATAAACAGCATCTGAAACGCGCCTGCGGCGAGGATTGCCACGGCGATAAGACGAATGCGCCGTTCGGGGGTCATTTCAGGGAAAAAAGAAATCCACCCGAGCATCGCTATCCAGATCACATTCAGAAGACACGGCATCGCACTCGACGCCTTAAAACGTCCGAGCGCATTCAAGACGCCCATTCCGAACGCGGCGCCGCAGATGAACAGCATGTAGGGAAGAAGTGTTTTTACAAGACCGATCGTAAGATTAAACCTTTCGGCATCGGCTATTCCCAGTTCCCCGCGAAACCGGTCGACAATCTCAAGGGCGCCAAAGGCGACGGTCAGAATCGCCACCAGCATCAGCATTACCGTCGTCATGACGGCCCGGGCCAGCTTTGCGGCTTTTTCTAACGAACCATTCTCGACCTCATCTTTGAAAATCGGCACGAAAGCCGCCGTCAACGCCCCTTCACCGAACAGTTTCCGCACCATGTTTGGAACGGCGAAAGCTATAGTGAACGCGCTCTGGGCCATGCCGGCACCGACAAGCCTCGACTGCATCATCTCGCGGACAAGGCCGAGAACCCGCGAGAGAGCCGTGAACGCCCCAACCGTAAACGCATTCTTCAACATGCCGCGCGGTTTCATTTTATATAGCTTATCCGGTTGATTATTTTATTGAAACTCTTCTCACCTTCGAGAACATCGATGGCGATGCGCAGATAAAGACACTTCACCGGAACCGTCTCGAAACGCGGAAATCTGACGGCATCCTTCTCGGTTGTGACGAGCGCGTCGGAGCCCATGTCGGCCGTTCGGTTGAGAGCGTAAAGAATCTCGGAAGGATCGTAGCGGTGGTGATCGGCGTAGCGCTCGCACCAGACCACCTTGGCGCCGAGACGCCTCAAGGAGTTCTCAAACCCCTTGGGGGATGCGATCCCCGATAGGGTGCAGACCGTCTTGCCCTCCAGCCAGTCGAGAGGAAATTCTTCGCGGCTCCAGACGTCCTTAAGCGTTTTCGGCGAATGCGTACATTTGACTATCTCGGCTTTGCGGTTGTGTTTTCTTATCTCCGATTCAACCTCTGAGGTGTCGCCGCCGCACTTCGTCAGGAATATTATATCCGCCCGTTTAAGATGACTCGCAGGTTCGCGGAGAATGCCGCGCGGCAGCATGTTGCCATTACCGAACGGATTTGTGGCATCGACCAGAACAACCTCTACGGAGTGCTTCAGCTTCTGATACTGGAAACCGTCGTCGAGAATTATCGTATCGCAGCCGAGACGTTTGATGGCGTACCTGCCCGCCTTCACGCGGTCGCGATCTACGACAACGGCGACGCCGGGCAGATTGGACGCCAGCATATACGGCTCATCTCCGCCGACCGCCGAATCCAGAAGGACATGCTTGCCGTCCGAAACCACCAAGGGCGGATCGATGACCTGCGTGAACATGCGCCGCCACCACGGAGCCTCTTTGCGGCGGTAACCTCGGGACAGGATCGCCACCTTGCGCCCTTTGGCGGCGAGCGCACGCGCGAACATTTCCGTCACGGGGGTTTTGCCGGTTCCTCCGGCAGTGACGTTGCCGATGGAAATCACCTGAATCCCGAGCGGATAGCGGCGCAGAAGACCGACACGGTAAAAGAAATATCTTACGGCCACGACTCCGGCGAAAATCACGCTCAGAACCTTGAGAAATCCAAGGAGGAGCGACATCGAAAAAGGCTGATTCCGATCTGCGCCCTTCTCGAGAATTACCTTTACAAGATATTTCTCGAGACGCTCGATGCCGCTTTGTTTCGCCTTACGCACCTGTCTTAATCTCCGAACATCGACCCGGCGTTCGCTCCGAGCGCTCTCAGATAAACACCTACACTGAAGCTCCAGTCGTGCTCATGCTCCGAGCCATCGATTCTCATGCAGTCGTTTTCATAGGAAAGACAGAACCGGAACGCAAGACAATCGGTTCTGAGATCGAGCCACGTACCGACCTCGTCAAGCTCGTTCTCCTGCATATCCCAGCGAAGAAACGGTCCCCACGCCACGGCATCGCAAATCTCGTGCTCAAACTCGATGCCGGCATACGAATACTTCGCCCAGTTGAAATCCTCGCTGCGCATCACGGCGGGATCGAACGGCGACGATGAAAAATCCCAGTAGCGATGGTCCCTAGCGGAATATGAAACGCTCGCCTTGAATTTCTCGGAGAAACGCTTCGAAACCTCAAAATCGGCATACGCGACGGTGTCGTTCTGGCCATCCCATTCAACACGGGCCAGGAACGCGAGATCTTCTGCCGGGTAGCATCTCGCCCTGAATCCGGGGTTGACGAGAATGTCGCCGCCGCGGCCGTAGTTGGGATCCTCCGGACTCGCGCTTAACCGATGATAGCGGCCGCCCTTCGTCCATGACGTGTCGTTGAACTGAACCGCAGCATAGACGTCAAAATCAAAAACCGTCCTCGCGACACCGTCTTCGCCGGTCATCTTGAAAGCGTTTCTCACGCCCGGCGTAACGCCGCGCCACGAGTAGGGCAGATTGCGGCTTCTGCCGGCAAACTGATCAAGCCAGTCAGCGCTTCCGTCAACGGAATCAAAGTAAAGCGAACGGTTCGATTTATGGAGAGAATGGTAACGGGCGCTCTGAACAAGCACATCGGCGTACGGCTCGAGAACATGACGCCACCCGTCGCCGAGCATTGCCGTTCCTCTTGCGGAGAATGTGACGCCGCCCTCCACGACAGAACGGTAATGATCGTCGCCACGCATGACCGTACGTCCGTAACCGGTAAGGTTCTCAGATCCGGAATCAGACCAGAACGTCCCTCTGAGGCCCGCTCTCGGAACGACCGAAACGACATCCGCCACCTTGAACGGAAGCGTCAGTCTGTGGTACGTGTCGGCCCTGAACGCCTGATAGTCCGCCCAGCGGCCGGGGTAATATCTGTATGGGGCTGCGGTTTTTGAATCGCCGTACTTGGCATAGTTTCTGTTAAGCCATCCGGCGCGGGTCGACGATTCGTAATTCACAGGGAGCGAAAACACCGGCTGCGGCGCAACATTGAAGTAAACTTCGGGCAGCCTCGCCACACCCATATTGAAATCGCACAGAGGCCCGGCGACGCTGAGACCGAAACCGACGGTGTTTTCAATATGCTCCCACGCAAGTTCATTATGGAGGAAATCCGAATACGGATTAGAGAGGCTGAGCATGCCGTCACGCAGGAAATCGTATGAAAACCTTGAATCGCTGACATAGGCGGCCCGGACCCTGAGCGTATCCCTCTCTGTCATCTCCCAGTTATGCCTGAACTCAAGCGCATAACGTTCATCGGGCACCTCGGAATTCCAGTTGGAGTAATTGTATTTTTTACGGCTGCGCCATTTCCTGTCATATCTGTCCGCATCCTGATCCCACAGATAATAAGCCTTGAATTTACCTGTACCGAAGTCACCCAGCTTCCAACGGATACTCTGCCCGAGAGCCGCGCCGTTCTTCGTGCGCAGATCAAAACGCGTAGCTCCGCGAAGCCCCCAATCCGAATCCGCGTAATGATCGGTAATGTCGTAGACATACTTCGTCAAAAGATACGCGCCCCAGCGGCTTCTGTAGCCGGGCATTACGCGCCATCCGTAATCGGTATTGAGCGGCTGCCACCAGTACGGCCACCAGAAGACGGGTACTCCGAACATCTTTACCGTCATGTTCCGCGCCGTTATCTCCCTTCCGTCATCGTAATCAAGCGCGCCCTTCGCGCACCAGTGCAGACAGTCGAGATCGTTGGTGCAGGTCGTCACCATAGTTCCCTCGGGAAAACTGTAGACGTTCCCGATTCTGGAGAGACGGTCGGAAAACATCCTGAACGGACGCTGAACGGCGACGACGTTTCCGGAGGCGACAAGGTTTCCGGTCGTTCTGTCGGCCGCCATTTTATCGGCCGACACTTTTAAACACGTCACCCCGGGCTCTTCAACATGCACTGAAAACGCGGAAGCGGCAAACGGCAGCGCCGCGGCCGTCAAAATGAGAAATATTCTTTTCATGATTGAGAGTATAACACTTGTGAGGTGGCCGCGTCCAGTATTGAAAACGATTCGGGATGGCGGTGAAGCTCCGAAACGAAAGTCAATCGGGTGTCGAAGTCCTTCTGAAGCTGCGAAAGGATTCCGGAATCCTCCGTGCGCAGACGCTGCATGACCTGAGGGGCGATGACGATTTTCGGCTCGAACGGTTTCTTGTCCGCGGCGGCCTTCTTTAAAAGAGCCGTAAGATGGCGCTGGACTTCGATCGAGATGGCCATCGGACTTTTGATCACGCCGTGGCCCTGGCAGTAGGGGCAGTTCGACGTAAGCATCGAAAGGATCGACTGATCCTGACGCTGACGCGACATCTCAAGAAGTCCGAGCTCTGAGATCTCGAGCACGTTCGTACGGGCGCGATCGCGCTTGAGGGCCTCCTTCAGCGCGCGGTACACCTGCTTCTGATGCTTGCGCGATTTCATGTCGATCAGGTCGAGAATGACAAGGCCTCCGATATTCCTCAGCCTCAACTGTCGCGCGACTTCCTCCACCGCCTCGAGATTTACTTCGAGAATCGACTCCTCCTGGGAACCCTTACCCTTGTAATGGCCCGTATTGACGTCGACGGCGATCAACGCCTCGGTCTCGTCGATCACGAGATAGCCGCCGGACTTGAGCGGAACCTTGCGCGCGAACGCGTCCGACAGCTGGCGCTCGAGGCCGTAATGCTCAAAGATGTTGACGTTGCCGTCGTAACGGCGGATTTTGGATTTCGCCCTTCTCGAGATGCGCCCGGTAAGCTCGCGCATCTCCTCGTAACTCTTGGCGTCGTCGATGACGATAGCGTCGATATCCTCGGTGAGCCAGTCTCTCACGACGCGCTCGCAGAGATCAGGCTCCTGGAAGATGCAGCACGGAGTGCGGAGATTCTTCGTATTGGCCTGCATCTCGTTCCAGACGGAAAGCAGATTTCTGAGATCGCGCGCGAACGCGCGGGCGCTCGCGCCCTGTCCGACGGTTCTGACGACAAGACCGACGTTCTCGGGAAGAGGCAGCTTGTCGATGATCTTTTTAAGGCGCTGTCTCTCTTTCGCGTCGCCGATCTTCTTCGAGACTCCGCGCAGCGTCGCCCCGCGAGAATCCTTGGCTCCGGGCATCATGACGAGATAGCGCCCGGGAATCGAGAGGTTGGCGACAACGCGCGGACCCTTCGTCGAAATCGGGCCCTTCGTCACCTGCACGATGATCTCCGATCCCGGCGGAAAAAGCTTGGCGATTTCGGCGTCGGACAGACGGTTCGCCTTCTTGGAATTCTTGCCGCGTCCGGCATCGTCGTCGTCGTCAAGGATCGAGTCGGCGTCCGGCGTCATGTCCCAATAGTGAAGAAAGGCGTTTTTCTTAAGCCCGATATCCACGAACGCGGCCTGGAGATCGTTCTCGAGATTCTGAACCCGCCCCTTGAAGATGCTGCCTACAAGACGTTCTTCTTCCCGGTGCTCGACCATAAACTCCTCAAGGCGTCCGTTCTCCATAACGGCTACGCGCGTTTCGAGTTTTTCGACGTTTACTATGATTTCGCGCTTCGTTTTAGAGCGCTTAAGCCATCCGAACAGGTTCATTTTTGATCCTCTCTGTGTAGTGATATACTTTGTACAATACCAAGGGCGCACATAACCGTGACAAGAAAAGTGCGGCCCAACGACAAAAACGGAAGCGGGAGCCCCGTAATGGGAACAAGCCCGATACACATGCCTATGTTTATGTATACATGGGCAAAAATCAAAGTGGCTACGCCGAGCGCGAATATCCTGCCGCGCTTTTCGAGCGCGACGACGGCGGTCCAGGCGGTGGACAGGCACAGCACCGCGAAAAGAAGTATAAGCGCGACAGAGCCCTTCACATACCCCATCTCTTCGGCCCAGACACAAAAGATGAAGTCGTTCATCACTCCCATAGGAGGCAGAAGTTCCCGCCTGACCGATTCCCCTTTGCCGTAGCCTTTACCTGAAAATCCGCCGACTCCGATCGTCATTTTCGACTGTCTGAGATTGTAGCCGGAATCCATCATGTCGGTTTCGGGGAAAAGAAAGGTTTTCACCCGCTCTACCTGATGGGGGCGCAACGGAACATATTTCATTATCGCCGCACGCCGCGCTTCCGGCACCCCCGGCTTCTCGGCTTCGTAAACCGCGGCAAGGACGGATGCCGCCGCGACGCTCCCGATCGCGAGAATAATGACAAGCCCCTTGCGCCAGACGCCGGCGGCGAGAAGGATTACAAGGACGGCGGGAACGAGCGTCAGAGTCGTACCGAGATCCGGCTCCAGCAGTATCAGCAGACACGGCACCGCAATCGCGATCGACGCGAACAGGAACCCCCGGAAGCCGTAATGCCCGCGAAACCTCGGTTCTGCCGTCCCGAAAAAGTGCGACAGAAAAGCGATGACGCAGAGCTTTGATATTTCACTCGGCTGAAAGAACCAGAGCCACCTCCTTCCGCCGAACTGCTCCGTGCCGACCATCAGCACTAAAACGAGAAGAACGGCCGCTATGCCATAGGCGGGAACCGACAGATAATTGAAAACCGTACGATAATCGGTGAATGCGAGAATAAAATAAAGCAGGAATCCGAACACGGATGTGGCAACCATCGACTTCCATTTGCCGGCCAGCACCGCCGAATCGCGCGCACCTCCTGCGGAGGCGAGAACCGCCGCTCCTATCGCCAGCAGCGCGATCATCGAGAAAAAGGAAAGCCAGTTGAACCTGAGAAGGAATTTTTTCATCGGTCGCTCTCCCCGTAATAATGTCGCAGTATCTCCCCGACCTTCGGAGCGGCGGTTGCCCCCCCGGACTCTCCGTTCTCCACAATGAGCGCTATCGCTATCGGCTCGTTCACCTTCGACCCCTCGACCGGCTCCGCGTATGCGATGAACCACGTGTTCTTGCGCCTGTTGCCGCGCGATCCCACCTCGGCCGTTCCGGTTTTGCCGATAACGGCGGCTTTGACTTTCTCGCCTCCGCGGCGCCCCGTCCCTCCTTCGACAACCTTGCGCATTCCGTTTCTCACCTCGCGAAGATCGCGTTCGGGGATTCCGAGATGACGCGTCGAAACGGGAACATCCGAATTGAGCCTCGGCACCGGCACTCTGCCCGTACCCAGCGCAGCGGCGACTATCGACATCTGAAGCGGAGTGACGAGAAGAAGCCCCTGTCCGATGGATGTTTGGGCGACATCCCCCGAATTCCACTTAACGGAAGGATCGCGCTTCGCCTTGACCCCGGCATCGGGAATCAGACCTTCCCCCTCAATTGGAAAATCAATCCCCGTTCTTCGTCCGAGACCGAACGATCTGCACACGGAATTGAGGGCGTTGGTCCCCGCTTCGATTCCGATTTCGCAAAAGTAGGGATTGCAGCTTTCCTTCAACGCTCCGGTCAGATCGACCTTGCCGTGGCCCCAGGTCCGCGCACAACGGATCTTCATCCCGCCGTGATGAAAATAACCGATGCACTCGTGGGTCTTCGCCGGATCAAGCCCGGTCTTCAAGGCGGCGAGCGCCGTTATCGGCTTGAACGTCGATCCTGGAGCGTAGACGCCGGCCACGGCCCTGTTGAGAAGAGGCTTGGCGGGATCGTTCCTGTATCGCTCATATATTTTTTTAGGAAAAACCGGCACGCATTCGCGGGGGTCAAACGCCGGAGCGCTGACCATGGCGCGCACAGACCCGTCGCGGGGATCCACCGCGACAAAAGCGCCGCGAAGGCCCGTCAGAGCCCGTTCCGCCGCATGCTGAAGCGATGCGTCCAAAGTAAGCCTGAGATCGAATCCGTCGTGAGGAGCCACAATCGTCTCGCGGGAAGTCGCAAAACCGCGGGCATCCACAAGCAACCTGTCTTCACCCGGCATTCCGCGGAGATATGAATCATAAAGAAGCTCAAGCCCGTCGCGTCCGCAAAGCTCTTTGTCCACGAAATTCATCTTGGCGCCGCCCGTATCCTGAGGCAGACGATCGCGCCCCACACGACCGAGAACATGCGCGGCAAGAGAACCGTACGGATAATGACGCTCAGATTCGACGACACACTCAAAACCTGCAAGTTCGCGCTGCCTTTCACAGAATCTTGCAAGCTCGCGTTCGGTAAGGTCGCGCCACACGGTAAGAGGCCGTGCGAGCGACTGCCTCAAATGCCGCCGCACGTCGTCCGCATCGACGGCAGATTCGCGGCCGATTATCTCAGAAGCCCTTTCAAGCGCACGGACAATCTTCTCTTCCGTCTTCTCCCCCCGCTTCTTGGCACGGTACGTTTCAGGATTGATTGTAACGTTCATCACCGGCTTGTTGCCTGCGAGGACAACGCCGTGCCTGTCAAGGATACGACCGCGCATTCCGATGGTCTGAACCCTCCGGAAGGACTGGGACTGCATCTGTCGACGGTATTCCGCCGCCCTGTCGATCTGCTCCGTCTTAAGCCTGAACACAAGAACGAGAAAACCGGCCGCAAAACAGATGGCCAGCAGAACAAAGGCGACAAGTCCGCTCAGAGAAAATTCACTTTTCATCTATCGCCGCCTTTCCGTCAAGCCACCGGAGCAGCACCCATACGGTCGAAAGCGTCACCGCACCGACAGGAAATGCCGCCAGCATCCGCAGAAGAATATTGCCCTGCATGGCGGCACCGAGCCAGACCCAGATCCAGAACTGATACAGAGGATACGCCACGACCGCCGCAACCGGAGGTATTTTAAACCATTTCAACAGCGAACACGTCACAACAAAGAAACTGACGCTTGCGGCAAGGGGCAGCGACGCAAGAGAGTCCTCCGCCGCACCGGCCGCCAGAGCAAAAAGAAGTCCTTCAACAGGCTTTCGGTTGACGGCACAGTATACGGCAGACGAAAGG
This sequence comes from Kiritimatiellia bacterium, assembly GCA_045656225.1. Taxonomy (GTDB): domain Bacteria; phylum Verrucomicrobiota; class Kiritimatiellia; order RFP12; family UBA1067; genus UBA1067. The sequence continues at coordinate 55,011 of JAZOQU010000036.1, read as the reverse complement.
AGCACGGGGATTCCGATTCCTATAACAGGCGGAACAAGTTCCTCGAGAGCGCACGAGAAAACGAGCGCCAGAAGAGCGAAAACAAGATGGACGATATCTTTCTTCACCTGCGGATAAAGACGTCCTTCAGCGTCGTGAAATCGACAGCCGGCAATACGCCTCCGCGTCCTTCGAGTCCGTTTGCGTCATGCGTAACGGTTTCCCCGTCGGTGCAGAAAGTGCCGACCGCGATTCCTGGCGGAAAAACTCCGCCGAATCCCGATGTAAAAACCTTGGCCCGAGGAAGAACTTCCGCCCCGGGCTTTAAAAATCTTATCGAAAGAAGGTCTTCGGACCCTCCCGTCAAAATTCCGGTAAGCGGCCGCACGGACTCTACCCGGCATGAAACCTTGACCGACGGATCGGTAATAAGCATCACTTCGCTCGTATGAGGCGTAACGGAAGCCACCACCCCCACAAGTCCTTCAGGCGTCTCAACGGCCGCTCCCTCGCGAACTCCGGCAATAGAACCTTTGCCTACACGTACGGACTTGAACGCATCAACCGCTCCTCCTCCGAAGGAAAGGACTTCGGCGGGTATACGTTCGACATCCGCACGTTCGGCATAACCGAGAACGCGCCTGAGACGGTCGTTTTCGGCGACAACCTTCTCATACTCCCCGCTTTCAAGGGCGAGCGCTGAAAGACTCCGCTTAAGTTTAACATTCTCCGCCTTGGCGGCGGCGCCGTCAAGTGCGCCGGAGATGCGAGTTGCGACATTCCGCGAAAACCACGATTTAATACGCTGGAACGGATATGCGGCCTCTATAGCGGCGGACCTTGAAAAAAGAAAAACAAAAACACAGACTGCCGCAACCGCAACAATCGCCCATGTTTTTGATATTTTTGCCCTCATCTTGGCGCCTCCAGAAAATGGAGCCGCCGAAAACCTTAAATCTCGCGTTTGCTACCCGCGAGGAAATCAAGTTCGTTCATGACAACGCCCGTACCTTCGGCCACGGCCGAAAGCGGATCTTCCGCGAGCGTAACGGGAAGCCCCGTCTGTGCGGCAAGCAGTTTATCAAGCCCGCGCAACTGCGCGCTTCCGCCGGAAAGCACCAATCCGCGATCGACAAGGTCGGCCGCAAGTTCCGGTTCGCACTTGTCAAGCGTCGTTCTTACGGCGTCGACGATCTGCGTAACCGGGTCTTTCAAAGCGTCTCTGATTTCCTCGGAAGTTATAGTCAAGGTTTTCGGCAACCCCGCCACTACATCTCTGCCCTTAATCTCCAGCGTCTTCTCTTCACCCACCGGATAGGCACTTCCTATTTCAATTTTTATCCATTCGGCCATACGCTCGCCTATGAGAAGATTATAGACGCGCTGGACGTACTTCATAATGCACTCGTCCATAGCATCGCCGCCCGCGGCGCGGGCAGAATAACTGTGAACGATTCCGGCAAGGGAAATAATCGCAACCTCGCACGTTCCGCCGCCGATATCGACAATCATGGAACCTGCAGGCTCAGAAACGGGCAAACCGACACCGATCGCGGCCGCCATAGGCTCCTCAATAAGGAAAACCTTGCCGGCACCCGCATTTTGGGCGGCATCTTCTACGGCGCGCTTCTCGACCTCTGTGATTCCGCTCGGAACAGCGATAACCATACGGGGCCTTGCGCACTTCATATTCGAATAAAACCGCTTTGGACTGACCTTTCTGATGAAATACGAAATCATGGCCTCGGTAATATCGAAGTCTGCGATAACTCCAGATTTCATCGGCCTGATGGCGACGATGTTGCCAGGTGTGCGGCCCAACATGCGCTTAGCCTCCTCACCAACGGCAAGGACACGCTTAGAGCCGGCTTGAATAGCGACCACGGACGGCTCGCGCAAAACGATACCACGATCCTTCGCATATACAAGCGAATTCGCGGTTCCGAGGTCGATACCGATATCTGTCGAAAAAAGAGACTTGATTTTACCGAACATTACCGTTCTCTTTCAATTTTCAATTTTAGTAGTATTTTACCTAAAATATCAAAATTCGTCAATTGCCAATCTGATACAACAGACGAGTCTCAAAGTGTATTTTACCGGTCGCCCTGCCGCCGTTACCCGTTACAACACCAAAACCTGCAACATTTTTGGCAGCAGCTTTATGTAAATACCTCTTTTCTGCCGAATTATGGAGCAATTAATCGCGTTTTTGTCCGAAGTCGGGCTGACGACGACCTAAAAACGACTTGCGGCCGTTGCGTTTCTTGTTAGAACGGTTGCGGTTTGCGGGATGGACCCACGGCGCCGGAGCCAACCCCTCGCCTTCCTTGCCGTTCTTCCTGTCGGCGGCGGAACTGTGATAGGGATGATCGCGATCAACGGGAATCGTCTTTTTAATAAAGCGCTCAACCGCCTTAAGTTGATTACGCTCCGAGGATGTTACAAAGCTGATCGCCGCACCGGATTCGCCCGCGCGCGCTGTTCGACCGATACGGTGAACATAGCTCTCGGTTTCCAGCGGCAACTCCATGTTAATTACGCACGAAACATCTGGGACATCAATGCCGCGGCTCGCGATATCCGTCGCAACAAGAACTCTCACGTCTCCCCGGCGGAAACCCTCAAGCGCACGCGTACGCTGGTTCTGGGTCTTATCTGAATGAATCGCGGCCGACGGAATCTTAGCGCGAAAGAGCTTTTTATTAACCCTATCTGCGCCGTGACGCATTTTTGCGAAAACAATAACCTTAGTCCATTCCGGATGATTTTCAAGAAGGTGAATTAAAAGAGAATCCTTATCATTCTTCTCGACCATCATCACGCGCTGATTGATCTTCTCAACGGTGGGGGCTTCGGGTGCGATCGTTATCTCCACAGGATCTGTAACAAGTTCTGAGGCGAGCTTACGGATCTGAGGAGACATCGTAGCCGAGAAAAAGAGCGACTGACGGACTTTAGGCAACTTAGAGATAATCCGCTTTATATCAGGCAGAAATCCCATATCAAGCATCCTGTCGGCCTCATCAAGAACGAAACATTCAACCTGATCGAGAAAGATTATCCCCTGGGTCATCAGGTCGATAAGACGGCCCGGACAAGCAATCAAAGTCTCTGCGCCTTTCTTTATCTCTTTAACCTGACCGTATTGCGAAACGCCGCCGAACACGCACGCGAAAGGAAGACCAGCATGCTTGGAATACTTTTTTACGTTCTCCGCCGTTTGGGCTGCGAGCTCTCGAGTAGGCGAAAGAACCAGAGCGCGCGGATGGCCGGTGCGGCGCGGCTTACGGACCTTGACGAGATGATTCAGAATAGGAAGCATGAACGCCGCCGTCTTACCGGTACCCGTTTGGGCACATCCGATCAAGTCTCGCCCTTTTAACAGAACAGAAATCGCTTCTTCTTGAATAGGGGTAGGGGTTTTATAGCCTGCATCGGCAATAGCGTGCTGGAGTTTCTGATCGAGCTTACCGAAAATATTTCCTTCGAACATCGTCTTGACCCGTATATTGATGAAAGAATGGTGGCGAGAAAGGGGATCGAACCCTTGACCTTAGGCTTATGAGTCCTGCGCTCTACCAACTGAGCTATCTCGCCAAAGATTTATTGCTTAAACACAACAGGCGTATATGATACCAAATATCTCACCCGCTCGTCAATACGGGACTGCCCTTTTATTTCATTTGTAATTTTTACTGCGTTTTCACCCTTATCCCACTTTTTTTGAATTGATGCACGCAAGGCCTTCGAGCCGGGGGCGATTCGGCGCTGGTGCTCGCTGTGCAGGCTGCCGAATCGACTCCGGCTCTGCGGCCTTCACGGTGTGCATGAAATGGACGGGTTCTTTTTCTGGTAGAATACCAGTTGCTGACAAAAGGACCACGTCCAATGAGTAATATACTAAAAAAGACGAAGTATCTGAGAGGGTCGAAGAGATTCAAGAAGATCATCAAAAGAAAAAGCGGGATAAGGGTGGACATAATCTCGCTATTGCATTCAAGGGACGGTTTTTGGTAAAATATATCTTCAACGTGAAGTCGGGGGAATAAACCGGCTTCCCTGCTCGAGGAAGGTCTTCGGGCTGCAAAGCGGACAAAACCCCGGATAAAGGGCACAAATCCGTAAGAAAAAAGGAAAATAAAGATGCAGAAGAGCTATCGTGCTCCGAATCCCGGCGACAACCGCCAGTGGTTCCTCATCGACGCGAAGGGCCAGTCTCTCGGTCGTATCGCCGTCGTTATCGCCAACAAACTCCGCGCCAAGGATCTTCCCACGTTTGATCCGTCCGTCGACGCCGGCAGCTTCGTTATCGTCACGAACGCCGCTGAAGTCAAGCTCACGGGCAACAAGGAAGAGCAGAAGGAATATCAGCGCTACAGCGGTTTCCGTAATGGTCTTAAGCGTTTCAGCGCCGCTGAGATGCGCGCCAGCCACCCTGACCGCATGATCAAGGAAGCTGTCTGGGGTATGCTCCCGAAGAACAACATCGCCCGCAAGATGATGACGCGTCTTAAAGTCTTCGCCGGCGCCGAACACACCCACGCCGCGCAGAAGCCGGTCGAAATCAAGCTCTAAGGAGATAATTTAAAATGGCTACCAAGAAAGCAATTTCCGCCGGAACAGGCCGTCGCAAGACCGCGACCGCCCGCGTCAATCTCGTTGAAGGTACCGGTGTCTGGACCGTCAACAAGGTCGCTCTCGATGAATACATCACTTCCGAAGCTCTCCGCGACTACCTCAAGCAGCCCGTCGCCATCTCCGGATTTGACATGTCTAAGGTCGATGTCGTCGCGTTCGCCAAGGGCGGCGGCATTTCCGGTCAGGCCGGCGCCATCCGCCACGGCCTCGCCCGCGCTCTCGTTCTCGCCGATGAGGCGACCCGCGCCGCTCTCAAGAAGGCCGGTTGCCTTACCCGCGACAGCCGCATGAAAGAGCGTAAGAAACCCGGTCAGCCCGGTGCCCGCAAGCGCTTCCAGTTCTCGAAGCGTTAATTCCGCGACAGGTGCCCGGATGCGAGATGTCTGCGGCGGAGGTATCTCCGCCTCAGCTTTTCGACCGGGCATCGGTTTTTTGTTTTTGAAATACTTCACGTCTGCCGCGTGAAGTTTATAGGTATATGATATGGCATTTGGATTTTTAAAGAAACTTGTCGGTATTTTCACAGGCGGCAAGAAGGCAAAGGCTAAAGACAGCGCGCATCAGAACGGCAAGTCGCGTCGCAATAAGAAGGGCGGCAATCAGCAGCGTGGAGACGAGAAGAACCGCCAGCGCCGCAATGACGGCAAGCAGCGTCAGGGCGATCGTCGTCAGAACAATCAGCCCAACGCCCAGCGTCAGGGCGGCGATAGCCGTCCGCAGAATTTCAGTCAGTCCCGCAATGACCGTCGCAACGACAAGAATCGCCGTAGCCACAATGACCGCGGCCGCAAGGGACCCGCTCCTGTAAACACCGCCGCTAACCAGATGCGTCCGGGCGGAGTCGTTTCTGAGCGCGAGATGGCCGCGCGCAAGGCCGCTCACGCGTCCTGGGATCCTTCGAGTTTTGTCGTCGAGCCCATGGAGGGCAAGAAGCGTTTTCACGATTTCGATCTCCCCGGCGAAGTGATGCACGGTATCGCCGAACTTGGATTCAAGTATTGCACCGAGATTCAGGCGATCTCGCTCGAGCAGGCTCTTGCCGGCAAGAATATCGCCGGCAAGGCACAGACGGGTTCGGGTAAGACGGCGGCGTTTCTTGTCGCGATTTTGACGCGCTATTTGCGCACGCCCGAGAACCGCGCGAAAACTGGCGGCGCTCCGCGTGCGCTCGTTATCGCTCCGACGCGCGAGCTCGTTATTCAGATTTGTAAAGACGCCGATAAAATCGGCAAGTATTGCAATTTAAGATCGCTCGCCGTCTACGGCGGTATGGATTACGACCGCCAGCGCGAAGAGGTTCTCGGCGCTCCCGTCGATCTCTTAGTCGCTACGCCCGGCAGACTTCTCGACTTCGTAAAATCCCGCGTAATTGATCTTTCGAGCGTTGATACTCTCGTCATCGACGAGGCGGATAGAATGCTTGATATGGGTTTTATCCCTGATGTAAGACGCATTATGAGCTATCTGCCGACCAAGGATAAGCGCGCGACGATGCTTTATTCGGCGACGCTCAACGATACGGTTATGCGCCTTGCGCTCAACTGGATGGAAGAGCCGTACCGCGCCGAAGTCGAAAGCGAGACTAACGCGACGGATACGGTCCGTCAGGTCGTTTACATCGTCAGGGCCAAAGATAAGTTCAAGGTTCTTTTCAATCATATCGCGCTTCATCCCGAGGCGAGGACCATCGTCTTCTGCAACCGAAAGGCGACGACAGACGACGTTTACTCTTCGCTTAAGGTTCGCGGCGTTTCGGTCGAGATGCTCTCCGGCGACGTAAATCAGAACAAGCGTCTTAAGGTTCTCGACGCTTTCCGCGACGGCGAGGTTAAGGTCGTCGTCGCGACCGATGTCGCGGGACGCGGAATAGACATCAAGGGTCTTGAATACGTGATAAACTTCGACTTCCCCTACGAGGCCGAGGATTACGTCCACCGTATTGGCCGCACGGGCCGCGCAGGTTCGACCGGTATCGCCATCAGTTTCGCCGACGAGGACGAGAGCTTCGCCATCCCCGAGATCGAGGAGTACATCAAAGAGCCTTTGAAGTGCACGATGATTCAGGATGACGATCCGCTTCTTAAAGAGGTTCCTCCGCGCGGAACGAAACTCGGCGAGGTTGACAGCGCCGCTCGCGAGACTGTCGATGCGCGTGAGGCGGTCGGCGAGGAGGAGAAGGCCGCCGCCGCAGCGCTTACCGGCGTTTTGGCGAATGCGAACGCGACGACTGCGAGCGGTGCTCCAGCCGTATTGAAGGAAGATGCCCCGCAGCGCAAGCTTCCGAGCTTTGAGAACGCCCACGAGCCCAAGGCGCCGCTGAGAGACGAAAGCGATATCTACTCCAAGCCTGTCGAGCAGACCGCGAAGACGGAGGAGTTTACGGTTTAGTTGTTAGTGATTAGTCGTTAGTGGTCAGTATGAAGTTAACGGTTGTTATAACGACAAAGAATGAGGCGGCGAATATCGCTGCCTCTATTCATTCGTTCGACAGCGCCGTCGCGCGCGGCGAAGCCGAAGTGATTGTCGTAGACAACGCTTCTTCAGACGACACTAAAAAAATCGCTCTCGAACTCGGTGCGGCAGTTTATGACAAGGGCCCCGAGCGCAGTGCCCAGCGCAATTTAGGCTGGCGTATGGCCCGCGGCGAATGGGTTATCGTTCTCGACGCCGATATGATAATTCCGCCGGAGACGGTGGAGGAAATTCTTTCCGTGGAAGGCGCCGACGCGTATTGGATTCCCGAGGTCCGCACGGGGAGCGGCTTCCGCGTAAAGGCGCGTAACTTTGAACGAAGCTTCTACGACGGCACTTGCATTGACGCTCTTAGACTTTTCAGAAAGGGCGTACTTGAGGCGACGGGCGGTTACGATGAAAATCTTATCGCCGGACCTGAAGACTGGGAACTTGATATACGCGTTCTCGCTGCAGGCGCGAAGTGCGCCGTTCTCAAGAACCATCTCATCCATAACGAGAAGCGCCTTACCTTTAAGAAGATGCTGGAGAAGAAAGCGTATTACACTAAGAGCTTCGCCGCGTATAAAGAAAAGTGGCGCGGACATCCTGCGGTGCGCCGCCAGTTTTCACCGTGGTACCGCTTTGTCGGTGTCTTTGTCGAGAAGGGAAAGTGGAAAAAGGTTCTCCGTCATCCTGTACTTTTCGCCGGCGTGATGTTCGAGCGTTTCGCGGTCGGTCTTGTATACATTTTTAATCGTCGTAAAGTTCGCTGAAATCGTAAGATTTTGGTATAATGGAATCATGTCAATAACAAGACGAGAATTTATCGCTTACTCGGCCGCAGCCGCCGCTCTTCCCGCGAGCGCGCTTCTCGGTTCGGGGAATTATGATTTAAAAACAACTACCAGAAAGGAAAATCGTGCCATGTTAAAAGGTATCTCTCCCGTCATTTCACCCGATCTTCTTAAAACGCTCGCTGAAATGGGCCATGGTGACGAAATCGTCATTTCCGACGCTCATTTCCCGGCCCACACGTTCAATGACCGCGTCATCCGCGCAGACGGAATCGGAGCCGATAAACTTCTCGAGGGAATCATTCCGCTTTTCGAGCTCGACGCCTACGCCGTTCCGGTAATCATGATGGCCGCCGTTCCCGGCGACACTCTCGATCCTGCGGTCGAGGCGAAGTACCGCAAAGCTCTCGGCTATAAGGGCGAGATTGAGCGAGTCGAGCGTTTTGCGTTCTATGACCGCGCCAAGAAGGCTTACGCCGTCGTAATTTCCGGCGAGACCGCCAAGTACGGCAATATCATCATCAAGAAGGGCGTTATTCCCGTCGCCTCGTAAAAACATAAAATCTACCGCAATATGAAAAAAATCAAACTTCTTCTTGGCTGTCTTTTAGCCGCGTTTTCGGCTTCCGCCGCGTCTATTACCGGTAAGCACACTTTCGAAGTCGGTAAGGACTCGTTCCTTCTCGACGGAAAGCCGTTCGTGATCCGCTGCGGCGAAATGCATTTCGCCCGTATTCCGCGTGATCTGTGGCGTCATCGTATTCAGATGGTCCGCGCCTGCGGCTTCAACGCCGTTTGCGCCTATATGTTCTGGAATAATCATGAGCGCGTCCGCGGCGAGTACGATTTCGCGGGCGAGAATGACGTCGCTGAGTTCTGCCGCGTCGCCCAGGAGGAGGGGATGTGGGTCGTGCTGCGCCCTGGGCCCTACACTTGCGCAGAGTGGGAGTTCGGAGGTCTTCCCTGGTGGCTTATGAAAGAGGATGGAATCCGTCTTCGTACGAGCGATGAGCGCTACCTAAAGCCCGCGTGTGAATATCTTTACGCCGTCGGCAAGGCCCTTAAGAATAATCAGATTACCCACGGCGGTAATATTCTTATGGTCCAGGTCGAGAACGAATACGGCTTCTGGGGCAACGACAAGGATTATATGCGCAAGCAGTATGAGGCCATCCGCCGCGCCGGTTTCGACGTTCCCGCGTTCTGCTGCAATCCCGCGTACAATCTTCAGAACGGGCTTATCCCCGAACTTCTCCCTGTCGTGAACTTCGGCTCCAATCCGAAGAACGCGTTCGCCCAGCTCCGCAAGGTCCGCGCAACAGGACCCTTGATGTGCGGCGAATATTATCCCGCGTGGTTCGACAGCTGGGGCGAGAGGCACAACGTTAAAAACGCCGCGCAGTGCTTGACCGATCTTGAGTATATGCTCCAGAACAAGGCGAGCTTCTCCGTTTACATGGCGCACGGCGGAACGTCGTTCGGCTGGTGGGCCGGATGCAACGCGCCGTTCCGTCCCCAGACCTCGAGCTACGATTACGACGCTCCCGTCTCCGAGGCCGGCTGGGCCCATCCTACGAAGTTCAACGCGATGAAGAATCTCTTCGCGAAGTATCTTAACGAGGGTGAGACGATTCCCGCCGCACCCGCGAAAAATCCCGTCCAAAAGGGTTCGGCGCATGTTATACCCGAGAAGGTTTCCATTCTCGAAGCGAACATCGCACCCGTCGAATCCGTCGATCCGCTTACCTTCGAGAAGGCTGATTTCGGTTACGGTTTCGGCGTGTATTCGACGACGATCCCGGCGGGCTTAGGCGGTGAACTTAAGGCCGACGTCCGCGATCTGGGCGTCGTTCTCGTCGATGGCGTGAAGCTCGGTTACTTCGACCGCCGCTATCCCAAACTGGGCGTGAAGGTCGCCCCCGCTTCCAAGGCGCGCAAGCTTGAGATCATCGTAGAGCCGATGGGCCGCTATAACTTCGGTCATATCATGCATGCCTCCCAGAAGGGTGTCGTCGGCGCCGTGACGCTCGACGGCAAGGAGCTCAAGAAGTGGAAGCTCATGAAGTTCGACCTCGACAAGGGTGCCATGGATTCTCTGAAGTTTCGCGTTTCAGCTTTCCGTTTGAACAATGACCAGCCGCCGGGTCTATTCTACAAGTATTACGTCAAGATGGAAGCTAAGGATACCTTCCTTGATATGCGCGATTGGAAGCGCGGCATGGTTCGTGTAAACGGACATTGGATTGGCCGCTACTGGTCTATCGGCCCCACGCAGACGATGTATATTCCCGGGTGCTGGCTCAAGGACGGAATGAATGAGATTATTATTTGGGACGTTGTCGGCGTTTCCTCGGTTCCGTTTACGCTCACCTGGACAGATACTCCCATTCTCGGCGAGATGCGTCCCGAGACCGATTATTTTGCGTTTCAAGAGCGCGCTAAACTCGCCTCAAAACTCGAGAAGCCCACGCTCGAAGGCGAGTTCGCCAACGAGACGAAGCGTCAGGACGTCCGCTTCAATAAGCCGGTCAAGGGCCGTTATTTCGCGCTTGAGTCGCTCAACGCGTGGGACGGTCGCGAGTTCGCCGCGTGCGGCGAGATCGATCTTGTGGACGGCAGCGGTAAGAATATCCCCCATACGACATGGTCGATCGCTGCGTGTTCGTCCGAAGAACGCAAGGCCGAAGACGGCAGCGCCGAGAACCTTGTCGATGGTCAGACCGCGAATATGTGGCACAGCGAATGGCAGGCTCGTAAGCCTAAGCATCCCCACTATTTCGTCATCGATCTCGGTAAGGCTGAGACTGTAGGCGGCTTTAATTTTACCCCGCGTCAGTCTGACGGCGCCGGTCGTATACGCAAGTATCGCGCGTACGTGCTCGATAGCGTAAAGGTCAAGTAAGGAGCGTTGCAGTGAAAATAGAGATTCTACCTTCTCTTCTGGCGGCCGACTTCGGCCGCCTCGCCGATGAAATCCTTAGGGCCGAAGCGTCGGGGGCCGATGCGATCCATCTCGACATAATGGATTCTCACTTTGTTCCCAATCTTTCTTTCGGGCCTGATGTAGTTGCGCTTTCGAAGAAGGTTGCGCCCGACTTTTACCGCAATGTTCATCTGATGATGTCTCGCCCCGATCTCTATCTCGAGAAATTCATCGACGCGGGCGCCCAGACTCTCCAGCTTCATATTGAAGCGGATTGCGATCTGCATACTGAGCTTAAGCGCGTTAAGGCGTTGGGCGCTAAAAGGGCGCTTGTCCTTAATCCTGAAACTCCCGTCGAGAGGCTTTTGCCGTACCTTGATGAAGTCGATGAAATTCTCGTAATGACCGTCCATCCGGGATACGGCGGTCAGAAGTTTATCGCGGAGTGTCTTCCGAAAGTGACTTTCCTTCGCGAGAGAAAACCGGAGCTCGACATCATGATTGACGGCGGAGGGAACGCGGAGACGATTCCTCTCGCGGCTAAAGCGGGAGCTAACCAGTTTGTCGCCGGCAGCTACCTCTTCAAGCAAGATGATATGAAAACTGCGGTCGACGATCTGAGATCGCGGATTTCTGCAAGTCGTTGAATTAATTATAATATTTAAAATAATATGAAGAACCAAATTTTTTCTTTGGTATTTGCCGTAATTTCTATTGTAGCTTGGGGTGTCGAAACGGTTGATCTGGCCGGAGAGTGGCGTCTTGAGCCGGTAGGCGAGAGCGATGTTCCGCCGTGCGTGGCGACAGTTCCGGGCGACGTATATTCCGCGCTTTATGCCGCCAAGCAGATTCCGGATCCTTATTGGGGCTGCAATGAGACGAATGTGCAGTGGGTCGCTAAAATGGACTGGGTGTTTTCGCGTTCGTTCGAGATAGACGAGGATTTTCTTGCGAAAAAGCGCATTGTTCTTGAAATCGAAGATGCCGACACGTTCGCGGACATTTATTTGAACGGCGTTAAAATCGGTACTCTCTCCAACCGTTTCGCCCGCTGGACGCTCGATGCGAAGAAGGCTCTTAAGGTCGGGCGCAATGAAATCCGCGCAGTTTTTAAAAGTTCCTGGCGCGAGGCCGACCTCCGTAGAGCCGCGCTCGGCCGTAAATTCTCAATGTCGAACGTTCCGTGGGCCAAAAACCAGGCTCTTATCCGCAAGCCCGCATGCCACGCAGGTTGGGACTGGGGTCCCGCTCTGATGACGACGGGGTTCTGCGGACCAGTCAAACTTATCGCTCACGACACGGCGAAGATCGAATACGTTTATACCGCCCAGGAATTTAACGACGACTTTTCGCGCTGCGATCTGACCGTTTTTGCGGATGTGACCGAGGCGGACGGAAAGGAACATACGATTACCAACCGCATCGTCGTTGAGAATCCTCCGCTCTGGTGGCCGAACGGCGCGGGCGAGCAGAAGTTTTACGAGTATTCCGTCAAGATCGGCGATGAAATTATTAAACGCAAGATCGGCTTTAGAAAGGTTGAAATCGTGACGAAGGGCGGCTCAATGGCGTTCAAGGTGAACGGGCGCGAACTTTTCATGAAGGGCGCGAACTGGATTCCCTGCGATGCGTTCGATTCGCGTCAGACGCCCGAGGTTTACCGTGATCTTATTTCAAGCGCGGCGGCCGCCAACATGAACATGATTCGCCTTTGGGGCGGCGGCCAGTACGAGAAGGACTGTTTTTACGAAATCTGCGACGAGCTCGGCGTTCTCGTCTGGCACGATCATATGTTCTCGTGCGCCGTTTATCCAGCCGACGAGGCGTTTCTTTCGGAAGTCGAAATGGAGCTTTCCCATCAGCTGCGCCGTCTTAGGGATCACGCGTCGATCGCGCTCTGGTGCGGCGACAACGAGTGCATCGGAGCTCTTAGGTGGTTTAAGGAGGCGCGCAAACTTGAGCCCGAGTATTACAAGGGCGCCTTGATCAAGCGTCATCAGCTTCAGGATAAGATGATTTCGAAATACGATCCTACGCGTATGTTCTGGCCGAGCTCGCCTTGTGCCGGCCCCGGAAGTTTCGCCGACAACTGGCAGAACGACGCCGAGGGTGATATGCACAACTGGCAGGTGTGGCACAAGAACCGTCCCTTCGACGCGTATTATTCTTACCGTCCGCGTTTCTGCAGCGAGTTTGGCTATCAGAGCTTTCCGTCAATGGAAGTCGCCGAGACGTTCGCCACGCGCGAGCAGATTCTTTCGCGCGCTCCCGAATTCGAATGGCATCAGAAAAATGACGGCGGCAATGCGAGGATAAGAGAGACGATGCTCCGGTACTTTAATCCCCCGAAGGATGTCGAGGCTGAACTTCTTTTATCCCAGTTCCAGCAGGGCATAGCCATCAAGATGGGCGTAGAAGGCTGGCGCGCGCAGCGCCCCCGCTGCATGGGTACTCTTTATTGGCAACTCAACGACAATTGGCCCGTCGCCTCGTGGAGTTCTCTCGAATACGGCGGGAAGTGGAAGCCTCTCCATTATATGGCCAAGCGTTTCTTCGCTCCAGTCGCCGTTGTCGCCCAGCCCGAGATTAATAACGGCGAGGCCAACATAAAGAAGGGCGATATTTATGCACTTAACGATACGGCAGAGACCTTAAAGGGCGAACTTCTGGTTGAATACTGGTCTTACGACGGTAAGATAGTCTCGTTAGAAAAGCGCGCCGTTACGCTTTCTCCCGACAGTTCGACTCTCGTCGGTTCGTTTGCGCAACCTGTTGACTTTAACGAGCCCGTCTTCCTTCATCTGACGCTTACGACTTCAAAGGGCGTCAGCAGGAACGACTGGCATTTCGGTTTTTACAAGGATATGCCGCTTGCGGACGCGAAGGTGAGCGTCAAGCTCGACGGCAATAAACTTACTCTTTCGTCCGATAAGCCCGCCTTTTTCGTCTGGGCGAACGTTTATGGATGGGGAGGAGAGTTTGACGACAACTCGTTTACGCTTCTGCCCGGTCGTCCGAGAACGTTAAAGTGGAAGTCGTCGTGGAAGTCGTTGGCGAAGTCGTTATCGAAAGACGTTCGTATGCCCGCCGAGGCGTTGACGGTTTCGCATCTAAAAGAGTGTGTCACGTCTGAAAAAAAGACAAAGTGAAAATGGCCCAGCCCGGAATTAAAGTATTCACTATTGAATCGAAAAAAGAGAAATGCTATAATGTATCCAATGAATGATACTTGTGAAATTTCCGTTTTTAATAATCGTTGGTGGTGGCGCCTCGCTTAAGGGAGCAAGGCGTTGACAGCTGTCGTATAAAAAAGGATTGAATAAAACGCGGCCTTGCTTCAAAAGAAGCAGGGCCGTTTCAGTTTAAAACAAAAAAGAGAAACCTGAAGCAGAAAATGAACACGATTCCTTATAAAACCTATCTTCATGAAACAGAACTTCCCGAGGCCTGGTACAATGTTCGTGCCGATATGAAAAAGAAGCCCGCTCCGCTTCTCGATCCGACTACGTTGAAGCCTGTCGAGTCTTCGGCGCTGGAGAAGGTTTTCTGCAAGGAACTTGTTGATCAAGAACTGGACGACACTTCGCCTTATATCGCCATTCCAGGCGAAATTCGCGATTTTTATAGGATGTTCCGTCCCTCTCCTCTTATTCGCGCCTATTTTCTCGAGAAGGCGCTCGGCACTCCCGCAGAGATATATTACAAGTTCGAGGGTAACAACACGTCTGGCTCCCATAAGCTTAACAGCGCCGTAGCGCAGGCGTATTACGCCAAGGCCCAGGGGCTTAAGGGTGTTACCACCGAGACAGGTGCAGGTCAGTGGGGAACGGCGCTTTCGATGGCCTGTCAGTTCTTCGGTCTTGACTGTCACGTTTACATGGTAAAATGCTCGTACGAGCAGAAGCCGCACCGTCGCGAGGTTATGCGCACGTACGGCGCTGACGTGACGCCTTCGCCCTCAATGACGACCGAGGCCGGACGCCGCATCAACGCAGCCCATCCCGGCGCGACCGGTTCGCTCGGCTGCGCCATCTCCGAGGCCGTCGAGGCGGCTATGAACCATGAAGGTTACCGCTATGTTCTCGGAAGCGTTTTGAATCAGGTGCTTCTTCATCAGTCCATAATCGGTCTTGAGACGAAAACCGCTCTTGATAAGCTTGGTGTCAAACCCGACATCGTCATCGGATGTGCGGGCGGAGGATCCAATCTCGGCGGTCTTATTTCTCCGTTCATGGGCGAGATGCTGCGCGGTGAGAATTCATACCGCTTTATCGCGGTCGAGCCGTCGAGCTGTCCCTCGCTTACACGCGGACGCTACGCATACGATTATTGCGATACGGGACGCGTTTGTCCGTTAATGAAGATGTATACGCTCGGTCATGACTATATGCCGAGCGCGAGCCATGCGGGCGGGCTCAGATACCACGGTATGTCATCTACTTTGTCGGAGCTTCTTGATCAGGGTCTTATGGAGGCGACGAGCGTCACCCAGACCCAGGTTTTCGAGGCGGCGAGAATGTTCGCCCGCACGGAGGGTATTTTGCCGGCGCCCGAGTCTGCCCATGCGATTCGCGTTGCGGTCGATGAGGCTGTCAAATGTCGTGAGAGCGGCGAGAAAAAACGAATTGTCTTCGGTCTTACCGGAACCGGGTACTTTGATATGTACGCTTACGGAAGATTCAACGACGGTGAAATGTCAGATTATATTCCGTCCGACGCTGAACTTGAAGAAAGCTTTACTAAATTGCCCAAGATATGAAAATAGGCCTCTTTTTGGTATAATATAATTTTATTCATAACTCAGTCAGAAAAATATGAAAAAGTTTTTAAGCGCTAACGAAGCTGTTGCACACGCCGCCGCCCAGGCCGGCTGTATTGTCGCGTCCGCCTATCCGGGTACGCCCTCGACCGAGATTCTCGAGAATGTCGCCAAGTTTAAAGATACCGTCAGATGCGAATGGGCGGTAAACGAAAAAGTCGCCATGGAGACGGCGATCGGCGCTTCTATGGCCGGCTTCCGCTCGCTCACCGCGATGAAGCACGTCGGTCTCAACGTCGCGATGGATCCTCTGATGACGTTCACGTACGTAGGCGCGACGGGCGGTATGGTTATCATTTCCGCCGACGATCCCGGTCTTCACTCCTCCCAGAACGAGCAGGATAACCGCAATCTCGCGAAGTTCGCGCGTGCGGCGCTTCTCGAGCCGGCCGACAGCCAGGAGGCCTACGACATGGTTCTTGAGGCTTTCGAGATTTCCGAGAAGTTCGAGGTTCCTGTAATTATCCGTCTGACGACGCGTACGAGCCATTCCTCTTCGCTCGTCGAGCTCGGTGACTTTAATCCCAAGCCTCATCCTCAGATTCCTTACGTCAAGAACATCAAGAAGACGATTCCCGTTCCTATGTTCGCGCGCGGCCACCGCCTCGCCGCCCAGGAGCGTACGGCTGCGATGTCCGCCGCGTCCTGCGAAAGCGCGCTTAATAAAATAGTTCATGGCCGCAAAGATCTCGGTATCGTGACGAGCGCCGTCGCCTATCAGTACGTAAAGGAGATTTTCCCCGAGTTTTCGATCCTTAAACTCGGCTGGACGAATCCGCTTCCTAAAAAACTCATCACCGATTTCGCGTCTTCGGTCGAGAAGCTTCTTGTCGTCGAAGAACTTGATCCTTTCCTTGAAGATCAGATCCGCGCGATGGGCATCAAGGTCATTGAGCACAAGACCGAGCTTAATATGCTTGAGCTTAACGCCGACAGACTCCAGAATCTTCGCCATGAGCTTCTCGGCGATGTTCCTGAGGCGAAGGTCGCTTCGGTAGATACGACGCTTCCGACGCGTCCGCCCGTACTTTGCGCGGGTTGCGGTCATCGCGGCGTATTCTACATTTTGAATAAGCTTAAAGCGACTGTCACCGGCGATATCGGCTGCTATACGCTCGGCGCGTTTCCTCCGCTCAACGCGATGGATACGACGATCTGCATGGGCGCGTCGATCGGTAATGCCGCCGGTATGAAGAAGGCCGGCTACAAGGGTCGTGTCGCCGCCGTTCTTGGCGACTCCACGTTCTTCCACTCCGGCATGACGGGCATTTTGAGCGCGCTTTACAACAATACGCCCGTTACGACGATCGTTCTCGATAACCGCATCACCGGTATGACCGGCCATCAGGAGAACCCGGGCAGCGGTAAGACGCTCGCGGGTGATGCAGCTCCCGTTTCAGAAATCGCCGAGATCGCGAAGTCGATGGGCTACAAGAAGGTCGTAACCGTTCCCGCGGAAGATCTCGCCGAGCTCGAGCGCGTTCTTATCGACGCGATGGACGGCGATGAAGCGGCGCTCGTCATCGCATACGCTCCCTGCCGTATCGCTGCTAAACTTACTAAGGCGGGTCTCGTCGAAGTCGATTCCGACAAGTGCAAGGCGTGCGGCGCGTGCTTTAAGATGGGTTGCCCCGCGATGACCCGCGGCAAGGAACTCCGCCCTGGCTCGTACCAGATGGTCGTCGACGCCAATCAGTGCGCCGGCTGCACTCAGTGTTCTCAGGTTTGTAAATTCGACGCGATTAAGCGCGTTCGATAAAAAAAGGATTCAGGGTATGGCGAAGGTTGTTTTGAAAAAAGGGCGTGAGCGTTCTTTAATCCGTCGCCATCCCTGGATTTTTTCAGGTGCGATTGAGTCGGCGGATGAGGGCGTTGAGGCGGGCGGCATAGTCGAGGTTGTTTCCGCCGGTGGTGCGACGCTCGGCTTCGGCGCGTATTCTCCCGCCTCTCAGATCCGCGTCAGAATGCTTATCTTCGGGCATAGACCCGTTGAAATCGCGTCCCTCGTCCGCGATCGCGTTTTCGCGGCGGTTGCGAGACGCTCCGATTTTTTTGTCGGAGGATATACCGATGCGGTTCGTCTTATTAACGCCGAATCTGATTTGCTTCCCGGCGTAGTCGTTGACTTTTATGCCGGCTGGGCGGTATGCCAGATGACTTCGGCCTTTGCCGACAAATATAAAGATCTTATTGCCGATGCCGTTATGACGGCAGCGCCCGGTTGTATGGGCGTCAGCGAGAGGCTCGATGTCGATGTCCGCGCCAAGGAAGGCCTTAAGGTCGGCTCGTTCGCCGTTTTGAAGGGAAAAGCGCCACCAGAGCAGATTGAAATAAAGGAAGGCGATTGCAAGTTTCTCGTTGATGTCCGAAGGGGTCATAAAACGGGCTTTTATCTCGATCAGCGCGAGGCGCGCGCTGCCGTCGGCGCGCTCGCTACGAACTGCGAAGTTTTGAACTGCTTCTCGTACACGGGAGGCTTCGGCGTATTCGCGCGCGCGAATGGCGCGGAGAAGGTGACTCAGGTCGATATTTCCGGAGATGCGCTCGCGCTTGCGAAGAAGAACGCCGAACTTCTCGGGCTTTGCCACATCAACACCGACTTTGTCGAGGCTGACGTCTTTAAGTTCCTGCGCTCGTGCCGCGATGAGAACAAGACGTTCGATCTTATCGTTCTCGATCCGCCGAAGTTCGCGGAGTCGAAGTCTCAGGTTATGAAGGCGGCGCGTGGATACAAGGATATCAATCTTCTTGCGATGAAGCTTTTGCGTCCGGGTGGCTACCTCGCGACGTTTTCGTGTTCGGGCGCGATGACAGGCGACCTGTTCGACAAGATATTGATGGAGGCTGCCGAAGACGCCGGGCGCGATTTCCAGATTGTGTCGCGCACTCGCCAGTCGGCCGATCATCCGGTTATGGTTTCATTCCCTGAAGGGCTTTACCTTAAGGGCGTAATACTTCGCGCCGTTTAAGCGTACAGTTAAGCGTGGAGGTGCAGATGGGCTTGGGGTCAGCCGATAGAAGAGTGTCGTGGAAAGTGGTTAAAGAGACAGTCGGTAATGGCCGTATTTCGGTCATTATGCCTATCTATAATCTGGCATCCTCTGTTGTTTCTAATGTTCGTAAGACTGCGGAACTTTTCGCGGTGAACGGCGTCAATGCTGAAATTCTTCCCGTTGACGACGGTTCGTCCGACGGAACGGCTGCGGCTCTCTCCGAGATGGCTGAGATGAAATTCAGCGGTGTTGAAGTCAAGCCTGTCTTATGTCCTGTGAACGGCGGCAAGGGCGCTGCCTTGAGAGCCGGTTTTGAAGCGTCGACCGGCGGTTTTGTAATGCTTCTTGACGGGGACCTTGATATTCTTCCCGAGCAGACGCCGTTGTTTTTCGAGGCGATGGCCTCCAAAAACGCAGATGTCGTCGTAGGCTCTAAACGTCATAAGGATTCACGGGTCCAATATCCGTGGCACAGGCGGATAGTAAGTTGGGTGTATTTCACGCTTGTAAGAATTTTCATCGGTCTTCCCATCACCGATACTCAGACCGGGATGAAACTTTTTAAGCGCGAGATACTGGGAGAAGCGCTTTCGCGGATGCTCGTCAAGACGTACGCTTTCGATCTTGAGTTGTTGTCGATAGCTTTTCAGCGTGGCGCGAAAATTACAGAAGCTCCCGTCGTCATCCGTTTCGGCAACAAGTTCGGCGCTTTGAGCGCAAACACCGTAAAAGTGATGGCGCTCGATTCGCTTGCGGTTTTCTATAGACTTAAGGTTTTAAAGTATTACGCTAAAGCCGAGGTCCCTCCGAAACTCAAGGCGTTGCCTTTTGTATCGGTTGTGATTGCCTGTCCTCGGGGCAGTGAAGTTCTCGACGAATGCATTGCCGCTTTGGAGAAGCAGACCTATCGTGATTTTGAGGTGATTGTGCTTCCTGACACAGATCTTGATCTTGGAGAACGGGCGCTTGATCTTAGGATCATCCCTACAGGAAAGGTGCGCCCCGCCGAGAAACGCAATATCGGTATTGATAAAGCGAAAGGATCTATCGTCGCATTTATCGACGATGACGCTTATCCCGAAGCGCATTGGCTTGAATACGCGATAAGGTATTTTGGAGACGAGGCGATCGGAGCCGTAGGCGGTCCGGGCGTAACGCCTCCGAACGATCCGTATCTCGCAAGAGTCGGCGGCCGCGCCTACGATAATATACTTCTTTCCGGGAATTACCGTTACCGCTACAAGGCGGGCGGCGTAAAACGCGATGTTGACGATTACCCGAGCTGCAATCTTTTTGTCCGCACTGATCTTTTGCGAAAAATCAACGGTTACCGCACCGATTTTTGGCCGGGTGAAGATACATTGCTCTGTAAGGATATAATCGATTCCGGCAAGCGCATCGTGTACGATCCGTGGGTTGTGGTCAATCATCACCGCCGCAGCCTCTTCGGGCCGCATCTTCGTCAGCTCGGGCGTTATGCTTTTCATCGCGGATATTTCGTCAAACGCTATCCGTCCAATTCGCTGAGATTTTCGTATTTTATCCCAAGTGCTTTTGTGGCGTATCTGTTTGCACTTGGTGTTTTCACATCGGTTGTTGCTTTTATTTCCTGGTCCGATTTTATGATTACGGCGATATTGTCAGCGGTTGCGCCTTTGGCCCTTTATCTGCTTTTGCTGCTGATTACGACAATTTCGCGTAATCCGCTGACCTGGTTTTTGACTATGGCGGCTGTTTTCATTTCGCATATCGTATATGGAATTAAGTTTGTTCAAGGGCTTTTTGCCCCGAGGGCGCCATGTGAATTTATCGGGAAGGATCATGTGTGATGGATGATTGGGTGGAATTTTCGGCCGACCCCGTACATGTGAAGCGCGAACGCGAGAAGGCGCGGGAATTGCGCAAGACCGATTGGTGGCGCGCTCAACTTCAAAAGGGCGTATGTCATTATTGCGGCAGGATGGTCGGAGCTGAGAGCTTGACGATGGATCATGTCGTTCCCGTTGCCCGCGGAGGAAAGTCTGTCCGTTCAAATTGCGTTCCATGTTGCAAAGAGTGCAACAACGACAAGAAGGCGATGACTCCCGCAGAGCGGATTCTTCAGAGTTTATTTCCGTCAGAATTCTGACATAGAGACATTAATAAACAGATTTGCGACAAAATGTCGCAAAATCCGGGTTTTTAAGATAGAATTCGGGCTTGGCATGCCATTTGCTTTTATTCCAATGCAAGGAAGGAATAAAACAATGAATGCTACTTATACACCGCCTGAAGATAATGAAAAGTGCCTTGAGAAATACGGCACCGATCTTACCGCGCTTGCGAAATCGGGCAAGCTTGATCCTGTAATCGGCCGCGACACCGAGATTCGCGACGTTATCCGCATACTTTCACGAAAGACCAAGAACAATCCCGTATTAATCGGTGAGCCAGGTGTTGGAAAAACCGCTATCGTAGAGGGCCTTGCCCAGCGCATCAACCGCGGCGATGTTCCGGACGGACTTAAAGATCGTATTGTCTTTTCGCTTGATATGACGGCGTTGATGGCAGGTGCGATGTATCGTGGTCAGTTCGAGGAGCGCCTTAAGTCGGTTCTTAAAAAGATTAAAGAGTCCGACGGTAAGATAATTCTCTTTATCGATGAAATCCATACTATCGTCGGAGCCGGTAAGACCGAAGGATCTTCTGACGCGGGCAATATGCTTAAGCCAATGCTCGCGCGAGGCGAGCTGCACTGCGTCGGGGCGACTACGCTCGACGAGTACCGCAAGTACATGGAGGCCGATGCCGCGCTCGAGCGGCGCTTCCAGCCAGTTACGGTCGATCCGCCCGACGAGGAGGATACGATTTCGATTCTGCGCGGCATCAAGGAACGCTTTGAAAAGTATCATAACGTGAGCATTCGTGACGAAGCGCTCGTAAGTGCCGTAGTGCTTTCATCGCGCTATATCCAGGATAGGTTCTTGCCCGACAAGGCGATCGATCTTTTGGATGAGGCGTGTGCCGGAATCAGAACCGAGATGGACTCGTGCCCGAAAGAGCTCGACGAAATTTCGCGCCATGTCCGCCGTCTTGAGATCGAGGAGATCGCTCTTAAGAAGGAAAAAGACGATGCATCGAAAAAACGTCTGTCAGAATTACAGAGTGAACTTTCCTCATTGAAAGAGAAGGCTGACAGAATGACGGCCCAGTGGCAGAAAGAAAAAGCTGCGCATGAAGAAGTGCGTAAGGTCCGCAATAAACTTGAAGAGGAGAGAATAAATTATGAGAACGCCCTTGCAAGAGGTGACAACGAGACGGCGGCCCGTCTTAAATACGGCGTTATTCCGGAGCTTGAAAAACGGCTTAAATCCCATGAAAACAATTCATCTAAGGGTGATGCCGAAGTTCTGCTCAGAGAAGAGGTGACTGCCGACGAAATCGCCGAGGTGGTTTCGCGCTGGAGCGGCATTCCGATGACTAAGCTTGTTGAAGGAGAGCGCGAGAAACTTATGCGCTTGGCCGAGACGCTCCATAAGCGCGTCATCGGTCAGGATAAGGCCGTAAACGCCGTGTCCGACGCTGTGATCCGTTCGCGCGCGGGAATTAAAAACCGCAGCCGTCCGATCGGTGCGTTCCTCTTTCTCGGTCCTACGGGCGTCGGCAAGACGGAGCTCGCCAAGGCGCTCGCCCAGGAACTTTTTGACGACGAGAACGCGATGGTGCGGCTCGATATGTCTGAATATATGGAGAAGTTCGCCGTTTCGCGTCTCGTTGGCGCGCCTCCCGGATATGTCGGCTTCGACGAGGGCGGCCAGCTTACCGAGGCGGTGAGACGCAAACAGTTCTCGGTCGTTCTCTTAGACGAAATCGAAAAGGCCCATCCCGACGTATTCAATATGCTTTTGCAGGTTCTCGACGACGGACGCCTTACCGACAGCCACGGGCGCACGGTGTCGTTCAAGAATACCGTCGTCATAATGACGTCAAACGCCCCGAAGGAAACGCTCGGCGAGATTTTCAGGCCGGAGTTCTTAAACAGGCTGGACGAAATTCTCGAATTCGATTCTCTCGGCAAGAACGAGATACGCGAAATCGTCAAGCTTCAGATCGCCGACTTTGCAAAGCGTCTCGCAGACAACCAGCTTGCGCTCAAGATCGACGACGCGGCGCTCGATCTCATCGCGGAGCGCGGATACGATCCGCAGTTCGGCGCGAGACCCGTAAAGCGCACGATCCAGCGAGAGCTCGAGAACCCCGTCGCCAAGGCGATAGTCGCAGGGCGCTATCCTCCCGGTGCGACGGTCTCTATCGCGATTGAAGACGGGAATGTCGTATTGACATAATGAAAAGCGGAATATATAATACACATCTTAAATTCCAAAAAGGAGTAAAAGGTGAACACTAAAAAAATGATCTGTGCGGCGCTTTTTGCCGCTGTTGCTGGTGGAGTTTTCGCTACCGAGTCTGAAAGCGGCGGTTTCGCATGGGCTCCGGGTGACGGAGTGTCCTTTGACGAGACGCCTATCCTCTCGACAGAAGCGTCGCTCAATTTCGATTCCAGATATATTTTCTACGGTGTCGTCGACGGTAAGGATCCTATTTTACGTCCCTCTGCCACGACGACGTTTGGAGACTGGATATACTTCAGCGTTGAAGCGATTTTCGACCTTACGGAGGGCAGCGGCAAGCGCGGCGGTTACGGCAATCGCGCCGGCAAGTACTCCGCGCTCTATCCTTCGGTCGGTCTGGCCCACGAGTTTGAACTCGGCGAAAAGGTCGGCATTCTCGGAGTCGATTTCGGCTATCAGTATTGGTATACACCCCGAAGCATCGGCGAAGTCTGGGATACCCAGTATCTGTATCTTGAGCTTACTCTTGAGGGTCATTGGATTGAACCCACGCTTTATGTCGAGCGTGATATCATGGCCGACGAGGGTACGTATGTAAACTTAGCGCTCGCCCATACTTTTGAAACCTGTATTGAAGGTCTTTCCGTAACGCCTTCGATCGGTCAGGGCTTCGGCAATTCGCTTCGCACGAAGGGGTATTTCGGAGATCTCGACAAGGTCGACGGCTTCGAGCACGGCGGCCTGATGGATACGACCGTCAAGGTCGATTTTGAATACGTCCTCACCGACTGGCTCAAGCTCGGCGCATACGTCGCATATTACGACTATCTTTTCGACGACAGAATGCGCGAAGCCGCCGCCGCCTACAATGGCGAATGGGGGGCTCATGAAGACAAGACCTGGAATTTTGTCGGCGGACTTTCGCTCACTGCGACATTCTAATATATAAATAATCAGAATGCGGAAGCTTTTTTCCGCAGATGTCCCGGCGTGTTTACCGTCGGGACATTGTTTTAAAACACCCTTTCTCTGTTTTATGCTGATAAACTATGTTATAATATCCATCTAACAGGATTGCATAGATTAAAGAAATTGAAGTGAAATCACGAAAAATAAAAAAGATCAAAAGAGCGATGCGCAGGCCGTTTGAATGGCTTGGTATAGGTATCGGTATCTCTGTCTTCGCTTTCTTGCCGCGCAGATGGATGCTGGGGCTTTGTGATTTTATATCGGCTGTGATGTACAGCCTCGACGGAGCGGGACGCCGTTTATCGCTCGCGAATCTCCGTGTTGTAAAAGGGGTGCTCAAGCCCGAGGGAATCGTGCGTCCCGTCGCAAAGTATAATCCGACTCCGGCAGAAGAAAAAATAATCCGCCGATCCTACCGCAATATGGCGCGCACGGTCGGTCACGCGTTCTGGACCTGTCGCAATGCCATTGAGCGTGTTAAGGCCGCCGGCGAAATGTCGCCCCGCGGTAAACGTTTTCTCGCGCAGAACAATCCGGCTGTCACGGTTTCAGGTCATATCGGTTGTTGGGAGATTCTTTCACAGTTAGCTTTTCTTGAGGGTCATAAGATGATGTCTGTCGCCAAGGATATCGGAACAGGCGGAATGACAGGTCTGCTTATGAAGTCGCGCACTTCCATCGGGCAGGAAATTGTTCATGCCGTCGGAGCGTTTCGCCCGCTGATGCAGGGGCTGAAGAGCGGCAAATCCCTCGGACTCCTTGTTGATCAGCTCGTCAAGCCTAAAGACGGCGGTATTTGGGTCGAGTTTTTCGGACGTCCTGTTCCCGTTTCCGCCGCACCTGCTTTTTTCAGCGCGAAAGGCAAAGCTCCCATTGTGGTTGCATGGTCCCGTCCTTTGAAGGACGGCCGTTACCGTTGCGAGGTGGTTTCGGAATATTCCCCTGAAGAGGCGCGCGATATTCGAGCCATGACTAAGCGATGCATAGCGGATCTTGAGCGGATTATCCGCCGTCATCCCTCGGCGTGGGTTCTTAACTATCGTTATTTCCGTAAATGGCCGACCGAGAAAGAGTCCGCCGGCATCATATAGAACAGGTTAATGCTATGGCAGTGCAGTACAAGAAAGAGTTTTTCGACAAGAATTATTCCGTTCGCGAAGCGTACGGGCGCGTGTGGAAATATGCCAGGCGTTATAAGTTCCGGCTTTTTGTCGGAATTGTCTGCGGCATGCTCACGGCGGGTACGCTCGTTCCGTTTTTCCAGATTGTCCAGCCGACGCTGCAGCATGTTGAAAGTCATGACGCGGACACGGTATCCGCTCCATCGCCCGCTGATGATTCCTCCTCCGAGGTGACTGGGGCTGTTCAGTCTGCTGAAAAACCGAAGAACGCTTTTGAGAAGCAGATAGCAAAGAATTCCAAGCTGCCTTCGTGGTATCCCCAAATCGAGAAGCTGGCGGCGAAACTGGGTATAGAACTGCAAAACGAGAAGGGCGGAATGGGTGGCGCTCTTCTTCTCATTGTCTGTATCGTTGTGCCTTTTGTCGCGTTGATACGACTTACGCTGATGTATCTCAATCATTATTGTCTCAGTTGGGCGGGGGCCCATGCCGTGGCTGATATCCGTAAAGATCTTTTTGAACATGTCCAGCGTCAGAATCTCCAGTTTTTCGGACGCGTTGACGTCGGTCAGCTCATGACGCGCATTTCCAACGATCCCCATCAGATACAGGTTATTCTATCCACGATTCTCTCTGAGGTGGCTATGGCGCCGTTTGAGATTTTCGTTGCGGTTGGGTATATCATCTGGTTTGCCGTTACGAATGAGATGATTCCCACATTGCTTCTGATTTTTGTCGGCTTCCCGCTGTTTGTTCTGCCGATTCAGATCATCGGCAGGCGGGTCAAGAAGTGGGCGCGGCGGACAATGCAGCGCAATTCAATGATCGGTGCGAAAATTCATGAAATTCTTACCTGCATCAAGGTGGTTAAGAGTTACAACACCGAAGAGTACGAGAATAAGCGTTATGCCGAGACGAATAAGTACCTGCTGAAATCTACAATGCGCGGTTTGCGCATTGGCCTTATGGTCGGTCCGGCCGTCGAGACGATAGGAATATTGCTGATTTGTGCATTTCTTGTCTGGTGTTTTGCGACGGATGTTAAGATATCCGATGTTGTACCCATGCTTGCGCCGCTTTTGATAATTTACAAACCTGTCAAACAGCTTTCCAAACTTCAGGTTCAAGTCGAAACGTCCATGGCGGCGCTCTCGCGTATCTATTCAGTGTTGGATATCGACATGGAACTGCCAGAGAACGCAAAGGCTGTAAGTAAGGTTTCATTCGACGACAAGATAGTTTTTGACAATGTTTCATTCCGGTATGATACCGCTGAGGCGGACGCTGTCAAGAATGCGGCGTTCGAATTGTCTCGCGGCAAGATGGTCGCCGTTGTAGGCGGCACCGGTTCTGGAAAATCCACGCTCTCTGGACTTTTGGCTCGGTTTTACGACCCTCGTTCCGGCAATGTGGTCATGGACGGTGTTGATCTTCGCGATATAAAGGTGGATGATTTAAGAAAACTTGTCGGTGCCGTTACTCAGGAGGCTATCCTCTTTAATGACACTATTGAGGAGAATATCCGTTATGGTACTCCTGATGCGACACATGAAGAAATCGTCACTGCCGCTAAACTCGCAAATGCCCATGACTTCATAATGGCTCAACCCGGTGGCTATGGCCGTGTCGTAGGGGAGAAGGGCTTTGCGCTTTCCGGCGGCGAGCGGCAGCGTATTGCCATCGCGAGAGCTATCTTGCGCAATCCGCCGATTTTGATTCTTGACGAGGCCACAAGCGCACTTGATACTGTGACGGAACGTTTTGTTCAGGATGCCCTCGTCAATCTGATGAAGAACCGCACGGTCTTTGCGATCGCTCACCGGCTTTCAACGATTAGGAACGCAGATCTTATTCTTGTTATGGATCACGGCGAGATTGTCGAGCGCGGCACGCATGATGAGCTTTACGGCATGAACGGTGTCTATCGTAAACTGTGTGATATGCAGCACCAGAAATAAGGTTGCCGTGTCAATGAATCGCATACTCTTCGAGAAATCTGAAATTACCGACGGCGTCGCCGAATTTTCCGGCGAACGCGCGGCGCATATCGTCGAGGTGCTGCATTCAGAGGTCGGCGATACGGTCAAGACGGGCGAATTGGACGGTAAAATCGGGACCGGCGTCGTTAAAAAAATCGAGACTGTCGAAAGTAAAGACGGTAAGAGTTATGTCATCAGGCTTGAACTTTCGCACACAGGTGAATCCTTGCAGCCCTGGGCCGATCTTATTCTCGCTCCGCCGCGTCCGCGCGTTTTCAAGAGGCTTCTCCCGCAGCTTGCGGCGATGGGGGTCGGCGATATCGTTCTCGTAGGCGCTAAAAAAGTCGAGAAGGCGTTCTGGGGCGCGACGGTACTTAAGGAAGAGAATTACCGTCCGCTTCTCGTGGACGGGCTTATGCAGTCGGGTACGACGATCGTTCCGCGCCTGGAGCTCAGGCGTAATTTCGTCAGGTTTATCCGAGAAGAGCTCGATTCGCTTTATCCGGATTCGACGCGCATCGTCGCCCATCCGTACAACGCCGAACCGATCGGCGAGCCGCCTCAAGGCCGTCTTTTGATAGCGATCGGTCCGGAGGGCGGTTGGACCGACGAGGAAGTTGAACTTTTGAAATCAAAAGGTTTTCAGTGCCGCTCTCTCGGCGGAAGAATTTTAAGAACAGATACGGCGACGATCGCGTTGCTGGCAAAATTAAACAACGAAACAGCAGAAGGAAAATAGAAATGTTGACATGGATGGATTCTTTGCGTAACCGCTCGCTTATGCGTCTGGCGTCGTTCACCGACGAGGAGATGCTCAATCTCGTCGATCTCGCCGCTCAGCTTAAGGCCCGCCGCGCGGCCGGCGTCAGGGGCGATCTTCTCAAACGCAAGAATATCGCGCTCATTTTCGAGAAGTCTTCGACCCGTACACGCAACTCGTCCATCATCGCCGTGCGCGATGAAGGCGGCGGCGCCGAATATCTGACGCGCCCCGACATCCACTTCGGAAAGAAGGAGTCGGTTAAGGATACCGCCCGCGTTCTCGGTCGCATCTACGACGGAATTCTCTTCCGCGGATTTTCTCAGAAGACGTGTGAAGAACTCGCAGAATATTCCGGCGTTCCCGTCTGGAACGGTCTTACCGACGATTATCACCCGACCCAGATTCTCGCCGATCTTCTGACGATAAAGGAGACGTTCGGCTCTCTTAAAGACTGCACGGTCGCGTACGTCGGCGACGGCCGCAACAACGTCGCCAATTCGCTTATGATGGGTTGCGCCAAGGCGGGCGTGAGATACGTCTGCTGTACGCCGAAAGAGCTCTGGCCGGACGAGGCCGTTCTCGCCGAGGCCGAGGAGGTCGCAAAGCGCAACGGCGTCGACATCCGCGTTTTCGACGATCCCGTAAAGGGCGTCAAGGGCGCGAACGTCCTTTATACCGACGTTTGGGTTTCGATGGGCGAGGAGTCGAAGACGGCTGAACGCATCAAGATGCTCCGCCCCTATCAGATCAATATGGATCTTATGCGCGCTACCGGCAATATTGACGGCAAGCTCATGTTCCTCCACTGCCTGCCGGCGTTCCACGACTTCAATACGGATGTCACGAAGGATACGGGCGCTCTTGAGGTTACGGACGAGGTGTTCGAGTCTAAGTATTCCAAGGTCTTCGACGAATCCGAAAACCGTATGCATACGATCAAGGCGCTTTTCGTTTCGGCCCTCTGCGACCGCGCTACAATCTAAAGGATTTAAAAATGCAGAACTTTCCCGACTGGAACCGATTCACTCCTCAGTTCGTCGAGGCGCGGATGCCCGAACTTCTCGCCGCTGCCGATAAGGCAGTCGCAGAAATCGAGAGCTTAAATCCGTCTTCTTACGACGAGCTGATTCCGAAACTCGACGACGCCACGAGAGAAGTCGGTCGGATGTGGGGCATGCTTACCCACATGACTTCCGTCATGAATTCAGAAGAGTGGCGGAAACTCGAAGAGAAATTCCAGCCGGGAATGATCGCGTTTTCACTCCGCACCGCCCAGTCAGAAAAGATTTACTGCGCCGCGAAGAAGATTCTCGATTCGTCCGTGTTCGAGGGCGAAACTGGCGCGACAAAAAAGCGCATCTTAAATGAGATGGTGAAGTCCGCCGAACACGCGGGCATTGCGCTAAAGGGCGAAAAGCGCGAACGCTTCAATGCGATACGCGCGGAACTTGCGAAACTCGCGATGGATTTTTCAAACGCCGTTCTCGACGCGACTAACGCGTTCAAGTACGAGAAGAACGGCGTAAACTACACGATCGACGACGCTAATTATCCTCAGACGATGAAGGAATGCGCCGATCGTGAAGTGCGTGAAGTTCTTTACCGCGCCCGCGCATCGCGCGCTGGCGACAATACGCCGCGCATCACGAAAATTCTCGCATTGAAGCGCGAACTCGCGGCGCTTCTCGGATTTGAAGATTACGCGGCGCTCTCGATCGACGCGAAGTCGGCCCCTTCGGTGAAAGCCGTTTACGACATGTTCGACGAGCTTGATTCGGCGACGGTGAAAATCGCCGAAGAGGAGAAGAAGGAGCTCGAATCTCTTGCGGCTGAATTTCTCGGTGAAGGCGTCAAGGCCGAACCGTGGGATTTCGCTTTTCTCGCGGAGCGCCTGAGAGAGAAAAAGTATTCCTACAGCGAAGAGGAGCTTAAGAAGTATTTCGAGGTAGAGGATGTGTTCGCCGGGCTCTTTAAAATGACGAAGTTTCTCTTCGGAGTTGACGTTGTCGAATTGAAGGGAGACGATAAGCCGAGCGTATGGCATGAAGACGTCAGATTTTTCGCGCTTAAGGAAAATGGAGAGGATATCGCATGGTTCTATGCCGATCCTTTCGTCCGCAACGGGCTTAAGCGCGGCGGAGCGTGGATGAACGAATTCGGTAACCGTAACGATAGGCTCGGTCTTAAGCCTGTCGCGCTTATGGCGCTTAATTTCCCCGAGCGTGACAAGAACGGAAAGTGCTATCTTCCTTTCCGTGAAGTCGAAACGGTGTTCCACGAGTTCGGCCACGCGCTTCAGTGCATGCTTACGCGCGTCGGTGAAGAGGACGCCGCAGGCATCAATCTCGTCGAATGGGACGCCGTCGAAGTCGCGAGCCAGTTTATGGAGAACTGGTGTTTAGACAGCCGTACCGGCCTGGTCGTTCCCGAAGATCTTAAAAAGCGCGTTCTCGCGGCGAAGAATTTCAGAGCCGCGTCGTTCTGCCGCCGTCAGCTCGCGCTCGGCAA
Organism: Kiritimatiellia bacterium; assembly: GCA_045656225.1. Classification (GTDB taxonomy): domain Bacteria; phylum Verrucomicrobiota; class Kiritimatiellia; order RFP12; family UBA1067; genus UBA1067. The sequence continues at coordinate 24,737 of JAZOQU010000036.1, read as the reverse complement.
GACCGACATGGATCTTTATACCGCGAAAGCAGAAGTCGATCATGATGCGGTGAAACGCGATGTATTCACCCATTTCGGCATGCCGCTTACGGACGACGACCGCTTTTTGTGCTCGTTCACACATATTTTCGGCGGAGGGTACGCGGCTGGATATTACAGCTACAAGTGGTCCGAGATCATGAGCGCCGACGCGTACGGCGCGTTCGAGGAGGCTGGGCTCGATAACGACGAGGCTGTTCAATCCGTCGGGCGCAAACTTCGCGAGACTATTTACGGTCTTGGCGGATCAAAGAGCGCGTATGAAGTCTTTATCGAATTTCGCGGCAGAAAGAGCGATGTTAAGGCGCTCTTAAGACAACAGGGGTTGATTTATGAAAAGCAAAATTAGAATCTTGGTTGCCGGAGCCTTCTCTGGCGTGCTTGCTTTTTCTGCATGCGCTTCATCTTGGATCGATTTCAACAAGAACGGTCGCAAAGATATTTATGAGGATTCTTCTATGTCGATAGACGAGCGAGTTGAGGATCTGCTTTCTCAGATGACGCTCGAGGAGAAGACGTGCCAGATGGCTACGCTCTACGGAACGGGGCGCGTTCTCAAGGAGGCGGAGCCTTCGCCGGAGTGGAAGCGCCGCGTATGGAAGGACGGTATCGCCAATATCGACGAGGAGTTGAACGGAGTCGGGCGCGCCCTTAAAGCTCATCGCGGTAAGATTCTTTCATATACGAATCATGTCGCCGCTCTTAATAAGATTCAACGTTGGTTTGTAGAGGAGACGCGCTTAGGTATTCCTGTTGAATTCACGAACGAGGGAATTCACGGTCTCAATCATTCGCGCGCGACGCCGCTCCCCGCACCGATCGCGATAGGATCTACTTGGAATCGCGCCCTTGTCCGCGAGGCTGGAGAGATAGTCGGCCATGAAGCGAAACTCTTGGGCTATCACAGCGTTTATGCGCCGATTCTTGACGTAGCGCGTGATCAGCGCTGGGGACGCACGCTCGAGTGCTACGGCGAAGATCCTTATCATGTCGGCGATCTCGGAGTCGCGATGTCCGGCGGTATCCAATCTCAGGGAGCAGCCTCGTGCCTTAAACATTTCGGCGTATACGGCGTTCCGAAGGGCGGGCGCGACGGCGACTGCAGGACGGATCCGCACGTCACGCCGCGTGAACTCCATGAAATTCATCTCGCTCCCTTTAAGCGCGTCATCAAGGCCGTCAAACCGATGGAGGTCATGATCAGCTACAACGACTGGAACGGCGAGCCCGTGATCGCGAGCAAATGGTTTCTGCAGGATATCCTTCGCGGCGAATACGGTTTTGACGGTTATGCGGTGAGCGACTCCGGCGCCGTGGAGTATGTCCACGACAAGCACAACATTGCGCCTACTCCGGAGGACGGTGTACGCCGCGTCTATGAGGCTGGGCTTAACGTCTGGACTAATTTCGAGCAGCCGGAGAATTTCGTTGAGCCGATCCGCGAGCTTGTGAAGTCGGGTCGCCTTTCGATGGATGTCGTCGATGCGCGTGTGCGCGACGTTTTGAGAGTGAAGTTTAAGCTCGGACTGTTTGACAATCCTTACATTACCGACGCGCTCGCGGCGGAGAAAGAGGTCGGATGCGACAGGCATCTCGATTTTGTCGACCGTATGGGCCGCGAGAGCGTGGTGCTTTTGAAGAACGACGGGATTCTGCCGCTCAATGCGTCGAAGATGAAAAAGATTCTCGTTACGGGGCCGCTCGCGGATGAGTCGAATTTCATGGCGAGCCGGTACGGTCCGAACGAGCTTGAGGCCGTGACGGTTCTCGGCGGGCTTAAAAGCGCTCTTGAAGGAAAGTGCGAGGTCGTTTATTCCAAGGGATGCGATGTGGTCGATCCGGGCTTTCCGTACAGCGAAATAATTCCCGAGCCGATAACCGAAAAGGAAAACGCGATGATGAACGAGGCCGTAGCCGCGGCGAAGGGTGCGGACGTCGTTATTGCGGTGATGGGCGAGGACGAGTGGCGCACGGGCGAAGGCCGTTCGCGCACGTCGCTCGATCTGCCGGGTCGTCAGCGCGAACTTCTTCAGCGTCTTCATGCGACGGGTGTTCCGGTTGTTCTCGTCTTGATCAACGGTCAGCCGCTTACGGTCAACTGGGAGGATAAATACCTTCCTGCTATCCTTGAGACGTGGTTCCCTCATTGTCGCGGCGGTTATGCGATAGCCGACATCCTTCTCGGGAAAGCCAATCCTTCGGGCAAGCTCCCGGTTACGTTCCCTAAAAGCATCGGCCAGATCGAGCTTAACTTCCCTTATAAGAAGGGTAGCCACAACGGTCAGCCGGATTGGATTCTCGGTAAGAACGGCGGCGGCAGAACGCGCGTCATCGGGCCTCTTTACCCGTTCGGTCACGGTCTTTCGTACACGTCGTTCGAGTATTCCGATCTAAAAATCAGGTATCCTTACGCGAAGGATTCGTCCTCCCCGTTCGTGGAAGTGTCGCTTACCGTTAAGAATACCGGAGCGCGCGAAGGCGCGGAGGTGGTTCAGCTCTACGTCCGCGACGAGTACTCAAGCGTTATAACCTACGATTCGGTGCTGAGGGGTTTCGAGAAAATCAACCTGAAGCCCGGCGAGGCGAAGAAGGTTTCGTTCGCGCTTTCGAAAGACGATCTTTCGATTCTGGACAAGGATATGAAATGGTCGTTCGAGTGGGGCGCGTTTACATTTTCCGTCGGTTCCTCGAGTACGGATATCCGCCTTAAAAAGACCGTCGACATAAAGGAATCCGAAACGAGCGAAATACGTTTGAGAAGCGTGATATATTGATTGAATGAAGGTTTTAGCTTTTATATTTCTTTGTGCGCTTACTGCGATTGCTCAGGAGCCTGTCGAGGTGCGTGTTCGCAACACTTCGACGGGCCCTAAGATTTTTGTCGACGGCAAGGCCGTATCTCCAAGATTTTTCTTCGGATCGCCGCAGAACCTTACGATTCTTTCGTGGCCGCGAAAAACAGAGCTGATTATTCCGTTTGTCGCCGACGCCGACGCGGATTCAGGTACGGTTGAACTCAGGGTTTCCGAGAAAGATCCGCCGGTGTGGTTTTCAAGTGCTAAAATCGTTGATATGACCGAGGGTGCGACGAAAGAACTTACAGATTCAAGGGAGAACAATACCCGGCTTTTCAAATGCGAAAATCTGAAATTTAAAAAGTCCCACAGCTATCGTTTTCATGTTTTTCACCGCGCCGCGCGCGACCGCGTCGTTCTCGATCACGAAATTTCGTATACGCTAAAGGACGGGATAAAAAAGACGCTGCCATTGCCTTACGGCGATACGCTCGGAGACACTGTCCGCATGGCGGGGGAATACGGATTTGATCTCGTCACATTTTCGACTGAAAATTCCTGGGGCTGTCAGACATGGTGGGCTCCGCCCGAAAAGCCGCGCTCCTATGATGATATCGACGAAATGTGTGCGAAGCTGATCGCGGCGAATCCGCGCGTCCTTCTGCTGCCGCGCATAAGCGCGAATGCTCCGGCTTGGATGCTTGAGCGCGATTCTTCACTCAGGATGAAATTCAATAATGATTTTACGATTGAGATGTCTTCGATTTCGTCCCGCGAATACCGCAAGGCCGCGTGCGAGGAGGTTGAGCGGCTGGCGCGCCATCTGCGCCGGAAGTTTCCGCGGAACTTTGCCGGTCTGCATATAAGCGGGCAGAATTCAGCTGAATGGTTTTACATGCTTTCACAGACGCGGGATCTGTCAGGATACGACGTGCATACGCGAGACGCGTTCAGAAGATATCTCTCCCTCCGGGGCGACAAAGACGCGATGACGGCGGAGGTCCCGACGCCGGCGGAACGCCGCGTCAGGAGACCGGGCAACAGGCTTGATCCCGTACTTGACCGCCGTGTGATCGAGTTCGGCCGTTTCCGCCAGGAGGAGATGGCGAGTTTTATAAATGAGCTCGGCGCTGCCGTCCGCCGCGGCACTGGCGGAAAGTCTCTCGCGGTCTTTTTCTACGGTTATACGTGGGAGGTCGGCGCGGTTCCGGCCGGTGCGGCGGAAACGGGGCACTTTTTCGTCGATTGGCTTCTTAAGAACGCGCGTGAGAATATCGACGCCGTATCAGCGCCTTTCAGCTATGCAGAGCGCGGTTGGCCGGGATCGTCGGCCGCTATGAGCGCCGCGGAAACTTTTTCGCGCAACGGGGTGCTTTGGATCAATGAGGACGATACGCGCACACATCACGAGGAGTTGTGGAACGGGAGCGTGAAGGTCGGAGGTTTTGTAAACGATTCGCCGTGGAAGACGCGCAATTTTCTTCTGCGCAATACGGCGAAGTGCATAATGCGCGGGCACGGAGACTGGTGGATGGATCTCTGCGGCCGCGGCTGGTTCAGAGACGAGGAGCTTTGGCGTTTAAGAAGCGCTTTTAAAGAAATGGACAATGCTATTCTTGAGCGACAGAAACCTTATTCGCCTGAGATCGCCCTTGTGCTTGACGAGGAAAGTCTCATGATGAACGGCTGGGGTTCAGGCAGGGCGGTATGGCCGTTTCTCAGCCGCATCGGTCTTGAGCGCTGCGGTGCGCCGTACGGTCAGTATCTTTTAGACGATGTTCTGCGCGATCCTCCGGACGCAAAACTTTTCATTCTCGCCTACGCGCGCGATCTTTCAGCCGAGAAGTTCGCTAAGCTTGATGCGCTTAAAAAGCGCGAAGGAGTTCGTGTTTTCGAGGTAAAAAAAGCCTCCGACCTTCATGCCGAGGAGATTGCCGCCGAAGCGAAAAAGGCGGGGGTTCATCTTTATGCGCCTGCGGGGAGTGCGTTCGTATGCGCAGCAGAAGGTTATGTCGTCGTTCAGGCTCTCCGCAAAGGTCCAATGAAACTCAATTTCACCGGATCTCCCGTCGTTGATATTTTAAGCGGCATAACCGTTTCTGAAAATGCGGAAACCACCGTTAAATTCCAATCGGGAGAGACGCGTATTTTAAAAGAGTTTGAATCTTCAAAGTCAGTCCTTGTGCAGAAAATGGACAGATAGTTGTATTTTCAGGAAAATCTAAAATGGACCGAGCCCGGTTCGTCTGACACGATACAATTTTGCACAAGCTATCTGATTTTTGATATAATTTGCATAACTTTATGCAAAAAAATCGAGAATGTTACGTCTCTATACGAAAAGCGCTGGAAGCGTCTTCCAGAATTCTCATTTCGGGACATTTGAGTCCCGACGGAGATTCTTTAGGATCGATGATCGCGCTTGCCCGTCTTCTTACGGCGGCGGGGCATCCCGCGTTCGCCGCGGCGGATTTGAATGCGCTCGGCAAGTTGAAGATTCTGGACGGCGTTGAAGATATTGTTCATCTTAAAAAGCTTAAGCGCCAGAAGTTTGATCTTTTCATCGCCGTTGACTGCGGTGATATATCCCGCCTTCCGCCCGAGGTTAGGCCGTTCGCCGAGAAACTGCCGTGCGTCTGCATCGATCACCACGTAACCAACGACGGTTCGTTCGCCAAGGCTTGTCTACTTGATCCCGAAGCTTCTTCGGCCGGGGAGCTCGTGTGGCGTTTTGCGAAGTGGATGGAATGGAAGTTGGATAAGGTTTCCGCCGAGGCGCTATGGGTCGCGATGATTACCGATACGGGGCGTTTTGCATACGATTCGACGCGTCCGGCGACATTGCGCGCGGCCGGCGATCTGCTTAAACACGGAGTTAGAACCGCGTTTTTCAACGACATCATCTACGGAACGTTTTCGCGCAAGGCGATTGAGCTTAAGCGTATTGCCTGGCGTTCGCTGCACGTCTGGAAAAACAGAAAGGTCGCCGAAGTTACTCTTACGCGCGATGACTTCCGCTCTGTGCGCGGGACTAAGGCTGACGCTGAGGATATTATTGAGATTCCGAGGAGCGTTGTCAGAAATGAAATCGCGCTCTTTTTCTATCAGATTCCCGATCGTACGAAGGAAGTCCGCTGCTCGATACGCACGCGCGGTGATTGGGACGCGACGGAACTGGCGAAGAAGTTCGGCGGGGGCGGTCACCGCAAGGCCGCGGGCTGCACGATTACCGGAACGATGAACATCGCCAAGCGAAAGGTCCGCGCGGCGGTCAAGGAAATGCTTAAAGAAGCCTCCCGCAGGTAACGCTTTATAAGGAGTTAAGATGGCTAAAGCGCTGATTTTGACCGACGGCAAGGCGGGTCACGAGAACCAGTCGAAGGCGTTTGCGAGAGCTCTGGGTTTGGAGTTCGAAATCGCGGCTGTCCGTTTCAAGTCCAGATTCCATAAAGCGCTTTCGTATCTTTTTGATAAAATTGGCGTCAATGCGCGGTGGCTTTGGGAATTTTTGTCTGGCGACCGCGGCGTTTCAGAATTGAAAAACGGCGGATTGAAGCCTGCCGTCGTAATAGGCACGGGGAGTGGAACTTTCTATCCCGCGAAGTCGCTCGCCCGTACGCTCGGCGTAAAGTGCGCGGTCGTCCTATATCCGCGAGGCTATCGCCTTAAGTCGTTCGATTGCATCATGGCACCGTCGTTCGACAATCCTGAAGATCTTTCAAACGTGATCAGAATTCCCGCCAATTTGGTTTCGAATGATGCCGCATTTTATGAGGAGGGCGTCAGGGCGTTCGGCAAGAGGCATTCGATATCCGTCAGATCCGCCATAGCCGTCATCATCGGCGGGCCCAACAAGTGTTCGACAATGACCGCAGGATGGATGAAGGACCGCCTTGATGAGATTTTCGCCGAAGCGGGCGATTGCGAGAAGTGGGTTACGACCTCTCGCCGCACTCCGGACGATGTCGAGGCGCTCGTCGAGTCATATCCGTGGGATTATAAACTCATTTATTCCAAGGATCATTTCAATCCTATTCCCGCTTTTGTCGCGCTCGCGAATCGTCTTTATGTCACGGCAGAATCGACAGGAATGCTTTCTGAGGCCGCGACCTGCGGCAGTGCCGAAGTTTACGCGCTCGACAATCTGAAGCCGGGGCCCCACAAGTTCCGCCGTTTTGTCGAGACGCTCCGCGAAAACGGGTATGTTGACGGAGATCGCAAAGTCGATCTTTCGGGCGAAACGGCGCGCGCTAAAAACCTTCTGGGGCTTTAATGAAAACCGCAGTATCAAGTCTTTGGCACTCGGTTTTTCTGTTATGTCTTCCGACTGTGTCGGTTGTCGTTCTTGGAGTATATTTTTTAATAACGGATATCCCCGAGATGCGCAGAGAGGAAGAGACCCGTTATCATGCGGACCTCGAACGGTTCGCAGATCAAGTTGAAGATTCTGACAGGAAGGTTTTCATTTGGAAGCGGGGCGAAGGAATCGTGCGGGGCGACAAAAAATGGGAGCGTGAATTTCCCGCCGACATTACATGGAAGAGCTGGAATCCTGTTGAAGGGACGAAGAAGAGGGATATGTGGGGCTGGCGCGATACATCAGAAGGCGTCCTTGTATGGAAACGCGCGTCCGGCGATGATGCTTCTCTTGTGTATGCGGGGCTGACCGATATGAGGAAAAGCTGCCGTTCTTATGTAATTTCAGCGTTCAGCATATTGTTTTTTATAGTCCTTCTTTTTGCAACCGCCACCGGGGTTAAGTATTTTGTCGATTACATCCGCACGCGCGACGATTTTATGGCGGCTGCGGCACATGATTTGACGACACCCCTTGTTGCGATGAGGTTCATGATCGGGAGAAATGATGCCGAGGCGTTGACTCTTTGCGAGAGAATGATTCGTCTTGTCGCGAACATCAAAGATTTTATGCGGCTTGGGGGCAGGCGCCCGGTGCCGAAACGAGAAAAGTTCGATCTTGTGAAGGCTTATGAGGAGGCGTATGCGCTTTTCAAGGAGGATTATCGCGATTTGTTTGAGGGTGAAGACATCTCGTTTATGCGATCCGGGGGAGTCCCTAAGAACGGTCCGGTTTATGTAGAAGGCGATGAAACCTTAACTGTTCAGATACTGTGGAATTTGTTAGGCAATGATTTGAAGTATGCCGCACCGTACGGTAAGGTTGAGGTTGTCATCGGTGGCGAGGGCGGGTTTGTTGAAATTTCATTTGTCGATGAAGGTCAGGGGATGACATTGAATGAAATGCGAAAGGCGTTTGATCGTTACTACAGGGCGAAGACGGTTCTTGTGTCGGGGAAGGGAGGTTTTGGTATCGGACTTTCTACTTCTAAGGAGTTTGCGGAAGCGATGGGCGGATCGCTGTCTGTTCGGCCTAACAAACCGCGTGGATGTGTTTTTGTCTTGTCTTTGCCGGGAAATTGTCCTGAACCTGATCTGTACGGGAAAGGGTGAAAGGCATTTCGGATGAAACCGGTCCGGATTTGCCGAAAACACTTTAGATTTTAAGCACGTGAAAAGTTGGTGGAATAAAGGTGTTTCTCGAAATAAAATAGTGGCCTAAAGAATGTCACGATTTGATATAATTACCGTATGAATAAATTTTTATTGAAAATATCTACAGTTCTTATAGCAGGCTTTGTATCTGTATCAGGTCATGCCGATGCGTTGGACGAGCTGATGCCGCGTCCTCGTGTTATTGCGCGAGATGCAGATACCAAGTTTAAGCTTCATAAAAAAGCTACAGAACCGGGCGCGTACTTCATTCGCATCAAGAACGGGAAGGTTCAGATTCGAGGCGACGAGGAAGGTAAGCGCTACGCCCGCGTAACCTTAGGGCAGCTTAAGAAGCTCTTGCAGGGCGCGCCGTTGCCGGATTGTGCTATCGCGGACTGGCCGGTGTTTAAGTATCGCGGTCTTCTTTTGGACTGCGGGCGCAACTACCAGAGCGTTGAATCGATTCTCGACATTATCGATCATCTTGCAAAATACAAGATGAATGTGTTTCATTGGCATATTACCGACAATTACGGCTGGCGGCTTGAATCGAAAAAATATCCCCAGCTTCAGAAGCGCGAGGCCTTTACGCGGCAGGTCGGCAAATACTATACCCAGGAGGAATTCAAGCGCGTTCTTGCACATGCGAAAAAGCGCGGGGTTACGGTAATTCCTGAGCTCGATATGCCGGGGCATACGCTCGCGTTTAGAAAGGCTACGGGGATTTCCGATCTTGCCGTCGAAGAAGCGAAGGTTATGCTCGGCGAACTGATCGATGAACTCTGCTCTCTCGCTTCCAAGGAGGATATGCCCATTATTCATCTCGGTACCGACGAAGCGCGCGAGCACGGTGAACGGGTACCCCAGAGTCATCTTGATTACTGGGCGAAAAAGGTTCAGGACAACGGACGTGTTTTGATGGGATGGTCTCCCGGACTGAGGCTTCCCGGGCAGGGTATAAAGCAGCTCTGGATGGGAGCGCGTGATCCGCGTGGAGACAAGTGTCCCTATATCGATTCTCAGAACAGCTTTTATATAAACCATGTCGATCCCGAGGAGCTTCTTTCTGTCGCGGCGTATCAGCAGCCATGCCGCTGGGGCTCGGAGGAAGAGCATCTCGGCGCTATAATTGGCGTCTGGCATGACGACTGCATCGCAGACACGGAGGATGTCGTCAGGATGAACGCCGTTTATCCTGCGGTCGTTCTTTTGTCTGATAGCTTCTGGCGCGGACGCAAAAAGGATGAGCCTAAGCTGTATGCGCGTCTTCCTTCTCCCGATGATCCGCGCTTCGCGCTTGCTGCCGACCTTGAGCGGAGGCTGCTCGCGCAGCGTGACAAGGTTCTTGACAAGAAAAAGCATCCGTTCCCCTATGTTGCTCAGACGCAGATGCGCTGGAAGATGACCGACGGCGAGACGGGCAAGGTTATCGCCAAAGACATTCCTCAGGCTACGGTTTATCCGCGTCACTTCTGGTTCCCCGCTTCCGCGTACCATCCTGGCAACAACGGTGTCGTGGTTCTTGAAACGTGGATTCGCTCCAAGCGCGACGTCGAGTGCGGAGCATGGATCGGCATGACGGGTTTTTCGCGCAGCGACGGTCGCTCGCGCGATGCGCCTACGCCCGCTCTTGGTCAGTGGAACAAGCACGGCGCGACGATCGAAATCAACGGCGAAAAGATCGCTCCGCCTAAATGGAACCGTCCGCTGACGCGCGGCAATCCTAAGGAGATTCCGCTTTCCGATGAAGATTACTGGTATCGTGAGCCGACTAAAATCAAGCTTAAAAAAGGCGTAAATCACGTTAAGATGACGCTTCCCAAAAAGGGCGGCTGGAAGTGGATCGGCTCGTTCGTCCCGATCGAAGGCTCGAGCGATCATCCTCGCGAGATCGCCGACCTTGAATATTTCAGCGAGAAGCCCGAATGACGGGGCGCTTGTGCGAGCTTTGTCCTCACTGCTGCGGCGCCGACCGTTTCAGCGGCGCCGAGGCGGGTTTTTGCGGTGCGCTCGATAAACCGCGCGTTTTCCGCTGGGGGCCTCATTTCGGGGAGGAGCCGCCGATAACGCTCGAGCGGGGATCGGGCTGTGTATTTTTCTCGCGTTGCACGATGAAGTGCCTTTACTGCCAGAATTCTCCGTGGAGCTGGAAGGGCGCGGGTGAAGATAAGTCAGTCGAAGAGCTCGCCGAGATTTTTCGCTCGCTCGTTCTCGACGACAAGATTGAGAATATAAATCTCGTCTCCCCGACTCCGTATCTGCCGTTTATCCGGGAGGCTGCGGACATCATTAGAAAAGAGGGGATAAAAATCCCTTACGTCTGGAACTCGTCGGGTTATGAACGCGTCGAAGTTTTAGAGGAATACCGCGAGCTCTGCGACTGGGCGCTTTTTGATTTGCGCTATTCACGCGACGAGACCGCGAGGCGGTTGTCTTCGGCTCCCGGATACGTCGACGCGGCGCGCGCGGCGGTGAAGTGGGCGTATGAGAAATCCGGAGTAGATTTAATAGTGAGGATTTTAGTTCTCCCGGGGCATCACGAAGAGGCGATAGAGAATCTCGCCTTTCTCGCGACTGAACTTTCCAATGAAATTCCGGTTTCGGTAATGAGTCAGTTTACGCCCGCCTACAAGGCGCTTGAGACGCCGCCTTTGAACAGGAGCGTAACCGAAGAAGAGTACGAAGAAGTCGTCGAGGCGGCTGCGGATTTCGGTTTTGAGAACGGCTGGATCCAAGGCTACGAGGCGAGCGACCCGAAGCTCGCGCTTCTCGGAGAGAATATGACTGAAAATCACGGAGTCGTAAAATGATAGACGCCCATACTCATATTGTCCGCGGCGAGACGCGGAATTTCATCTGCGAGCCGTTCAGTTCTGAAAAGGGCGCGAATGACGTTGCGTTTTACGGCGTCCATCCGTGGGATTACGCTAAATGGGACGGCGGAGAGCGCTTGCGCACGGCGCTCGCGGCGGATCCCTCGGCGGGCGTAGGAGAAATCGGACTCGACAGGATGAAGGATCGCAATATCCCTCAGGCGATGCGCGACGTGTTTGCTTCTCAGCTTGAAATCGCGGCAGAATTCAATCGCGGCGTTGTTTTGCACGGCGCGAAATGTTGGGGCGAGGTCGTAAAGGCGTGTAAGCCCTACAGGGATCGGATACCTGCGTTTCTTTTTCACGGCTTTTCGCGCTCCGGCGGTCTTCTTCCCGACATCGAAGCTCTCAACGGCTTTATATCGGTAGGTCCTGCGGTTCTCAATGATCATGCCGTCAACTACCGCGAACTCGTAAAGTCGATTCCCGATAAAATGATTCTCGTCGAAAGCGACGCTACGGCTGAGAATGCTGACGAACAGCCTTCGGTCATGGATATCGCCCGCAAGACGGCGGAACTTCGTGGAATGGATTTCGAATCGTTCGCAGGGCTGATGGAGGAAAACGCCGTTCGATTTCTTGAGAGGTGAAAAACGATCTTTCGTGGTATCGTAAAAGTCACGTTTATTGTTCAGACGGGGATATAACAGAATGAAAGCATGGTTGCAAAGAGTTAGAGAAGCCTCAGTCACGGTTGACGGAGAGATTGTGTCTTCCATCGGAGAAGGGTTGCTTGTCTTTTTAGGTGTTACACATGGCGACAACGGGTTGTCCGCCGATAAAATCGCAAAACGGATCCCGGAATTGCGTATTTTTGAGGATGCCGAAGGGTATGTAAACAGATCACTTGAGGATGTCAAAGGGGACGTTATCGTCGTTTCCCAGTTTACGCTTTATGCCGATACCGCGCACGGGCGACGTCCAGGATTTTCGAATGCGGCACCTCCGGACATGGCAGAGCCGCTTTACGAGAGGGTTGTCGCGCGCCTGCGCGAACGCTTAGGCGCCGATCGTGTCGGAACTGGACGTTTCGGAGCGCACATGGATGTGCGGCTTTTGAACGACGGTCCCTTTTCGGTTGAGCTTTTGGCCTGAATGTTCTTCGGTGCGCGTTACCGGCGCGACAAGAGAATTTCGGAGAGGTTTTTCGTAATCTTGAAAATGTGAGGGATAAGTTTCGGGTCGAGCGTCTGTTCGAGAAATGGCACGACCTTATGGCGGATCTTATTGCGCTCGATTGAGGTGTCGTCATTGGAGGCGTCTTCGCGCCATTCTTCTCTGTACTTTTTAAGATACTCTTTAAGTTCCTTGTCGCGGCATTCGAGAAGCGGTCTTACGAAACATATCTTTCCGACCTGGCTTTTCTCCTTTATGCCGGCCAATCCTTCGGCCCCGGAAGCTCGCCTGATGCGCATAAGAAATGTTTCCGCGACATCGTCCATATGATGGCCGGTCGCGATCGCGTCAAGTCCGAGCCGGATGGTCTGTTGTTCGAAAAACGATAGCCTTACGCGCCGGGCGGCCATTTCGATGGATTCGCCTTTTTCGCGGATGACCTTCGCATGATGTCCCTTGAAGGGGATGCCAAGCCGTTTGGCGAGATTTCTGACGAATCGGTATTCTTCTTTCGATTCGGAGCGAAGGCCGTGGTCCACATGAAGAATCACAAACCTCTTCGCCGCGTTTTTTTTCTTTCCGCCTTTGGTCAAAAGAAATGCAAGGGCAACCGAATCGGATCCGCCGGAGACGGCGAGCCCGATGCGGCCCGGAGGAAGGATGGCGCGATTTATTTTCATGCGGTTCGCTCCGATCCGGTGAATTCCGGCATGGTTTCTGTCTCGGAACTGTTGATGCCGCTTCGTTTAAAGACTTTTAGAAAAGTAAGAAAGAGTATTTTTGCGTCAAGAAGGATGGATCTGTTGTCTACGTACCATACATCCAGTTCGAATTTCTTTTCCCACGATATCGCGTTTCGCCCGTTTATCTGGGCCCAACCGGTTATTCCGGGCCTGATTTCATGGCGACGGTTTTGAAACGGGGAATAACGGGGCAGATATCTCACCGGCAGAGGACGTGGTCCGACGAGCGACATTTTACCAGAAAGCACATGCCATAACTGCGGAAGCTCATCAAGTGAAGTCGAGCGGAGTATTTTTCCGAGGCGGGTTGTCCTCTCCGCATCAGAGCCTTCGCCGTTGCGCATGGACCGGAATTTTATGAAGTTGAAGGGTTTGCCGTTTCTGCCCGCACGCTCATGCCGAAAGTGGATCGGTCGGCCCATGGTAAGAATTATGAGAAATGCGACTGCAATATAGGCGATGAGCCAAAGCGGCATCGTAATCACAACGAGAAGAATGTCAGTAAGCCTTTTCATCAGGCGAGTTTCATAGAAGAGACGTATCCGTCTAAACGCGGTTTGAATTTGATTCCGCGCTCCACATCGCGGCTCATCGTATACACATCGTTCCACGAGGATATACGGCCGTTGCGGTCTTTCACGAGCATGGCCTCAAGCATCTGGCAAAAGCCTTCGCTTAGCTCGGCCCTGTAGACGCGCGGATCTTTGGCCTGGGTGAGTTCGTCGCAATGGGCCTTCATCATTTCATCGGCGGTCATTTTCGGGAAAAGCATTCTGCCGGTCGCAAGGTGATACAGGGTGGCGCCGAGAGAATAAATATCCGCGCGGCAGTCGAGTTCAATGTCGCCGTAAACCTGCTCCGGAGAAATGTATGACGGCGTTCCCATTATGTGATCGGGAATGTCCTGAAGGCCGTCTGAAAGATATCTGTAAGTGTAGCAAATCCCGAGGTCTGTCAATTTTATAATCCCATCGGAATTGATCATTATATTGTCGGGTTTGATGTCGCAGTGGACGATGCCATGATTGTTCCATGCGTAGTCGAGCGCAAGGGCAACGGACTGGCATATTAAAAGGCAGTCGACTTCGATAAGATGCTGTTTGCGCTGCAGCAGTGCCCCGAAGTTATACCCGTCGACATATTCCATCACATAATACCAGAAGTCGTCCGTCTTGCGAAGCTCGTAGCTTTTGACGATTCCTTCATGGTCTATCTCGGCCATTGTCTTTTGCTCGGCCTTAAACTGCTCGATATCCAGTTTGTTCGAGGTGAATTCCCGGTTGAGAATCTTTACGGCGACGATTTCGTTGCGATTGAGATCCATCGCCTTCCAGATGCTCGACATGCCGCCTTCGTCTATCTTGTTGATGAGACGGATGTCGGGCAGTTGTATCTGTATCGGATTATCGATCATATCCGCAAATTCATTTTGTCCCTAAACCGTTGCATTTCTTGCACGGCAACGCCCGTTTGCCGCTGCAGTCAGGGCAGACGAGAAGACCCGCGCCGCAGCAGTCCTCGCACAGGTGGACATTGACGTTTGTCCTTTTTCTGGTGACTCGCCTTGAAGATCCGGAGCGGTTATATGAATTTCGGGACATGGATCCTCCTGACGACACCTTGGTGTACGACGATTCCGTTTTAGTTACAGCCCACCCGTCCTTGCAGTCTTTATTGGGACATTTGACATGTCCGCGGCCGTCGCAGTCCCTGCAGGCCGTTATTCCGAGCCAGTGGCAGGACCTGCAGGGTTCTCCGTACGTCTCTTTGAGGAGTTTTGTCGTCTTGCGGTCGAGTTTGTCATAATCGGCCTTGGGGATGAACGCTTCGCCTACGGGAACTTCTCCTTTAGCCTGATGGTCGGCTTCGAATCTGGATCGTTCACGGGCGACAAGAAGTTTAAGTTCGGTCGGGTTGTAGAACGCTTCTATGTATTTAGCGCCCTTGCAAAAAGGACATTTCTGTCTGATCTTTTTGGGGCTGTCGAGACGATATGCCGCAAACTGTCCGAAGTCTTTCTCCTCAAGCACGAGAATCCCGGTCGCTCTGCAGACAGGACATTTTTCGCGCGCGAGGAGTTCCGGTTTCTGGCATGCGATTTGATTTGCGTTGACGGAAGGGTCCTGATTTATGAGATTGTTAACGGCTGTGTTTTTCGCTTCGAAAAACGGCAGAAACGATATTGCGACGACAAAAGAAGCCACGGTCATGTTTAAATCCTCCATTCGTTCAGTTTGCGGTGAAGGGTGCGTCTTGAGATTCCGAGTTTTTCCGCGGCCTTTGTTTTGTTGTTTCCGCATTCCTCAAGGGCTTTTAGGATAGCGGTTTTTTCGGTGTCCGCGAGAGAGCTGGGCGCCGGAGCGGCTCCGGGGGCGTGCGCGGAAACGACGGGCGCGGGAACGTGGGGTTCGGCGGGATTGCCGGTATTGAAGGTTGTCGATCTGTCAATGACCTCATCGGGGATGTCGTCGACGGTCAGACGCGAGCCGTCGGAGAGTACGACCATACGTTCTATCGCGTTGCGCAGTTGACGGACATTCCCGGGCCATGAGTAGTTCTCAAGCGCCTTCATCGCCGCTGCATCGATACCTTTTATGCTGATGCCGTTCTTCGCGGAGAATTCCTTTATGAACCGGGAAACGAGAAGGGCTATGTCACCGGGGCGGTCCTTAAGAGCGGGAAGCCGGATATTGATTACGTTGAGACGATAGTAGAGGTCTTCCCGGAATTTACCCTCGCGCACATACGCGGCGAGGTCGCGGTTGGTGGCTGCGACAAGCCTGAAATCAACTTTTACGTCTTCGTTGCCGCCTACCCGTTGGAGCGTGCGCGATTCGAGAACTCTAAGGAGTTTAACCTGGGTCGCAAGGTCGATTTCGGTGATTTCGTCAAGAAACAGCGTTCCTCCCGAAGCCGCTTCGAATTTTCCCATTTTAAGTTTCTCGGCACCGGTGAACGCGCCTTTCTCGTGTCCGAAAAGTTCAGATTCGATCAGTGTGGGAGAAAGTGCGGCGCACTCGACGGCGACGAAGGGACCGGCCGAACGCGGCGAAAGATCGTGGAGAGCTTTCGCGACAAGTTCCTTGCCGGTGCCCGACGGTCCTTCGATGAGGACGCTCGCGCTGGCTTTTGCGCTCTGGCGGATAAGTTTATAGACTTTTTCCATTGCGGGAGAATCGCCCGTAAACGTGTCGATACCCTTGCGTACGTCGATTTCCCGTTGCAATTCTTCGACTTTACGGGAAAGGGCGTTCTTTTCGAGCGCTTTGGCGACTCTCTGTTCCATCTGCGCGATGTCGGTGATGGGTTTTGTCAGAAAATCGTCGGCGCCTTCTTTCATGGCGGCGACGGCAAGTTCGATTTCTCCGAAGGCGGTAACGAGGATGCACGCGATGGACGGATGCGTTTTTTTAGATTTCTTGATAAGTTCTACGCCGTTTTCCCCAGGCATTTTGTAGTCGGTGATCAGTAACGCGATATCTGTATCGGAGTCGAGGATTTTGAGCGCAAGTTCCGCGTCGGGCGCGAGCAGACAATCGTACGAGGCCGAGAGAATCTTGGCCATAACTTCACGCGTCGGCTTTTCATCGTCGACTATAAGGATTTTACGCTTGTCCATCTATTGTTATTATTGAAAATCAATGCAAAAGTATTCGTAAACGTACTTTGAAGAAAGTATACTCTATTTACTGGCATATAGTCAACTTGAAAGCCTTGTCCTCGAAGATTGCACGCTTTGATTTTCAGTTTGAATGTGGTATAATTGTCAAAAATTGAAACATAAAACAGAGGATTGAAATGAAAAAGTTTGTTTTTGCAGGACTTGCGTTTTTAGGCGCATTAAGCGCTTTTGCAGCAGAGTACAAGGTTGAAGACTGGAATCTCGAGGCGCGGAAAAAATTCGCCGAGCAGCGCTTCGGTGTTTATTTTCATTGGGGTCTTTACGCCAACTACGCTCAAGGCGAGTGGTACTTGAAAGACGGCAAGGTCAACGAAGAGGCGTACTCGCGCATGATGTACGGTTTTTACCCGTCGAAGTTCAACGCCCGCGAATGGGTTAAGGTCGTAAAGAACGCGGGCGCGAAATATATCACTATAACTTCCCGCCATCATGACGGCTTCTCGCTTTGGCCTACGAAGGTTGATGACGGCTACAATATCGCCAACACCCCGTTTAAGCGCGATATTCTGGGTGAGCTCGCTGAGGCATGCCGCGAAGAGGGTATTCAGCTTAACTTCTATTATTCGCTGATGGACTGGCACCGCAAGGACTATCCCGCTGGCTATCACGCCAAGCAGGTCGAGGTTCCCGGGCGCAAGGGGGATTACGCTTCGTATAAAAAGTTTATGCTGGGCCAGATCGCCGAGCTGATCGAAAATTACAAGCCGGGCAACATCTGGTTTGACGGCGAGTGGGAGCACGTGAAGCACGAGGAGGACGGCACCTGGACGCGAAAGCTCGATTGGGAATTTGATTCCATTTACGACTTCATTCACTCTAAGAAAACGCTCGTGGCGAACAACAACCATCAGCCTATCCGCCCGAAGGAGGATATTCAGCTTTTTGAGCGTGATCTTCCCGGCGATACGACCGGCGCGATTTTCTCGGCTAATCAGCCGATGGTCAACGATAGGCCTATCGAGCAGTGCGATGTTATCCAGCACGGCGTATGGGGTTATAAAATCGCCGAAAACCGTTTCCGTACGCCTGACGATGTTGTAGCTCTTATCGTTCGCGCGGCCGCGAAAAACTCCAACCTTCTTATGAATATCGGTCCCGACGGTTCGGGGCAGCTGCCTAAGAAGGCCGTCGAAGTAATGGAAGAGGTCGGAAAGTGGTTCTCTAAAAACGGCGAGTCTGTCTACGGCACAAGCGGTTGCCCGATAGCTTCCGGCAAGGATATCGTCTCGACACGCAAGGGTCGCGATCTTTATCTTCACTTCCTTAAAGCCGGCGTAGATGAAATTTCATTTAAGATCGACGGCGAAATCAAAGAGGCTAAATATCTCGCCTGCGGAAAGCCGATTCCCGTAGTCGTCAAGGACGGCGAGGCGACGGTGAAAATCTCTCGTCCCAAGGATTGCAAGTTTGATGTTGTGGTGAAACTTACGTTCAAGTAAAATACGGTTCGCCGGTCATCCCTTCAGCGCCCTGATTCTGCGTTCGATCCGCGGCAGGCGGACCGTGAACGTCGTTCCCTCGCTGAGTTGGGATTCGACGGCTATCGTTCCGCCGTGATCGCGCACGATACGGGCCGTTATCATAAGTCCGAGTCCGGTGCCGTGCTCTTTGGACGTCTTGTAGGGCTCGAAGAGGTGGGTGACCTGCTCGGGGTTCATGCCGAGCCCGTTGTCGCGGATCGTCGTTATGACGTCGTTGTCGTCGCTTGAAATGTCGATGTCGATCGAGCCTCCGTCCTTTACGGCCTCGAGCGCGTTTTTAAGGAGGTTGAAAAAGACCTGTTCCATTTGAGACTTGTCGAGCGCGACGGACGGGATGGCGCCGACGAGGTCGAGTGAAACGAGAATCCCGCGCTCTTCAAAGAGGTTTTTCATCGTCGCTAAGCAACTCTTGATGGGATCGGCCACGGTTCCGCGGGAGAGGTTCGGCTTCGAGGGGCGTAGGGCCTGGAGAAACCCGTGAATAATTCCAGAGAGCCTTTCGACCTGATTTAGGCATTCGTCGATTTCAACGTTTTCGCCCGTTGAACGCTTAAGAAGTTGAAGATTGAGCGAAAGGGCGTTGAGCGGGTTTCCGATTTCATGGGCGACGCCCGCGGCGAGATCCCTAACCGCTCGTGTCGCGCCGACGCGCAGCTCCTCTTCGGTGCGCTGGCGTTCGGCGGTCACGTCGTCGATATAGACTAAGGTTCCTGACTCTACGGGGACGCTCTTGATTTCGAGCGTCCTTTCGCGAGGGTAGGAAATGTCGATGTCGCGCTTCGTCGATTTTCCGAGCGGTATGGCGAGAGATTCCATGGCGTCTTTTATGTCGATGCCGAGGAGTTCGCGCGCGGCCGGATTGGATTTTACGATATCGCCGCGCTCATCGAGAAAGATAATGCCGATGGAGATCGTTTCAAACAGCGTGTCGAGAGCGACGAGCTCGTCGGAAAGACGCTCGTACTGCTCGCGCAGCTTTTCCGCGTCGAGCTTGCCGATATGACGTCGTACGCCGTTGAAAAAATCCTTCATTCGACTTTAATCCTGTTTCAGCGCGGAGATGGCCTTTTCGTTGTCCTTGAAGCGGAAAACGAGAATTGCCTTTTCGCCCTGTCCGAGGGCGTACGCGTAGGAGTATTCGATGTCTGCTCCCGCGCGGTCAAGCTTTTCGGTCAGGGCTGCCATTCCGCCGGGACTGTCGGGCACGGTAACCATTACGACATCCGTCTCGCTGACTGCGAAACCGGCGCTGCGGAGGATTTCGCATCCGCGGACGTGATCGTCGACGATCATACGGACGATGCCGAAATCGGTCGTGTCGGCGAGCGAAAGAGTCGCGATGTTTATCCCCGCGTCGGCGAGAGTCTTGCAGATCCTCGCGAGTCTGCCGGGCTTGTTCTCGAGAAAAATGCTGATCTGTTTTACCGTCATTTTACTTCCTCCTGTTGTCGATTACGCGCCTGATCTTGCCCTCGCTGCGCGGAAGAGTTCCCGGGCCGACGAGAATGATGCGCGGCGTAAGGCCGATGATCGATTTAACCGCTTCAAGAACGCGGCGCTTTAGATTCTCCAGGTGAGCGATATTGTCGGAGAAGGCCTCCTGCGTAACCTCGACCTTGATTTCGAAGATGTCGAGCGTATCGGACGAGCTGAGGACAATCTGGTAGTGGGGAGCGACTTCCGGTACGCGCAGAAGCCCCGCCTCGATCTGACCGGGAAAGACGTTGACGCCATGGATGATAAGCATATCGTCGGAACGCGCCGAGATACGCTCCATCACGCGCATCGTGCGCCCGCAAGGGCATTTCTCTGTGCGAAGACGCGTCAGATCGCGCGTACGGTAGCGCATCATCGGCGTTCCGCAGCGCGTGATCGTCGTGAAGACGAGTTCGCCTACTTCGCCGTCGGGAAGCGGCTCGAGAGTATCGGGGTCGATGATTTCGGGGTAGAAGTGGTCCTCCCAGATGTGAAGGCCGTTATGCTCGTCGCAGTCGCCGGCGACGCCCGGGCCCGCGATCTCGGTTAGGCCGTAGATGTCGTGGGCTGTGATGCCCGTTTCGCGTTCGATGACTTCGCGCATTTCCTTTGTCCACGGCTCGGCTCCGAAGATGCCGTGCTTGAGCTTCGTGTCGCGGCGGAAGTCGACGCCCTGGCGCTTCGCCTCGTCGATTATGCGGAGGAAGTAGCTCGGAGTGCAGGCGATGGCGGTTACGCCCAAATCGCGCATAAGCATAACCTGGCGCTCGGTGTTTCCGCCGGACGTGGGGAGTACCGCGCAGCCCATGCCCTCGCCGCCGTAATGAAGTCCGAGCCCGCCGGTGAAGAGGCCGTAGCCGTAGCTCACCTGAAGAACGTCTCCGGCGCGGATGCCGTACATCGCCAGACACCTCATCGCTCCGTTCTGCCATACGGCTATATCGTCAAGCGTGTTGGGGATGCAGATCGGCTTTCCGGTCGTTCCGCTCGAGCAGTGGAATCGGACGATTTCGTCCATGTCGGCGGCGCGGAGACCCATCGGATATTCATCGCGAAGATCGGTCTTCATCGAGAAGGGAAGGTGCTTTATGTCGGCGAGAGTTTTTATGTGCTCGGGGCGGACGCCTTTTTCGTCGCAGCGTTTGCGGAAAAGCGGTACTCTTTCGTAAGCGTATTTAACGGTCCACTGAAGGCGGTGCAGCTGGAGCTGGCGGAGCTGTTCGACGGGCATGAAGTCCATCGCGGAAACTGGATGGACGGGCGAATTTACGTCGTGCGGTAATTTAGGATAGAACATTTTGAAACCTCGATTGGTATCACATATTGAATGATATGATATTATATCAAAAACAACGGTTGATTTTTAGCGGTGAATGAGATATCCATCGGGTAAAAAAAAGGGGACGCAAAAAGCGCCCCCTTTTTTTGGGTACATAAGACCTATGCTCAGCAAACGCCCTGAGCGACCATCGCGTCGGCGACCTTGATGAAGCCTGCGAGGTTGGCACCGGCAACGTAGTTGCCCTTCATGCCGTACTTCTCGGCGGTATCGTAAGCGTTGTCGTGGATGGACTTCATGATGTCCTTGAGCTTGGCGTCGACCTCTTCGGCGGACCAGGAAAGGCGCATGGAGTTCTGGCTCATTTCGAGACCGGAAACCGCAACACCGCCGGCGTTGGCGGCCTTGCCGGGCGCGAAAGCGACGCGGCCGTTGAGGTAGTTGACGGCATCGGCCGTGCAGCCCATGTTCGAAGTCTCGACGACCATCATGCAGCCATTCTCGACGAGCATCTTGGCGTCATCGCCGTTGAGTTCGTTCTGGATGGCGCAGGGGAAAGCGATATCGCACTTGACTTCCCAGGGCTTGCGGCCCTTGACGAACTTGGCGCCGAACTTGGCGGCGTAAGGCTCGACGACGTCGTTGTTGCTGGCGCGGAGCTCGAGCATGTAATCGACGCCTTCCTGAGTCATTCCCTTTTCGTCATAGATGTAGCCGTCGGGACCGGAGATGGCGACAACCTTAGCGCCGAGCTGAACGAGCTTCTGAGCAGCGCCCCAGGCGACGTTACCGAAGCCGGAGAGAGCGACCGTCTTGCCCTTGATGTCCTGGCCGAGCTTCTCGAGCATGTACTGGGCGAAGTAGACCGTGCCGTAGCCGGTAGCCTCGGGACGAACGAGCGAACCGCCGAAGGGACGGCCCTTGCCGGTGAGAACGCCGACGAACTCGTTACGGAGGCGCTTGTACTGGCCGAAGAGGTAGCCGACTTCACGGCCGCCGACGCCGATGTCACCGGCGGGAACGTCGGTATCAGCGCCGATGTGGCGGGAAAGCTCGGTCATGAAGCTCTGGCAGAAACGCATGACTTCGCCGTCGGACTTACCGCGCGGATTGAAGTCGGAGCCGCCCTTGCCGCCGCCCATGGGAAGCGTGGTGAGGGAGTTCTTGAAAGTCTGCTCAAAGCCGAGGAACTTGAGAACGGAGAGAGTTACGGTCGGATGGAAGCGGAGACCGCCCTTATATGGTCCGATCGCGGAGTTGAACTGGACGCGATAGCCGCGGTTAACCTGAACGACGCCATTATCATCAACCCAAGGAACGCGGAACATAACTACGCGCTCAGGCTCGACCATACGCTCGAGGATGGCGGCCTTTTCGTACTGGGGATTAGCCTCGATCACGGGGGCGAGGGTGGAGAGTACCTCTTCAACCGCCTGGATGAATTCAGGTTCGTTAGCGTTTTTCGCCTTGACGTCGGCGAGAACCTTCTCGATGTATTTGTTCATATGTTTCCTGCTTTATTTTAGAGTTTATCTTGTTTTTGTCTTTACCTTGCCCGTAGAGATTATCAAGTGGACTTGAGCTGAGTATTATACTATTTTGGCCGTATTCAATCAAGCCCGCATAAAACGCACCCTTATCCCACTTTTTCTGGGGTGATTTATCCCAATTTTCAAAAAAGCCCAATAAAACCCTATGAAAATTTATTTTCACACCCCTTCTTTTTCGTCGTAGACTTTTTCACCTTAAGGCGCTCATTCCAACACGAAGAACATCTGCGCGGAATCGGACTTTTCAGCCTTACGCGGACGACCGGTTATAAAACGGTAAAGACCCGATTTTGACGCGCCGGTTTTTCGCCTAAGCGCGCTTGCGCGCGTGATTCGTACCCAAGCGGCGAAAAAGAAAGGCCGCAAAATCGATGTCGACCCAGCTTTTCCGCCGGAAATCCGCGGCGTATCCGACGCGGATTTAGCGAGCACCAGCGCCGAATCGCCCCCGGATCGAAGGCCTTGCGTGCATCAATTCAAAAAAGTGGGATAAGGGTGATATCTGGAAATTCACTATTGCAATACAACAAGATCGCTACCCTCACATTTTTAAAAATGCGAGGGTAAATATCACCTTACGATAATGTAAAACCTGCCATTCGATTGATTGACATTCAGACTTCTGAAACAATGCCCTTTGCCGCGAGATATAATTATAACATCTCGCTCATTTCAGGCGAAGTCGCCAAAACGACATTCGTCGACACCTCGCAATCCGAATGTTCGATCGGAGGCAAAGAGCCGACATTTAAAGTCGCAGCGAATAGAAACACACCTATCATTCTCCCTCCTTCGGAAGTGCGTCGCGTTGAGCTGCATCATAAATTTGGGCAGGCAATCCTGTCAACCCAGGCTTGCGAAGCCTCGCTAAATTATCTCGACGTTGCTGACTATGCTTGTATGTTGGATTTAACTCACATGCAACACGATCAACAAACAATGTAAAATCTCTTTCAACAGCAGCTTGTTCTTGAAAAAACGACGCAATTCGTGCATGTAAAGTTGAATCATCTATATAATCATCACTTTCATTCTTTTTACACATTCTGTACGCTATAATATAAACCCTTTGTCTATCTCCATACGAATAAATAATATTGTTTGTAACTACATTTTTTATCAATGACACAAATAATGACGAGTGTTTCAACAAAGCCATTGATGCACCAATTGCAGACTGTTGCGCATAATCCGATGAATTTGTCATTATATTTGCAAGATAAGGAAGATTATTCGTAGTTCCATACATTCCAATCCATCCTATAGCAATATCCCTAACCATCTTTTTTTCTTCATTTGTTTCAGATAAAGAATATTTTCGCGTTAGCGTCAATATATCCGTCAACAATTGATCATTCGTCAAATTATACTTCTGTTTCACGATAAGCGGTGTAGGAATCTCATCTTCTACACTCAAATCATCACTAGGCAGAAACAAACTGATATTCTCTAGTTCCTCAAGACGCTGAACTTGGTTTGTAGCAAACAAGTCCATTACCAAACAAGGAATAAGACTCAGAATAAAACCAACAATTTTTTTCATCATATCACCTTCCCTTTTTAGCGATGATAAATTGGACTTCTCCGAGAAGATCCCCTGAAAAACAACTATTATTAATTTTCATTTTACACGAACTTCATTCGGTACTACAGGTAATAAAATGCACCTGTCATTCTTCCTCCTTCGGCAGTGCGTCGCGCTGGGCTGCATCATAAATTTGAGCAGGCAATCCTGTCAACCCAGGCTTGCGAAGCCTCGCTAAATTATCTCGACGTTGCTGACTATGCCGATATGCAGGATTTAATCTGCAGGTAACTTCATCTACATACAAAGGACTATCTACCTCACAAGTTGCACGATCAAGAAAGAATGCTGCGATATTAGAACGTATCAGAGTACTATTTACATAACTATTTGTATATTCTACATTGCACATATCTGCTAATGAGACATATGTCAATCCCCTCAACCCTTGAGAAAACACAGTTTTATTTGTCACAATCTCATTAGCTAGCGGTATAAGCAGATTTGTCAATTTTGTTTTTTCCAACATAATTCTCATCGCATATTCTTGAGCATAATCTTTTTTGTTATACATTATACTTCTTAAATACGGATAATCATTAGTCGTCCCATACCCCCCTATCCATAAAACAGCCATTTTCCGACAAAGTTGTTTTTCTTCATTTGT
>JAZOQU010000035.1:0-51658 GCA_045656225.1 Kiritimatiellia bacterium | reverse complement strand
GCACAGCGACGGCGGAAAAAACGGCAAAGACCCGATTTTGACGCGCCGGTTTTTCGCCTAAGCGCGCTTGCGCGCGTGATTCGTACCCAAGCGGCGAAAAAGAAAGGCCGCAAAATCGATGTCGACCCGGCTTTTCCGCCGAAAATCCGCGGCGTATCCGACGCGGATTTAGCGAGCACCAGCGCCGAATCGACTCCGGCTCGAAGGCCTTGCGTGCATCAATTCAAAAAAGCGGGATAAGGGTGTGCATTCCGCATTCAAAACGAGCCAAGCGGAAACGGGAAACCTTCGCGATCAGGAACGACGATGCAAAGGATCATATATGTAACCCATACCCCTGATCGTACGAATCAGGCGACCGTCTTTCCCCAGTTTCGCCCGCAGACGGACAATCAGCATCGACACGGCCTCATAGCCTATATCCTCTTCTCCGAGCTTGAATGTCCTTGAAAGATAATCACGATTGAAGACTTCTCCGGGATGACAGGCGAACGCTCTTAAAATCGCGACTTCACGTTCCGAAAGTAAAACTTTTCGCGAAGTCCCGCCCGACACCATAAAGAAACCGGCCGGCTCAACAAGCCAATCTCCGAAATAAAAACTCCCGCCTTCGTTGTCGCGCGAAACCCGCCTCAGGACAGATGCGATACGCGCGAGAAGCACCTCTTCACAGGAGGTCTTTGCTATATAATCATCACCGCCTTTTTCAAGCCCTTGTATCTCGAACGAAGGCGAATCGAGCGCTGTCAGAAAAACCACAGGAAGATCAGGAGCGCTTTTTTTGATTTTCGAGCACGCATCGAACCCGTCCATCATCGGCATCATCACATCAAGGAGCACAAGATCCGGACGCTTATCCCGAATGGCCTCAATCGCTCCGGCAGCATCCGCCGCGACCCTGACACGATACCCCGCAGCTTCAAGCACACCCTTAAGCGCGACACGAACGGTCCGTTCGTCATCGACAACCATTATCTCACGCTTCATGTCACGCCCGCCGCAAAAGGGTCAAAAAAAAAAAAACCGATCTCCCGCACCCGCAGAATCAGTTCGGTCTATCGCCCGTACGCTGATAAACCCTAAGTTTGAACCTCGGCACGGCAACATATATCCTGTCGAATATATCCGTCTGAATCATCTCATATTCAACCCAGTCACGCGTCTTCGTAAACGCATACACTTCGACGGGAATCCCCGTGTCTCCCGCCTCGGTCTGACGCACCATGCAGGTCAATTCATGAGTTATCGCGTCTTCCGCCTCAAGCATGCGGCGCAGCCATATCTCAAACGCCGCAAGATTTGAAACCGGACGGTCGCATTCCAGGAGAAGACCTTGCTTTACAAGCTCGCCGCGAAACTCGTCCGTCAACTCGCAGACCGATGTAACGCTGATCCAAACCGAACGTTTAATGCGCCTTCCCTTTGACGTCGACATATACCGCCAATTGATGAAAGAATCGCCGATAAGCGCCGAAGACGGTATCATCGTAACGGTATTGTCAAAATTCTGCACCTTGACGGTGGTGAGCGCAATATCGACAACATTGCCGTCGGCATTATACTTCGGCATGGTAATCCAATCTCCAATGCGCACCATGTCATTCTGGGAAACCTGAATGCCGGCGACAAGGCCAAGAATCGAATCGCGGAAAATCAGCATCAATACGGCAGTCAACGCACCGAGTCCGCTCAGCACGAACGCGGGACTTTTCCCCATCAGCAGAGACATGATCACGATCACCGCAGCAAACCACACAAGAATCTTCAGCATCTGCGAAAATGTCTTGGAGGCGAACGCCTCGCTCTTGATTCGTGACTTGGCCACATATCTGAGACATGTGATCATTCTTGACACCGTCGCCGCGCCCGCGGCCACGGTGGCGATTTTCAGGATGAGAGACAGACTTTTCCCGACGGACGGGAACCGATAAAACGTTTCAGGCAGAAATGACAGAAGTATCCACATGAAAGCGAACCATTTCACCATGCGAATGAAACTGATCACCTTATCCCTGAAGGCGGATGGTCCGCCGCCGAAAAAAGCGATGCGGCCGACAAGTTTGGAAGCGAATAGAGATGCGATATATCCCGCAACCGTTATTCCGGCGACGCATGCGGCCGATGCGACCGCTTTTGCCCACCCGGAATTCAAGCCCGCGGAAAGCGCCCAGTCGTTAATGTTGTTCCATATTGAAATCATTGTAAAACCTCACTTCTGACATTATATCACTTTTAGATCCCGAATGCGAATATAAATCGGCCGATTGACTGTCATCACGGCAATAAGATATACTGTCTGCACTCCAATATGACATTGAACATCCATCCATCATGGCGATCCGCACTGCAAAAAGAATTCGACCAGCCTTATTTCGAATCTCTCATGACGTTTGTGGACAACGCCTACGCCGCTTCAACCGTCTTTCCGCCTGAAAACAAAATCTTTGAAGCGTTCAACCGGACGCCGTTTGACAAGGTAAAGGTGGTAATCCTCGGCCAAGATCCGTACCATGAACCCGATCAGGCGCAAGGGCTTTGCTTTTACGTGCCTCCCGGCGTAAAGCCGCCGCCATCTCTCAGAAACATAGCGAAAGAACTCGGCAAAATGCCCGATCTGCTTTCCTGGGCCGATCAAGGCGTTCTTCTCCTGAATGCGACGCTGACCGTCGAGGCCCACAAAGCGGGTTCACATCAAAAGAAGGGTTGGGAAACATTCACCGACGCAGCCGTTAAAGCGCTTGCCGAGAAACGCGACAATCTCGTCTTTATCCTATGGGGCGCATACGCACAGAAAAAAGGAGAGTTCATAGACCGCACAAGGCATCTGATCGTGGAATCCGCCCATCCTTCCCCTCTCTCGGCCAGACGAGGTTTCTTCGGCTCCCAACCGTTTTCGAAAGCCAACGCCTATCTGACAGAAAAGGCAATTGAACCCATCGTCTGGTAAAATCCGGATTTCACCAATCGTCAGAAATCGCTCGAATCGCAGACGAGGGATTCCATGATGTAATCTTTGCGCTCGGGCGTATTGGATCCCATATAGAACTTTATCGTTTTTTCGACGTCGTGATCGTCAGCGCACGTAACGGGAGTCAAGCGCATGTTCTCGCCGATGAAGTCCTTGAACTCCTTGGCGTTCAGTTCGCCTAAGCCCTTGAAGCGCGTTATTTCGCAGCCGCGGCCGCACTTTCTGATCGCGGCCTCGCGCTCCTCGTCGGAAAAACAATAATGCTGCTCCTTCTTATTGCGCACGCGGAAAAGCGGCGTCTCAAGAATGTAGACGCGGCCATCGGTTATTAGAGGACGGTAGAAGCGCATGAAGAACGTCGTAAGGAGCATCCGGATGTGAAGCCCGTCGACATCGGCGTCTGTCGCGAAAATGATTTTCGAATATCTCAGATGATCGAGCGAGTCTTCGATGTCGAGCGTTTTGATGAGATTGAAGAATTCCTCATTCTTGTAAAGAACATCCTTGTTAAGTCCGCACGTGTTGAGAGGCTTACCCTTAAGGAAGAATACGGCCTGGTTCATCGCGTCGCGCGCAAGTCCGAGCGTTCCGCCCGCGGACTGTCCTTCGGTCAAAAAGATCATCGTGTCGTCCCCTTCGGGACGGCCGGTCTTCTTGTTGATCTTATCGAGCTTAAGATGATTCTTGCAGTCCTTAAGCTGCGGAACGCGGACCGAAACCGCCTGGGTGCGTTCGCGCGCCTGCTTCTTGATAGTGTTGAGCTGCGAGCGGATCTTGCCGGTCTCCTCGATCTTGGCGATGAGCTTGTCGGTTTCGGACGGCGAACGGTGGAGCGCGGCGAGGATTTCCTTGCGCATCTCGGCGACGAGATCGGAGCGGATATCGTTCATCACGAACTTGATCTTCGTCTGACCTTCGAAAACGGGATTCATGATTCTGAGCGACACTGCTCCGATAAGTCCGTCGCGGATATCGTCGCCCTCGAATTTCTTTTTCGCCCCGTAATCGTTGAGCGCTTTCGTGAGCGCCTCCTTGAACGCCGTAAGATGGGTGCCGCCGTCGGTCGTATACTGACCGTTGACGAAAGAATGATACTCTTCGCCGAACCGGTTGGTATGGGTGAAAATTATTTCAAGATTCTTAGTCTTGAGGTGAAAAGGCGCATAGAGTTTTTCGAACTGGGCCTCGTCGGCGACAAGATCGGCGAGCCCCCCTTCGGAACAGATCGACTGACCGTTGAGATTGATCGTAAGACCGGCATTCACGTAGCAGTACATCCGCATGCGTCTTACGACATGCTCCTCGCGCACCTTGAAATTCTTGAGAACCTTCACATCCGGCTTGTAGCGGATGAACGTTCCGTTCGGCTCACGCGTTTTACACTGGCCGCGTTTTTTCGATTTTAAACGCCCCTCTTCGAAAAACCCTTCAGAATACTCTCCCTCGCGGAAAGCGCGAACCTCAAAAAATTCGGAAAGCGCGTTCACGGCCTTCGTTCCGACGCCGTTCATGCCGGCCGAAAACTGGAAATTGTCGGAGTCGAACTTTCCGCCGGTGTTCATTTGACTTACGCAGTCGACGACTTTCTCTAAAGGAATGCCGCGCCCGTAGTCGCGCACACTCGTCTCGCCGGTGTCGTAATTGACGTTGACGTCAATCTTTTTGCCGTGGTTCATGACAAACTCGTCGACGGAGTTGTCGATGACCTCCTTCATCAGAATATATATGCAATCATGGTACATCGCGCCCGTACCGGGTTCACCGACATACATACCGGGACGCATTCTGATATGCGTCACTGGATCAAGTGTCTTGATGCTATCTGCGCCGTAACTGTTCTTTGCCATAATTGCCCGCTATTATACCATATATTACGTTGAAAGATTGCGTATAAGCCGAATTTGGATGCCATCTCACCGGCTTTTCTTCCCAAATATCGAAAATTGTGATAAAATACTGCCGATTTGTTTACAATCCCTGTATCGCAATCTTAAGGAACCGCTCTATGAAACAACTAACCGCGGATGAAGTGGAAAGCAAAAGCGAAGCATCATATGATGCGTCCAAAATCGTCTCCGAAGCGCTGCCAATCCTTCACCGTCTGCGCTCAAGAATCAGAGCCTACGCCAAACTCTGGTGCGTAGCGGGCGCGATGACCCTTTTACTCGTTCTGCCCGCCATGAACGCGAAAGAACCCCTTCTCGCATTTACCACTCTGGTTACGGGACTGAGCATACTGTTTTTCGCAATCGTAAGAATAATCGAATCTCGTTCCGTCTCGGCCATCATTGAAGTCGACCGGTCAGACCTCAGAAGAAAAGTGTGGCTTGGAGTCAACGCTTTGATCTTCCTCTCTGCGCTGGTGATTTTCTGTATGTGCCTTTTCATGGCCGAATCGACTTTCAACCCGTGGACCACACTGCCGATCTCCGCGTTTCTGATGATAGTATCCGTCAGCCCGCTGTGGGAATGGTTCTTCGTCCGTCGCGTCATCCGCAGAAACAAAGATCTCCTTGAATGCTTCAACCGCTACATCCAGTTTCTCTATACGACAGACGAGGAACGCCATACAGCGCTCCTCGCCATTGATGCATTAATGATGCTTGAAACTTTAAGAAACAGGAAATTCCTGTCGAATACAACCTATCAGGTAATCGTCAGGGAGCTCCTGAAAATCGACATTATTTGATTTTGCGCTTTGACATACGGCTCTTCCGGGCTTCATTGAGTTTCTTCGCATCTTCAAACGACATAGTCGCGCCGTCCTTCATTCCCTTAAGGTTGCCGTCGAGCATCTTGAGAAGTTCCTCCTTTTCGTGCGCAATCTCGGCGGGAACCTCGACCTTCGCGATCTTGCCGCGCATCTCGGTCATCTTGGCGATGAGTTCGCCTAAATTCTTCTGCACATCCGCGTAGGCCGCGCGCTGCTCCTCTTCGGTCTTCTTCGAAAAGGGATCTCCGATCTTAAAGAGTTTTCCGTAACCGTCCCTCATCGCGGCATTAAGCTCCTTTTTGATCGGAGTAATGTGCTTGTCGATCAAGGGGCGGTACTTTATTTCCTTGGCAAGAGACTCGGCGTACGCCTTAGGCGCAACTCCGTTTCTAGGGCGCGACGCATCGGAGGCGGAGCCGTCGGCCGCGATAAACTTAACCGTGGGGAAGCCGCGGATACGGTACTTTTCAACAAGATCCGGGTTGTTCTTTGCCGCCTTTTCAGAAAGTTTTGTCTTGTCGTTCGGAGAGTCGATATAAACCAATTCGAAACTCTTCGAGGCCTCGTCAACAAATTCCTTCTTCGAGAGATAATCCTTCTCGAGGACCTTGCACCAGTGACACCAGTCGCTGCCGGAGAATACGGCGTAAACGGTCTTGCCTGATTTCTTGGAGGCCTCGATCGCAGCGTCGAGATCATCTGTGAATCCCGCCGGAGTTGATGTCTTGGCGAAAAGCGCCAGCGATACCGCAGACATTGCGGCCAATATCATTGCTTTTTTCATTTTTGTGTTCCTTTCTTTCTACCGATTGTTTATTCGAAAATCACAAACGCGGGCAGACCCTTGACCTCTTCGAAACCAGGCAGCTTTTTCAGCTCCTTAATGTCTTCAGCCTGCAGTTTGATAAACGTAAAGCCCTTTTCGGCCAAAACCTTTTTCACGCGATCGTCGGCAAGAGTCGTCTTTTCCATCGCGGTGCAGTTCTTGCACCATGAAGCCCAGCAGTCGACAAGTACCGGGCGCTTGAGCCCGTCGAGAGAAAACTCGGACGGAGACGATATTTTTATCGCATCTCCCTGAACAAAGGCCTCCGCGCTCTCGCAGCAAGGCTTAAACCCGGCATAAGCGAGATACGCGTAGTATGCGGAGAATCCGAGAACCAGCACACCGAAAATCTTATTCACCTTCGTCATCCATGCGCCCGGCTTCGGCAGAACCTGAAGCCCTGCACCCGCGAACGGCCAGGGAAGAGCCATCCCGATGCCCATCACGAACGGCAACGCCAACGCGAGATAAAAACCTTTGGAGAAAAGATCCGCCGTCAGAAGAAGAACCGTGATCAGAATCGGCGCGACGCACGCACCCGCTAAAATCGCGCTTACAACGCCCATGAAAAATGCGAAGAGCCATGGCCACATACCATCACGCATCGAAGTGAAACTGTTGCGTTTCTTTGAAAAATCTATAAAGAACACCCCAAGCATGGAAAGCGCGAGGACCAGGAATAAAAGCGCGACGGCGGCATTGAACCAGGGGCTCCCCTGAATGACGCCGAACGCCATCCCGCCGACAGCAGCGAGAACGCCAAGTACACCGTACGCCACGGCGATTCCCGCCCCGTAAAAGGCTCCTCGCGAAGCGGAACGGCCTATAATCATCAGATTTATGGGAATCATCGGCAGAACGCACGGCGTTAAATTCATCGCAAGACCGCCAAGAAGAATTAAAATAATAACGAGCCACCAGGCCTTTCCCTCCAACAACGAATCGCATTTCTCGTTTTTAAGGAATGAAACAAACTCATCGACTTCCATATAGCCGTGTGCAAGGCGGATTTCATCCGAGGATTGCGCATTCCGCTTCTCGACTGCAGCGGACTGCGGATCAGCTTCGGCTGATTCATCGACGAGCATGCAGAGCCCGTCTTTGCATACCCACTTCTGAGCGTCAACCGCCTGTTCGACAAACGATTTACTTTCAGCTGCAACAGCCGCGGCATTTGTCCCGTCCACAACCGCCTCCCCGACAGGGACGCAAAGACCGTCTTCACAGACCCACTTCTGACCGTTTATTATCTGCTCTGCCGCAGAAAGAACTCCACCGCAAAAGAGTATAAATATGCATAATGCTTTCTTCATAATCTGTATTTTACCAAAAAAAACGTACCTCTTCCACACCGCCCGGTGTTGTGTGCGGTTTTATTCGTATCGCCTGATAAAAAAGCTCTGAAACGAAATTATGACACCACCCGGTTTACATACGGCACAGCGGGCCGCTCTATAATCGCAACGCCATCTCAACCGCATCAGCAAGGGTAAGCGCAACAGGATCAAGATGTCTCAAACGCGAAGGATCGTGACTGCCGCCACCGTAAAAGACGCACCTCGCGCCGATTGCGTCGGCGACCTCCTTGTCATGAAGCGAGTCGCCTATGACGACATATTCCTCGCTCTCGCCCGCCAATGCGACATAGTCCCTTATCCGCGAAAGTTTAGAACATCCGTCAAGATTGTTCGTCCCTAAAACGGCCTCGAAGAAAGGCCTTATCCCGAACTTGTCCATATCGAAAAGAAGATAGTCTTCGCGCATCGCCGAAACGACGGCCTGCGCTATGCCGTTATCCTTGACGAACTGAAGCGCGTCTTTGGCATCTGCCGCCAGGCGCAATTCCGCTTCATGGTACGCGTCGTGATATTCCTGCGCCAGCGCATCCCAATCCTCACATTCTATTTTCACGCCGAGCGATTCATAGAAATACCTGACAGGAAACGCAAAATTCTTCCTGTAGTAATCAAGAGTGACGGTTTTAAGACCGCGCCTTGAAAGTATCGCGTTCAGCGCCGAAAGTGAAGCGTGGTTATCGTCAAGGAGCGTGCCGTTCCAATCCCAGATTATGCGCACGCGTAAGGCTCCCTGACTCTTATCGCCTCAATCGAGGAGGCTTTCTTCGTTACTGGATCAAACTCTACAACCGCACCCTCGAGAACGCAAGGCCCCTCGGCGACATCAAACCTCGCAGGCATCCCTGTGATGAATTTTTTAGTCACGGGTTTGAGATCGCGTCCGATTGAGCTGATGTATGGCCCCGTCATGCCGAGATCGGTTATATACGCGGTACCTTTAGGCAGAACGATCGCGTCCGAAGTCTGAACATGGGTATGAGTTCCGACGACAGCGCAGACGCGACCGTCGAGATAATGGCCCAGCGTTATTTTTTCGCTCGTCGCCTCGGCGTGGAAATCCACAAAAACGGGGATATCTTTCGGTATCTCTGAAAGCGCACGGTCGATCGCCTTGAACGGACAGTCCGCAGGATTCATAAAAACCCTTCCAAGCGCATTCACGACGGCGAAACGGAAAGTCGGCATCGTGATGATGCGCCAGCCCTTGCCGGGACATTCCGTCGGGATGTTCACGGGGCGGACGAGCGAGTCGACTGAATCGGCCTGACCGGGAAATTCCTTCTGCCCCCAGGCATGATCGCCCAGAGTTATCGCGTCGGCTCCCGCCTCGAAAATCTCCTTCGCGAGCGCCGCCGTTATACCCGAGCCCGCCGCACAGTTCTCGGCGTTCACTATCACGGCGCCAAGAGAAAGTTCGCGCTTTAAACGCGGCAGTTCGCGCTTGAGAATCTTTCGGCCGGGAGATCCGACAACATCGCCTATCATTAGAATTTTCATAATTCCGCCTTATTGACCTTCAACCATTCCTGCGCGCTTCCATCACCTCGGGCCGCCCGCGCGCGAAGACGCCACAGCATCGCCTTGTACGCGTCTTTTTTCATACCCCCGATGCCGGTGGAGTAGCATTCAGAGAGAAAGTCCATAACCTCCACGCTGCCTTGCGCGGCCGATTTCTCCAATATCGCGATCGCACGAGCGTGATCCTTTCTGCATCCGCGCCCCGTAAGAACGGCCGTGGCAAAATTAATGGTACCCCATGCATTGCCGAGAGTCGAACTGATTTCAAAGCACTTGAGGGCACGTTCCGCATCTTCAGGAACGAATATCCCCTCCAGATAAAACCGTCCTAAATTATTTACCGCTTCGGGATGCCTCATTTCAGCCGCCTTGAAAAAACATCTGAAAGCGGCTTCGTCGTTCTTCTTGCAGCCATAACCTTTTTGATAGCACATTCCGAGACTGTTCAGCCCGTTGGCGTCATTCTCCTTAGCCGTACGGATGTATGAATCAAAACATTCCTTCATCGCGGCCGCTGACTTTACGGGGGAAGTCGCTTCAAGTTCGAGCGCCTCCGACATCTTTATGGTCGCATAGGTATTGAGCGCCTGGATATTGCCCAGATCGGCGGCGTGCTTCAAAACGGTCATATCGTTCTTTTCAAGCGACAGGAGATACCAGGCCATGGCATTGTTCTTGCTTCTCGCCATATCAAAAATCCTGTCACGGGAATTGGCCAGATAACGCGCACGCGTCTCGGGCGAGATCCGCGCCGCCGCAGGAGCATCCTTCTCGACAGACAGAAGCGCAATCAGAAACTGCTGAATGATCTTACCCGCCTTTGCATCCGCGGCTACGATTTCAACCGCCTGTTCATAAACTTTGTGACTGCCCGCCGAACGGGTGTTCAACACCCTGATAATGGCTTCGCTGCTCTTTGTCGACGCCGCCAGCGACGTCGCCAGAAATGAAAAAAACAGCGCTAATACGGTACGTCTCATTTAAGTTTATGGGTTCCGAGCCATATCTTGGCGTTGCGCTCGCCACGCTCGGCATGAGCACGGGTCTTCCACCAGTTGGCGTTGTAATGACTCTTTTCAAGACCGCCGACGCCGTTTTCATAGCATTCGGCAAGCGCCAGCATCGCAGGAACATAACCAAAATCGGCCGCTCGCCTATACCACGCGACAGCCGCGTGATCATTGCGATCCACTCCTCTGCCGTCAATAAAACACTTCGCGAGATTGTACATCGCGGCAGGATACTTCATCTTATCTGCGCAGCGCAGCCACCATGCGACAGCCTTATGCGCACGCTCCGCCTCGGCCTTTTCCACCGACGCTTTTGCCGCATCGTACTCGGCGCCCTCAAGGCCGTTCGTCACGGAAAAATCAACCCCGACAGAATCGTAAAGACATTTCGCATATTCGTTCATCGCCTCGAGATTTCCCTGCACTGCTGACTTCTTGAGCAGAGAAACCGCAATCTCCGCATTCGTGACAGCCCCCTTTACATCCTTGAGCAAGGCCATTGCGTAATTGTATTGACCGGTGGAGTTGCCGGATTTCGCACTGTCGGCGAAAAATGCGAAAGCCTTCTCCGGATTATGCTCCACCTCAACGCCGTCGCGATACATTTCACCAAGCATATTCATGGCCGAGGGATGATTCATGTCCGACGCGCGGGTAAAACACTCAAACGCGCGAACCGTATCCTTCTCACATCCATATCCGTTAAGATAGCAGATGCCGAGATTGTACAACGCGGTCGGGTCGCGCTTGTCGGCGGCGCGGCTGAAGTGCTCAAAGCTTTCGAAAAGCTTTTTGTTTGCATTCAAGACGGAATGTTTCTTCGACTTGACCTCGTTCATGAGTTTGACGCCAAGCTCGTTCAAAGCGTAAATATTGCCGCCCTGGGCCGCTTTGCGAAGAAGTTTCACATCCTTTTTGTCTAATGAAAGAAGATAATACGCAAGAGCGTTGTCTTCACTTTCGGCAAGCTGCGCTATTTTCCGCCTGTTTTTGAGCAGGTAGTATTCGGCATCTTTCTCCGCCGGTTTTAGCGCCCGCGGAAAATCAGGCTCCTTCGAAACCACGGCAAGAACATACTGATGCAGCACTTTGCCGTCGGCCGCCAGACTGACCATATTCTTCGCCGCGCGCTCATATCTTACGGGGCTATCCGCACTGCGGGCATCAAGAAACTCCTCCAGAACTTCACGTGCAATATCATCGGACAGAGCCGATGCGCTCAGCATCGCAACAGCAATCGACAGCAAACATCTCTTCATGATCTGCTCCTAAACGGCGTAAAAGGCAATGAACCTTCACGAATAAACCCCTTGTGCTCACGCCACGCCTTCTTGCGGGCGCAAACTGTCATTGTTTTACCCTCTCGTCCGAATTTCCACCATTTCGGCTTTTTTAATTCTATTATGTCGAAACCATCCCGTATTATCTTATAAAGCTCGGGTGCGGTATATCCCGCCTGCTTGCTCGTTCGCTCATTAACGGTAAAAAACAGGCACCCTTCAGGCTTCAGAACGCGGTTCGCCTCGCGGACACGCTCGCGAGAGACCCCCGAACCGTGCATCACGATCACTTCAAATTGACTGTCATCGAACGGAAACTCCTGGGAAAGGGGAATCTCCATCCAGACACCTTCGCGATGCGACTTCAGTACCGCCATCGTGTCGTCGCTGTATCCGACGACAAGTCCGGCGCGGACACGCTGAAAACGCGACAGTACCGAAGCCACCTCGGGTGTCAGATGCATATTTCGCTTTCTTCGCGGGTTTCGAGGTTCTTGATTTTAGCGACGCCCTTCTCGACGTCGTCGGGCCCAACGAAGATCGCCTTCGCCGCCCCGATCGAATCGGCGCGCGAGAAGAACTTTTTAGGCTTCTGAGGCTTGAGCGCGAGATCGACTCTCTCGCCCGAAGCGCGGAGCATCGCGGCAAGTCTTACCGCCGCGTCGCGCTCGCCCGGGAACATAAAGCCGACGGCGACTCCCTTTCGCTCCCTGGCCCCATCGCCGAGACGCGCTTTGAGAAGCTCACTTACGACGACGTCGCCGAAGCCGAGACCGACGGCTGAAGTAGGCTCGCCGCCGATAGTAGTCAAAAGATTGTCGTATCGCCCACCTCCGAAAATGGCACGAAACTCACCCGCCGTATCGAAGCACTCAAAGACGACGCCCGTATAATAGCTGAGGCCTCGAATGACCGCGATATCAAATACGAGACAATCGGCGAAACCGGCCTCGCCCGCGATCGAGAAAAGCTCGACGAGCTCTGGGCATTCTTCATACGACTTCGTGTCCATGATCTTGAACGTCGCCTCGACGTCGGCGTCCGAAAGCCCTCCGTCGCGAAGCATCGCGGCGATTTCGCTGTCGGGCATCTTGCCGCGCTTGTCGAGAGCGAGGAATACCTGAGCATGCTTCTCGGGGGCAATGCCGCTCTTGGCCAAAAGTTCACCTAAGAACTTGCGCGAAGAGACATGGACCTTGAAATCGTCCGAAGTAAGCCCCATGCGCTTAAGAGCGTCGCAAGCGGCCCCGATCACCTCGGCCTCGGCGAGAGTCGAATCTTCACCGATGATGTCGAGATTCCACTGGTAGTGCTCGCGTTTGCGGCCCTTCGTCATGCGTTCGTAACGGAAGCACTGCGCGATCGTCGTCCACTTGAGCGGGAACGCCAGCTCCTTCTGACGCTGCGCGACCATACGCGCCAAAGTCGGCGTCATTTCGGCGCGAAGCGCGAGGTGGCGCTCGGACTTGTCGAGAAAATGATAAATCTGCTCGCCGACCTCTTCGCCCGCCTTACGCGCCAGAAGCTCATAACTCTCGACGACGCACGCGTCGTACGGCTCGAAGCCGTACGCCTCGCCCGACGCACGGAACGCGTCGAATATTTTGTTGCGCCAGACCATATCCTCGGGATAGAAGTCTCTCATTCCGCGAGGCGGCTCAAAACTGATTTTCTCGGCCATCTTTTTTACTCCGAAACTTAACCCTTGATAAGAGCCTCGATCGCGTCCGCCGCCTCTTCGGGCTTGACGACACGCGTCTTGGACTTGTCTTCACTTCTCATCTTAACTTCGACTCCGCCGTTGGCGAGACCCTTGGCCCCGACGACGACACGAACGGTGAAACCGATAAGATCGGCGTCTTTGAACTTGACGCCGGGACGCTCGGCGCGGTCGTCAACGATAACATCGATACCCTTCGCCTCAAGCGCGGCTTCAAGCTCGTCAGAAACCTTGACGACCTCACTCTGATCGGGGTCTAGAAGGCAGATGCACACCTGATACGGCGACACCGACGCGGGCCAGATAATGCCGTCTTTGTCGTGACTGTACTCGATGACGGCCTGGAGCGTACGGCTTACGCCGACACCGTAGCAACCCATGACGATAGTCTTGTCTTCAAGCTTGTCGTTTTTATAGACGGCCTTGAAAGCCTCGGTATATTTAGTGCCGAGCTTGAAAACCTGGCCTACTTCAATGCCGCGCTTAATAACAATCGTCTTACCGCAGACGGGGCAGACATCGCCCGCCGCGACAACGATAAGATCGGCGAAATCAGTATCGGCGAGAGCCGTATCGCGCTTAAGGTCGACGTTCTTGAGATGGTAACCGTCCTTGTTAGCGCCGACGATGCGATTGACCGCACCCTTAAGCGAAATATCGGCTACGATCCTAAGCGACTTGTCAGCGGGATTTACAGGGCCTACAAAACCGGCGTTAGCGCCGGTCACCTCAAGGACCGAACCGAAGTCGGCGAGCTCGAGGCTCTTCGCTCCGAGAAAACGCTTCAGCTTAACATCGTTCACATCGCGGTCGCCGGGAACGCATACCATCACGCACTTTCCATCGGCCTTATAAACGAGAGACTTTACGAACCTTGAGCTTTCAAGCCCCATGAACGACGAAACCTCCTCGATCGTACGGGCGTTGGGGGTCTCGACCTCCTCAATCTCTCCGGCCGACTCTTCGACCGCTGCGGGAGAGGCGGCGCGCGTCGCCTTCTCGAGATTCGCGGCGTAACCGCACGCCTCGCAGAACGCGATTCCGTCTTCACCGGCGTCGGCGAGAACGTGGAATTCGTGGGTCTGGCTGTCGCCCATATCGCCGCCGTCGGCCTCGACGGGAACGGCTTTAAGTCCGCAGCGCGCGAAAATGCGCTCGTAGGCGTGATACATCGTCCAGTACGTCTTATCGGCGGACTCGGCGTCGACGTCGAACGAATAGCCGTCCTTCATGAGGAATTCCTTCGAGCGCATAAGCCCGAAACGCGGACGCGTCTCGTCACGGAATTTCCACTGAATCTGATACAAAGTAACGGGAAGCTGACGGTACGAGCCGACGACGCTCTTCACAAGATCGGTAACTTCCTCCTCCGCCGTCGGACCTAAGGCCGCCTCGCGCTCGCCGCGATCCTTAAGCTTGAACATATTAGCTCCCATCGTATCCCAGCGGCCGGTAGTGCGCCAGAGTTCCGCAGGCTGGAGAATCGGCATTACGATTTCAAGCGCGCCCGCCTTGTCCATCTCGTCGCGAACGATCGACTGGACCTTTTTCAAAGAGCGCATGCCAAGCGGCAAATACGTATAAAGCCCGCCCGCGAGCTTCTTTACAATGCCGGCGCGAACAAGCAGCTTGTGAGAATCAATTTCGGCATCCTGCGGATTATCACGCAGGGTTTGAATCAAAGTCTTTGTCCATTTCATAACTCATAAATTATACCATATTCCGTAAAAAACCTCTACACAGACTTCTCCTATCCTCCGTTAATTGCGAACAGAAGCTCCAGGCTTTGGATTTTTCGCCAATTTTTCCCACGTAGGATTTATTTTAGCAAGAGCCCAAAATCAAGCACTTCTTGCGCAGGCTTAGAACCATCAATGTTAAAGCCGATACAAACATCCACATCCGCCGCGTTTATCGTAATTTTCCACCTTTGGAAACTATCCACCAAGCCATGTTTATAAAACTACAGGATTTAGCATAAATCCTCACGCTCGCATCACTTAATAATTCTCTGCACTACATCCATACCACCCTTCATCTGCATTTTTATCCATGCTATAATCAAGTTCACGCCTTTTTGCTGTTGTAGCGCAGTAATAAGTATTTTACCATATTTCGCATCCAATTCGTTCACCACACCCCCGCTTACCACCGCCGCTTACCACCGCATTTATATAAATGCAGTGGTAAGAATTGCCCGAAAATCGGCTTTCAACACCAACGCGAGAAGTCAAACATTCCCTCATTTTTCAGTTTTCTCCAAAGGGGCAGCAACAGTAGTTTTAAAAATTACTGTTGCTGCCTCCATAAGTTTTTCAGGAAATGATTTTGATAAAAATGTGGTATCAATAATTAAATAAAAAATCGGCCTCTTAATATCTTGATCTAATTTAGCTGAAATTAATATTTAGTAAATTCTTAACCAAAGCATTGAACGAGAGATCTTGTCTCAAGAGTTTTACCAACAAATCCACATAATCGTCACCTGAAGCAAGTCCAATTCCTTGAGCTACCGATTTAAGCAACATTTTTGCCGGCACAATAGAAACCAACTCATCATAATCAGTAAGCAAATCTATTTTATCGCTTAATTTTTGAACCTCACCCATAAGATCAGATTTGTTTTTATTGTTTATCGTATCTAATTGTGATTCCAACGTTTCGGAATAGGTCAATTTTGTTGCATAAAGCATTTTGGTATATCTTTTAGTGATAAAGTCACTTAAAATAGGGGCTTTCCCAGCCTTTTTGATATGCTCGATAACTTCGCTTTTTATTGGCGCTAAATCCTTATTTAAGTGTGAAGTATTAATGTGCTCCAATATTTCTGATCTGATTATAAAATTTTCCCATTCATTATACCCAATGGCAAAAACATGGTCATTTCTGAGTGACTCTATTTCGGCTGTTTGCATATAATCATTGTCAATCAAACCAAACGCTTTTCGTCTGAATAAGTTTTCTTTACCGTTAATACCTTTGGTGTTAAGTTTTACTTGTTCACATGAAGTCACCGGTTGTAGCTCATATTCGGGGAATAGGCATTCTAACACTTTACAATCAATGGAACTACGTGTACCTTCGCAAAAAATTATATCTTTCTTTGTACCTTCAATTCCTAAAATAACATCAAAACTAATGTTAGAATAATCTTCAATTTTTTTGAACTTCCATTTTTTGTATGCTTCAGATTTTTCAAGGTAAATCAGAGCTACATTTTTTCTGCTCTCGACAAAATCAATGTTGTGTGTTAAATAAACGAACCTCAAATCGGGGCGTTCCGATTCCAACTTATCGAACAGATTTCGCATCAATGCACCATTTAAGTGTCTTTCGGGTTCATCAATAAATATAAAGGAATCATCCGGAGCTAACAGTGTTGCCATTATTAAGTAGGCGATGTTCTTCTCACCATCACTTGCATTGTTCATTGAATATTGAGCTATTTGATCGCCTTTCAAAAACAAGGATTCTCTGTCTGCAATTATATCTCTGTCTAATCCTAACGATGAAAAAATATCGTAAAGTCTTGTTCTTAAAACATCATTTTTATTAGTTCCAGTTTCATAGGAATCTAAAGTTCGCTTGTTTATCTCTCTTGTTAAATACATCAATGAGATATTGTCTTTCAGCATTTGATTAAGATTATAATTCGTATTTAAATTGATATAGTTAGACGAGGATTGCATCGCGGTTCTGTCTGCAGGTAAGACTATAGCATTCTTGAACATGCTCTCGGAAATTTGTCGAAGCAACGATGTCTTTCCTGCACCATTTTTACCAAAAATCACATAGTTTTTATTTCCGTATTTAAATTGTTCAAACAAACCATCCACATTGGATGCCAACACCTTATGCAATTGCGAAAGATGAGATACAATACTTCTTAAATAATTATCGATTCGTTTTGTATCAACTGATATAG
The DNA here is from genome assembly GCA_045656225.1 of Kiritimatiellia bacterium. Classification (GTDB taxonomy): domain Bacteria; phylum Verrucomicrobiota; class Kiritimatiellia; order RFP12; family UBA1067; genus UBA1067. Next base: position 34,340 of record JAZOQU010000035.1, on the reverse strand, counting down.
CCCTAAAAGCATCCAAATGCTTGTTCTTTTCTGATAAAACATTGTTGATGTGATTCTTATAAGGGTCATTATATGAATCGAATTTTTCACGCCGTAACTCTTCTATCTGCTGTTTGCAAATATCAATTATATCTTCTATCTCCTTGTAATTGAAAGTATTCAAATTATCGTACAGAGACTGCAGCGTAGCAAATTGAGGTAACATAGACTCTTCGACTTGCATGCCTTGATCATTGCAAAATTGTATAGCACTTTCAATCGTCCAATCAATAGTGGACATCTTTTGAGCAAGAATACTTAATTGCTCAAGTTTTGCTTCATATTCATCTAAATTTATACGCAGCTCCAGTGTGTTTTTTTCTTTTAGCTTATCCATATTTCACCTTCAGTCATTTAAATACTTTATGAGTTGCACGGTAGCCTTGCACCGTCCTTGAACGCTTGTAACGCCGTTCTCTTTGAGCTCTTTCAACGGATATTGTCCTACAGGATATTTCTCAACTAATTTGAGCTTCATATATCGCGCATCGGGATCTTTCACCAACTCTTTATAATATGGGGAATCATCGGTAGATCGGTTTCCGTACAAATCAGCACCGACAACCTCACACTTGAACATAATCGATTTGTATTTCTCACCGACATATATGTACACCGTGTCGCCTACAGTGATATTGGCAGATTGACTCCACTCGATTACACCAAAATTCCACATTGTCGGCATAGCCGATCTTTACATATTGAGGGAAGGACGGATTGGTTAGAATATAAATTACGCCTTTGTTCATGGCACTATTCACCACCTATGCTTTTGAGTTGCTGTTTTTTATACGCATATCCTTAATCACAAATCGTTGTCCATTCGATCAAATTTCTTTTGCAATTCATCCAAGCCCACAAAATAATCTCTATAGCATTTAGATACTTCTTGGGCTGCAATTTTGTCATCCGTATACGGAATTTCAATTAAGCGATATCGATCTCCCAAATCTTCTCGATTGGTCTGCATAAAAATTACGCGTTGCCATTGGCTTTGAACATCACGTAGTCTCATTGCCCAAAACAGATAAAAAGGATCAATCGGTGCATTCGGCGAGACCGAGAATAGTAAAATTTCTTTTGTCAAAACCATTCTTTCTTGACCTGGTAATATCATGCAAGGTTCACCGATGTTCTTTGATGCTCGTGACGGGGTGGCAATCTCCCATGCTGAAATTCCACTTTCCTCGCCGTTCCAAAATTGTTTTGCAACGGGCTCGGGAACCATATTAGTGCTATTGGGATTAACTCTTCCAGCTCGAAGATCGACAACTTTGATATATGGTATATCGCCTATTCTTATATCCGCAGAGGGACTTCCATGTCCTCCTCGAACAGAAATTATTCCATCATCAATCAAATCTCCAAGAGAACGCATCCTAAATCCCGGTAGCTTTTTCTTGACTTTTTCTTCCAGAACAGATTCTGATTTATTTCCGGAAAAGGTAGGAACCGCAACGTAGGATTTTGACATTGCTTCGGCTTTGATATAGCCAGACGTAAATGTACCTTCGCCTCTCATCAAGGCTTGTACATCAATAATTGCTTTGTTATCGATGACATCTGTTCGGCTACCATTCTCGTCAACAACAAACAAATCTAATCCGTCCTTGTTTAAGCCAATTGTGGGTGCATTAGAAACCCAGACATATCCGTCTCTAAACCATGTTGGCGTATCGGCCTTTCTTCCTTTTCCAATCTTCTCAAAAATGTAAAAGTTGGTTTTTGCTCGGCAAAACCCCTGAAAAGCTTCCATTGGAACGTTAAGTGCTCCGCGGAGAATAAAGTGCGTATCCATCCATTCTCTAAACCATCGATAAGACTTTGAGAAAAAATATGTTTCAGGGAGAACAATACCTAATCGTCCGCCATTTTGAAGAATTTTCCATGCTCGTTCAACAAATGCTATACCCAACTCTGTTGTCGGCGCATAAGTATCTGACTTTAGACCGCCCTTAGTATGCTTACAAATTTCGAGCTGTGAGCTTTTAGCGTCAGCGGCATTAATAACAAGATCTTTTCCGAACGGTGGGTTTGTCAAAACAGCAGTATATCTTCCTTCTCCTAATACAGATTGAATGCCCTTTGTATCACCCTTCCATTTACTCTCTCTGAGAGAATCACCGTGGTGGGCATTCGTCGATCCGTCACCCATACCAACCATTAAAGCTCGAGTTAACTTAATGTTAGTTTTATCACGATCAACACCAAATAAGTTGTAATGGGCCCATTGCGTCGAAGCCTTTTCATTAATGCCAGTAGAAATAATCTTCATTAAAGCAGCTGACAAAAATCCGCCTGTACCGCAGGCCGGGTCAATAACTACATCCTTGTGCGTTATACACATCAATTCAGTTCCTGCCTCTATAACGCGGAGCGGCGTGTAGTATTGTCCATCTCCAAGCTTGAGTGTTGCATCTCGAAAAACTTGGAATGCCATCGACAAAGCTGTAGGCGCCATTTCTCCAATATTTATTCCCTGCAGCCTCAGAACAATTTCCTGTATAGTATCCGAATCAAGTACAATACTATCAGGTTCATCAGTAGCGAACAGCGCCGGATGCTTGCTTTTATAATTTGCAAACGCATCATTGATAGATTTGTGTGTTTGAGCAGGAAAATCACTTAATTGGAACAGCAGCGATTCATCTTTATCCCATTGACCATCATGATCAGATTCCAACTTAATCAGTAGAATATTAGACATTTGATTTAGCTGATCTTCTCGACGGGTAGAGCGAGTGTCACGAGAAGTGATTACACCAAGCAAAGAGGAAAATGCAATTTTCAACTCTCTTGTGGAAGGAACTTGCAAATCAGAATATGTGATTCTTTTATCACCAGCTAAAATGAAATTCTCTGTAGGCTTTGGTAATCCTAATCCCTCCACGACCTTGAAACTCCCCGCAGAAGGAAGTTTATAAACACGGACAAATTCTGTGCCGTTTGTCCAAATTCCAAGCCGTGCATGAGGTTCAAGCCCTAAGTAAATCTTCAGTTGGCTAATACCCTCATTCTTGTTAGGTTCCTTACATTCGATAATTGCCACGATGTGTTCGTAGTCATTTACAAACTCAACATTATCAAATAAGGCAATATCCACAGGATACCCTTTGAAACTTCTTTTTGATTCTCGATTAGTTGCATCAGAAGGAGTTTTAGGTACATGCCATTCTGTATCATCAGAATGGGGCGAAGGGCAAATAATCTGTTCTCGCTCCCATCCCAGTGAGAGAAGTTTTTCTAACACAGGAAGTCGCGTTAGGTGATGTTCTTTGAATGATTTAGATTCGTAAGCCATATTTATATCTCCCTGAAAGTAACGCAAAATTACTTTTTTATTGATAGTTTTTCGTTTATGCGGAGGGTGTGCATCAGGTGATTTACTGCGTCAATTTTTTCAGTACGGTCATAATTTGACCGTACTCAATGTCCTTTGCATACGCAAACTGCTTGCGGTATTTATCCCACATCGTTTTGAGTTCCGGGCTTTCTTCGATGTTGCGAAGAATAGAGGAAACGTCCTCGATCTGCTGAGCAGTGCCGCGATGGTTTGCCGTTGCCTTTAGTGCATCCGCAAACACAGCCTTATCGAATTTCTGTGTTGTAGTCAGTATGTAGGCATCGTAAAAATCTCTTGGACGGGTATTGAACACGCCTCGCCGCAGAATGGTTTCCACCTTTTCAGCCATAACGGTTTCAATGTTATATGCCCACAGCTCATAAGACTTCTCATCGTCAAAAATCTCAGAGAAACTATACGGCACCGCATGGGGCGTAATCGCGTCACCAGTAGACACATCAATGCTGAGCGGCGTCAGCAGAGCATCAAACCGTGCGTTCAGCATGACACGATATCCACCGTAAATATCATCTTCACGAATGGGAGAAATTGTTCCGATCTCGAACATAACTCCATCATCAAATGCGATGTCGCAAACATCCCCCAACGCACTGCGAATTGCTTCCGGTGTAAGAGGCAGGTTTTTAAGCGTGGCATCCATATCCATGGTTGCGCGGTTGTCGAGTCCGACAATGGCAGCTACCAACATACCACCCTTTAGTACAAACTTCTCTTTGTATTCAGAAGCAGAAAGACGGACGAGCAGGCGCTCAAACATATAGTTCTGCAAGATGACTTGCGCAGGAATATTCTTCTGTTTGGCGATATTCCGTATTTTCGCTTTCAGACTCATTGCTTTACTCACAGAAGCACCTCCAAATACTGCCGCAGGATATTGGACACCCGCATCTTTTTCGCATAAGAATTCAGTTTATTTAAATCCTTCTTCTGGTTCGCGGCATACAGTTTTAATGCCGCAAGAAAAGTTTCTGTCCCAAGTTTGTTACGGCTGCGGATTATATCACAGATCGTGCGTTCAAGGTCGTATGCAGGAACATTATTTCCTGCGGGTGTTTTCAGGATTGTTTTACCAAGTTCAAACAATTCAGGCTTTATGTAATATACTTTGCATTCGGATTTGATTGCCGCGGAAGGAATGCAACCGGACGGAGCCGTAACCGTATGCTCAAATGGCGTTCGGTCGGAAATTCCGTGAAGGTAAAGAGCTGTTTCGTGAGAAAAAACAATTCTTTCGGAACGGTTGCTGATGGACAACAATTCATCCTGCATATCATCAGGAAGAATGTACTGACCTTTTACAATGCGATGGATTTTGTCATCTTTGCATAACTTATGCAGCATCGCTTTAGAGATGCCGTGTTGTGCTGCTATTTTCGTTTCAATAATTCCGCCATGCGTTTTTGCGATAACGGCAAGTTCAGTCATATAATTCATCTACTCACCTCGACTATGACAATTCAATAATATTATACGCCTAATTATGACGCAAGTCAACAGACTCATTTTGCGCTTTCGAATCCCTTATTACCCAAGTGAAAATGCAAACGAAACACAGCTATCGAATAAACATTCACTTCCCTGTTATAGTCTCTGCATGCGGACACTGGCAATGCTGCTTCCAGTTTTCAAGGTCGGCGGAATTATTGGTATTCGCGTAGCAATAGTGACAAAGATGCGGGCAAGTATTAAATCAATAAACCAATCTGAATAAAACGCCGGCACATCGGTCGAGCGACTCGCCGATACAATAAGCAGCATCTGGGCGGACACCTTCGCGCCGCCCTTGAGCGTAATTTCATCTTTAAGCCATGTAGCCATCTTCACCTTCACCTCAAACCTTCACCTAACATCTCCGTCATCACCGCCGGAGACGTCCCCATCCCGACAACTAAAACTATCTTTTTATCATTCATTTTCAGCACAAGATTCTCAATTTATAACACACACCCAAGACCTCTCACTTTCCTTTATTTTTATCACTTTTCTCCAAAGGGAACAGTCCCCCTCACCCTATTACTTGTCTTAATTGAGAAGCACAAAACCGAACGACGAGATTGAGTGACAGCGTCCCAACCGTAGCACTACGATTATCGCTTACTATATCCCTTCACATCTTCGCCAAAATATCTGGAATATAGGACTTATCAAGCGACGAAAAAGCGAAACACTTTTTGCCAAGATGGTTGAATAGTGTTGCCAGTGTGATAATGTTGCCAATTGCCATTTTAGACGCCAATCCCTTTCCCTCCACTCTGTCATCAAGAGAAGTTGTACGGGGGGGGGGGGGGGGGGGGTCGCCCATGAAACCGAATTTCCGACATTTTTATTTTTCTTTCTTTTTAACCGCCGAAACCAGCGGAGTAATCTTAACCTTTTCTGTGATCTCTTCAAGAATCTCGGGATTACTTTTCAAAAACTCGATTGCAGCGAGAGTACCCTGGGCAAGCTGCTCCGTACCGTAGCTGAGCCAGCTTCCGCGCTTTTCGACGATGCCTCGGGCCAGAGCCGCGTCGAGCACCGAACCTTCTCGCGAGATCCCGCATGCGTAAAGAATATCGAACTCGGCCTCCGTAAAAGGGGCGGCGACTTTGTTCTTAACGACCTTTACTCGCGTACGGTTTCCGACGATCTCTCCCTGAGGATTTTTTATCGCACCTATCCGCTGGACCTGTAGGCGGCACGTCGCGTAGAACTTAAGCGCCTTGCCTCCGGGTGTAGTCTCGGGATTCCCGAACATGACGCCGATCTTCTCGCGCACCTGATTCGTGAATATGCACAGCGTCTTCGTCTGTGAAATCGCCGCCGTAAGTTTACGCATCGCCTGCGACATAAGCCGCGCCTGAAGACCGACGTGACTGTCGCCCATATTGCCGTCGATTTCCGCCTGCGGCGTCAGCGCGGCGACGGAGTCCACTACGACGACGTCAAGCGCACCCGATTTTATAAGTTCTTCACAGATGCAAAGAGCCTCTTCGCCGCTTGACGGCTGAGAGACAATCAGGTTCTCGAGATCCACTCCTATCTTACAGGCGTAAGAGGGATCCAGCGCGTGCTCGGCGTCGATGAACGCTGCCGTACCGCCCGCTTTCTGCGCATTAGCGACGACGTGGAGGGCGAGCGTCGTTTTACCCGACGATTCGTGTCCATATAATTCAATGATACGCCCTTTGGGAAGCCCTCCGATTCCAAGCGCCATATCAAGCGACAACGCCCCCGTCGAAACCGCTTCAATATCACCTCGCGACTCCTCTCCGAGTTTCATGATCGACATCTCCCCAAACTCCTTGCGTATCGCCTTCATAACCTCATCAAGTGCCGAACCGATTTTGTTTATCATTCCGTCTTTGGCCATATTGGCCTCCTTTCTTTAATTAAGCGCGAAATCAATCGCACCAGTTTACAAATTTCCCGCGCCCGACAAAAATATCGACGCGCTCTATATGATCGATCTCGGGAGATTCCTTCGATTCCGGTGTCCCGAAAACCTCTATAACGTCGAACCTGTACGCCCCCGCCCATTTGTGAACCATAAGCCACGAACGGCACACGCGTCTCATAAGCATCCGCTTGCGGCGGTCGATGCTCCTTAAGCGGCTTTCGAACTCGCTGTGTTCGGCGTGCTGCTTGACCTCGACGAAGACTATCGCGTCGGCCTCGCGCAAATACGCGACTATATCGATCTCAAGACGCTCGTCCGCTTTATATGGACGGACGTTGCGCTCGACGATTATATAGCCGCGCCTCCTTAAAAAATCCGCCGCGACGTCTTCGCCCCAACGCCCGTGTTCCACACCGACGTTGGGGATTTCGGGCTTTTTCTTACGCCGCAGGAACATTACCCATCTCCTTTACGCGACGCTTATATGCGGATGTATCTCTCGCAATCACCTCGGGGATGCCGAAACAGATAACCCCTAAGGAATCCTCGATCGCCATGGCAAGTCCATACGCCTCGCTTGAGGAAAGTATGATATGCGCACTTTTCGATTCCGGAGACCCGGGTTTACTGCGCGAAACCTCAAACGCATACGCGCCGTCATATTCCACAAGATGGCGAAGAGAAATTTTTGTCGAGCCCGCCGGAGAGACGTGAAAGAGCCCCTTGCCGTCCTCAATCGATTCCTTAATTCCCCTAAAGACTTCAAGCATCTTGGTGAGATCGTTAAAATCAAGTTTTACACAGATGCTGTTATCCCAGTCGAACGTCGCGAACTTGGGAGGCACGACATGTCTGTCGCCGACGGTAAGCTGGTTGGCGAAAGTCGCCATTATCGAGCCGTCGACATCGTCATGCGCGGGATGCACCTCAAGCTGCAGAGCGCCGCCCGTGCATTTCGCATTCGCTCTGTAGAACGTAAGCCTTGGGCGATAATGCCTGACAGCGCTCCTGCAGTTATTTTCATTTGTATTCATTTTTCACCTCTTTCTTTTTTTGGTTTTTCGTTAATTGAAATCATGCCCAAAAAGCGTCTCCGTTTTCCGAATCGAGCTGTCTGTAGGAGGCCGCCTCAAGAACGGCCTCGCGCCCGACCGATTCCTCCCCCGCGAGATCTGCGATAGTTCTTGCGACTCTCAATATTCTGTCGTAGGCCCGCGCCGAGAGACTCAGCGCCTCTATCGTCCGCCTGATTTCCCCGGTCGCTTCGGCCGTCAGTTTACATATCTCTTTCAAATCGCGGCTCTTCGCGTCGGCGTTTGAAACGACGCCGTGCATTCCGCGATAACGGGCCGTCTGTATTTCACGGGCCCTTAAAACCCTCTCTCTTATCGCGCTACTGGACTCGCCTTCGGACAGAGAATCAAGATCCTTTACCGGGACCGCGCTTACTCCGACCTGGATATCGATGCGGTCCAACAGAGGCCCTGATACACGACGCTGATACTTAAGAATCTGCGACTGGCTGCAGCGACACTCATGGGTCGGATCGTTGTAGTAACCGCACGGACACGGGTTCATGGCGGCGACGAGCATAAAGTTGCTCGGATAATCACACGCTGCGAGAGCTCGCGATACGGCGACATGGCCGTCCTCAAGAGGCTGACGCAGAACTTCAAGCGCCTGACGCGGAAACTCCGGGAATTCGTCGAGAAAAAGAACGCCGCGATGAGCTAAGGAAACCTCGCCGGGAAGAGGATGGGCGCCGCCGCCCAAAAGTCCGATTGAACTTACGGTATGATGGGGAGCGCGGAACGGACGCGAAGTGATAAAACGTCCTCCGCCCTTTTCACGCCCGGCGACGGAATGAATGCGCGAAACCTCAAGAGCCTCTTCAACCGACATCGGCGGCAGAATAGACGGTATGCGGCGAGCGAGCATCGTCTTTCCTGACCCCGGCGATCCGATCATTAAGACGTTATGAGAACCGGCGACGGCAACCTCGAGCGCACGCTTGACGAATGCCTGGCCTTTTACATCTGCAAAGTCATCCCCGACATCCCTGTTGAGTTCGACAAGATCCCCGAGATTCGTGAAGACGGGCTCTATCAAGAGATTGCCGTTCAGAAATTCGGCGGCATCGCGAAGCGTAGCGACCGGGATGATGTCGATGCCGGAAACGATGCTCGCCTCCTCGGCGTTTTCTTCGGGAACCAGAACGGCGGCTTTACCTATCCGCCTCATCTCTAGAACCATCGGCAGAATCCCACGCACGCGGCGCACCTTACCGGAAAGCGAAAGTTCGCCCACGAGAGCGTAGTCGCCTAAATCTATCGCCTTCAGACGACCCGTCGCGGATAAAAGACCGACCGCTATCGGAAGATCGTATATGGGACCTTCCTTTCGGACGTCGGCCGGTGCGAGATTGACTGTTACCGAAAACTCGTCCTTCGATTTATATCCAGAATTCTTAAGCGCGGTCGATACGCGGTCCTTCGCCTCCTTGACGGCGGTATCCGGCAGGCCGACGATCGTAAACGAATTCGTCCCCTTTACGGAATAAACTTCGATTTCTACCGTAGACGCGTCGACCCCCGTAACGGCCGCGCTGTAACATCTGGCTAACATGCGATCTCCTTTCGCCGACTTTTCCTGTCGACGGAAAGATTATCGCATTATTCAAAAAAAGAAGTGTATCATCAACGCAACATTTCTGTAACATTTTTGATACGGAAATATTACAAATATTTTAACGGCAAAAAGGGAGTCGCCCGAAAGCAACTCCCTTTTATCCAACTCAGAAGTTTAAATTACTTCTGGAGCTCGGCCGTAACAGCGGCGAGAACGTCGCGGAGAGCCTGAGGAACGCGCTTGGCCGTCTTGGAGACAACCTTGGAGTCCTTAGAAGCCTTGGCGTCATACTCGTCGTAGCTCTTGCCGATGGTCTCGATTTCCTTGACCCAGCCGGCCTTATCGACCTTGAGGATTTCCTTGAGGTCGGCGGGAACGACTTTGAACTTACCCTCGTTGTTCGAAAGGTCGATATCCTTCTCGAGCGGGAGGTTACCGATAGCCGTCTTGGTGGCCTTAACCTTGCCGTCGATACGGTCGCAGATCCACTTGAGAACGCGGCTGTTGTCGCCGAAACCAGGCCACATGAAGCGACCGTCGTCGCCCTTACGGAACCAGTTGACGAAGTAGATCTTAGGAAGCTTCGAAGCGTCGGCGGAGGTGCGCTCCATCTCGAGCCAGTGCTGGAAGTAGTCGGCGACGTTGTAGCCGAAGAACGGAAGCATCGCCATAGGATCGCGGCGGACCTGACCGATCTGATCGGAAATAACGGCAGCCGTAACCTCGGAACCAGCAGCGGAACCCATGAATACGCCGTGAGCCCAGCTCTTAGCCTCGTTTACCAAAGGAATCGTGGAAGGACGGCGACCGCCGAAGAGGATCGCGTCGATCGGTACTCCCGTGGGCTTCTTGTTGTAAAGACCATTGAAGCCAGCCTTGTCAAGAACAGGGCAGTTCTCGGCGGGAGCCGTGAAGCGCGAGTTCTTATGAGCGGCAACGTAACCGGACTCCTTGATCTCAGCCTTGGTCATGCCGGGCTTCGGACCCATGCGGTAGGGATCGTCCTTACAAACGTAGCAGGGATTACCCTTCCAGTCGATACCTTCCTTAGGAGCCTTAACGCCCATATCTTCCCACCAGATGTCGCCATCGGGAGTAAGAACGACATTCGTGAAGATCGTGCCCTTCTTGCAGCTCTTGAGAGCGTTGGGGTTGGAGTCCATCGAAGTGCCGGGAGCGACGCCGAAGAAGCCGTTCTCGGGGTTGATGGCGTAGAGACGGCCGTCATCGCCGGGCTTGATCCAAGCGATATCGTCACCGATGGTCTGAAGCTTCCAACCCTTGAGCTTAGGCTCCATCATCGCGAGGTTGGTCTTACCGCAAGCAGACGGGAACGCGGCAGTGACGTGATACTGCTTCTTCTCGGGGCTCGTGAGCGTGAGGATGAGCATGTGCTCAGCCATCCAACCCTGATCCTTAGCCATCTTCGAAGCGATACGGAGCGCGAAGCACTTCTTACCGAGAAGAGCGTTGCCGCCGTAACCCGAACCGAATGACCAGATTTCGCGATCTTCGGGGAACTGGGTGATGAACTTGTCGTCGATGTTCTTAGCGCAGGGCCAAGCGACATCCTTCTGGCCCTTCTTAAGAGGAGCGCCGACAGAGTGGATGCAGGGGATGAACTCACCGTCGGTACCGAGCTGCTTAATGACAGCGTCACCCGTGCGGGTCATGATGTTCATGTTGACGACGACGTAAGGCGAGTCGGTAAGCTCGATGCCGTACTGAGTGATGGGGTTACCGATGGGGCCCATCGCGAAAGGAATGACGTACATCGTACGGCCCTTCATGCAGCCCTTGTAACTCTTCTCCATGAGAGGCTTCATAACCTTGGGGTCAACCCAATGGTTCGTAGGACCAGCGTTGATCTCCTTCTCGGAGCAGATGAAGGTACGGCCTTCAACGCGAGCAACGTCACTCTCGTGAGAGCGGGCGAGATAGCAATCAGGGCGCTTCTTAGCGTTGAGCTTGATGAACTGGCCATTCTTGACCATCATCTCACAGATATCATTGTGCTCTTTCTTCGTACCTGTCACGACGACGATCTTGTCAGGCGTGCAGATCTTGTTCCACTTGTCGACCCAAGCGAACACCTTAGCGTTCGCGAATTTCGGCGTTTTGGCCATGTTTTTTACTCCTTAATTAGCCCTTTCGGGCGGTTTCAAAACCAATTAAGTATAAGTATATCAAAACTTTCCCCGTTATGGTAGCAGAAAAACCATTTTTGCCCGGCGACTACTTCTGTGAACCTTTCACACGCCCCATCGCGTCTCTATAAGTCGTTTTACCGTAACGATCCGTTGTCGACGTCCCCTTTATGCGCCCCATTGCATCCCGATATGTAGTCTTGCCATAACGATCCGTTGTGGCAGACCCCGTCATACGGCCCATCTCGTCGCGGAATGTCGTCTTGCCATAACGGTCAGTCTGCATGCTGCCCGTCCTGCGCCCCATCTCATCACGAAAGGTCGTCTTTCCATAACGGTCAGTTTCAGAGCTGCCGGTTTTACGGCCCATACTGTCACGATATGTAACCTTGCCCCGACCATTATCTTCGACTGTCCCTGTCTTGCGGCCCATTGCATCTCGGAATGTTGTACGGCTTGCAGCCTGCGCACCGGCAGCGACGACTGCGATAGCGGCAATGACGATTACTTTTATACTTTTCATATATCTCTCCTTTTTATTGTTTCATACCGACATAGGAAAAACATAAATCTAAATCTGACAAATTTTTATCCTGCTTCTGCAAGATATGCCGTTATCGATCAAAACCGATCCTCACCGGGCCCAAAAGGCCCGACGGCGCAAGTTTTGATTTAGCGGTGAAATAATTCCAATCAGTAAAGCACTTGCGACCCTTTGACGGCCTGTTCTTAACACTTCCATCGAACCATTCTGGAAAACTCTTCAGATACGTTCCGCCTGTAATCGGGGCCTCGACAAAATCGCAATCACGTATCTCCTGTTCGTCGCCGATAAGCCTGTTGGCCCATACGTTCGTAAACTCAATTCTAAGTTCGTTATCTCCGTCCAACAGTACACCCTTTGAAAGTAAGACCTCATACGGCGCGCACCATAATGTCGCAAGCTCTTTACCGTTCAAGATGACTTTTGCAATCTGGTTGTTACAGTCTCCGAGGCTTAAGATTTTTTCTCCTCCGACTTCTGTCATATTGAATTTTATCGAATAGACGGCGGTTCCGCTGAAATACTTTAAATCGTCATCTTCGCTTTTAGTCCAATCGATAAGCTCGTTCGTTACAATCGTCTTTTCGCCGAACGACAATTTCCAATCGCCTTTGATTTCCTCGGATGAGAGCGAATCAAAGGAAATCAACCCCTGCATATAATCGCTCCACATCGAATACTGTGCCGACCGCCGCTGAATTTTCCGCAACTTTAAAAATCCCGATCCGCACGGAGCAAGAGTTAAAGGAATCTCGCCATTGACCATCTTTAAAGGCATATCCCGACCAGAAACAGGATCATACCATCCAGCTACAAAACCGCTCTTCTCGAAAACAGCCTTAAAGTTCACGCTCTTCATCGAACGGTTGACGACAAAAAAACGGTATTCGTCGGACGCCTCGCGCGCAATCGATTCAACCGGGACGGAAGACGGCGTAATCCCTTTCAGCGTCAACTTTGCCGCTGACGGCTCTCCCCATTGAAGAAGCGCCTGACAGCGATTGAGATATTCGAAGAACCCCTTGCCGCTTTTCGCCCATGTCTGATTTCGCCCGAAATGAGTACCCCATCGCCCCATCGCCTTACCGGGCAGCACATCGTCGCCCCACGGCTGATGCGGACATGTGTGAAGAATCATCCTGTTAATTCCGCGCAGGAACTGCGCATCGGCCGCGGCCTTAAGCATAAACGGAGTCTCGTTCCATCTGCAGTTCGAAGGACTCGCCGTGAAAGCCTCCGCCTCGATCACGTTGTGGCGCTCCCCGTCGGGGCCCGCCCAGGTATTCCAATCAAGAGGCTTTATCGGCTCGTGAACCTTTTTAGGAATGAACCAGAATTCCGTCATGACTCTATCAACATATTTAGCGCAGTCGCGCGAATCGAAAGGCCCGCCGTACGGTTCGCACGCGAACTCAAGCCCCGCAGAGTTCAATTTCTCATGCATGATTTTAAAGAGGACATCACGGTACAGTTCGCGTATCGTCAATTCGTAATCGTCCTTAAATTTCTTCTCGTCAGATTCAGTCGGGGCGGCTGTGGTCTTAAAGCCGCCGAGAACCGGCAGAAACGGCAGCGGATCATATCCTCGGCGGGCTTTGAATTCCTCTCTCATTTTCGGCGTCCATGTCGGACGGCCCGCCTCGTAGGAATCGAGAAGAACGAACCTCATCGTTTTACCGACGTGGCGCCCGAGATATTTTTTCATATCGCCGATAACGCGGTCAAGATGAAACTCGACGGCCTCCGGATTCATCTTGTCACATTCAAGGCCGAAAATTTCCCATTGGTTCGGCTGAGTGAACGCCCCCATCGGAATGTGCTGTATTTTAACGCCGTCGACAACGGCTATATCAAATATGTCTGTATGTCGCGCTGGGATTTTAGGCTTCTCGAATGCGCCCGTATCGCCGTTTTCGACGGGGAACATAGCGTGCGCTTCAAGTGAAATCTGCTCCTCGACATTCGTCACGTTGAAAACCAGCTCACGCATCGCAAGACGCGAAGGAATCCACGGCCCACCGGTTGAAGTATATCCCGGACAGTTATGAAGCCCGAGTTCAATATTGCGCTTCTCTGCCTCATCGCAGGCGAATCTGACGAGCGCCCACCATTCAGAGCCGAACGCAATAATCTTCCCGTTCGGAGGATTGTCGATTTTGGATGCCCAGGGCGTACAGATATCGCACATTCCAAATATCGTCGCCGAGCCGATCCCGACTTCAGCGAACCAGTCGAGATCCTTTACTATTCCCTCCTTGGAGACATGCGAACCCATCCAATGCCACCAAACGCCCGTCTTCGCTGAAGCGTTTGAGTTTTTACCTGACGCCGAACATACCAAAACCAACCCTATCAATATCGAAAATAAAAATTCTAACGCTTTTCGTCTTTTAGTCATAACAACAACTACCTTACTGCAGCCACCCTCTTCGCAAGGATCGGCAATCCGGGATCGCGAGCTCCGCACGTCGCAAAAGCCGCAAATTTCGCACGGTTGGCGGATATCCAATCATATGCCTCATCAAGATCCTTTACGCTAACCGCCTTCTCCGCGTCGATTCTCTTTAGAAGCTCATCCGAATTTATCGAACGGTCCGCCGTTCCGCCTGCGTCATAAACCGGCAAAAGAAGAAGCTTGTCGCACGGACGCACGGTTTCATTGAACATCTCTGCAAGACCATTGAGCATCTTTCTCAAAGGCGCATACCCGTGAGGCCGCCATACGACGCATATCCCTTCCGGATGCGCCTCGGCAAGCGTCGTCCACATCGCCTTTATCTTTTCGGGATTGTGAGCGTAATCGTCGTACACGCCGTCGCCGACTTTCTGAAGGCGCCTTTCGACGCCGCCGAACTTCAAAAGCGCCTCCTTCGCCGCCGCCTCGTCGCACCCGAGAGCCTTCGCCATTTCAAGCGCGAGAAAAGCGTTGTTCCTGTTGTGTCTACCGGGAACAGAAACATCCGCCTCGCCGTAAACTCTGCGTCCTTCGACAAGCGGGCCCGGCATTCCCGCGACAAACGCGTCGAAAACCTCGTCCATCTCCTCTTTGGAATAATGATCAGCCGAAGCGTTCGTAACAACTGCAGCATAAGGCTTAAACGCCACAAGCGATTTATCGCTCTCGTCGACTTCGGCGACGGCGTATTCTCCGCGCCCGAACCTGACGGCGCCTTCCCAGCCGGGGACATTCGCACCGTTTACGCACATCGGGTCAAGCCCGCATTCCGCGAGAATATGACCCAGCATCGCCGTCACGGTCGACTTGCCGCAAGTGCCGACGACAGCAACGAGCTTATACGGTGAGAGCGTCCTTGAAAGCGCCTTGGCGCGATGAGTAACGGGGATGCCCAACTCTCGGGCCTTCTTAAGCCCGGGGTTATCCTCTTCGATGGCCGTTGAAACAATCACCTCTCCGGTCGTTTCGTCGACTCCGCTTCCGTCGTCAGGAAAGCATTTCACGCCCATCGACTCGAGGAATTGGATATTTGGCGTTCCAAGAGTACGGTCGGCGCCGGTCACATCGTCTCCGAGCCTGACAAGCGCGGTGGCCAATGCGCTCATCCCGACCCCGCCGATTCCTATAAGATGACGCTTCATTTTATCGCTCACTTTCTTATTCGCAGCCCGCAATCAGCGAAGCAAAATCAATCAAAAAGCCCAGTCGAAAGATAACGTTCACCCGTATCGGGCAGCAGAACCACTATCGTCTTGCCGTTAAAATCCGGTCTCCTTGAAAGATTCAACGCCGCATGCAGCGCAGCTCCCGAAGAAATCCCGACCAGCAGACCTTCCTTTGCGGCCGCATCGCGCGCCGTTCGAACAGCTTCATCATCGGTTACGCGGACCACCTCTGAAACGAGAGAAACGTCCATTACAGCCGGCACGAAGCCCGCACCGATTCCCTGCAGGCCGTGCGCACCGGCACTCCCTCCCGAAAGAACCGCACTGTTTTCAGGCTCGACGGCGACAAATCTGATGGAGGGATTCTTCTCTTTCAGGTAACGGGCGGTCCCCGTGAAAGTCCCGCCGGTTCCGACGCCTGCAACAAACGCATCGATATCTCCGGCTGTCGCATCCCAGATTTCCGGACCTGTCGAGCAGTAGTGACTCTCCGGATTGACGGGATTTTCAAACTGCTTAAGCATAACGTAATTGCAATCGGCAGCCATTTTGCACGCCTCCTCCACAGCGCCCTTCACACCCTTTTCGCCGGGCGTAAGCACAATCTCGGCGCCATAGGCGGAAGCGAGTCGCCTGCGCTCAAGGCTCATGGTCTCCGGCATAACAAGAATCAACTTATACCCCTTAATCGCCGAAACAAGCGCAAGCGCTATGCCGGTATTCCCTGATGTCGGCTCAACAATAGTCATCCCCGGGGAAAGAAAACCGTTTTTCTCGGCATTTTCAACCATCGCAAGCGCGGCCCGATCCTTGACGCTCCCGGCAGGGTTGAAGAACTCAACCTTGGCCAGAACGCGCGCACCGCCTTTGTTAAGTCGAGAAGATATCTCCACCATGGGCGTAGAGCCCACCGTCTGCAGGATCGACTTTAGAACGCAAGCCATAAGAACACCACCTTTCTTAATCAATCCGTCCGTCTTGTAAGCGCATCAACGACCAGCCCCGCAAGAGCGAATCCGAAAACCGCACTCACCTGCACAAGACTTCCATAAGCACGTCTTTCTGACGAAGGAAGAGCATCTTGAGCCGACGATGGTCTTTCGTGGGAATATACGCATTGAAACTTACGCTTTGGAAACATCCCCCGTTCCCTGAATCGGCGCCTGAGCGAACGGGCAAGCGCATCGCCCTCTATTTTCCGGAATTCGGCCTTGCCGACGGAAAATGGATCGGAGCGCAAGGCGGCTCCCATCGAAGAAAAAAGCAAGACGCGATCGAGCGCATCAACGTGGAGAATGAGATCGGCCTTATCCTCGACAGAATCGATCGCATCAACAACACAATCATATTTTTCAAGCGCGAACGTTTCTGCGGATTCCCTGGAATACCGCCTCGGTGCCGCTTCAATATGCAGCCCGGGATTAATCTCGAGAAGCCTCCTCTCAAGAACGGAGACTTTCTGTTCGCCGACGGTTTTTGTCGTAGCAATCAGTTGCCGATTGATATTGGACGGAACTATCCGATCGGGATCAACGATAAGAATCGAGCCGACACCGGTTCTCGCAAGAGCCTCGGCGCACCAGCTTCCGACGCCGCCGACGCCGATAACAGCAACACGCGACATAGCCAAAGCTATTGTCGCGCGCTCGCCGAGAGACTGCCCAACCCGAACGAACGATTCAGGTATCGGCGAAATTTCCCGATCGGTTGTTCCGGGCATCACTTGCGGTCCTTAAGAGGAACATACGTTTTCGGACGGAAGAGCGGCTTGTACGCAGGGCGGAGAATCGGCCCGTTGTTTATAAGCTCCTCCATACGGTGGGCGCACCAGCTTACGCAGCGGCCGACCGCAAAAAGCGGCGTATAAAGATCGCGAGGAATGTTGAGCATGTCGTAAACGAAACCCGAATAAAGGTCGACGTTGGCACAGACGTCCTCGGCACGGGGATGGAGTTCTTTAATGATCGCGGGGCCGAACTCCTCGATCATCTCATAAAGCCTCATCTCGTCAAGACGGTTCTTCGCTCTGGCAAGCTCCTTGGCTTTGCGCTTTAAAAGCTTCGCGCGCGGATCGGAAACCGTATAAACTGCATGTCCGAGCCCGTAGATAAGGCCGGTTCCGTCGCCGGCCTTTTTCTCGGCGATCTTTCTCAGGTACGCTTCTACGGATTTGGGATCGCGCCAGTTCTTTACGTTCTCCTTGATCTCATCCATCTGCTTCATGACGCGCAGGTTCGCCCCGCCGTGGCGGGAACCCTTGAGCGAAAGAACGGACGCGGCGATCGACGAATAGATGTCGGTGTGGGCGCTCGTCACGACGTGGGTTACGAACGACGAGTTGTTGCCGCCGCCGTGCTCTGCGTGAAGAATGAGCGAGAGGTCGAGAGTTTCGGCCTCAAGCCTCGTATAGCGTCCGTCATCACGGATAAGAGAGAGAAAGTTCTCCGCGCTCGATTTCTTGGGGTCGGGATTGCGGATCATGAGCGAGCCGCCCATGTGATAGTGGACTTTAGCCTGATACGCGTACGCGGCGATCGTCGGCATGACGCTTATGAGGGCGATCGATCTTTCAAGGCAGGTCTCTATCGAAAGGTCGTTGATCGCATCCTGCTCGGGCACCTCCTCGAACGCCATGGCGAAGAGAACGGCTCTTGCGATGGCGTTCATGATGTCGGCGGAGGGATGACGCAATATGGCGTTCTCCTTGAAACCATCCGAAAGCTTGCGGTACATGCCAAGCTTCGACTTCCAGTCGACGAGTTCACGCGCCGTGGGCAGTTCGCCGAACATCAGAAGATATGCGCACTCCTCATAACCGTAGCGATGCTCCTTGCGGTCGGCGGCGACGAGATCTTTTACGTTTATTCCGCGATAATATAGTTCACCGGGAATCGCTATCTTTTCACCTTCTGAAACGACATAGCCGTGAACGTTTCCGATAGTCGTAAGCCCGACAAGAACGCCCATGCCGTCATCATTTCGCAAACCGCGCTTGACGCCGTATTTGCGGTATAAAGCCGGATCAATATAGTCTGCCTTGCGCACCTTTTGCGCCTTTTCAATCAACCATTCTCGTTTAATCATCTTTATTATCCTAAAAACACTTTTTATGCAAAATTATACACGATACAACGCCCATGCGCAATACCCAAAATCAAATGCACCCCGTAATCATATCAATCACAGAATCCAAATCCGGATATACACGATTCAATTTCAGCCAATGAGCGAATGCCGTTAAGTTTTGCACGCAACTTGGCCGCGCCGGACAATCCGTTGAAATAACGGAAAAGATGAGTGTGCATTTTAACCGATGCGAACGCGTCGGCAGAGCGGATATGGTCGTCGGGAAACTTTTTCAGCAGAAGTTCACGGAAATGGAGAATGTATTTCAAATGCGAACGCACCGCATCAAAGCGGGACCACGGATTCCCGCACCCTTTCAAAACCGCGAAAATTCCGGGATCGGAAAGCGCAGCACGGCCAATCATGACCGATTTTACACCCGTTGCCGCCATAGCCTCGAGATCCTTCGACGTTCTGATACTCCCGTTTCCCGTTACCGGCAGCGGCGAGCGGGCGACAACCTCGGAAAGAAGTTCGAGATCAAGCGCCCCTCCATGCATCTGACTCGTAAAACGGGCATGCACCGCAACTCCTTTCGCACCCGCCCTTGAGGCTGCATCCACAAGCTCAAAAATCCTCGCATCATTCGGATGCGGTCCGAGACGCGTCTTAAGAGTAACGGGAAGCGAGGTGTTCTCGCGCATGGCCTTTAAAAGCCTGAAGACCTTTTCCGGATCCTCAATGAGTTTCGCACCCGCCCCCGATCGCGTAATGCGCGTCATAGGGCAGCCCGCGTTGAGATTAAGCTCGACGAACCTGTCTTTGATCTTCTCAATCTCTTGAGATGCAGTCGCGACATCGCTTTCGGTCGCTCCGAATATCTGACAGGCGACAGGCCCCTCTCCATCCATCGTCTCCATCAGATGACGCGTCGGTGAATTGCCGTGCGCGAGCGCGGCGGCCGAAACCATTTCGGTGTAAACCATATCCGCGCCGCCCTCAAAGCACATTCTTCTGAAAGGAGCGTCGGTAAAATCAGCGAGCGGTGCAAGAAAAAGTCTCATTTTTTACTGTCGGCCGGATTACCGGATCCCAGCAATACAGGATCGCAATATGGCGAGGCGGGATCTAAAACCGCGAACGAAACAAACGCCGGGGCGCCCCAATCGGATTTTTTCGACCTGCCGAAAATCGCGATGTCGACGCGATTAGACTGGGTTATCAATGTCTTATCAATTGTTATTCTCGCCACATCAGCCCTGAGTTTCTCGATTTTTGCGGCGCCTTTTTGCCCGTGAACCTCCGCGAAAGAATATTCATCGGCACCGGTGGCGCCGATTATGAATACCCGGCTTTCATCGCTCTTGCGCAGCACGAACGCCCATGCGCAGGGACTTACATACGAAAGCTCCGGCAGACCGGAGATTTCCTCGCGATTCTTCGTCTGACCGACGGCCACCCCCTTTATTTGAACAACAGGGGGAATTGCATCCGCGGCAAGGGACGACGCGAGATTTTTCAGCCTTGCCATGTCAAGTCCGTTTGCGGGAAATGCCGTCGGATGGGCTTGTGATGTCAGATAATCCGTTTCATTCGTTACCGACTTGAGCGATTTGCGGATTATCGCCTGAACTGTCGGAGCGAGATGCCCGCGGGAGACAATCTCTTTTTTCACCTCCGGCTTAAGCGTCCGGCTCACCTCAAGCGCAGCTTTGAGATAATACTGATCCGACCAGCTGCGACCTTGTGTCGCTATCCAATAAGGAGTTTGAGAGGCAAAGACATCACCGTACTTGCCTAATGGCGGACAGTCGTTTACGACGGGAAACACCCATATCTGATTCGACAGATAAAAATGACTCATCGCCTTAAGGCGAAACGCCTGACTCGTCACCAGCGCACGCGGCAGGCTCCGCCACATCGGACCGGCAACAAGAGCGCGGCTGCAATTGCCGAAAACGGGATACGGAAAACTCACATTGGGAAAATCAAGGTCGACGCCTTTCTCTTTGGCGGCGGAGCCCATGCTAATCGGCGTAAGCCCGGGAAATTCCTTTATCGGCAGGTTAGAGTGCCCCCTGTCGCGATTGAAATACAGGTCTCCTTCATTACCCTTGAAGCCATCCCCTTCCAATTCCATTTTTGCCGCAAAACACGCCTTGTCGAAATCCCACGCAAGATTATGCTCATCGACAATCAAAACCTCACCGGCCTTGCCCTTGGCCGGAGTCGCCGATAACGGACCGAAAGCGACCGGCACATTTCGAAGTTCGTCAGCCTGATCAAGAAGCTTGTGAAACTCATCCATGTCGGATATCGGCTTTAAATCCGGGTCTTGAGAAATGGCCCTTGAATCGCGATAGCCGTAACGGATCGCCTTCTCCAAGGCTTTCAGAGCTTTTTCAGTCTTGCCGCCTTTGGAATATGCGCAGGCAAGATTGTAATTCCAGACCGGATCTTCAGGGAAAACCTCAGTCGCCTCAAGACAGGCCTTACGCATTGCGAACATGTCGCAATCTCGTATCGCCGCAACCATCCGATCCTTTAACGCCTCATGTCGAGGCTGCAGTTCGGGATAATCAAATATAGAGACGGCGGCAAGAATTGCGCATCCGACGGATGTCATTGTCCGAACCTCATCCACTTGGGAAGTTTAACGAGTTTCGCTTCACGGCTCTGATTGGTCGAAAGGGACTGAGTCGTTCCGATCGAAGGGGATTCCAACTCCCGTACGCGAGTCGAAAGGGTTTGCTGATACACCGCCTGCTGCTGCCGAAGCATATCGGAGCGCTGACGCTCGGTCAGCAATTCCTTCTCCCGCAGCTGAAGCCTTTCTCTAAGCTCTTGAACCTGAGCCTGAAGCTGGGTAATATCCTTCTGGCTCTCGTTTTTGCGAGCGAGTTCCGCTTCCCTCAGCCGCAATTTGTCGGATAGATCCCTGATTTTCATCTCCGCGTCGAGACTCTTCCTGGCATCTAATCTGCGAAGTTCGTCAACTTCTTTTCTAAGCTGAGTCGTACGCGGATCTTCCGGTCTGTTAACGAGCGCCTTACGCGTCATTTCCTGAATGTTCGCCCCTGCACGCTTGAGAAGTTCGCGGCGGCGTTGCAGAAGATTATCTGTCCGTTCTTCATGACGGCGGCGAAATTCCTCCGCTTCAGCCTTCTCAATCTCAATGAGTTTTCCGATTTCCTCGACCTCGCCGGTCATAAGCGAGTAGACGGCGGCCTGGATATTGGCGATTTCCCCGGCGGATTCCGGCAGCCGTCGTAGCTCATTCTCAAGCGCAAGAACCTGTTCTCGCAACTTAGCTTCCCGGGCCGACGCCTCTTTAGCCGAAGCCATAAGCTTCTCCTGCATAGCCGCTTCGCGTTCGGCGTTGCTCTTGGCGGCCTCGTCCATACGGGCCTGGAGACTCGCCGTGTGCCGGCGCTCCTCTTCGACAAGCGCTTCCAATTCCTTGACTCTGGTTTCGTCAACGACTACCTTCTCGACTATCTTCTCAACTATCTTCTCGACTTCAACAGGAACTTCGACGCGCTTTTCAATGATTTTCTCAACTTCAACGGGAACTTCCTTTTCAACTATCTTCTCGACTATCTTCTCGACCGGCACTTCTTTGAGAACTATCTTCTCTACGGGCACCTCAACAACTTTTTCAACAACTTTTTCGATCACCTTTTCAACCACTTCTACATTCTCCGAGCGTACGGCATCCGCCGCATTCACCTCTAATATGAGCTCGTTGTCGGGCAAAGCGTCCGGCTCAACATCGAAGGGAGCGCGAGTTTCAACTATACTGGCGCTCGCCGGCAGACGACCTGACGACAAAAGCGCTTCTGCCGCCGCTTTATTAAAAGGGCCTCGCGGATTCCCATCGCCCAGGTCAATCGAAAAGCGCATATCCAAAAAAGGAACGTCCTCAACACGCTTCCAAATCTCGTTATCCTCGGAAATCTCCTGCCCTGGCTGGATGCGCCCCATCCTGGCCCACTCTATAAGCTTATCCCTGCTTTCAGGCCCAAAGATTTCGTCCTGGGTTCTCAAATACCACATCGCAACACTCATGACTTCCTCCTGTGAAACAACCCCGATAATCCGCCTCCCCTCGAGCTCTTTGCCGCCGCCAACTCGCGTCTGGCCGCGGCCTCTAAAGCTGCGAGCTGAACAGGATTGACATTTCGGAACATCCCTCCTATCTGAGGTGTCGGAGGACGCGCGGCGATGGTAGGCATCTCGTCTCCAGCGGTTATAGTCTTACGAGCCGGAGGTTCCACCTCTACAATTCGCTCAACTTCCACTATCTTCTCCACTTCAACTATTTTCTCCACTTCAACAATCTTCTCTACGGGAACTTCTACACGCACTTCCTTCTCTATGATCTTTTCGACTGGAACCTCGACACGAACCTCTTTTTCGACTATCTTTTCGACCTCGACAATCTTCTCGACCGGAACTTCTACACGAACCTCTTTCTCAACGACCTTCTCGACTTCAACGATCTTTTCAACCGGAACCTCGACACGAACCTCTTTCTCAACGATCTTTTCGACTTCAACGATCTTTTCCACGATTACAGGAGGCGGGTCCTGGTCTATGGCGAACTCGTGCCTGCGGTAAAAAGCGGCGCCTGCCGGGATTTCGTTATTAGAAGCCAACCGGCTGACCATTTTACGGTTAAAAGGCCCATAAAATTTACCTGGCTCGGCTTCAACCACCCATTTCATTTCCAACTCGCCCATCAATTGAGCGGGTATCCACGTCTTTCGATCCGACGAGACAAAGCCTGTTGGTTCTATACGTCCTTCCCCTGCCCATTCAACAAGAGTTTCGCGGTCTGTAGGACCGTAAACTTTGCCGTCAGAACTTCTTACAAACCATTCCTTATTTACGTTACTCATCGCAAAACTCACGCCTTTTTATTTCCGCCGCTGATTTTCTCACGCAAACGCTGGAAAAGAGAATATAAAGCGGGAACGAAAACTATACCCACAACGCTCGCGAAAAGCATTCCGCTGAACGTGCAGATACCGATAGCCTTCATCGCACCTGAACCAGCACCTACTGCGAAAACGAGCGGCAAAACGCCGATGACAAAGCTCCAGGCGGTCATCATCACCGCGCGATAACGCAAGTCAGCGCCCGAAATCGCCGCCTCGAAAATCCCCTTGCCGCTTTCGCGTTCCTGCTTCGAAAACTCGACCATCAAAATCGCGTTTTTGGCTGCAAGACCAATAAGCATTACACAGCCCAACTGAGCGTAGATCGAAAGCGGAGTTTTAGTCACCCACAACCCGATAAGTGCGCCGAGAAGTGCAAAAAGCACCGAAAGCATAACAGGAATCGGAATCGTCCAGCTCTCATACTGAGCGACTAAGAAGAGATACGCGAATACGAACGCCGCGACCAAAAGCCACATAAGGCGACCTTCGTTCTCCTTTTCCTGAAGCTGCACCGGGCCCCACTCGACAATATACCCCTTAGGCAGTTCCAGAGATTCGATAAGTTCCATAAGCTGGGATGACGAGACACCCTCAGTCGGAGTCACATCGCACCACGCGGCTCTCATCTTGTTGTAGCTCATCGTCTCACGAGTGCCGCCGACATACTCAACAGTACCGATAGACGAAATCGGCACAGATTCACCCGACGCCGTTGAAATGCGCACTGCGAGAATATCGGCAATCGACATGCGATGATCGGGATCATTCTGAAGCTTAACCTCGTAAACGCCGCCCTTTATATTGAAGTCGTTGACATAAAACGACGCCAGCTGATTCTGGAGGGTCTGGAATACAACTTTAGGTGTAATACCGAGAAGTTCCGCTTTCTGACGGTCAAGTTTAAGCTCAAGCTGAGGCGTAGAAGCCGTAAGGCCGTGAACCGCACTCTTCACATACGGATGAGCACGCAATTTCGCCATTACAGATTCGGCGACTTCAAAAAGCTGGAAAACCGTAGCGCCTTCCATCGAACACAGGTTAAAACCGACACCGCTGGAACCGCCAAGGCCTCGAATCGGCGCAGGCTGGGAGAATACAATTTCAGCCTCGTAAAGATCCTTTGTGGATTCTTTTAATTTATCCATGATTGCATTAATCGCAAGTTCCGGATCTTTGCGCTCATCCCAATGCGTAAGACGGAACCAAATCGTGGCAAGGTTCTCACCCGTGCCCCACATGCTGCTGCTGCCGCAGTTGGACGAAACGGCATAGATTCCGGGAATCTTGAGAGCACGCTCGTGAATCTCATCAACCACCTTAATGGTATTATCGATTGATTGACCTTCTGAAAGGCGAAGGTTCGATGTAATCCAGCCACGATCCTCTTTCGGCAGGAACGCCGAGGGAATCTTACCGGAGACATACCATGTAGCCGCGCAGGCCGCCGCGAAGAAAAGAAGCGTAAAAAACGCCCGGCGAACGAAAAAGCCGACAAACTTCAAATAACCGCGCCGGCTCATGTCGAGCGTCCAGTTGAACGGGGCGAGAAGAATTCTACGCTTGTTGGGATCAGGTTTCTTAAGCAGATACGCGCAGAGAACCGGAGATAGAACGAGCGCAACAACTGTCGACAGGCACAATGCCACGCACATCGTCACAGCGAACTGGACATACATCATACCAACCATGCCGCCGTAAAACGCCAGCGGCAGGTAGCAGGCGAGAGTAACCAGAGTTGTCGCGATAACGGCACCTGTAATCTGAGTCATCGACTTTGCGGCAGCCTCTTTAGCGGACAATCCCTCACGAAGCATCAAAGACTGGGTATTTTCAACAACGACAATCGCATCGTCAACGAGCGAACCTATAACGAGAATAAGTCCGAACATCGTAAGAACATTGAGCGTAAAGCCAAACAGATAAAAGAACGTAAACGACCCCATAAGCGAAATAGGAATCGCGATAGCAGGAACAAAAGTCGCGCGCCAATCCTGAAGAAAGAGATATGTAATCGCAACAACAAGTAAAAGCGCAATAAAAAGAGTTACATACGTCTCATCCAAAAAGACCTCGGTAAATGCGGTAGAGTCATCGGCGAGAACGCCTACCACTCCTTCCGGCATACGCTCAATCCATTTATCAACCTCTTCTTTTACACGCTTGGCGGTCTCAACGGCGTTAGCCTCGGGAGATTTGTAAACAGAAATGGAAACTGCCGTATTTTCGTTGAACTTTCCGCGCGTCGTATACCCTTTGCAGCCGAGTTCGACACGAGCGACATCTTTTACGAGAATCTGGCCGCCCGTCTCCGGGTTATTGCGGATAACGATGTTCTCAAACTCCTCTTTAGTCTTAAGACGCCCCTTGACATTGAGTTTGAAAGTAAGATGGCGGCTGGCGTATTCACCGCCGACAGTACCCGCGGCAGCCTGAACATTTTGAGACTCAATAGCCGATTTAATCTCTGCAATGGAAACGTTAAGCCCCGCAAGACGCGTCTGATCGAGCCAGATTCGCATTGAATACGTACGCCCGCCCGTCTCAACAAGGCCGACGCCGTCCATTCGCGCAATTGAATCCGCGACCTGCTTTTCGATATAATTGGAAAGCTCCATTATGTCCATGCCGCCTTCACGCCCGTCGGTCATAAACATGTACATCACCATTCTGTCTTCGGGACGTTTTTTAATCGTGATTCCGCTTTGCTTTACTTCCGCAGGCAATTTCGATTCGGCGCGTCTGACGGCATTTTGAACGTTGACGAGCGCTATATTCGAAGAGACTCCAGGCCTGAACACGCAGTAGCAGTTGTATGATCCCCTGTCGTTGCAGTTCGACTTGTAATACCAGATATCTTCAACACCGTTGATCTGATCTTCAATAATCTGGCCTACGGAATCGTTCAACACTTGGGTGCTGGCTCCCGTATAAGTCGCGGAAACTGTAATTGTGACAGGTGTAATATTCGGATATTCAGCGACTGCAAGGCGCGTGAAACTGATTGCGCCAACAAGCGTAATTACAATCGCAACGACCCACGCCATGCGAGGATGGGTGATGAAAAAAGCCGAAATGCTCGGATAAAGGCTCGCTAATTTTTCACGGATATTCATTTCGCCGCCTTCACCGTCATTCCGCGTTTAACTTTATGAGCGCCGTTGGCTACAATTCGGTCGCCGGTTTTAAGACCCTTCTCGACAAACACCCAACCGTCTACAAGATCGCCGCGCGCGACGGCACAGCGAGAAGCGACGTTATTCTCATCGAGCACCCAGACGTACGGACCTTGGACGTCCTGCAAAATCGCGCTCGGCGGAACAGTCGGCATCATCTCGCCCTTCTTTGAGCCAAGAACCACGGTAACGGTTCCGCCCGGACGGAGAGTCGTATCGGGATTTTCGAACTGGAAATACACCTGAATCGTATCGGTCAGCTCATCGGCCGTATTCTCGACATATTCAAAAGCGCCTTTCCCAGAATGTTCCTGACCGTTGGCCAAAAAGATTTTAGCCGTCGATTCATCGCGCAAACGGCTGCTCATGCCGCCGAAAAGGCTGAGGAAGCGCCTGTTGGAAAGCGAAAAACGGATTCGTATGGGAGAAATCTGAACGATTGAAACGAGCGGCACGTCACCAGCCTTGGCATAGTTGCCGCGCGTCATCGCGGTAGATCCGATTTTACCCGAAATCGGGGCTTTTATCTCGCAATGCAATAAATTATCGCGAGCATAAACGAGATCCGCCTGGGCCGCGGCATACGCGGCGCGAGACGAATCACGCTGTGAGAGCGCGTTATCCACGGCGTCTAACGAAACGGCGCGCGTTTCAAGAAGCCTCTTA
This sequence comes from Kiritimatiellia bacterium, assembly GCA_045656225.1. Classification (GTDB taxonomy): domain Bacteria; phylum Verrucomicrobiota; class Kiritimatiellia; order RFP12; family UBA1067; genus UBA1067. The sequence goes on along the minus strand of JAZOQU010000035.1, from coordinate 6,770 downwards.
TGACGGTTGTAAGACTGCTCGGCATACGCGACGTTGGCCTTGCACTCCTGAACCTTGGCCTCGGCGTTCTTTACGGCTGCGGCGTATTTGACGGGATCAAGTTTATAAAGAGTGTCACCCTCGTTGACGAGCGCGCCGTTCTCAAAGCAAACCTCAAGAATTTCGCCTGAAACCTGCGGCACTACATCGACTTTGGAAATAGGAACAACACGTCCTGGCAGGCGCGTTTCGACCTTGAGAGGTCTATTGACGACTTCATATACGGGCAAGGTCACTTCCGCCGCAAAAACGGAGAATCCGACCAGACAACATGTTGCGAAAATATACTTGTTCATAGTTCAGAATTATATCATAAACATGTGCAATAATGCGTGAAATTTTACAATTAATTGTTTGCGTAAAAGGCCTGTCACAATCCTAAAACGATATAATTCAATTCAAACATGCAAAATGCCAAACAAAAAGACATCTTACGGGAATTTCTCGAACGGCGCGCAGTACGGATGCACATACGCGCCGTTCGAAGGACCCGCGGTTTTGTTTGAGATCGACAATCTTTTCAATCGCGATTATTGCGATTATGCCGCATACGGGAAAAATCCCACCCCGCGGCCGGTCAATCGTTCCTTTTAAAGATCGCATGTGGATCTTTAAGTCCGCGACAACCCTGTCTGCCCGCCTTTTCAGGCAAGCGACTTATAGAGCTTTTCAATGTCCTTGACCGAGCAGTCGCGCGGGTTACCGGGACGGCAAGCGTCGGCATACGCGGACTCGGCGAGGAACTTTACGTCCTCCTTCTTGAGAACGCCCTTCAGATCGGCGGGGATTCCGACGTCTTTGGCGAGCTTCTCGACGGCCTCAACGGCAGCCTTGCGGTACTGGGGCATCGTCATCTTATCAACGTTCTTAACCCCCATCGCGCGGGCGATTTCGCGGTACTTCGTTCCCGTCTTCGCCGCGTTGAACTTCATCGCGGTGGGAAGAAGGATAGCGCACGCCTTTCCGTGAGGCATATCGTAGAGAGCCGAGAGTCCGTGAGCCATCGCATGATCGACGCCGAGTCCGACATTTGAAAAGCCCATACCGGCGATATACTGGCCGAGAGCCATTCCCGCGCGGCCCGAGGGCTTGTTGGCGACGGCATCGCGCAAAGACGACGAAATAAGGCGGATCGCCTCAAGATGGAGCATATCCGTGATCGCGCAGGCGCCCTTTGTGATGTAGCCCTCAATCGCGTGGGTAAGCGCGTCCATACCCGTGAAAGCCGTAAGGCCCTTGGGCATAGAAGACATCATTTCAGGGTCTACGAAAGCGACGACGGGAATATCGTGAGGATCGACGCAGACGAACTTGCGCTTCTTCTCGACATCTGTGATGACGTAGTTTATCGTAACTTCGGCCGCAGTGCCCGCCGTCGTGGGAACCGCAAGAATCGGCTTCGAAGGATTTTTCGTGGGTGCAACGCCCTCTAAAGAGCGGACATCGGCGAACTTCGGGTTGGCTATGATGATGCCGACGGCCTTTGCGGTATCCATCGCGGAACCGCCGCCGATAGCGATGATCGAGTCGGCCTTTGCCGCCTTGAAAGCCTTTACGCCGTCCTTGACGTTCTTGATGGTGGGATTGGCTTTGATGTCCGAGTAGACGGCGTACTTGACCTTAGCCTTATCAAGAATATCGGTTACCTTCTTGGACACACCGAACTTGATGAGATCGGGGTCGGTAAACACGATAGGCTTTTTAAGGCCGCGCTGCTCGAGTTCGGCCGTGATCGACGCGATCGCGCCGGCGCCGTGATACGAGGTTTCGTTGAGTATGATTCTGTTGACCATAACGTTTTCCTTTATTTAATTGATAAAATTGTATCATAACAGACACAGTTTTTCCAGCGAAACAATAAAGAGTGCGAGGTATGTGACATGTCACTTAGGACGGTGGAAAACACATCGCATCCATGAACGCTTTAAAAAATCCGACATCCCCACCGAGTTCGACATGTCGCGCTAAAGCAGCGATGTTATCCGTCTGCTCGGCAAACGGATGGCTGAACAATGCCGCTGTTGCACCCTCTATGGCAAGGTTCCCGCAAATGACAGCGACAGGCGCAAGCCTCTCCGGGAAAAGCCCGATGCGCGAAGCATAACCAATATCAAGCGCAGAGCCCAGGCCGCCGGCAATCGAAAGCCGGGAAATTTCACCATATCCCACACCCGCTTTCTCAAGAAGAACCTCAATTCCGGCTCTTATCGCCGCTTTGGCAAGCTGCACAGTCCGGACATCTTCCTGATCAAGCCCATCCGTCAAGGGCCCGACGACCTGTCCGGTCGGATCGATCGCGCCGGATTCCAACGCGCCCGCTACCGATGAAATAATTTGCGAGCCCGTAATTCCCGCACGTTCAAACGCCGGCCCAGCAGCGACGGACGTGATGAACAACTCCCGTCTTCTGCCGCACCACAATGCGATTTCACCGTTGGTGCCGACATCGACCATCAGTTCACATCCCCCGCGCCCGCACATTCCCGACATCCGCACGGAAGCGACGGCATCCGCGCCGAAAAACCCGTGAGCGCACCGCGGAAGACGGACATTCATCCCATCCCAGTCCATCCATTCTCCGAAAAGCCTGTCCGCCGCGAACGGCGCAACCGCATAAGACTTTGGACTTGCTCCGGCAAAAAGATAAAGCATGGTGGTATTGCCGACAACCACCGCCTCGGAGATGTCGTATCCGGACAGGCAATCTCGCAACGCCCCGCGCGTAAGATCGCGCAATTCAGCAAGCCGACCGTCCATCGCCGCCGATATGCGGCCCATCACATCGGCGGCAATCCTTTGCTGTGGATTGAGAAGTGCCGCACGATGCACTAATTCACCGGTAGCGAGATTATACACTCTCGCCACAATTGTCGTAGTGCCCAGATCGATCGCCGCACCGAAGCCGCTGCGCTTTACAAGACCGGGATGTTCTGCAAAATCAAATCCCCCGTCCAAAGGCAAAAAAGACCTCTAGCATTTTCCGCATCCGGTACATGTCGCGCAACGCATAAAACAACTTCAGACCATATTCCCGCCAGAACCCAGAAACGTCTTGGAATTGGCATGGCATACCGCGAGAGCAAGCGCGTCCGCCGCATCGTTCTGAGGCAATTCCGGCAGATTGAAGAGTGTTTTGACCATTCGCTGAATCTGCTCCTTGGACGCAAGACCGTTGCCGCAGACGGCCATTTTAGCGCGCCGCGGCTCATACTCGTATATCGGAACGCTCCGTTCCGCCGCAGCGACAATGACCGCTCCGCGGGCTTCGCCGAGAATCATCATCGTATTGGCGTTTTTTCCGTAAATAACCTTCTCCACACTCACGACATCGGGCTTAAACTCATCGAGAAGCGCCGCAATCCTTTCGTGAATGCGTTTAAGACACGACGAATGCGGCATCGTGGCCGCATTAGGTACATGACCGTAATCAACAGCCGCAAAACGGCTGCCCACCGTGTCTACAACACCGTATCCGGTAGACCTCAAGGAAGTGTCGACGCCGAGGATTCTCATCAGGTCTCTTCAAAAAGCGGAGTTGAGAAATATCTCTCGGCAGTATCGGGCAGGACGGTTACGACGGTTTTGCCGGGCCCGAGCCGTTTCGCAAGTTTCAGCGCCGCGAACACGTTCGTTCCGCCGGAAATGCCCGCGAGCAGACCTTCCTTGGCGGCAAGATCGCGAGCGCAGGCGAGCGCTTCGTCATCGGTGACAACGCAGATGTGAGAATATATCTGGGTATTGAGATTATCGGGGATGATGCCGTCGCCGATACCCATCTGGAGATGCGTGCCGACAGTGCCTCCCGCGAGTATCGCGGCATTCTTGGGCTCGACGGACCATATCTCGATAGAAGGATTTTGAGCCTTGAGGACCTCTCCGATGCCGCTCAGCGTTCCTCCCGTGCCAACCCCTGAGCAGAAGCCGTGGATCGGACGCGCCGCCTGCTCCATGATTTCAAGAGCCGTTCCATGACGATGCGCCGCCGGATTCGCAGGATTGGAAAACTGCTCGGGAACAAAAACGTTCGGATCCTCTTTCGCCATGCGTTGAGCAATCGCCGCACACTCCGCAATCGCGTCTCCGATATTTCCGGCATCATGAACAAGAATCACTTCGGCCCCATAATGCCTGACAATCTTGCGACGCTCTTCACTGACGGAATCCGGCATTACGATTATTGTCCTGTATCCCTTTACCGCGCCTATGAGCGAAAGCCCGATACCCTGATTGCCGCTCGTCGGCTCAACTATGACTGAATCGGGTTTCAGGAAACCTTTGGCTTCTGCGTCGCGAATCATATTGAGCGCTGTACGAGTCTTTATTGATCCGCCGACATTCAACGCCTCAAACTTAACAAGAACTTCCGCCATATCTGGCGTAGTCATACGGTTAAGTCGCACCAGCGGAGTATGACCTACGGCATCAAGAATCGTATTGCAAATCATATTTAGACACCTTTGATTAAATTTATCGTTCAGTGAACAGGCGCATTGCAAAAAAAGTCATACCGGCGATAGCAAAGACCCGTTCTTTCATTGTTATTCCTTTGTTTATTGAATCGTATGGTATCATAATTCATTATTTCGCGTCAATCCAATCGGCCTTAAGTTGAATAGAAATGAAAATTCAGCGCCAGAACCATCACCCCACCAACCACCGCATTTTGCAAAATGCGGTGGTAACCTCGCCCTCAAATCCGAACTTTACGTCCAACGCCAAAAAATCAAACTTCCCCCTCATTTTCCTTCACTTTTCACACCAGGAGTCCCCCAAGCTATTAGCTATACAGCCACACAAACAATCTTCATACTCTTAAATCCCTTTTATTAAATGTAATTCAAAACTCCTTCCACGAAGATGTTATTCCTGCGTTACGATGCCTTCAAGTTGGGATCGAAATGTCGCACTACTTTTAATACATCTCAATAAAAATGAACGCTTAAAACATGTATGGAAATTCTGGGGAGCATGCATTTCATTAACAAAGACTACACCCTGAAATAGCATAAAAAATATTCTAATTAATTTTATAATATTTCCTAACATTTTTACTCGCGATTTCTGTCTCCATAATCGCCACGCATATAATGCAAACCGCAATTTATTTACAGTATTGTACTTCACTTTACTTGTACTACGATCCAACGCAAGTTCTTTAAGAAAACCATAAAAGAATGTCTCCGCCTCCCAAACAAAAAACCAATCTTCCTCTTCCCATCGATCAATTGTATTGTATGAATAAAACATATATGCTATATTACCTTATAAGCCTATAAGAAACGGGATAAATTTTGGCACAAACAGGTCAGACCTATCTGTGCCACTTCATTTGTTTTCAACCAAATCGCGGCAGCCCATCCACCGGCTACTTGGCGGATGGTCGCATCTGCCGCAACTGGCTGTCGATAGACCGAAGGACTTCCTCGTCAAATGAAGCCTTGGCGCCGGCGGGTTTCGGTTTTGCCTCGGATTCGCTAATATATTCGCTCCGCTTGCGGTTGAGTTCAAGAAGCTGAGCATTCAGCTCCCGACGCTTTTTGACGGCCTCGTCGAGTCTGGCCTTCCGCTCCTCCGGCGAAAGATCCTTCAGTTCATCCGGCAGATCCTCCACTTTCATCTTCTCCAGCGCCTCTGGTTCGGCAGTCAGATCGGATCCGCCGACCGGCGCGGCAAGCGCGTCGGCCGCCATGGCCTCTGCCTTCACAGCATTGCGGCTTGCGGCGACCGAGGCAGATGCTCCGACATTGGACTTGACAAGGCCCCGCATTGACAACTGGACTGCCTGGCTGCCATAGGGGAGTATCGTCTTGCTGATTTCGACGTTGATCCGCTGGATTTCCTTGTCGTATGGCGTCTCGATCATCCGCATGTTTCCCGTCTGCCCGATTTGCGTGTAGCCGCCGTTGGTCAGTCGTGCGATTTCCCTCCAATGCGGCGTCGTGGACGATTCGCCGCCGCATTGGACGGTGTTGACGACGATGTTCTTTCTGGCCGCCATGGCGCAGCTCTCGGGATACTTGACGTCGTCCTTGTAGTCCATGTGAGGCGGGCAGTCGCCTACGAGGAAGATTGTCCGCATGACGCTGTTCGAGTCGCTCCACTGGATTTTGGTGACGGCCTCGAACAAGGCCTGGTTTACCGACTCTGGGACGTCACCGCCGCCGACGGCACGAAATCCCTGGAGGTCAGCATAGACCTGGTCTAGGTTGTTGGTTAGCGGATAGAGGTGTGTAACATATGCGTCTCCGCGATCGCGGTAGGGAATTAGGCCAATACTGACCTTGCCACCCGTGCGCTGGATGACGCCTCCGGCGATGGACCAGATTTTCTGCTTTGCGCCCTCAATGAGACCGGTCATGGAACCGGTGGTGTCAAGTACGAAGACGACTTCGGCATCAACCGGCTCAGACGGAGCAGAACTGACAGCTGGCGGAACGTTGGTCTGGGCATTCACCGCGCAGAGCGCGACTGCAGTACACACGACCTCGCACACGAGTTTCTTGGCCATGTTCATTATGATTTCTCCTATTGATGTGTGCATTATACCAAATTCTGCAGCGAAGCCTCAACACAAACTACCACCTCTGTCGTGTAGAAAGCAAAACCGGAAAAGTTGTAGTGAGCAAAACCGGAAAACGGAATGCTACTTTTTGCGGGCTTTGGCGCGCCCCCATTCCTCTCCGGCATCTGCAAGTTCGTCTGTTTTCTTGCGAAATTTTCCGAGGCAGATG
>JAZOQU010000034.1:0-117808 GCA_045656225.1 Kiritimatiellia bacterium | reverse complement strand
ACGGTGGAGTTGCGGTTAGATTATGATTTGGCAGGAGAAGTTTATGAGAACGGCGTTAGGCGACAGCTGCCGTATAGATGGGAAGTGCCTGGCGGTCAAGTCACAACGAAAACATTGGAAATAAGGGATTTATGGCCTTCGGGCGAATATAAATTCAATCTTCTCTTTACTAGCGAGAAGCTTCCTGAAGGATTTATGCAACAGGCGTCAGTGAGGGTTATGAAACTTGATGTTAAGGCTGACAGGACGTGGCCCGAGATGCGAAAGCGATATGTGTTCGGACCTAATGAGCCGTTTACCGTGACAGTTGACGATGATTCAGAGACTAAAATAGTCGCGCCAAAAGTTCCGGGGACTTATACGACCAATGTTACGTGCAACGGATATTCAATTCCGTTTTCGTATTCTGTTATCGCGCCAAGCCATTGCATCGCGACTAATGCATATCCTATGGCTGACAGTGATTGGGCGGATGTTGGTATTACAAATCCCTTGTCGGTAGGTGAGGTCGGCGCAGGCATGTGCCTTGAATTGAAGCTTCTTCCGGAACACGTATCTTTTGAAGGTTTGAAAATTATGGAAGGGGAGTGTTCGGCGACAAGTGCTTGGGGATGCTATTTAGGTGTTGATATGAGTCAAATGGGGCATGAAGAAAAAAATGGAGCTTATAGGAAAATACTGGTTGGTCGAGGAAATACTGCCGGTATTGATAGGGCTGCGTATTATGAAAATGCCGATAAGATTCCCAAGCCTTGGAGTATAGGGGGATATCAGTGGAATATACCAGAGAACTGGAGCGCAGATGATTTTGTTACGACAAATCGCTTCACTACGAATGTTCAACGGTTTCAGTTTTTCCCTACAGGAGAATTTGAGGTTAGTAAATTTGGTTGGACTGCTCATCGAAGTATGAATGGAAATCAAACAATAACGCGAGACTCCGAATGAAAATCGTTGTTGTTGTATTCTCACTAACGGGGTTACTTACCCGATTAGTTTTCAATCGCCTCACCTATTGCGTTCTCTTCGCGTTGTTTTAAGAGGGCTAGACCATCCGCCGGCCCGCCTCGCTGAAAGTTTAATTACTATAGGATTTTGTGTGCGCGTGCGTTAGGTTGTAATAGCCAGGTGCATAGAAGAGAATGTAGATCAGTACGATACCTTGTGAATAAGGTGGTTTGTTCTATGTGTATTAGACTTTACATTTCAAAAAATGGGTAAACTCCAGGCAGGTCAGGCTTGACAAGCCGCGGCGCAGTATGGTATTATTTTACGATAAATTTCAACAAAAGGTAAACAATGGCCATAGTTTTAGGACTTCCAAAGGGCAGCTTGCAGGAATCGACCTTCGCGCTTTTCAAGCGCGCGGGCTTCAATGTTTCGTGCTCAAGCCGCAGTTACATTCCGTCCATCGACGATGAAGAGATCAAGTGCCGTCTTTTGAGACCTCAGGAGATGAGCCGTTATGTCGAGCTCGGTCTTCTTGACGCGGGTATCTGCGGTTTTGACTGGGTCTACGAAAACGGCAGCGACGTCGAAGAGATCTGCGAGCTCAACTATTCGAAGGCGACCTCGAATCCCGTCCGTTGGGTTCTCGCCGTTCCGAACGATTCGAAGATCAAGTCTGTCAAGGATTTGAACGGCAAGCGCATTTCAACCGAGGCCGTCGGTCTCGTCAAGCGCTATCTCAAGAAGAACGGCGTCAAGGCCGATGTCGAGTTCAGCTGGGGCGCGACCGAAGTCAAGGCCCCCGAACTCGTCGACGCGATCGTCGATCTTACCGAGACGGGCAGCTCGCTCCGCGCCAACAATCTCCGCATCGTCGATACGATTCTTACCTCGACGACCCGTTTCATCGCCAACAAGGCGAGCTGGAAGAACAAGGCCAAGCGCGCCAAGCTCGAGCAGCTCAAGATGCTTTTGACGGGTGCTCTCGAAGCCCAGCGCCGCGTCCTTCTCAAGTGCAATGCGCCTGCGAAGTCGCTCGAAAAGATCGTTAAGGTTCTTCCCGCGCTTCACGCGCCGACGGTCAATAAGCTCAACGACGAGAAGTGGTTCGCCGTCGAGTCCGTCGTCGAGGAGAAGAAGGTCCGTGATCTCATTCCCGCGCTCACCAAGGCGGGCGCGACTGGCATCATCGAGATTCCGCTTAACAAAATCATTTACTGATTCAAATCTGCCACAAATCACAAATAAGGAGTAACCATGGGTTCTATCAAGAAGAAAAGGCGCAAAAAAATGTCGAAGCATAAATACGACAAGCGCACGAAGGCTCAGCGCCATAAAAACAAGTAAGTTAAAAAGTCCGGTTCGAACGAACCGGGCTTTTTGCTCTGGCGTTTAAAAGAGTATGAACAGAATTTCAGAATGGTTCGGCAAAGGCGGCCCCGTGATGTGGCCGATATTGGCGCTTTCGGTTTTAGGTCTTGCGATTCTTATCTGGAAGGCGCTTGAGTTCCGCTCCGGGCGTCGCAGTGCGAAAGGTCTGGGTGTAGTCTCGACGATAATAACGGCCGAGCCTATGCTCGGGATTCTCGGAACGGTTACGGGTATCATGCAAACCTTCTCGGCGCTGAACGCGTCTGATGGCGCAGGCAGTCCTCTCGCTGCCACAGCGGGCATCGGCGAGGCCCTGATAACTACGGCTGCGGGACTGATAGCCTCTCTCATTCTTCTTTTTCCGTACAATATGCTCGACTCTATGGTCGACGACGATATTGAAGAGGAATCCCAAAAGAAATAACCAGGATGGGACGCAGAAGACGCAGAGGCGCAAGACTTGAAATGACGTCGCTGATGGATGTCATGTTTCTTGTCCTTGTATTTTTCATCTACTGCATATTCGACATGTCGGTCCATAAGGGACTGAAGGTTGATCTGCCTTCAGCCGCCGGGGCTGTGGAGCGCGGCGAGCGTATTGTGGTGACTATCGCCTCCGACGATTCCATGCAGTTCAACGGAATGCCGATGACGAAGGATGAGATTGTCGGCCGGTTCAAGGAACTGAAGGGCGTCAAGATGGATTTCCCTGTTCTCATATCCGGCGACAGGAACTCTTCGCTCGGAACGGGGATCGGGCTTCTTTCGGAATTGAAGTCGGCCGGATTCGAGAAGGTTACATTTCAGGTCGACGGCGCGAAAGGCGCGGCGCAATGAGGTTTTTTTGCGCGCTTCTCGGAGCTGCCGCCATTCATCTGGCGTTAGGCGCGCTTTTCGTTTTGTGTCTGGACCGCGGAGCCGATCTCGAGGAATCCGCAAGGTTGGATGTTTCCGCGATCGAGCTTTCGCTGACGGAGAGCGAGAATGACTCGGCGAAGCCGGTTGTCTCGACGCCTCCCGTTGAAGTGCGCATGCTTCCCGCCGATGAAAATTTTAAAAGCCCGGCCCCGGATAAATCCAGTATGGATATGCCGTCGGATCCGCCTGTGATTGAGCCGCTTGCGATTCCCGGCGCGGAGATGCCCGCGCCGCCGAAAATGGATATTCCTGAAGCGGCGAGGCCTTTGGCGAAGAAAAGCGAGACGGAGGAAAAGCCGGAAAGCTCCCGGCCGGACAAAACGAAAACGGAATCGAATCCTGAGATTTCGGCTCCGGTGCAGGCGCGTGTTGACGTCATGCCGAAATTGCGCCGTTCGATCAAACCGAAATATCCTAAGGTGTCCCGGGAGCGCGGCGAGGAGGGGCGCATCAGATTACGCCTTGAAATTAACGCCAAAGGTCTGGTTGAAGGTGTTGAGATTATTGCTTCTACAGGTTTTAAACTTCTTGACGACGCTGCCGTCAAGGCTGTCAGATCGGCAGAATTCATTCCGGCGCGTCTTGCCGGCGAGCCCGTTTTTTCAAAAGCGGAGATCAGTCTTGAATTCAAGCTCAATTGAATTTGCCCGGGCTTGCGCAATATGGTAGAATATAGGTGATGCTTTTAAAAATAGATGATCTCTGCGTTTCGTATCGCAATGACGAGGGTGAGGTGAATCCTGCCGCCGTGGATGTCTCGCTCTCTCTCGAGCGCGGGCAGGTTCTCGGTATTGTGGGAGAATCCGGCAGCGGCAAGAGCACCGTCGCGATGAGTGTCGCGCGGCTTTTGCCGAGTCCGCCTGCGTTTTATCCCAAAGGCCGCATTCTCCTTGACGGCGTTGACACCCTTACGATGCCGCTTAAGGAGCTTCGCGCGATTCGCGGTAAGCGCATAGGTGTGATTTTCCAGGATCCGATGGGTTCGCTCTCCCCGCTCCATAGAATCGGCGCCCAGCTTATCGAGACGATTCTCCTGCATGAGAAGATGTCTAAAAAGGCGGCCGAAACGATGGCTCTCGAGTGGCTCGGGAAAGTCGGAATTCCAGACCCTCTTACACGCGCTAAGGCGTACCCTCATGAGCTTTCTGGCGGCATGCAGCAGCGCGTGATGATCGCAATGGGCCTTATGCTCGGTCCCGATCTTATAATCGCCGATGAGCCGACCACTGCGCTGGACGTTACGATTCAGGCCCAAGTCCTCCGCTTAATGCGCGATCTGCATCAATCTAATTCAGGCGTGCTGCTCATCACCCACGATCTTGGGGTCGTTTCTCAGATGGCGACGAAGCTTGCCGTGATGAAGGACGGCCGCGTCGTTGAAACCTCCGACGATCCGGCCGGGTTCTTTAATATGCCCAAGCATCCCTATTCTCAGGGACTTATACGCGAAGCGAAGCGTATGGAGCTTAAATGATTTTGAGGACGGATACAAAGAAAGTCTCAGGAATATGCTGTTAAAGATTCAGGGAGGTCGGGCGCTCAGCGGAACGCATGCCGTTTCAGGCAATAAGAATGCGGTTCTTCCGATGATTGCGGCGTCGCTTTTGACTTCTGAATCCGTGACGCTTACGAACGTTCCCGCGATTTCCGATGTCGCGACCATGCTTGAAGCCGCCCGTTCGTTCGGCGCGAAGGTGTCGCGCGATATAAAGGCCAAGACGGTCACTTTGACTTCGCAGAAGCTCAAAACGGTCAGAATTTCACCTGAAATCGCCTCGAAAATAAGAACGAGTTTTCTTTTTGCCGGGCCTTTGCTTGCGCGCGTCGGACGTGCGTCATTACCGCCGCCGGGGGGCGATGCGATAGGCCATAGACGCCTCGATACTCATTTTGCGGGCTTTAAGGCTCTTGGCGCCAAGGCTGTGGCCGGGCGGAAAACGCTTCGCCTCAAGGGAGAATTGAAGGGCAGTAAAATCCTTCTTGACGAAGCGAGCGTAATGGCGACGGAAAATATTCTTATGGCGAGCGTTCTCGCGAAGGGAAAAACGGAAATCTACAATGCCGCGTGCGAGCCGCACATCGTTGATCTGGCGAATATGCTCAATCGGATGGGGGCCAAGATATCCGGCGCGGGCACGAATCTGATTTCCGTCGAAGGCGTGGAGTCTCTGTCGGGATGTACGGTGCGCGTCGGCTGCGACTATATCGAGGCGGGATCGTATGTGGCGGCGGCCGCCGTCACGGGCGGTGAGATTCTGCTTACAGAGATCGATCCGGAGCCGTTCACGGTGATGGAGGGCGCGTTCAGGCGTTTCGGCATCACGTGGACGATCGACGCAAAAGAAAAGACTTTGAGGTATGTGCCGAGAAAACGTCTTAAAATGCGTTATGATCTCGGAGATGTTATTCCGTCGGTATCTGACGGGCCGTGGCCTGCATTCCCGTCGGATATGATGTCGGTTCTGATAGTCCTTGCCACCCAGACGCGCGGCACCTGTCTTTTTTTCGAGAAAATGTTCGAGTCGCGTCTCTACTTCGTCGACAATCTGCGGCAGATGGGCGCGAAAATCGTTCAGTGCGATCCTCATCGTGTAGTCGTGACGGGACCGTCTCAACTGTACGCCGGCTCGTTCACTTCCCCCGATATACGCGCCGGTATAGCTCTTGTCATTGCCGCGCTTGCCGCGAAGGGCGTTTCGACGATAAACAACGCCAAAGTAATCGATCGCGGGTATGTCGCGGTCGAAGAGAGTCTTAAGGCTCTTGGCGCTTCCATCGAGCGCAAATAGACCGGTGCGTCACGTCGAGCTGACGCTGAATTTCGAATTTCGCGGAACGAGCATGTTGAGCTCTTCAACATCCTCGTGACGCAGATTCAGTTTGATGTGCCTGAAATAGTCCTTGATGTTCGCGGGCGTTCTGTACTCTCCCGGCTTGATTTCGGCATTGCCGGAGTTGTTGGGCAGGAAATAGCGTTTGAAAATTTTACCGTTGAGGTAAAGGTCTACGGTTCTGAGGCGTTTACGGAGGACAAGATGGAAGGCCGGATGGTTCATCACCTTTATTTCTCGCCCGACGCTCAGTTTGTGCGCATCAGAAATACCGTTGAGCTTTTTCAAAGAAGCGAGAGTCGAACCGTGTTCTGCGGCAATCCGGGATGCGGTGTCTCCGCTTTTGACTTTTACTTTTGAGACCCACTGAGGATTGTTTTTGTCGAAAAGCCAACTCAGGTTGAGCTGTCCGAGGCGCGGCAATAATTCTTCCGCGATGTCGGCGGTGTCGGCGGCGCGCATGCCGCGTATCTGCTCGATCGTCAATATCTGCATCTCAAGCTCGCCGGCTTCCGTGCATTTTTCGAGCCTCAGCAAAAGGCTGCGCACTTTCGGGGAACGGCCGTCGAAGGCGTTTATTTCGACGGGCGGCGCCTTTTCGACGGCGAAGGTTTTCTGTTTCGCGCTGTCGTCGATCGTGAGGGGCGGAGCCTCCCGGGACGCTTCTTCGCCGTCTCCGGAGGATATCCGCCCTATAACCGTGATAATGAAGGATATCGCGGCGAGGACAATGATCGCAACAATGATCCATCCCAGTCCGGAATGATCATTGTTGCGATCTTTTGAATCGGTTTCGATTCCGTATTTGAGCCTCGTCAGCGACATGTTCGTGCAGGTTTCATTTCTTGTCGGCGGCAGGTTCCTCAAAGACGCCCTGTACACAGGCGCGAAGAACCTCCATACGGCCGTCGGTCGTCTCAACGATGAAGGATTTTTCGTTGGCCTCGACGATTGTGCCGATGATGCCGCCGGCAAAGATGATCTTTGCGCCAGCGCGCAGTTCGTCGATCATTTTACGGCGCTCCTTCTCCTTGCGCTGCTGCGGACGGATAAACATGAAGTAGAAGATGGCTATCAGCAGAATCGGCATCAATAAACCGCCCCACTGGAACGGGGGTTGCGCGGCGTTAGCCAGCATCAGGCAACTATTCATTTTGTATTTTTCTCCTTGGTTGTTTTTTTGTTTGTTGTTGTTAAATCTTTTCGGGCGCCGTATCGGCACGGACTTTTTCTTTCCAATCGAGGAAGGATCCGTCTGCAATCGCCGCGCGCATATCTTTCATAAACCGGTTGAGGGCGTAAACGTTGTGAATCGTCAGGAGCCTCAAGCCGAGAATCTCGCCGGCATGCAGAAGGTGGCGTACATAACTGCGTGTGAAATTTCTGCAGCAGTAGCAGTCGCACCCTTCTTCGACGGGGCTTTGATCGAACTCCCACTTCGCCGCCTTGATGGCGACGTTGCCTTTGCGCGTAATGGCCGTGCCGTGACGCGCGATGCGCGTGGGGATTACGCAGTCGAACATGTCGATGCCTCTTGCCACGCATTCCGCCATCTGGTGCATGACGCCAAGCCCCATTACGTAGCGCGGCGCATTCTTCGGGAGGTACGGAACGCTTGCGTCAACGGCCTGATACATGTATTTCTCAGGCTCGCCGACGGAAACTCCGCCGACGGCATAGCCGTCAAAACCGATCTTAACGAGTTCTTCGGCGCAATGCCGCCTCAAGTCGTCGTAGACTCCGCCTTGAACGATGCCGAAAACGAGCTGGCCGTCCGCGTGAGGCTGGTCTTTCGACGCCTTGGCCCAGCGCAGAGTCTGCTCGACCGACTTCGCCGCGCGCGCGCGGTCACACGGATACGGGAGGCATTCGTCGAAGACCATGGCGATGTCGCTTCCGAGGATGCGTTGCATCTCCATCGACTCTTTCGGTCCGAGAAAAAACTCATGTCCGTCGAGATGGGAGTTGAAGCGGCATCCCTCCTCGGTGATCTTGCGCATCTTCGCGAGCGAGAAAACCTGAAAACCGCCGGAGTCGGTGAGTATGGGACCGTCCCACCGCATAAATTTGTGAAGGCCTCCTGCGGCGGTGATGACATCCTTCCCGGGACGGAGCATCAGGTGGTACGTATTACCTAAAACAACTTGCGCGCCGTTCTCGACGAGGTCGCGCGGCTCAAGGGCCTTTACCGTTCCAAGTGTGCCGACATCCATGAAAACGGGCGTTTCCACGACCCCGTGAGCCGTGTAAAGCCGCCCTAAACGGGCGTCGGTGCGTGTATCTTCTTTTGTTACTTCAAATGTCATTGACGAGTATTGTATCAAAAAACAGTTGCCTTATGAGAAAAAATGGTGTATCATTTTATACGTTGAATCTTGGAATAGATGAAACACAACTAAAAAAGAAAGAAATTCATAACTAAAACAAGCGTCATAGAGGACAATACTCTTATGAAAAAAGCATTGCTCGTATTCGTATGCCTATTCCTCATCCTTACTGGTGTAGCGTTTTATTTTGCGTACGTTGTATATCAGAACAAAGAAGAAATGTCTGCCCGCAATAAGGCCTTGCGCGATACGATAATCGACGCTACCGCCTACATTGAAAAGAGCGATCAGTATAATATCGATGTCCAGTGTCCGCCCGACAAGTATGAATTGGACGATTCTCCCACTACTGCCGAGTGGTCCGAGAATTATACCGATCCCGAGAGCAACACTCCGAAGCACACCAAAAGCGATATCAAAAAGAAGGATGTTCTCGTAGATGCCGAGGCGTGGAGATATAATCTTGAGAAATCCGATCATAAGCCGCTCGCCTGGGGTAAAAAGGAACGTGAAGAACTTCGTGAGATCTACGAGCGTGATCCTGTGACGGGAGAGCCCCTTAACGACGGAACAACCAAGATGACCGCTGACTCCATTGCGATGAAGCGTCTTCGCGTCTTTATTGATGCTCTTAAGACTCAGAAAGACCAGCTCGCCAAGACACGTGAAGCCATTCCTTCTCTTCGTTCTCGTATTGAAGATCTTGTTTCCATGATCAACGATCTTAAGCCTCAACTCCGCGACGAGCGCGCCACCGTTGTTGCAAGAGATGCTACAATCAAGGGGTTGAACGAGCAGAAAACGAAGCTTGAAAGCGAAATCGTCGATCACAAGGCTACAATCGAACAGCAGAAGACCGAGATTTTCTCTCTTCGTGACGAAGTTACGACCGCGCGTCAGGAAACCGAAGCCGCCAAGGAGGAACTTGCGGCCGAGAAGGAAATGGTCGCAAATCTGAAGAAAATGATCCAGGATCTGCGCAAGAGTCTCGTAAGCACGGCTTCCGGCACGGGTTCTGGCGAACTTGGCGGTGCTGTTACGTCTGTACCTGCCGGCGACAAGGGTAAGATTGTCGTAGCCGACAACAATGCGGTTTTCGCGATCATCGAAGTTACGCCGGAGGCTATGAAGGAACTTAAGGGCAATGATCTTATGAGGCCTTTGCCCATTCTTGAGTTCGCTGTCAAGCGTCCCGGTTTCAACGGCAAGGCCGGTGAGATTGTCGGTCGTCTTCGCTTGAGGCAGGAAGTTGCCGGTAAGAATTGGATTGTCTGCGATATTCTCGCCAACTGGTCTCAGGATAATCTTAAGGTCAACGATGTCGTTTTCGCCGATTAAGTTTGCGCTGGCGGTTCTCGCCGGGTTCCTTCTGGGCGGCTGCATAGCAGACTCAGCCGAGAATTCCCAGCTCCCGTGGTCCTCAAGCAGGTCATGGGAGGGGTTGATGCCTATCGCGCCTTCGGTGATGGATCGCTACGACTGACGGAGTTTCAAGTGATAGAAAACAAAATTATCACCAATACAGAAAGCGGCGTTCGATTGGACGCCGCTTTATTGTCACACTGTCGGACGTCGTCCCGCGCATTCGTCCGCGAAGCGATCGCTCAGGGCGATGTACTTCTCAACGGTCGTGCGGCGCCCAAGGGGATAAAGCTTAAAGGCGGAGAGCAAATCACGATCGTACGGCTTATGGAATCTGTCGACAATCTCGTGAAGCCCAACGCATCGATCAGACTGCGGACCGTTTTCGAAGATGATTCTCTACTCGCTTTCGACAAGCCGTGCGCCATGCCTGTCCAGCCGCTGTCGTGCGACGAGACCAGGACATTGATGAACGGCGTCGTGGCGCGTTATCCCGAGTGTACGCCTTTGGGCGACAGACCTCTTATGGCAGGTGCTCTTCATCGTATTGACGCGGATACCTCAGGTCTCGTGCTGGTTGCACGCTCGGCGGAATCGTTTGAAAATCTCCGTGCCCAGTTTTCGGCGCAAACAGTGCGAAAAACATACCTCGCTCTCGTTGAAGGCGCTGTAGCCGTGGGAGGGACGCTTGAAAATGATCTTATACACGATCCTTCGCTTCCGTTCTGCAAAATGATCGATTACCGGAACAATCGGCTTTGTGAATCGGAAAAAGCGAAGACGCGGCCTTTGCACGCGGTTACGCAATTCAATCCCATCGCAAGAACATGCGTCGAGAACGAGGAACGCACGCTTTTGGAAGTTACGATTTTTACCGGTGTCACCCATCAGATACGTGCTCAACTCGCAATGGCGGGAATGCATATAATCAACGACCGTCTTTACGGGGCGTTCGCGATTGAGAATCAGATCGGTCATTGTCTTCACGCATATTCGGCTGAATTCATTCACCCTGCAAAAGGTGAAAAAGTGATTATTCAAACCCCTTATCCGCAATGGGCCGCATGCGTCCGTTAACAAGGCGGCAGATAAGTGTTCGACCCACTCTTGCATATAAATATGGTATAATATTAAAAACAATTTACTAACAGCATATTTTGTTTGGAGAGAAAAAAATGATTCTTCTTATCGGTTCTGATGCTTATTCACCGTTCAGACTTGATGCGATTAAAGACGCTATCGCCAAGCTTGATCCTGCGCTCGGCCCAGTCGAGATTGACGCGAAGTGGGTTTACGCTCTTAAGATGAAAGATGATGCTTTTGCCGTCGAGGAGCTTCAGCGTGCGGGTGTATTGCTCAACGCTGAAGGTCAGTGTGATGACGCGGATTTCTTTGTAACTCCGAGAAAGGGTACTATTTCTCCCTGGAGCACAAAGGCTACCGATATTTTTCATAACTGCGATCTTAAGTCGATTGAGCGCGTAGAGCGCGGCATTCGCTTTAAGACTTCGAAGAAGCTCCCCGAGAATTGCTTCGCGGCGCTTTACGATAAGATGACCGAGGGCGTTTATGAGGATATCGCCGATCTTTTCGAGGCGGGCGAGCCTAAGCCCGGCAGGATTTTCGATGTTCTTACTAAGGGTATCGAGGCTGTTCGTGAGGCGAACGACGAGTTAGGGCTTGCGATTTCGGAGCCTGAGATGGAATATCTCGCCAAGAGCTTCGCCGCGGCCGGCCGCAACCCGACCGACACTGAGCTTGTGATGTTCGGTCAGGTAAACTCCGAGCATTGCCGTCACAAGATTTTCGGAGCCGAATTCATCATCGACGGCAAGCGTCAGAAGAAGTCGCTTTTCGAGATGATTAAGAATACTCACGCCAAGCGTCCTAAAGATACGCTTTCGGCGTATAAGGATAACTCGTCCGTTATTGCAGGCTTTAAGACGGATGTCTTCTCGATTAATCCTAAGACTAATTCTTACGCCTTTAAGAAGGACGATCTCGATCAGCTTATGAAGGTCGAGACCCACAACCATCCGACGGCGATTTCGCCTTATCCGGGCGCTGCGACCGGCGTTGGCGGTGAAATCCGCGACGAAGCGGCGACGGGCGCTGGTTCCTGTACAGGCGCGGGTATCTGCGGCTTTATGGTTTCTAACCTCCGCATTCCCGGATTCCCTCAGCCCTGGGAGCGTATTTTTGCCGATTTCCCGACACGTCTTGCGACGCCTCTTCAGATTATGACCGAAGGTCCTATCGGTGGCGCGGCGTTTGGTAATGAATTCGGCCGTCCTCAGCTTTGCGGTTTCTTCCGCACGTACGAAGGCGAGATCGCGGGCGAATTGCGCGGCTATCATAAGCCGATTATGCTCGCTGGCGGCATGGGCTCCATCCGCAACAGCCAGGTTCAGAAGAAGCCCGTTAAGGTCGGCTCTCTTATCGTCCAGATTGGCGGTCCCGCTATGCGCATCGGTCTTGGCGGTGGCGCGGCGAGCTCAATGATGACGGGCACTAACTCCGAAGCTCTCGACTTTAACTCCGTTCAGCGCGGCAACGCCGAAATGCAGCGCCGCTGCCAGGGCGTTATCGATGCCTGCTCTTCGCTCGGTAAGGCTAACCCGATTCTCTCGATTCACGACATTGGCGCGGGTGGTCTTTCGAACGGCTGCCCCGAGCTCGTCGAGGCTACGGGCGGTAAGTTCTCTCTCAGGTCGATCCATAACGAAGAGAAGTCGATGAACCCGATGGAAATCTGGTGCTGCGAGGCTCAGGAGCGTTATGTTCTCGCTCTCAAGCCCGAGGCTAAGGCGTTTTTCGAATCTCTCTGCGAGCGCGAGCGCTGCCCCGTCGCGTTCATCGGCGTCGCGACGGGCGACGGCCAGCTTATTCTCGAGGATGAGCATTTCGGCGATAAGCCGATCGATATGGATATTAAAGTTCTTCTCGGTAAGCCTCCCCGAATGGTGCGCAATGTCAAGCGAGTTAAGCAGGTTCGCAAGGCCGCGAATTTCGAGGGCGTTAAGCCCATCGACGCGTTGACGCGCGTTCTTCATCTTCCCGCAGTCGCTGATAAGACGTTCCTTATTACGATTACCGACCGTACGGTTACAGGTCGTGTAGCTCGCGATCAGATGGTAGGTAAGTATCAGCTTCCCGCGGCGGACTGCGCCGTTACGACGATGGGATATAAGACCTTTAACGGTCAGGCGATGGCGACGGGCGAGCGTACTCCGATCGCGCTTCTCGACGGCCCCGCTTCCGGCCGCATGGCGATCACCGAGGCGATTACGAACCTCGCTGCCGCCGATGTCGGCGATATCGGCCAGATCCGTCTTTCGGCCAACTGGATGGCTCCTTGCGGCGATCCCGGCGAGGACGCGATTCTCTATGATACCGTTCAGGAGGTCGGCCTTAATTTCTGCCCGAAACTCGGTGTTTCGATTCCTGTCGGTAAAGACTCTTGCTCGATGCACACTACGTGGAAGGATTCGAACGGAGAAGATAAGAAGCAGGTCGCTCCTCTCTCGCTCGTAATTTCGAGCTTCGCGCCCGTGAACGACGTTCGTCTTACGCTTACGCCCGATTTGAAGCCGGGTGCGTCGAAACTCGTCTATGTAGATCTCGGTAACGGCGAATGTCCGCTCGGCGCGACTGCGCTCGCCCAGGTTTATACGCAGCTCGGCAATACCTACGCTGACTGCAACGCCGCTGATTTGAAGCGCTTCTTTAACGCGATGCAGAAGATTGTTCGTGAGAAGAAGGCTCTCGCGTATCACGACCGCTCTGACGGCGGTATTGTAGTAACGCTTGCTGAAATGGCGGTTACGGGCGGTCGCGGTATTAAGGTCGAGCTTCCCGACGGCGATGTTCTCGGTCAGCTCTTTACGGAACAGCCTGGTGCCGTTCTTCAGGTAGCAGATGAGAACCTTAAGGATGTTCTCGCGATCTTTAAGTCCGCGCGTGTTCCTGCCGTTGTAATCGGTGAGGCTGACGATACGAGAGACTTTGAGGTTTCGGTCGGTTCGCGTCTCGCGATTAAGACTGATCTTACATATCTTCGCCGCGCTTGGAGCGAGACGACTTATCGTATGCAGGCTTTGCGAGATAATCCCGTCTGCGCGAAGGAAGAGTACGATAACGGTCTCGACGAGACGGATCCCGGTCTTAACTTTAAGTTGACTTATAATCCTGACGATAAGGCCTTTAAGGCTAAGGCGTCTATGAAGCCTAAGATGTGCATTCTTCGCGAGCAGGGCGTCAACGGCCATATCGAAATGGCCGCCGCGTTCTCTCTCGCCGGCTTCGACTGCCAGGACGTTCACATGAGCGATCTGATTTCCGGCAAGGTCGATCTCGCCGATTTCAAGGGGCTCGTCGCGTGCGGCGGCTTCTCCTACGGCGACGTTCTCGGCGCCGGTTCCGGTTGGGCGCGTTCGATTCTCTACAACGATCGCCTTAAAAAGATGTTCGCCAAGTTCTTCGCCCGCAAGGATACCTTCTCGCTCGGCGTCTGCAACGGCTGCCAGATGCTCTCTCAGCTTAAGGATATCATTCCCGGCGCAGAGGCTTGGCCTAAGTTCGTCCGCAACGTTTCCGAGCAGTTCGAAGCGCGTTACGCGACGATCGAGATTGAGTCTTCTCCGTCCATCTTCTTCAAGGGAATGGAAGGCTCTCGTCTCCCGATTGCCGTCGCCCACGGAGAGGGTCGCGTCTGGACCGACGGCTTTACTCCCGCCACGTGCGCCGCTCACTACGTTGACGGCCGCGGCAATGCGACGGAGCGCTACCCCTACAATCCGAACGGCTCCATCGGCGGTCAGACGGCGTTTACGTCAGCCGACGGTCGTGCGACGATTATGATGCCTCACCCTGAACGCGGATTTAGAGCCTGCCAGTTGAGCTATAATCCCGGCGTCTTCAAAGAGAACGGTCCGTGGATGCGTATGTTCCAGAACGCTTACCGCTTCGCTACTGAAGGTAAATAAGTGCGCGTCGGATTCGGATATGATTCACACCGCTTTGAGGAAGGGCGAAAGCTCATTCTCGGCGGTGTGGTGATACCGTATGAAAAGGGCTTAAAGGGCCATTCCGATGCTGATGTCCTCATCCATGCGATAATCGATGCGCTTCTCGGCGCGGCGGCGCTCGGTGATATAGGCTCTCATTTTCCCGATACCGATGAGAAGTGGCGAGGCGCAGATTCTGCGAAACTACTCGAATCGGTCGTAGGCGAAGTTCGCGAAAATGGCTGGAAGATTGAGAATGTCGATGCTACGGTCATCTGCGAAAGACCTAAACTTCTACCTTACATCGCGGCGATTCGCAGCCGCTTGGCTGAAGTTCTTTTTTCGGGCGACACTGTCGGCGTTGAACGTGTAAGCGTAAAGGGTAAAACCAACGAAAAGATGGATGATGTCGGCGCTGGTGCCGGAATAGAGGTTCATGCAGTCGCTTTATTACGGCGTTGATGTTTAGTTGATAACAAATTACAAAAAATATGATATAATTCCATTATGATAACGATAATAATTGCTGTTGCCGCGTCTTGCGGCGTATATTCCGCTTTGCACTATGCCGCTGACTGGTCGATTCTTTGGAGTGTCGTTTCGGCGGTTGGCGCTTTTGCCATTTTTCAAATTTTCTTTTCTCTTTTTATCCGAAAGAAGATTATGGCTGAAATGCAGAGTGTACAGCTGATCCTCGCCGAGGGTCAGAAGAAGATTCAGGCTAAGGTTCAGCGCTGGCAGCTCCGCCCGCCGGGCTCCATCCAGGCGGCTCAGAAGGAAATCGCCGACGATATGCGCGTCTTCGTCAAGGAGGCGCTCGCCGCGACCGAGGGCCTTTCGAAATATCGCCTTTTCGTCCCGATGATCGAGCGTCAGAAGGCGACGGCCCAGTTCCAGCTTAACTGGATGATCAAGGAGTTTGCCAAGTGCGATGAACTTATGCCCAAGATCATCATGGCCGATCCGACTCTCGCGGCGATGAAGATGGCGCGCATGTACATGCTTAAGAAGCCGATCGAAGAGATCACCGCCGTTTACAACAAGGCGGCCCGCCGCGTACGCTACAATCAGAACGTGCTTCTCGCCGCGTGCTATACGTGGATTCTCGTTAAGAGCGAAAAGATTGACGAGGCGTTCAAGGCTATCACCGAGGCTCTCAAGTCGAGCGATAACGCTACGCTTAAATCCAATCATGAGCTTCTCATGAACAACCGCAGCGCCCATTTCTCCAATTCGGGGCTTGGCGATCAGTGGTATCAGCTCCATCTCGAGGAGCCGAAGGTTAAGATGCAGCGTCAACGCTCCGTTTATCGCTGATTCAAGAAAGGGCGCGAATTATGAACGCAAAGAAGGCCATAGTGCTTGCTGCGGGATTGGGTACGCGCCTTAGACCTCTTACCACAGTCTGCCCCAAACCGCTTATGCCCGTCTGGGGCGAGCCGATGCTCGCCCGAGTCGTCGCGCTTCTCAGATCGTGGGGCGTCGAGGATATCGCGGTAAACTGCCACTATCTTCACGATCAGGTCGAGGAGTGGTGCGCCGCGAACGGCTGCCGCGCCGTTTACGAGCCTGAAATTCTCGGTACAGGCGGAGTTTTGAATCCGCTTCGCGACTGGATCGGCGAAGACGACTTTTATCTCGTTAACGGTGACATAGTCGTCGAAGGTATTGACGCGTGTCCGTTCGACATTTCTGATTCGTCTGACGACGTTATCGGCGAGTGTCTCGTGACCGAAGAAGGCCCGCGCACGATCGAGGTCGAAAGCGAGAGCCGTTTCGTCACCTGCTGGAAGAGTCCCGACGCCGGATATCACGGAACGTTCACCTATTGCGGGATAGCGCTTCTTAAGGCCGAGATTCTTAAATTTGTCGAGCCGTCCGGATTTTCGTCCATCGTCCAGGCGTATGAGCGTGCGATGATGGAAGGGTGCTTTATGAGATCTCGCCTTGTCGGTGATATGCTTTGGACCGACGCGGGAACTATCGATTCATACGTCGACTTGAATACAGCGGGCGAAGATAACGCGTTTGACGCGCTCCCCCAGATCTCCGCTGCGGCGAAGGCGTCCGGTCTGGAAGACGCTTCCGTCCGTTTCCTTTTCGCGCGCGGCAGCGACAGATGTTTTTTTACTCTCGGTTCGGGCGCGATCGCGATCGTTTACGATGACTTAAAGCGCGCCGAAAACGCGCGTTACGCCTCCCATGCGCGTTGGCTCAAGGAGCGCGGCGTGAGCGTCCCCGAGGTTCTCGCCGATCTTTCCGATAAAAAGACTCTCGTTCTCGAATGTGTCGGCTCAGAGCGCAAGATGACTCTCGACGATTACACGAAGGTCATTGAGGCGCTTGCTCGGTTCAACGCGCTTGACGCTTCGGCGCTTGAGCTCGAGCCGGAGTTCGACGGTGCTCTTTGGCGGTGGGAGCGCGATCTTTTCGCCGAGCACTGCCTTAAGAATCGCTTTGGCGTTGAAATGTCCGCCGAGGTTCTTGCGGAATTCAAGAAGGTCGAATCAGTACTTTCCTCCGAACCGAAGGAGCTCGTTCATCGTGATTTTCAGTCGACGAATGTTCTCTGGAAGGAAGATAAACTTTACTTTATTGATTTTCAGGGGATGCGACTCGGTCCCGCGATTTATGACTTAGCGTCGCTTCTTTACGATCCTTACGTTAAGCTTACCGACAAGGAGCGCTCTCTTCTCGCGGCGTATTACGCGAAACTGCGCGGCCGCGACGATATCGCCGAGAAGCTTCCTTATGCGGCCGTTCAGCGCCTCGCTCAGGCTCTCGGCGCTTACGGGCGTCTGGCGAGCGTCGGTCAGACGAAGTTTACGAAATACGTTCTGCCCGCTCTTGAGAATCTGCTTGCGGCCGCCGATGACGCTAACCTCGACGCGATAGGCGCTCTCGCCGAAGATTTGATAGCGCGGGAGACTGAAAGTTCCAATTCATCGTGCGGACACGGGCCGGGCTGTACTTGCGGAGGCGGGCATGGGCGCGGTTAGAGATTTTGTCCGTAGGGTCCGCGAGCGCGGCGTGAAACGACCGTCGAAGGTGAAGACCGTCGCGATGGGGCGCGAGCGCACTTTCGAGGCGTGGGATCTGGGGCACGATACATACATTTTCGAAAAGTCGGTAACGTCACATCTTGCGGATCATCCGAGTGTTCTTATCGTCGAGAAGCGCGTTCTTAAGCCTAAGGCTAAAGGACGCGTTTTTACGATGACTACGGGTAACCATTCCGTCGCAGCTTTCCCGCTTCTCGACGGCAGATTCTGGAAGATATCGATTCTCCCGTCCCAGAGTCGTAGCGAGGTTTTGATGCATTCGATTCTCTGCGCCAACGTCGTAAAGGACACGATTGAGATTTCTCAGCGTGAAGTTTCCGCGAAGGTGCTTTTCGCGGCCGACGAATGGCTTATGGGGACCGTCGGCTTTACGATGCGCGATATCGTGATGGGCGATCGCAACGACGTGACGATCGAGCATTACCGTCAGCTCGGGCAGGAGTGGCGCGTAAAGCCGCTTGCGTGGACGATCAACGAGATTAACGTCGCTCTCGTGGCGTCCAAAAAGCGAATCTCTACGAAGCTTACATACTGCCATTCGATGAAGGGCGTCCATTTTTTGACGTATCCCGAGTTCAAGAGGTTTACTGATTTAGCCCGAACGGACTGCGATGAATATTTAAAGGGATTAAGGGAACTTGTCGGCGTTTATGAGGGAAATAAGACCTCGTTCACGCGGATGCCCAAGCACCGCGGCCACCATGAGATCGAGTTCTTCGGTCTGCGGCGGGGTGTGGCGCTTGAGAAGCTCATTCCTGAAATCGAAAAACTCATGGAGTCGATCGTTCTCGGCAAGATCGGCCAGCTCGGCGTAATACAGCGCTCGGAGGAGATTCTTGCGACATTCGCCTCGCTGCTCAATAAGCCCGAATATGCTGAAGAGGGCAGTAAGCTTTTCGTTGAAACGCTTTATATGTACATAACAGGCGAGATATACTCTGTCGTTGGCGAAGGTTCCACGCCGGCGTTCGACGATCGCCGCACGGCGCTTCCCGGAGCGACGTTTGTTGACGGGCGGCCCGTATTCCACGAAGGCGCCGACGACAGAAGCGAAGTGCTCCTCTCGAATATCCGCCGCATGATGTCCAAGGATGAGATTATCGAATACGCCAACGTCTACGAGCTTCGCGTCGAGGACGAGATGGCCGAGATCGGGAAAGGCCAGACGCGCGAAATCGTCTACAAAACGAACCGCTCCCCCCTTGAGCAGAGTATGGTCGAGAAACTTCTCTCGCGGGCGGGTAAAGGCTATTCGAGCTACATGCTCTCGCGTATTCAGGTCTTTAAGGCTCTCGGCGTCGGTTTGAGCGAATATCGCGTTCTCCACCGCCGTGCGCAGGTAAAGAAGCGTCTCGTCGACGTTTATGTGCGCCGCCGTTGTGAAGGCGAGCCTATGGATTCGATTCCTGAGAATTATTTCTACAACGCAGATGATTCCTCGATCGAAGAGAAAGAGGTTGTGCTTGCATTGGCGACGCTGATGGGCGACGCCGCGGCCCAGAACATGGCGATGAAGAAGTACGATCCCGACACGAATTCGCCCCTTTACGGCATCGGCAAGGAGATTTACGAATTCGAGTATGATATCATGCTTGCGCGCATCGTCCCGAAAAAAGTTTCTCTCTGCTCCATTCGCGGCAGTCTCGGTTGGCCGTCGCTTGATTACGACGATGAGAATCTGTCGCGGCTTTTCAATTTCTATCTGGCCCACTATGCCCATGCGCTGAAGGATTATCAGCGCCGCCACAAGGTTTCAATGAATGAGGTCGCCGAGCGGTTTATGGACGGCTTTGAATATCGCACTCACGCGATGGTGTGGCAGCTATCCGTGATGCGCGATAAGTTCGAGGCTTTTAAGCCCGATCTTCCCGCCGTCTATGGTTTCGACAAGAAGTGGCATTTCGCGATGTGGGCGCTCGAGCGTCAGGAGAGGCGCCTTTCGATTTTAAGAAAAATGTTCTTCCAAAAAGTGGAGATTGTCGAAAATGAAAGTCCTAGGAATAATCCCGAGTAGATTCGGGTCGAGTCGTTTTCCCGGTAAGCCGCTAGCGATATTGGCGGGTAAGCCCCTCGTCGCATGGGTCGTCGAGGCTGTTAAGAACTCCTCGACGCTCGACGACGTTCTTGTCGCGACCGACGATGAGCGAATCGTCGAGGCTGTCGAGTCTTACGGCGGTAAGGCGGTTATGACGCCGTCGGAACTTCCGAGCGGAACGGACCGCATTGCGTGCGCGGCAGGCGATTTCTCTGATGATGATATTCTCGTCAACATCCAGGGCGATGAGCCGCTTATCGATCCCAAGCTTATCGACGAGCTCGTCTCTAAACTTAAAAACGATCCGCGCTGGTCGATGGCGACGGCTGTAACTCCGATCAAGTCGGCCGCCGATCTCGCGGCGAAATCGGTCGTCAAGGTCGTTCTCGACCGCGATGACGGGGCGCTGTATTTCTCCCGTGCCCCGATTCCGTGCGATCGTGATAATGAAAGCGATATCGCGGGCGGCCTTTACGTACGTCATCTCGGCATATACGCCTACCGAGGCGAGTTTCTGCGCCGTTATATAGCTGAGAAACCGTGCGCGCTCGAGATGACAGAGAAGCTCGAGCAGCTTCGAGCCTTGTGGATGGGCGCCAAGATCGCGGTCGTGAGAACCGATGACGAAGGAGTCGGCGTCGATACACCCGAAGACGCCGAGAGAGTCGCCGCGATTCTCGCCTCGCGCGCCTGACAGGAAAGGGGCTTGAAATGAAGCGCTGTTTTTATTTTTCCGTGCTTGCGCTTTTTGCGTTGTTTATGAGCGGATGCATGACGAGCGAAGAGACGATCTCGTTCAGTTACAGAGATCCTCTTCTCCGTTTTACGAACAATGGGCTTATGTTTCGGGACAAGTATGTGACACCTAAGCAGGCGATGGAACTCATGGAGAAGCATCGTATTCCCAAGAATGTTACGATCCATCTTCTTGTCGACGAGGATTACCGCGATGAGCGCGCGATGTGGGTTTTTCAGCGCAATTACCTCGCCCGCGCCGGTTATACGAAATCCGTTCTTATCCGGAATCAGGAACCAGAGGTTCGTGTTCTTAATGAGCACGAGAAGAGAAACCGTATGCACGATAAAACTCCGAAAACGATCCGCTACAAAAAGGCGTATGAACGTTGATGGTAACATCGTTTATAAGGTATACTGAATTACAATTTGAGAGAATAAAATGAATATTATAGACAGAAGAAATTTTTTAAGAGGTTCGGTTTGTGCTGTTGCCGCGACTGCGGCGGGAGCAGAAGCGGTGTCTGCTGTGTCAATTTCGGGTAATCCCATCGTCAAGACACCGGGTCGGTTGATTGTATCACCCCCCATTCTTATGAATGCCGCCGAAACTTCTGTTGGAGTTACATTCGAAGTTAGCGCCGATGCGAGTGGTTGGGTTGAATATTCCACTTCACCAGATATGTCGAATGCAACGCGCGTCTTTTCTGGCGGAACCGGTTTAATGACTGTTGATGATAAATTAGCTCATATCCGTCTTACTGGGCTTAAGAGCGCTACTAAATATTGGTACCGCATCGGTGCCGACAGGATTGATTATAAAGACGGATATGGAATGAAAAATCTCGGCTCCGAGATGGATGTAAGAATTCGCTCGTTTTCGACCATTGGTGCGGAATCGTCAGGAACGTTTTGTGTTATAAATGACACTCATGACCGCAAAGAAGTGCTTGATCTGGTTCTTTCCAAGGTAGAGAAGCTTAAGCCGAGCGCTCTTGTTTGGAACGGGGATGCCACAAATTCGACGGAAACAAAAGAGCACGGCATCAAGATTTTTTTGCATACGCATGAAAAACATCCTGAATATGCCTCAGAAACACCTTTATTGTTTATAAACGGGAATCATGATCTGCGTGGCCGCTTTGCCCGTAAGATGAATGAACTTTTAATGTTCCGCGACCCGACGGAACGTTCTGGCGAATATCATGATTTAGGACGGAATTTTATTCAACGTATTGGCGATGTCGCCCTTATCGGCATGGATACAGGCGAGGATAAGCTTGATACGAATCCTCTTTTTGCAGGTATTTATCAGATGAAGGCTTATCGCGAAAAGCAGGCTCGCTGGCTGGCTGAAGCTATCAACTCTCCGATAGTAACCGAAGCTAAGTTTAAGGTCGTGTTTTGTCACATTCCTCTTTTTGATTCGCGTCCTGATGCAAATCCAGGAGATTTGGCGCCGGCTGATACAGCTCCGGGATATCCCAAAAATTGGGCTGCATGGCAGCGCACCTGTGCGAATCTTTGGGGCCCGCTATTTGAAAAAGCCGGCGTTCAATTGGTTATTACGGCGCATCAGCATCGTTTTCGTTATGACTCACCAGATTTCAACCGTTCATGGGCTCAGATCGTCGGCGGCGGATGCGGCTTAGATAAAACGCGTTCGGATTACCCAACAGTAATTGAGGGTTTTGTGAAAGATGGAATGCTGAAAATTATCGTATATGATGTTTTAAACGAGAAAATTATAGGCGAATATTCTTTTTCGTAATAGGGATATGTATTTGCTATAGAGGATGCGAATTTGATATAATATCAACTCATTTTCTACAATTCCAACACACTAACTTCACTTCGAGGCTAAAAATGGGACAATTAGAAGAATCTCTCGAATTAACGCTTGATTTTACTAAATTAGAGAAGGTCGGCAAGCAGGTTGCCGATACTCGCGAAGCGGGTTCGGCGCCGTGCGATCCCGGCGTTATTCCCGTCGCTATTCAGAATTATGACACTAAGGAAGTTATTCTTGTCGCTTATACGAACGAATTTGCGATGAAGGAATCGTTCGCTAAGCGTAAATTGATTCTTTGGTCGACGAGCCGTAATAAACTTTGGTTTAAGGGTGAGACTTCGGGCGAGACGTTCGATCTTATTGAGGCTTATGTAAATTGCGAGCAGAATTCGCTCCTTTATCTCGTTCGTCCTTGCCGCGGCGGAATTTGCCACACTAAGAATAAGGCGGGAGAGCCCAGAAACTGCTATTATCGTAAGATTGATTTCGATACTCTCGCTTTGACGAATGTTAATCCGTAATTAAAATGAACTTTTAACGCTTCAAAAAGCATAAAAATTTAATAAATACAAAACTGAAAACGAAAGGCTCAAAATGATAGGACAAGGCGTAGTCTTGATGTTGGCGGGAATGGGAATCGTTTATCTCTTTCTCGGCGTACTTATTGCAGTAACGAAGATTTCGATGAAGGGCGTCGCCCGTTTCGACTCGATTCTTCCTCAGGATGCTCCCAAGAAGGCTCCTGCTAAGGCGGCGTCTAACGATGACGCGAATATCGCTCTTGCGATCGCGGTCGCGTTGAAGGGTTGAGTTGGTTGTTAGTGATTAGTCGCTAGTGGTTAGTCGCTAGTCGTTAGTTGTTAGTGGTTAGTCGCTAGTTTATAGTTTTAAGAAATTTAAAAATAAAGGAATAAAAAAATGGCTAAAAAAACAGTTAAGTACATGCTCACAGCGTTTCGTGACGGCTTCCAGAGTGTTGTCGGTGCGCGCGTTCTTTCTAAGGACTTCCTTCCTTGCGTTGAAGAGGCTTATGACGCCGGCGTAAGGTGGTTTGAAGCGGGCGGCGGTGCGCGCTTCCAGAGCTGCTACTTCTACTGCCAGGAAGATGCGTTCGACGTTATGGACGCTTTCCGTAAGGCCGCTCCTGAAGCCGACCTCCAGACCCTCTCGCGCGGCGTTAACGTCGTCGGTCTCGAGAGCCAGTCTTCCGATATGATCAAGCTCCACGCCGATATGTTTAAGAAGCACGGCATGAGCTCGATCCGTAACTTCGATGCTTTGAACGACGTTGATAACCTCAAGTGGTCCGGTCAGTGCATTCATGACGCCGGTCTTAACCACGAAGTCGTCGTTACGATGATGGGTCTTCCTCCGGGGATCGACAATCAGGGTACCCACACTCCTGAGTTCTATCGCGACCGTCTTAAACTCATCATGGACGCAGGTATTCCTTTCGACCGCGTTTGCTTTAAGGATGCTTCGGGTACGTCGACTCCCGCGACCGTCTACAACACGATGAAGCTCGCCCGTCAGCTCCTCGGCGATAAGATCCACATTCAGTTCCACTCTCACGAGACGGCCGGTAACGGTATTTCTTGCTATCTCGCGGCTCTTAAGGGCGGCGCTGACGGTATCGACCTTTCGATGGCTCCTATGAGCGGCGGCACCTGCCAGCCCGACATCATCACGATGTGGCACTGCCTCGATGGCGATCCCGACTTCCAGTTCGATTTCGACATCAATAAGATCAAGAAGGCCGAGGACAGCTTCAAGGAAGCTATGAAGAAGTACTTCCTCCCGCCGGAAGCGATGAACGTCAATCCTCAGATCGTCTGGAGCCCGATGCCGGGCGGCGCTTTGACGGCTAATACCCAGATGCTCCGCGACAACGGCATGATGGATAAGTACGACGATATGATCGCTGAAATGTACGACTGCGTACGTCTCGGCGGCTTCGGTACGTCCGTAACGCCTGTCTCGCAGTTCTACGCCCAGCAGGCTATCCAGAACGTTATGTTCGGTAAGTTTAAGAAGTTCGCTCCCGGTTACGCCAAGATGGTTCTCGGCTACTTCGGTAAGACTCCCGTTGCTCCCGATCCTGAGATCGTCAAGAAGGCGGCTGAGTTCATGGCTTCCAACGAGCTTACTAAGCCCTATTCCACCCCCACGACTAAGACCGTTCTCGAGATGAATGACGCAGATCCCAAGAAGGGCCGCGCCGTTGCCGAGAAGATGCTCAAGGACGCGGGGCTTCCTATCACTGACGAGAACGTCTTTATCGCCGCTTCTTGCCAGGAGAAGGGTGTTCTCTTCCTTAAGGATCCTTCCAAGGCTCCTATGGGCTGCCGCTTCGCTGAAGACGAGAAGCCTGCTGCCGCTAAGGGCGGCGCGGTTACCGTCACGATCGGCGGTAAGGCTTACGGCGTTGAGATCAAGGGTGACGGCAAGGCTGTCGTCAACGGCAAGGCTGTCGACTTCAAGGCCGAGGCCGGAATCAAGGCCGCTCCTGCGGCCGCCGCGGCTCCCGCCGGCGGTCAGGAAGTTAAGGCTCCTGTTCCCGGTTCCGTTCTCCGCGTCACCGCGACCAACGGCGCCAGCGTAGCGAAGGGCGATGAGCTCCTCGTTATGGACGTTATGAAGATGGAGACTCCCGTAACCGCTCCTTGCGACGGCACTGTTACCATTATGGTTAATGCTACCGACAAGGTCGCTACCGGCGATGTTCTCGCTGTTATCGGCTAAGTAGTCGTTGGTCGATAGTGATTAGTTATTAGTTGTTAGTAATTAGTCATTAGAGATTAGTGGTTGGCGGCAGAGCCTAATAAGCCTGCCGCTACGTGAAAACGAAAGGAATTGAAATGAAACATTTATTTACAGCGCTTTTCGCGACGGTTTTTGCGTTTGGCGCAATTGCCGCGGCAGAAGCTCCAGTAAAGAGCGCTGCTTTATGTGACGCTAACTGTGGCTCACAGTGCGAGACTAAGTGCGGCACTAAGTGTGAGGCTAAGTGCAATGCCGAGGCTCCTTGGCGCAATACGCTCGAGAAGGTTAAAAACCTCTCTGCCGACACCGGTATCTCGGGCTTTATGGCCAAGACGGCTCCCGCTTATATCACGGGTGACTTCGCTGAGGCTGATCGTCCGGCTAAGCCTGACTTAACCAAGAAGCGCGAAGGGGAAAACCTTGGAGCTAACCGCAACGGTTACTACGATAAGGATGGTAAGTGGCATGGCGGCTACTTCGATGAGAAGGGCACGTTCCATGAGGGTCACGCCGTAACCATGCTTTTTGGTATGCCTTACGGTATCGGTCAGCTCATTATGATTCCGCTTTGCTTAGTCATGCTTTATTTGGCGATTGTCAAGGGCTTTGAGCCGCTCCTTCTTTTGCCGATTGGCTTTGGCGGTCTTCTCGCTAACTGCCCGCTCGCTGGTGTTACGGCTCCTGCGATGATGCACTCGGGTACGATTGCTTTCCTTGAGAGCGGTGTTCCTGTAATGACGGGTGGTATTATTGAACCTGGCGGCTTCCTCCATTACTTCTTTACCCTCGGTATTGATACTGGCGTATTCCCGATCATGATCTTTATGGGCGTAGGCGCGATGACGGACTTTGGTCCACTTATCGCTAACCCCAAGATGGCGCTTTTGGGTGGTGCTGCTCAGTTCGGCATCTTCTTCGCGCTCTTCGGCGCTCTCGGCCTCGCGTCTTGGATTCCCGGCTTCTTCGGTAATGTTGATCCTGTTAAGGCTGCCGCGTCCATCGGTATTATCGGTGGTGCTGACGGTCCTACGGCGATTTGGCTCACCTCGCGTCTCGCCCCCGACCTCTTGGGCGCTATCGCGGTCGCGGCCTATTCGTACATGGCTCTCGTTCCGATCATTCAGCCCCCGATCATGAACGCGCTTACGACCAAGAGCGAGCGTCTCATTAAGATGCCTGCCCTCCGTGAAGTTAAGAAGATTGAGAAGATTTGCTTCCCGCTCGTCGTACTCCTTCTTTGCGCGGTTCTTCTTCCTTCGGCCGTTCCGCTTATCGGCGCTTTGATGCTTGGTAACCTCGCTAAGGAAGTCGGTCCTTCGGTTTCGCGTATTGCCGATACGATGTCTAATGCTCTTATTAACATCGTTACCATCATGCTCGGTCTTTCGGTCGGCTCTAAGCTCGCTTGCGAGAAGTTCCTCTCTGGTACGACTCTCGGTATTCTCGCTCTCGGTCTCTGCGCGTTCTGCGTCGGAACTGCCGCGGGTGTATTGATGGCTAAGCTTATGAACCTCTTCTCGAAGGATAAGATCAATCCTCTCGTAGGTTCCGCCGGCGTTTCGGCCGTTCCTATGGCCGCCCGCGTTTCCAATAAGGTTGCGCTTTCCAATGATCCTACAAACTTCGTTCTCATGCAGGCCATGGGTCCGAACGTTTCGGGCGTTATCGGCTCTGCGGTTGTCGCGGGCGTTCTCTATACGCTTTGCAAGTAAATGGTATTGATCATGCGCTAAAAATTCGCCGCGGCTTAAATGTTGCGGCGAGTTTTTTTTTATCGGTATTAGGCTTTATCTGACAGCGACGGAAGCCGGCCATTGCCTTTTATGCAATATAGGACGCAGCACTGGCTAAAATGAAATTTTCAGATACTTAACTTGCCGGTTTAAAAATGGTATAATTATCAGAGCGCTTTTAATTTTCAACACGATTGAAATATCGGTTTTAAGAAAGAAAGGTTTCAGTAATGATATATTTTCTCGGCGGCATTGCGTTTTTGATTGTCGGTTATTTTACGTACGGTAAGATTGTCGAGAGGATTTTAGGGCCTGACGATCGCGCGACTCCGGCTGTTGCCGCGCCGGACGGTGTAGACTGCGTGCCGCTGCCGCAGTGGAAGAATATGCTTATCCAGCTTCTCAATATCGCCGGTGTAGGTCCTGTTATCGGCGTTATTCTCGGTATTAAGTTCGGGAAGATCGCGCTTTTGATAATTCCTGTCGGCTGCATTTTTATGGGGGCTGTTCATGATTTTGCCGGCGGAATGATGTCGATTCGAGAACAAGGGGCGAATCTTCCGAAAATTGTGAAGAAATACCTCGGTTCTGTTTATGCATCGGTTTTTTCCTGGGTTATGGTTGTTCTTCTCTTACTTGTGGTTGCGGTGTTTATCAACGTCCCCGCAAATCTGATTGATAAAACCGTATTGCCCGGCGTTTCATTTTTCTGGTGGGCGGTTGGAATAATCTTCGCTTATTATATCGCCGCGACGCTTTTTCCGGTTGATAAGATAATCGGTCGCGTTTATCCTGTGTTTGGCGCGCTCTTAATCGTAGGCTCGATCGCAATTTTTGCGGCTTTAATTATTGCAGGCTTTAAGAATCCTGAAATTCTAAATGATTGTGAAGGTTTTGCAAAGTTTAAAGATTTAAACCCGATTTTTCCGTGCCTTTTCGTGACGATTGCCTGTGGTATTATCTCGGGCTTTCATGCCACCCAAAGTCCAATTGTTGCGCGCACGATGACGAGTGAGCGTCAAGCGCGTTCAACTTTCTTCGGGATGATGGTCCTTGAAGGTGTTATAGCGATGATTTGGGCGGCTGCTGCGCTTGCGATTTATAATATCAACTCCGATAACCTCGCGCTTAATGGTCCGACGGTTTTAGGTAATATTTCCAAGCATTTCCTTGGCGCTTGGATGGGCGGAGTAACTATTTTCGCGATTGTCGTTCTCGCTGTAACGAGCGGAGACACGGCTTTAAGAAGCGCGAGACTCAGCATTGCCGAAATGTTTGCGATAAATCAGGTAAATCTCGCACGTCGCATTTTCACATGTGTTCCGTTGATCGCGATTGTCTCCGCGTTGCTCTGGTGGTCCAATCAGAATGCGAAATCGTTCAACAACCTCTGGAATTATTTTGCCTGGGGCAATCAGATGCTTTCGGCGACAACATTGATGGCGGCGACTGTATGGCTTTTGCGCCAAGGAAAGAAATGCGCCTCTTTGGTGACGCTCATTCCGGGCATATTTATGACGATGGTAATCGCATCATTCATTCTTTGGACTCCTGGTACCGGCGGTCAGCCCTGGGGCCTTGTCCCGGGTGGATTGAGGCTTGATTATGCGGTTGCGATTTCCGCGGCGGTTGCCGTAATTTTCGCGATATTTGTTTTTCTTCGCGGGAGGGCTAAATAATGGATTACGAGCTCGATCATATTGAGACGATTGCGCGCGGCGTTGCAGTAAAGGACGGGAAAATCCTCCTTTGCAAAGCGAAGGGCGGATCAAGTACGTATCTCCCCGGCGGGCATATTGAACTTGGTGAGACGGGGCGCGAAGCTCTCGTGCGCGAGATTAAGGAAGAAACAGGACTTGATTCAACGACGGGTCGTTTTCTCGGAGTCGTTGAAAACTCCTTCGTTCAGAAGGGTAAAAAACATTCCGAAATCAACCTCGTCTATGAACTTGATGTTGAATCTCCCGACGGGTCGGTAAGTGCCGCAGAAGATTGGATTGAATTTGAATGGCGTGAGCTTGCCGATCTCGATGCGGCGAATCTTCTGCCCGAGGCGTTTCGTGTTTTGAAGGATAATCCTAAAGCGGAGTTTAAAGCGTAATGCTCCATATAATCGCTACCCCCATCGGAAATCTCGCAGATTTGACCCCGCGCGCTCTTGAAGCGTTTAAGACTGCGGAACTCATAGCGTGCGAAGATACGCGCCGCACATGGCAGCTGCTGACGCATTTCGGCATTCCGCGCCCAGAAATGATATCGTACCGCCAGGGTAATGAAGAGCGCATTACAGAGCGTATAATCGCGGCGGTCGAAGCTGGCAGGGAGGTCGTTCTATGTTCCGACGGCGGTTACCCCGGGATTTCCGATCCTGGCTACAGGCTCGTTCGAGCCTGTGCCCAAAAGTCTGTTCCTTATGATGTTATTCCCGGCGCGAGCGCCGTCAATGTCGCATTGCTGATGAGCGGGCTGTCTACTTCGTCTTTTACATTCCGCGGTTTTCCGCCGCGCGGGCCAGGCGCGATCCGCAACTGGTTCGCTGAGGACAAGGATAAAGAGCATACGCTCATCTGTTTCGAGTCTCCGTTTCGCGTAGGTCCGACTCTTGAGGCGGCCTTTGAGGTCTTGGGCGACAGAGAGGCGGCGGTTTGCATCGAGCTTACGAAACTTCATGAGAGAGTATCGCGCGGCTATCTAAGCGATTTGGTAAAGGAATTTTCCAATGCTAAAATAAAGGGCGAAGTAGCTATTGTAATAGCTGGTGCCAATCCAAAATTTATGCGATAAAAAAGGAGAAAATATGGCTAATTCTTTTAAAATAGGTTTTTTCGGCGCGGGCAAAATGGCGGAGGGGATTCTTTCGGCCGTTGAAGACAAGACTTCGGTGATAATGGCCGAAAAAGTCGCCGGACGCGCCGCTGAGCTTAAAAATAAATATCCTGTTACTGTTACGGATGACTTAAAAGAGGTAGCTGAAAAAGCTAAGCTTATTTTCTTGAGCGTCAAGCCTCAGGATGTCGCCGCCGTCGCGGCGGAGGTTAAGTCGATTTTGAGACCGACGCAGGTTCTTGTTTCCATTGTCGCGGGCAAGAAGCTTTCCGGGTTGCGCCGCGCGTTCGGCGCCAAAGTCCGTATGCTCAGAGTGATGCCCAATCTCGCTCTCAGGGCAAACGCGGGGATGTGCGCAATCTGCGCGGCGTCCAACGCGAAGAAAACGGATGTCGCCGCGGTCGAGAAGATTCTCGGCGGCGCGGGAGCGACGGCTGTTTTGAAAGAGAAGGATTTTGACGCAGTAACCGCGCTTTCGGGGTCAGGCCCCGCGTACTTCGCCTTTATGGAAGAGGCGATGGCGGAGGCGGGCGTCAAACTCGGTCTTAAGCCTGATGTGGCCCGTCTTCTTGCGGAGCAGACGATGTATGGGACGGCGAAGTTTCTGCGCGAAAGCGGGATGCCCCTTAAGCCGTTCATTGACGGCGTGTGCACAAAAGGCGGGACGACGGCCGCCGGCATGGAGAAACTCGCCGCGTCAGATTTCAAAGATGTTGTCTCAGTTACTCTCGCCGCCGCCGCCCGGCGATCGAAGGAGCTGGCGAAGTGAGAATTGCGATTTTCGGCGGCAGTTTCGATCCTGTGCACAACGGTCATGTCGGAATCGCGCGAAAGGCGGTTTCTGATCTCGGTCTTGACAGGATTTTTATCGTTCCCGCCGCCGTAAGCCCCTTTAAAACTTCGTCGTCACCAAGGTTAAGCGATGATGTCCGCCTTAAATGTCTGCATGCTGCGTTCGCCGGCATGGATAAAACGGTAATCGACAGGCGTGAGCTTGAAAAGGGCGGGGTTTCATTCGCGATCGACACGGTCAGAGAGTTTGCGTCCGAATATCCGGATGCGGAGATTTTTTTTATCATCGGCGAAGATTCCGTGTCGGGATTGCCGAGATGGAAGGATTACGGCGAACTTAAAAAACTTTGCGTTTTCAAGTCCTATCCCCGTACGGTCGAGTCGTCGACGGAGGTGAGACGCAGACTTCAGGCGAAAGAATCCATCGCCGATCTTGTGCCTTCTGCGGTCGTCGCGGCGCTTAGTTCTGAATCGCAAGAGACGGGATGCTGATATGTTCAAGATGATGTTTACCGTATTGCCGTTTCTGATTGCAGTGCTGCTCATACCCGCATTTGTGATTCCTGCGAGGGTTAAAACGCGTATGCAGGCGGTTTGGGCGATGCTGTTTCTCTTTTGCGCATCGAAATTCCTCTGCTTCGAGACGTTGGGGGGCGATATGTTCGCGCCCGAACTGCCCGACAAAGCGATCTGGTTTTGGAATTGGGCCTATTCTGGGATGTGCGCGTTGCTGGCGCTGTCTTTGTTGATGCTTCCGGTGAGATTTTTTCTGGCCAGACGCATCTGGTCGGAGCGCTGGCGCACAGCATGGTTCGCCGGGTTGCCTGTTTTGGCGTGGACAATGTCGGCAATCGGTGTTTATAACGGTTATAAGGTCCCGGAGCTCAAAGAAATCGCCGTTGAGTACGAGAATCTGCCGGACGGTCTAGACGGTTATAAAATTGTCCATATTACCGATATTCACGCAAGTTCTGCGCAGCGCCGTTGGCGGACACAGGCGATAGTCGACCTCGCCAACAGCGTGAAGCCCGATTTGATCTGCGTGACCGGCGACCTCTCTGACGGTTACAGTTTTAAAAGAAAGCGTGACCTTGAGCCGATTAAAAAGTTAGAGGCGGTTGACGGCGTTTATTTTACTACGGGAAATCATGAATACTATTTTGACGCCATCAACTGGAAAATGATATTTTCAAAGTGGGGACTCAGGTTTCTTGAAAACAGATGTGTTTTTCCGAGACCGGATTTGGCCGTCGGAGGAGTTAACGATGTCGCATGTGAACGTGTGCGGGACTTAAGCCCGGATCCCGGCGGCGTTTTTGCCATGGCGACGAACGGGGAGTTCCGTGTGCTTCTTCAGCATAGGCCGGCGCCCGAATATGACAAGATGTATTCCAAGTCGTACAGTTACCGTGCCGATTTGCAGCTTTCCGGACATACTCACGGCGGTATCATGCCGGGATTGAGATATGCGGTTAAGAGATCCAACGGGGGGCTTGTGAAGGGCTTGTACAGAAAATATGACGGTTCCGCCGTTTATGTTTCGCCGGGTGCCGGTCAATGGGCCGGGTTTCCGGTCAGATTTTTCAATGACGGCGAAATCACCGTTATCAGGTTGGTTAAAAGAAATAAAATCGCATCTGTTCAGCGTTGTCGGAAGCCCATGACACTTGAAAAGTGACAGGCAAATTTGATATACTTTTATCAATTCCCGTAGAAAACGGGAAACTTAAATAAGGAGAAAACCAAAATGGTCAGCTACAAGGAGCTTGGTCTCGTTAATACCAAAGAAATGTTCGCCAAGGCGGTAAAGGGCGGTTATGCCATCCCCGCTTTCAACTTCAACACCATGGAGCAGATGCAGGCTATCGTTCAGGCTGCGGTCGAGAC
The DNA here is from genome assembly GCA_045656225.1 of Kiritimatiellia bacterium. Classification (GTDB taxonomy): domain Bacteria; phylum Verrucomicrobiota; class Kiritimatiellia; order RFP12; family UBA1067; genus UBA1067. The sequence continues at coordinate 85,420 of JAZOQU010000034.1, read as the reverse complement.
GAAGTCGCCCGTTATCATGCAGGTCTCCAAGGGCGCGCGCAAGTACGCTAACCCCACGATTCTCCGTTACATGGCTCAGGGCGCCGTTGAGTACGCCAAGGAGCTCGGCTGCGCGAATCCCCAGATCGTTCTCCACCTCGACCACGGCGACAGCTTCGAAACCTGCAAGAGCTGCATCGACAGCGGTTTCTCGTCCGTCATGATCGACGGCTCCCACTTCTCTTTCGAAGAGAACATCAAGCTCACCAAGGAAGTCGTCGATTACGCTCACCAGCACGACGTTACCGTTGAGGCCGAGCTCGGCGTTCTCGCCGGTGTCGAAGACGAGGTCTCCGCCGCCGAGTCCCACTACACGAAGCCCGAAGAGGTTATCGAGTTCGCTACCAAGACGGGCTGCGACTCTCTCGCCATTTCCATCGGCACGAGCCACGGCGCCTACAAGTTCACGCGTGAGCAGTGCACGGTTGATCCCGAGACCGGTAAGCTCGTTCCTCCGCCCTTGGCCTTCGACATTCTCGAGGCTATTGAGCAGAAGCTCCCCGGCTTCCCGATCGTTCTTCACGGTTCTTCCTCCGTTCCCCAGGACGAGGTCGACACGATCAACAAGTTCGGCGGCAAGCTTCCTGACGCCGTCGGTATTCCCGAGTCTCAGCTCCGCAAGGCCGCCAAGAGCGCTGTCTGCAAGATCAACATCGACTCCGACTCTCGCCTCGCGATGACTGCCGCCATCCGCAAGCACTTCGCCGAGAAGCCCGGCGACTTCGATCCGCGTCAGTACCTCACCCCTGCGCGTGAGAACATGAAGAAGATGTATATCCACAAGATTATTGAGGTTTTGGGCTCGAACGACAAGCTCTAATACCTTAACGACTGGCGGGGCGCGGCGGTTTTCGACGCGCCCTTGCTTGTTTTATTTCAATCAGTAAAATTACATTCAACCGCATTTTAGAATTACGAGGTTTATTTCCCATGGCTAAAGAGACGAAGTCCGCGTACGCCCAGGCCGGTGTCAATATCGATGTCAAGATGAATGCTGTCGGATCCATCAAGCAGATGGTCGCTTCTACCAAGACCGCCAACGTTATCGGCGGAATCGGCGCATTCGGCGGCCTTCACAAGGTTCCTACCGGCAAGGGTATGATCCTCGTTTCGTCGGCTGACGGCGTCGGCACCAAGCTTAAGGTTGCCGCGATGATGAACAAGCACGACACCGTCGGTCAGGACATCGTCAACCACTGCGTCAACGATATTCTCGTCCAGGGTGCGAAGCCTCTCTTTTTCATGGATTACATCGGCACCGCCAAGGTTGATCCCGTTCAGTTCAAGAACGTCGTTTCCGGCCTTTGCAAGGCATGTAAAGAGAATAAGATGGCTCTTCTCGGCGGCGAGACGGCTGAAATGCCCGGTCTTTATCCCGCCGGTGAATATGACCTCGTCGGCACTATCGTCGGCTGCGTGAAGAAGAGCGAGCTCATCACCGGCAAGTCCATCCGCGCCGGAGACGTTATCATCGGTTTTCCGTCCGGCGGTCTTCAGACTAACGGCTTCTCCCTCGCCCGCCGCGTTATTTTCGATCTCTGCCAGTATTCCTGGAAGGATAAGCTCCCCGGTACGAACCAGACGTTCGGTGAGGCGCTTCTCGCCGTTCATAAGAGCTTCTTGAAGCCTGTCGCAAAGCTTCTTGAGCGCAAGATTAAGATTACGGGTATGGCCCACATTACGGGCGGAGGCTTCCCGGATAACATTCCGCGCGTTCTCCCCAAGGCCGTCAACGCCGAAATCGACCGTTCCGCCTGGGAAGTTCCGACGATCTTCAAGTTCATCCAGAATCAGGGTAAGGTCGACCGCGACGAAATGTATCGCGTCTTCAACATGGGTATCGGTTATGTCGTAATTCTTCCCAAGAGCCAGCTTACCAAGGCTACGAACATTCTCAAGGCCCAGCATCAGCCCTACAGCATCATCGGCGTTATCCGCAAGGGTACCGGCGTTGTCACTTATAAGAACTGATATATTCCTTTTTTTGAAAGGAGTGAATCAGATGACGCGCGGTTTTGAAATTCCGCGCGTTTTTTTATGGTATAATCATACCTGATGAAAAATGAGCCGTTTATAGAGTTGAGCGTAATAATTCCTTGCTGGAATGTGGCACCGTGGTTGTCGCGTTGCTTAGACGAGGTTTTTGCCGCGTTGCCGCCGTCGGCTGAAGTTATTGCGGTAGATGACGGCTCGGACGACGCAACTCCTGAAATTCTGGCTCGTTTTGCTGCAGTACATCCGGAACTTAAGGTTTTTCCGCAACCTAACAGAGGCGTTTCGGCAGCGCGGAACCGTGGTCTTGACATTGCCCACGGTGAATACATTTTTTTTGTCGATCCGGACGATGGAGTCGAACCTGATTTTTTTATCTCAATGCTTGAGCGCATGAAAGAAAGCCGTGCCGATTATTGCGTCTGCGCATTCAGGGTCCGCCGGGAGGATGGTACGTTTAAAGACTGGAAATTGAGAGATGCATACGAATTTTCCTCGAACGACAGTATTCTTGAAGGGTATGTTTCACGGATTGTCGGATATTCGTTTAATGATGTCAGGCGTTTTTATGCGAATGAACCCTTGTTTGCCCGGCGGGAGATGGCCTCTGTCTGGCGGGCGTGTTTCAGACGTGACGTGATTAACAGAGCTTCAGTTAAATTTGATGAGACGATATCGCTCTATGAGGATGCGATGTTCAATGTGGAATATCTGCTTTCTGCGACAAAAATGACATGCATTGACAGGCCGCTTTATCGCGTTACCGAGCGGAATTCCGGCGCGATGAATACGATTCCCCGGGATGCGTCGCGTTTTGCGCGCAATAAGATACGGCTTCTTCTGTCGAGAAAGCGGCTCAATGAGATGTATGGTGGCCGGTTATGGCGTTTTTGTGAAGCATCAGCTGTTTTTTCCGTGTTGGAGGTTTTTTTTCTTATGATGCGATTCAGGCTTGGATGGGGTGAAGGATGCGCAATATTGCGTGAATATCTTGATGATGATATGGCAAGATGTGCGTTGCATGATTTCCCGTTATCGTGGCGCAAACCCGTTTTGGCATCGGCGGTTTTGCTTTTTCGCATGATTTACGCCCAGCGCAAAAATGAAAACTGCCGGAGATGAGTGAATGCGGTAAATATAGTGTATATAATCTACGTTTTGCCGGTTAAAAATAAAGGAGATAAAAAATGAAAAGTTTTATAAAATATGCAGTCGCAGTTCTTGTTTTGTTCTCAGGAGCGGGCATTGTCTTATCGGCGGAGCCGGTAAAACCGCTCCGTGTCGCCGTTTACGTCGACAACGGCGCGCGCGGCGAAGGCGCTTTCAGATGGATTCAGATCGCAACGATAGCCGAGAATGTCGAGTCTAAATTTATCGACGGCGAGGCTGTGCGCTCCGGTGTGCTCGACAACATCGATCTTCTTATCATGCCGGGCGGGAGTTCTCAGCGCATTTCTAAATCGCTTGGCGAAGTTGGTCACGAGAAGATAAAGTCGTTCATCCGCTCTGGCGGCGGCTATCTTGGGACTTGTGCCGGATGCTGCCTTTTAATGCAGTCCGACGATAAGAAGCACAAGAATATGATGAATGTTATTCCGTATACGTTCGGAGTGTGCGGAGGGAAGTCGGATGTTGATGTCGAATTCAACGATAGGGCGAGAGAGCTTGCAGGTATTCCCGAAGGCGACTGGCCGATACGTTACAGTCAGGGTCCCGTTCCCGTCGAAACAACGACGAAAGAAAAAGACTTGAATACTGTCGTGGTTGCGCGTTACGGTAAAAGTGTTAAGGCTATGGGCGAGGAGCCATGGGTGCAATTCCCCGGGTCTCCCGCGGCGTTCGCCTGCACTTACGGAAAGGGCAGGATTTTCGCCTTTACCGTTCATCCCGAGATGGATTTCAACGATCATGATCTGATAAAGCGCGCGATACGTTATGCTACGGGCCGCGAGATCGAATGGTGTGAGCCGAAACCTCTCGCTTTTCAGCGGACTGTCGGCGTAGTGTGCGATTTTTCTTTCGGTGTCGATACCGCGAATTTCGTTCAGAGCATGCTCAGGTCGCGTGAGTTTTTTGTTGTCCCGCTCGTCGGGCATCTCGTCGCGAAGGGTGCTCTCGATAAGGTCGATGCGGTGCTCGCGCCGCATAATGTCGCGCCCGACATGGCGAAGAAGGGGCTTTACGGAGATAACTTGAAACTTGCCGAGAAGTTCATTGAGCGAGGCGGTCGCGTTTTCGCGTGGGGCCGCTCGATCGATACGGCGAAGTTCCACTCGTTGAAGGTCGAATCCGCCTGCGATGCCGGTTCTGCACTTGAGATGATGAGGAACTTTCTTTCTGCGCCCAAGAGTACCGATCCGATCGGCGTTTTCGATTCCGGTATCGGCGGAATGACGGTTCTCGATAAAATGCTGACTATGGATTTATACGATAACGGTACGCACGAGCGCAGGAGCGACGGCAAGCCTGATTTCGAGAAGGAGAATTTCGTATATTTCGGTGATCAGGCCAATATGCCGTACGGCGATTATGCCGCATACGGTAAAAGCGATTATTTAAAAAGTCTCATTTTATCAGACGCCGATTTTCTTCTTAAAAACCACGCCAAATCCGTTGTGATCGCCTGTAATACGGCAACGGCGTGGGGCCTTAAAGAAGTAAGCGCCGAAACCGCGAAGACCGGCGTCGATACCGTCGGCGTTATAGGCGCGGGCGTTCTCAGCGCGCTTTCGCTGCCTGAGATACGCAACGCCGAGGGTGCGATTTCCGTCGGTGTTATGGCAACCCCCGGCACAATCGCGTCCGGCGCGTACGAGCGTACAATCGCCGCAGAGGTAAAGAGGCTCGGGATAAAGGCTAAAGTAACTGTAATTACCCAGGGTTGTGCGGGCCTTGCCGACGCCGTCGAGGCTGGAGACGTGAAAGCGGGCGACATTGCCGTCGAGAATTACCGTGCGCTTTCGGCCAAGCATGCGGCGCTTAAAGACGCGGGGCCGCTCGAGGCCGTAATCCTCGGATGTACGCATTATCCTTTTGTTTTAACTCCGCTTAAAAAGGAAGCGCCCGCTATGGATTTTGTCGATCCGGCGCTTGCGACGGCAGAGGCGTGTTACTTGAATCTTCTTAAAAAGAAAATGCTTTCCGAGAAGGGGGCTCAAGATCTTAAAGCGTATATATCCGTTCCCGCGCCGCTTTTGGATAAGCGATATCTCGATGCTAACGGCAATCTTACGCGCGAAATAAAGTACTCCCGAAGCGTGTCATCAAGCGTTGGGAAGATTTGGACGGTCGTTAAGCCCTACGGCGAGGCTGAGGCGAAGGCGAATAAATTTATCCGTCAGTCGCTCAATGCCGTCTGGAAGGCTCTTTGTAATTAAAATTGATGCGTTACAGGGGGCAATTTTTTGGTATAATATGTTTTCAGAGCGATTTAATTCCATTTTGAAAGGGATATATATAAAATGAAGCGCGCTGACGTCGACAAAGTCCTTATTATCGGTTCTGGCCCTATTGTTATCGGGCAGGCTTGTGAATTTGACTATTCCGGTACCCAGGCTTGTAAAGCTTTAAGAGCTTGTGGTTACAAGGTAGTTCTCGTAAACTCCAACCCCGCGACGATTATGACCGATCCGGTTATGGCCGACGCGACGTATATTGAGCCCTTAAACGAAGCGCGTTTAGAGCAAATTATCGAAAAAGAGCGTCCTGACGCGATTTTGCCTAACTTAGGTGGTCAGACGGGCCTTAACCTTTCGATGGAGCTCGCGAAGAAGGGTATTCTCGACAAGTACGGAGTTAAGGTAATCGGCGTTAATCTCGACGCGATTGAGCGCGGCGAAGACCGCGAAGTATTTAAGGCGACGATGGAGCGCCTCGGTATTGAGACTCCCCGCTCGGGTATCGTTCATACGGTCGAGGAGGCCGTCGATCTCGTCGAGAATAAGATCGGCTATCCCGTAGTCGTGCGCCCCGCCTACACGATGGGCGGCTCGGGCGGCGGATTTTGCTACAACGTCGAGGAGCTTCGCACTATCTGCGCGCGCGGTCTTGATGCGTCGCTCACTACTCAGTGCCTTATCGAAGAGTCGATTCTTAACTGGGAGGAGCTTGAGGTCGAGGTCGTCCGCGATGCCAAGAACCAGATGATCGCCGTATGCTTTATCGAGAATATCGACGCGGTCGGCGTTCATACGGGCGACAGCTTCTGCGCGGCGCCTTTCCTTACGATTTCCAAGGAGCTTGAAGAAAAGCTCAAACGCGACGCCTTTAAGATCGTCGAATCGATCGGCGTTATCGGCGGCTGCAACGTTCAGTGGGCCCACGATCCTAAGACGGGCCGCGTAGTTATTATCGAGATTAATCCTCGCACCTCGCGCTCGTCGGCGCTCGCTTCGAAGGCGACGGGCTTCCCGATTGCGCTTATTTCGGCTAAGCTCGCCGCGGGCTACACGCTCGACGAGATTCCTTACTGGCGCGATGGTAGCCTCGATAAGTATACTCCTTCGGGCGATTATATCGTTCTTAAGTTCGCCCGCTGGGCGTTCGAGAAGTTCCGCGCTGTAGAGGATCATCTCGGTACTCAGATGAAGGCTGTCGGCGAGGTAATGTCGATCGGTAAGACTTATAAGGAGACTTTCCAGAAGGCTATCCGCGCTCTTGAGCGCGCCCGCGCCGGTCTCGGCTTCGCTAAGGATTTCAACGAGAAGACTCTCGACGAACTTCTTAATATGCTCGCCGTACCTAACTCCGAGCGCCACTTCCAGATGTACGAGGCTCTCCGCAAGGGCGCGACCAACGAGCAGATTTTCGCCCGCACCGGCGTTAAGGGCCATTTCGTCAACGAGATGCGCGAGCTCGTCGCAGAAGAAGAGCAGATTCTCGCTTATAAGGGCTCGCTCCTTCCCGATGAAATGCTCGTTAAGGCCAAGAAGGACGGCTTCTCCGATAAGTATCTTTCCCAGCTTCTCGGCGTTCCCGAGAAGGATATCCGCGCACAGCGCGTAAAGCTCGGATGCGTCGAGACGTGGCATAAGGTTCCCGTTTCGGGCGTCGAGGACCAGGCTTATTATTATTCGTCCTATAACGGCGAGAAGAGCGAAGTCGCGGTAACCGATAATCCCAAGAAGGTTATGATTCTTGGCGGCGGCCCGAACCGCATTGGCCAGGGTATCGAGTTCGACTACTGCTGCTGTCACGCGGCGATGGCGATGCGCAAGATGGGTTACGAGACGATTATCGTCAACTGCAACCCCGAGACCGTTTCGACCGACTACGATACTTCCGATAAGCTCTACTTCGAGCCTGTTACCGTCGAAGACGTTCTCCAGATTTACGAGAATGAGAAGCCCGCCGGTATCATCGTTCAGTTCGGTGGCCAGACTCCGCTCAACATCGCGCGTGGTCTCCAGGAGGCCGGCTGCAAGATTCTCGGAACATCCGTTGATTCTATCGACGACGCCGAGGATCGCGATCTTTTCCACTCCATTATGGATAAGCTCGGCATCCCCATGCCTGAGTCGATGATGGCGAGCGATCTTGAGGGCGCGATCGAGTGTGCCAATAAGCTCGGCTATCCGCTCATTATCCGTCCTTCGTTCGTTCTCGGCGGACGCGGCATGGAAGTCATTTATGACGAAATCATGCTTAAGGAATATGTCGCGAAGGCCGTCGGCGTAACGCCCGACCGTCCGCTCTATCTCGACCGCTTCCTTTGCCACGCTATCGAATGCGAGGCCGACGCGCTTTCCGACGGAACCGACGTGTTTATCCCCGCGATTATGCAGCATATTGAGCTCGCGGGTATTCACTCCGGCGACTCCGCCTGCGTATTGCCGCCCGAGGGAATCAGCGAGGCGACTAAGGCGACGATTCTCGATTATACGCGCCGCATAGCGAACGAGCTTAAGGTCGTAGGCCTCATGAATATGCAGTTCGCGGTCGAAGACGAGAAGGTCTATGTTATCGAGGCTAACCCGCGCGCTTCGCGCACGGTGCCGCTCGTATCGAAGGTCGCCGGTACTCAGATGGCCGGTATAGCTACCCGCCTTATGCTTGGCGAGACGGTTAAGTCTCTCGGTCTCGACAATAAGCGCATGATCCCATACTTCGGTGTTAAAGAGGCTGTTCTTCCGTTCGATAAGTTCCCGGAGGTCGACCCTGTTCTCGGCCCTGAAATGCGCTCGACGGGCGAAGTTTTGGGTCTTGCCGAAACGTTTGGACTTGCGTACTTCAAGTCTCAGGAGGCTGCTCTCTCGCCGCTCCCGACCGAGACCGGTAAGATTCTCGTCTCGCTTTCCGAGAAGCCCGCTGATGCGGCCGCCGCGATTAAGGCGTTCTCCGAGCTCGGTTTCGAGGTTATCGGTACGGACGGTACGATCGAGTACTTGAAGAAGAACGGTGTCGAAGGCTCGATTATCGCTAAGATCGGCGAGGGTCGCCCCGACGTTCTCGACGCGATCAAGAACCGCGAGGTCAAGCTCATCATCAATACGCCTTCGGGTCGCCGCGACGCCCGCGCCGACGACTGCCGCATCCGCCAGGCCGCGATCAAGTATAAGGTTCCCTACCTTACCACGCTCGCCGCCGCGCGCGCCGCCGCGGAGGGTATTTCGGCCGCCATGCGCGGCTTGGGCGAGGTCCGCTCGCTCCAGAGCTACCACGCTTCAATAACTTGATTGTGTCTAACTAACGGGTAATGATACAAAAGCAGATCGAAAGGTCTGCTTTTGTATTTAGAAAAAGACATATCCGAAATATGCATAGAAGAAAATAATATAATTAATAATTAATTATGGAGTATAAAATGCTATGAAGAAGTGTATTGCCAAAATAGTTTCTGCTGTAATTCTTTTGACTTGCTCATTTCTGGTCCTTGCGGATGACGGAGTTTGGATTTCCGTTCCAGAGGCGCCCGTTTATACTGGGGTTGTTTCCGTCACGACTCGCGCAGCGGAAGGTACGAGCTGGTTCACGCGCTCTTTTACGAATGATAATGAAATCGCTTCGGCAAAGTGGACCGTTTCAGGTCTTGGTGTTTTTGAGGCGTATGTTAACGGAGTGCGGGTCGGTGAAGATTTTCTCAAGCCTGGTTACACGCATTATGCGAAGACTAAATATTCCTTCACCTACGATGTGACCGATCTTTTGAAGAAGGCTAAAGGCTCGAAGAATATTCTCGCGGCGGAAGTTTCGGCTGGGTGGTGGCGCGATAAGATTGTAACGCGTCATGGCAATAGAGGTGGTTTTACGGGGCGCAAGAGCGCGTTTATCGGAACGCTGGAACTTACTTATAAGGATGGCGATAAAGAAACGATTGGAACTGATACTGATTTGTGGCGTTGCGGTATCGCAGGCTCTGTCGTTCAGGCTTCGATTTTCGACGGCGAGACGTATGATGCGCGTATTAAGAATCCGGTTTTAGGCGGGGGCTTAAATTCCGTTCCCGAATTAAATAAGGAATTCAAGGGTGAGCTTTTGCCGACCATCGGCGCTGAGGTTACATTGCGCCGCGATCTTGCGATGTCGCGCGGACCTTATTCGCTTAAGAAGGGTAAAACGATTGTTGTCGACTTCGGTCAGAATTGCGCCGGCGTACCCGAGTTCGTGTTTCGCGCCAAGCGCGGAACCGTTCTTACCGCGCTTCCGGCCGAGATGCTGAACGACGCCGACAAGGGTAAGCGCGGCTGCGACGGGCCTAAGGGTTCCGTTTACCGCGCCAATCTCCGTCAGCCCAATATCGGAATGTTCGTAAAATATACGTTCTCGGGCGAAGGGACCGAGGTCTACATGCCGCGCTTTACGTTTTTCGGCTATCGTTACATTTCGCTTACCGCGACAGACGATGTTGAAATCGATCGCATCACTTCAATACCCGTCACCTCCGTCACTAAAGAGATGGAGATCGGAAAAGTTGAAACTGGCGTAAAAGATCTCAACCGTTTTATCGCCAACGTTTATTGGGGGCAGCTTTCCAACTATCTTAGCGTTCCGACCGATTGCCCTCAGCGTAACGAGCGTCTCGGCTGGACGGCGGATACGCAGGTGTTCTGCGAAGCGGGCTCATTTAACGCCGATACGCGCAGATTCTTCCATAAGTATTCCCGCGATCTTCGCGACAGCCGTTGTCGTGAAGGCGGTTATCCTTCCGTCGCTCCTTTCGGGCAGTACGGCAACGAAACGTTCAGCCTCGGCTGGGCCGATGCGGGCGTAATCGTTCCGTGGACCGTCTGGAGACAGTTCGGCGATATTGAGATTCTTAAGGAGAACTGGGATGCGATGTCGAAGTTTGTCCGTCGCCTCGACGCCATTAAATATGACGTCGACGGGAAGGGCAACTACATTTACGCCGACTGGCTTTCGTACGAGACGTTCGAAACGTGCGGCAATTCGTTCGGCAGCTGGAAAAAATGGAGTAAGCATCCCGACGCGTTGAACTATCGCCGTTATTTGGCCGCATGCTATTGGCTGTATGATGCTAGACTTATGGTCGAGATGGCCAACGCCCTCGGAAAGACTGAAGATGCGGCGTGGTTCGCCGCCAGTGCCGATCGTGCGCTTAAGCATATCCGCGAAAAATATCTTGAGGAAGACGGTCAGCTTCTTAAGCCCATGCGCCATCTGCAGACGGCCAACGTCTTTGCGCTTAAGCATGGCATCACGGAGGGCGCGGCGCGCGAAGGCAGCAAGGAGTTGCTCCTGAAGTCCATCCGTGAGCACGGCGACTGTCTTCAGACGGGATTTTTGGGCACGAGCTTTATTATGGACGCGCTTACGTCGTGCGGCGCAGTCGATGTTGCCTACACGCTTCTTCTTCAGCACAAGAATCCGAGCTGGCTTTATTCGGTCGACCAGGGCGCCACGACCGTCTGGGAGCGCTGGAACAGCTACACTAAAAAGGATGGCTTCGGCCCTGTAGGCATGAACAGCTTCAATCATTACGCCTACGGAGCGGTTTTGGCCTGGATCTACCGCGAGGCGGCCGGCATTGCGCCTGATTCGTCGGTGCCCGGCTTCAAGAAGATTATTATGGCCCCCAAGCCTGACCGCAGACTCGGGTATATCAAGGCCGAGTATAATTCGGCCGCGGGTCTCATCAAGAGCGCGTGGCGTTACGAGGGCGAAAAATGGATATGGGATTTTACCGTCCCCGAAGGAGCGAAGGCGCTCGTTACCCTGCCTGGAGAGAAGGATGCTAAAGAGTATGGCGCTGGAGATTACTCCATTTTAAAATCAATTCCGGTCAAGACTGATTCTTTATGAGATTTTGCGGCTAAATCACCGCGATCAGTCGAAGCCGAGCGCCTTAAATCCATCGATGTCGAAAAAGGCTTCGTGCATGCCTGTAAGCCAGCGGATTACGGGCACTTCGGGCAATGATCGGATGTGATTGTCTGTAATCTGCAGAGATCTGCGCCAGTCGTTTAACATCCTGACGGTCCAGTTCGCCTGAAACGGGTATGAGCTGCTCGCGCCAGACTCTGCCGCAGGCGAGTCGTATAGTGTCGCCGGGCTTTATTTCGCCCTGGCGCGTCCGTGCGAGCGTTTTCCACGCCTGTTCGGGAGAAGTGCCTGACGCAGAGTCGCTTCCACCGGATGAATCAACGTAATAGTCCGCCGGGAAGGCGTTCAGAGTAGCGAGAGAAAGGGCGGTAAAGAGTAATATGTCGGTGCGCATTTTTCAACGATGGGATTTTTTTGTTTTGTAGAATTATAGCATTTCCAAGTTCAAAGTGATATAATTAAGGTTTATGAATAAGATTGAATTCAATCTAATCCAAGGCAAAAAGTTAGAGGGAGAAAAATGAAGAAATTATTGATAATTGTCGCCGCTGCTGTTGCGTGTGCGTTTGTTTCAAATGGAGCGGAGGCTAAAGCGGCGGTGAAAGCCAAAGTTGCTAAATTCAACATTGTCGAGCGCACCGAGGCTAAAGAGTTTACCGGTAAAGACGGAAAAGTTTTCCGCTATCGCATTGCAGAGAAAGCATCCTCTGACGGCTCTAAAATTCCGCTTGTCATATTCCTTCACGGAGCGGGAGAGCGCGGCACAAACAATCAGGCCCAACTCGTTCACGGCGTCGGAGATCTTGTGCGCTGGATGGATCAGCACGAGAAGGGCTATAGGCTGATCGCAGGCCAGGTTCCCTTCGGTAAGCGCTGGGTTGAAGTCAATTGGGGGGCTAAGTCTCACACGATGCCCGAAAATCCTTCCGAGACGATGGCGCTTCTTTTGGAGATGCTTGATGCGCAGCTTTCAGACCCCGCGGTCGATCTGAAGCGCATTTATGTTACCGGAATTTCAATGGGCGGCTATGGAACGTGGGATTTGATTTCCCGCAGACCCGACGTGTTCGCGGCCGCGCTTCCGATTTGCGGCGGCGGCGATGTTGCGCAGGCCGCGAAAATCGCGAAGATTCCCCTCTGGACGTTCCACGGCAGCGCCGACGGCGCGGTTCCCGTGTGTCGCTCCCGTAATATGGTTTCCGCGCTTTGGGCGAACGGATCAAATGCGCATTACCGCGAATATCCCGATGCCGGACACGCGGTATGGATTGAGACTTATAAGGACAAAAGAGTTCTCTCCTGGTTCTTCAAACAGAAGAAAAAGTGATTTTTATCGGCTGTTGCATCGTAGACGCCAAAGTGGCACAAAACGGTCTGACCTTGTTGTGCCACTTTCAGCGTTAAGATAGTCTTTTGCGAGGAGGTAAAGAAATGAAAATCGGAATAATCGGCAAGCTTCTTATTGCGATGGCTATCGGTGTCGCGATCGGCTTGTTCGCTCCCAATTGGTGTATACGGGTACTTAATTCCTTTGGAGGTACATTCGGTCAGTTCATTAAGTTCTTTGTGCCTTTGATCATCATCGGATTGGTGACGCCTGCTATCGCGGAATCCGGTAAGGGCGCAGGTAAAATTCTGCTTGTGACAATGGGCGTAGCCTACATTTCCACTCTTCTTGCCGGCGGCTTCGCTTTCTGTGTTTCTGATTTCGTTTTCCCCAGGATATTGGAAAGCACATTGGGTTCGTTAGCGGAAACTAAAGATTTCCCGGCATATTTCGTGTTTAAGATTCCGCCGCTTATGGGGGTAACCACGGCTTTGGCGGTATCGTTTATCTTCGGGCTTTCGATGGTGGCGTTGGATTTACCGTACCTTAAAAATGTTTTTAATGAGATTCGCAGCGCCGTCGCCCTTACTTTGGCTAAAGCGTTGATGCCGTTACTGCCGCTTTATATTCTTGCCATCATTGCAGATCTGACCGCGAGCGGTAAACTTATTGCTGTGGGTGGAGAGTCTATTAAGATTATGGCTTTGGCGATGGCGGTGACGACGACGCTGTTGGTACTTCAGTATATTATCGCCGGCGTTATTGCAAAGCGCAATCCGTTTAAAATGCTATGGTGCATGGTTCCTGCGTATCTCACCGGCTGGGGATGCTGCTCTTCAGCGGCAACGCTCCCCGTAACCCTTCGCCAGACTCGTAAAATAGGCGTTTCAGATAAGGTTACGGATATGGTGATCCCGCTTTGCGCGAATGTCCATCTTTCGGGCAGCATGGCGAATATGGTCGTATATACCGCAGGCTTTATTGTGCTTGGCGGAGGGGTGATTTCGCTGCCTAATTATATTGAGTTTATGCTGATGCTAAGTATCATCGCAGTCGCTTCTCCCGGTGTTCCCGGTGGAGTGGTGCTTTCTTCCGCGGCGATAGCTGAGAGCGCTCTCGGCTTTTCTCCTGAGCGCTATGCACTCGTAGTTGCAACATATATGGCGCTCGACGGCATGGGAACGGCCTGTAATCTTACCGGTGATGCGGCTATAGCATCGATTGTCGATAAGTATTTTAGTAAAGACTCTAATAGTAAGACATGATAACGCAGTTAACGCGAAATATATCGAAACTCGATAAATTCATTCATCAAGTTATTCGGAAATAAGGAAAATTCAAATGAAAGTGCTACTGATAAACGGCAGCCCGAAAAGTAACGGCAATACGTTCGTCGCTCTTAATGAGGTGAGTAAGAGTTTGCAGGCGGAAGGGGTTGAAACCGAAATTATTCACGTCGGCTCGAAGCCGCTTCGCGGATGTCTGGCTTGCGGTCAATGCAATGGACTTAAGGAGTGTGTTACCCGTGATCTTGTCAATGAAGTGCTCGCTAAATTTAAAGATGCCGATGGATTGGTTGTCGGCTCGCCTGTCTATTACGCTTCTCCGGCGGGAACTTTGGTTTCATTTTTAGATCGTCTTTTCTTCTCGTCAAAGTTCGACAAGACGATGAAAGTCGGTGCGTCGGTCGCCGTGGCCCGAAGAGGCGGAACAACTGCGACGTTTGACGTGCTGAACAAGTATTTTACGATTTCCAATATGCCGATAGTTTCGTCGAGTTATTGGAATAATGTCCATGGAGCAGCGCCCGGTGAGGCAATGGAAGACGCGGAAGGGCTGCAGACGATGCGCAGACTCGGTAAAAATATGGCGTTTTTAATTAAAGCCATTCGTCTCGCCAAAGAGCAGATGCCTTTGCCGGCTTTAGATGAGCCGCGGCAGATTACAAGCTTTATACGATAATTGGAGAAGATTATGAAGAAACCGGTTGTATACCTTTGGACAATGCTTGTGTGCTTTACCGTTGCCTTTGCAGCGAAGGCTTTCAGGCAAGAGTTTAAAATGGACAAGTCTTCGTATGTTCCTTTTGATTCTACAACCGTTGTAACGCTTGAATGCCCGGAGGCTGAAGGTGCGAAATGGCTTCAGGATCATTTCGCAGAGTGGTTCGGCAAGGCGGCGCCGAAGGTGGTTGAGGGAGCTACGGCGCTTTCGCTTCCGGAAGTCGCCGATGATGCAAAAGCCGACAGGCATGTCGCCACGTATGATGAGGCGTATGCCGCTAAGGTCGACTCTTCAGGCGTCAAAATTAAGGCACGCACTCTTGCAGGCGTCAGGTGGGCGAGCTATACGTTACGACAACTTGCCATAGCTAAGCGCGGAACTTTTAAGGTGGAAGGGTGGATTCTCCCAGAACTTACTATAGCGGATAAACCTCATCTTTCGTTTCGGGCGGTGCATCTTTGCTGGTTCCCTGAGACCCGCGCAGAGCAGATTGAGCGCGCTATACGCCTTGCCGCTCTTTTTAAATTCAACTACGCGATTATCGAACCGTGGGGAACTTATAAGAGCGGGAAAAATCCTTGGTTCGCATGGCCGAATGCTCCGCTTGACAGATCTGAGGTCAAGCGTCTTGTGGTCATCGGTCGCGATCTCGGCATTACGCTTATCCCGCAGTTTAACTGTTATGGACATGCATCATTGTCTCGTGCTTTTTCTAGAAAACATTCGACGCTTGATATAAATCCCGAATACGAGCCGCTTTTTGAACCCGGCGGATGGGTGTGGTGTATTATGAATCCTGAGACGCAACGTGTATTACGCGAAATTATCGTAGAGATGCATGATGATTTTGGTAATCCTCCTTATTTCCACATCGGCTGTGATGAGGCGTTTGATGCTCAATCTTGCCCGCTTTGTATGAAAGGTTCGCACGCTGAGCAGTTGCTTAAGCATTTTAACGGGCTTTCCGATTTTATAAAGTCGCGCGGCGCCCGCGCAATGATGTGGCACGATATGCTTCTTGATAAGAACGATCCGAGGTGGAAGAATTTCGTTAAATTCGGCTCTAAAGAATCGGCGTCTATTCTTGATTCTCTTTCGCGCGATCTTATCATCTGCGATTGGCAGTATTCGTATGACAATATGACTAAAAAGCATGTTAACTGGCCGACGATTTCTCATTTTGCCGATAAGGGATTCTCTGTCGTCGGCTGTCCTTGGATGAACTACTTAGATATGATGCCGATGGCGGAGCAAATCGTAAACAAAGGTGGATTCGGGTTTGTTGAAACGACATGGCACCGGCTTCGCGGTAAGGAATGGGAGAATATGTATATGAGCGCGGGAGATGCGGCGTGGGGTTCGCCTGTGTCGCACGGAGTGTCCTTTGAGCGTTCGCTCAGGCTTGTCGGTAGAGATATGAATATTAAAAATTATCTTGATACAGGACGTTTAAATTATCAGGTTCCTCCGTCGTACAATGGAGATTGAAGGCTTGATATTGTCAAGAGGGATGATTCGCGACTGAACGTCACCTTGTGAACGCCATATGGTGTGTGGTGGAAGGCCGTTAAAAAATAAATATGCGATCTGACGAAGCGAGAGCGGCTGAATTCAGTGTGGGGAGCGTCACGCGCTTTTACATTCCTCTGCTGCTGCAAGGGTTTTCGCAGTCGCTCGCGTATCCGCTCGTCGCCGGAATCGTTACGCACGGAAAGCACGGCGTGGATGCGCTTACGGCCTTCAGCCAGGGTCAGATGGTTATGTTCATGATCGGTGCGATCGGCGGCGGACTTATTACGACCGGGCTTGTTTTCGCGAAGACTTGGATGGGCTACGTCGCCTTCAAACGCCTCAACGCGCTTATGATGGCGGCGCTTCTGGCTGTTCAGTGCGTTGTTGCGATGCCGCCGTTTTCCGGCTGGATATTTTCAGGGCTTTTCAATCTGCCCGCCGACCTGGCCTATATAGCCTCGCGCACGCTTCTCTTCTCTACAGTGATGAACGGACTGTTCTTTCTGCGAAACGTTCCGATGGTTGTTCTCTTCAATAATCTCGACAGTGCGAAAGCGAACTATGCGACCCTGATCCGCCTTGCCGTGACTTTTGCGCTCGCCGTCTGCTTTCCGCGGCTTGGGCTGGTCGGGCCATGGTGGGGGCTTTCGGCGCTGACATTCGGCGTCGGAGTGGAACTTGCTGCAACCTGGCTTTTTGCGCGGCCTTATGTCGCGCAGCTCCCCAACAGGCCGAAGGCTGAAGATGCAAAGTCGCTTCCGAATATTCCCCGCCTTACTCTCGAACAGTTCCGTTTTACGCTCCCGCTTTCGCTCGGCGGCTTTCTTCTGATGCTCTCGCCTCTCGCAATCGCCGCCTTTGTCGGAAGAACGTTCGATCCGAAGGATATGCTCGCAATCCACTATGTCACTCTCGGCATCGCGAATCCCGTGGCGTTTGCGGCGCTCAGGATGCAGACGGTTGCGATAAAGTTTCCGCCCGAGTATCCCGGCGACAGGAGACTTCTCGCGTATTGCGTGGTTGCGGGGCTTCTTCTGGGCGTTATTCCGCTTGCATTTTCGACCTTGACTGTCGGAGGATGGTACTTCGGCACGTACCAGAACGTTCCGCCGCGCATTGTCGGAACGGCGCGGCTCGCCATCGGCCTTTATTCCCTTATCACCGTCGTACAGACGATCCGCGCCCGTGTCGAGGGACTCGCGGTGCTTGCGAAGCGTCCGAAGATTATCATGGCCGGACAGATCGCCTATACGGTGTCGCTCTTCACCGTTTGTGCCGTTCTTCTGCCTATGGGAGTTCCGGGCTGGGCGATGGCTGTCACCGCAATCTACATTGCGCCGGTTTGCGTCACCGCAACCATCTACGCGATGCTTGCGGTTAAACGCTCCACATAGAGAGCGGTGAGGATTGTCCTTACTCCTTACTCGCGCCACATCCCCAACCTTTGCACTTGTCGCTTGATTCACAATAGTTTAGGGGGACGCTGAATCTGGAATATCCCCAGTTTTTGTGGTAGTATTTTGCTCTCAACAGTGGCTGGGGATGGTCTTATCGGTGATAAAGTGCTATAATTCGTAGTATGAAGAATATTATATTAATAATTATATTGTCATTTGCTCGGGTTTTGGTCGCTTCGAGCGGGGATGGGACGAGAATAGATCAATTTTCACTTCATCGCGCTGAGTTTCAAAAATATTATCGTTTGATTACTGCTAAGGATGCGCCTGATAACATAATTGAATTTTCAATCGACGCCGGTGTTTCCAAGTCAGGTAAGGACGCTTATCGAATTCAGTCTATGTCGCCGTCCTCTGTCAGAATTACTGGTTCTAATCTGCGTAGCGTTTGGTATGGACTATATGATTTATTGGAGCGGCGCGGCGGTTGTCGCTGGTTTTGGGATGAGGATATTGTTCCTAAAAAAGATGCGATAGATCTATCTGATTTAGACGTATACGAGGAGGCTCGTTTTGAATATCGCGGTCTTCGTTATTTCGCGCATCGCGGTCTTACTCGCTTTCAGGCGGAACATTGGGGGCTGGACGATTGGAAGAAAGAGATCGACTGGATATTAAAGCGTAGGCTTAATGTTTTTATGCTCCGTATCGGCCAGGATGATCTTTTTAAGCGGACTTTTCCCGATGTCGTTTCTACGCCTGATGCGTCGAAGCCGCTTAAAGGAACTGGCCGAGGATATGATAACCGCTCGCTCTTCTGGGCGTTGGAATTTCGCGGTAAATTGCGCCGCGATCTTCAGCATTACGCGTTTGATCGGGGTCTTATGGTGCCCGAAGATTTCGGCACGATGACTCATTGGTATTCGCGAACGCCGGAGGAGTTCCTTGAAAAACTTAAACCTCCGTTTTTGCCGCAGGCAACCCGTACATATTCAGAGAAAAACGGTCTAGTATGGGATGTGCGCGATGCGAAATGGGTCGACACATATTGGTCGCTGACTAAAACGGCGTGTGATATTTACGGACAAGGTAAGGATCAACAGCTTTTGCATACGATAGGCTTAGGCGAGCGAAATTGTTTTAAGGATCGAAAGGAAAATTTAAAGCTTAAGATTTATGCGCTTAAAGAGTTTCTTAAAAGGGCGCGTCGTGATTATCCCAACGCTAAAACGCTGCTCGCCGGATGGGACTTTTATTTTACCTGGTATCCAGAAGAAGTGCAAGAACTCATTAAAGAGCTTGATCCTAAGCGAGATATTATTTGGGATTATGAGGCAGATGCGACGCGGGATTACAGACCTGAAATGAAAAAGCTTGGTGGGAATAATTTTACTAAGTGGGGCGTTGTAGGTAAATTCCCTTATACATATTCAATTTTTCTGGCGTACGAAAATGCGCTCGACATTCGTGCTAACTATCCGCTTATAGAAGAGCGGCAGAAAATCGTTCAAGACGATCCCATGTGTGCGGGCTATATTCTTTGGCCCGAGTCGAGTCATGCCGATACATTGGCTTTGAGGTTTTTTACTCAGAACGCATGGTCGGCCAAGCCAGTTTCATACGAACAGGTTCTCAATGAGTTTTGCAAAAGCCGATATGGTGATGAGGCGCCTAAAATGAAGGCGATTTGGGAGAAAGTCGTTCCGTTATCTTATATGAGCGATTGGGGTAATAATTACAGTTATCTTTTTACTCGTAATTCGTTCGGCGAGAGGCAATACGCCCCGACAGCGAAGGAAGATGCTAAAATGTGGCGCGAGAGATTATCGGAGGCGAAGAGCGTGTATGCAGCTTTAGCAGAATTGGATTGGCGGAGCGAGGCGATAAGGCGCGATACGATAGATTTGGCGAGAACCGTTTTAGATCGTCAGATGATAATAGAGGCGAATGATATACTTGAAAATATCTCGAAATGGCGTACCGGCGCTCAGAATGGCGACGGAATAATTAAAGCGGCCGAGCGGTTGGCGAATCTGGCCGATAGAATGGCCGATTTGCTCGAATTACATACCGATTATTCACTTTGGGAATCATACGAGCGATTAACTAAAGTAGAATGTGTTCCTAATCCGAATTTTCCTCAGGTTCTATTAGATAATGCAGCGAATTCATATTGCCAAAGCCACCAATATGAGTTAGCCCGTTATTGGTACGCGCCCAGAGCTCATAAGTGGGCAGAGAAGATATCGTCGATTATTCGTTCTGGCGATCGCAAGGCGAGACTTGTACTTAACGATTCCAAAAAGGTTCATGCTGAACTTTTAAAGCGTCCGTTAAAATCGATGCGTCCGACAGCTAAACGTACTGAAGAATCATTCATCGAGCTTATTAAAACGCTTGATGGATTGTGAGGGGCTACTAAAACGATTATTAAATGGCAGTGCAAGGTCCTTGTTGTGCCAACTTTCGGTTTTTTAGCTCAAAGGTGAATTGCGATAGTTAGGTGGGTGTGGTATACTATTCGTACTATGAAAAGAGTATTATTGTTTTTAATGAATAACTTGGGGGACTGTCCCCATTGGAGATAAGTGATAGAAAAAATGTGGAAATGGAGCGGTTTTGGATATGTTTTATAAAATGAGAATCTTGTGCGGAAAATTCTTGAAGGGCAAGTTTTTCTTGGCGTAAGTGTGGTGAAAGTTATTAACAGGAGTTTTTATCGCGGCGGATTATGTTTAGGCGAAGAGCGGGAGGTTAGCGGATGGTAGTTTGTTGGATGGTTCAGGAAGTAGAGAAGGAGGGGGATTATCCTTCGAGAGATTTGGTACTGAAAAAAATCTCGGAGGTGAAGAGGATTCGGGGTCGTCCTCCGAAGCCAAAAAACAAACTGTCTACCTCCACGACGGCGAGCGGATCGTAGGCTCGTATAATCGCGCAACGGGGAGGTTAAACTTGCGAAATGCGCGTCAGTTGACTGCGACTAAAAATCCTATTCTTGAAGTCTGTGAAGGGGAATTTGAAAGTCTCGGTGGGCGAGGGCATGCGCCGGCTAAATTGAATATTGGTACGCTTTTATTTAAGTAGTAAGTGTAAGAGCTTGTTGAATAGCGATGATCTGTACGGCTGGTAGCGGATCGGCAAATCAATCCAGGTCTTTTTATCGATAATGGATTTAGCGTGTGAAAACGCGTTAAATCCGACTTCGCCGTGATACGCTCCCATTCCGCTTTGGCCAACTCCGCCAAATCCCATTTCGCTAGTCGCTAAGTGGATTACGACATCGTTTATGCATCCTCCTCCGTATGAAAGTTCAGTCGTGATGCGTTTTATTTTCTTTTTATCGCTTGAGAAGACATATAATGCGAGAGGCTTTTCTAAGGTCTTTAGCTCAGTAACGACATTGTCGAAATCATCGTAAGTGAGAATCGGCAAAATCGGCCCAAAGATTTCTTCTTTCATAACTGCGTCTTCGCGCGTTACATTATCCATAATCGTTGGCGCGATTTTGCATTTTTCAGAATCGTATTCACCGCCGTGAATTACTTTTTTGTTCTCGATTAGCTTGGTTAAGCGTTCAAAGTGTTTAGCGTTGATGATTTTACCATAATTTTCGTTCTTTAACGGTTCAGTGCCGTATTGCTTAGTAATCTCATTCCTAAGCGCTTCTACAAATTCATCCTTAATGGAACTGTCGCACAAAATATAATCTGGCGCGACGCATGTCTGGCCGCAGTTAAGGAATTTACCGAAAACGATGCGTTTAGCCGCTAATTTAATATTCGCCGATTTCTCGATTATGCAGGGAGACTTCCCACCTAACTCGAGGATTGCCGGTGTGAGATTTTCGGCGGCATTTCGTAGAACTTCTCGCCCGACGGATGGGCTGCCGGTAAAGAAAATAAGATCGAACCTTTGCTTTAAAAGCGACGCATTCTCTTCGCGCCCACCCGTCACGCACGCTACATAATCGCTTTTGAAACATTCACCGATAATAGAGTTTATGATTTCAGAAGTCCGCGGCGAATATGCGCTTGGTTTTACGATGGCGGTATTTCCCGCAGCAATCGCGTTTGATAACGGCGCGAT
This sequence comes from Kiritimatiellia bacterium, assembly GCA_045656225.1. Taxonomy (GTDB): domain Bacteria; phylum Verrucomicrobiota; class Kiritimatiellia; order RFP12; family UBA1067; genus UBA1067. The sequence goes on along the minus strand of JAZOQU010000034.1, from coordinate 63,784 downwards.
CGTCAATAAAAACGGGTAATTCCATGGACTCATAATAAGCGCCGTGCCGAAAGGCTCTTTAATGACGAAGCTTTTAGAGTGGAATTGAGTAATGGGGGAAGCGACTTTTTTAGGTTTTGCCAATTTTGGCGTATTGTGGATCATCCAGCTGATTTCAGAGAGGACGAGCCCAACTTCGCACATAAAGCTTTCGTACGCGCTCTTACCGAGATCTGCTAAAAGTGCCGCGCAGATTTCGCGCTCTCGTGTCTTAATGCAACAATGGAGTTTTTTAAGTGCGTCTAATCTGTATTTTATGGGAATGGTGGTCGCAGTATTAAAAAACTTTTTTTGCTCAGCTATTAAGTCGCAGATTTGTTGGTTGTTCATAATTTAAGAGCGTTATTATTTTACGAGGTGATAGATTTTTTCAAGCTCCTTAGCCGTCATGAGTTTAGGTACGGGATAAAGAGGGTTGGCTTCTTTTTCGGCGTGACGCGCGAGCTCGGGAATGTCGTCTGGAATGATAGCTTCAATTCGTTCTGGAATACCTAACTTTTTGTTGAGAGCTTTTATTGCTTTGATGAATTTATCGGCGGCGAATTCTGGCGTGTCATCTTCGCTAGAAATGTTGGCTGCCTTAGCGAGAGTAGCGAGTTTAGTATAAACGATTTCTCCGTATTCTTCAAGAACATGCGTTAACAATACGGCGTTGGCTAGTCCGTGAGGAGTATTGTATTTTCCTCCTAGAGAATGAGCAACAGCATGAACATAACCGACGTACGATTTCGAAAAGGCGAGCCCCGCCTTAAATGATGCGATAAGCATATTCTCTCTCGCCTTTAAGTCGCTACCGTTTTTGTAAGCGTTTTCAATATTGGCGAATATAAGTTTAACCGCGTCAATCGCTAACTGCCGCGTTTCGCGGGTAGTCGATCGTCCGATAAACGCCTCAATCGCGTGAGTAAGCGCGTCTAAGCCTGTTGTCGCCGTTAAGTGTGCGGGTAGAGTAACGGTCATGCGCGGATCAAGAACGGTATAATGCGGAATCAGCGGGAAACTCATTAACGCATATTTATGGTGGGTTTTAGGCTCCGTAATGATCGCGGCAAGTGTAGTTTCGCTACCAGTTCCGGCAGTAGTCGGTATCGCGATAAAGGTAGGTAGGCTCTTATAGACGCGTAAAATTCCGCCCATTTTCTTTAGACTCTTACGCGGATGGGCGATTCTCGCGCCAAGGGCTTTAGCAGTATCCATAGCGGAGCCGCCACCAATCGCGATAATCGCATTCGCCTTTTCGTTAATATAAACTAAACGGGCGCTCTCAACATTATCTACGGTCGGGTTAGGTTGGACGTCTGAGTAGACGGAATATTTAATAGCTGTCTTATTAAGAACGTCTAGGATGGGTTCAATAAGACCGCACTTAATAACTCCTGGATCGGTAACTATCAATATTGAAGTCTTTTTCTTATCTTTTAAGAGTTTAGGGATCTCATTAATCGATTTTAGAATCTTAGGATCGCGATAAGGGAGAATCGGCAAAGCGAGGCGAAAAGCGCCTTGAAACGCTCTACACCAGATCTTTTTTAGAATATTCATCTTATGAGCCTTCATGGCAGCAAAGTATATCATATTTGACACAATGACACAATGTGTCAAATTGTTGCGATAGTAGTATAAAATGCATGTGTGTGTAATGTTTTCTTTGCGTTATGCTTACGATTTTAAGAATTTGGTATAATAAGGCGAAAATTATGCAAAGGTGAGTAAAGAGCAATTTATGAATCATTCTCCAGAAAAGGAAGATGGCGAGGCGGTAATCGTTCTTGATCTGCAGAGCGAACAGGCTGATATTTGTGATGGTAAATGGATGCAGTTTCGCTATTATTGCGACGAGGGCGATCGGGTGCGCGACTTTCTTTCGTTCAACTCGGTTTTTGAAGTTAATCCGTTTGAAGTCGGTGTTAATCGCCGCGCAGAGCGAAAAGCTTATCGCGCCAAATTTTAAGAGGTTGTCGAGGCGTTGGAATTAACGCGGCTCTTGCCGCAGAATTTTTTGAGTCTTTCAAATGGTGAGATGCGCCGCGTGCTTTTCGCACGTGCGATTTTAAAAAATCCTAAGATTCTCGTCTTGGTCTCGCCCATGGCCGGCCTTGATATTGCCCATGTAACGATGTTTAAAAGCGTTATAGATATGCTGAGGAATCAAGGCGTTGATATATCTGTAGTTGATGATGAAGAGACCGTTAATCCCATTGAGAGCGTTAAAAATAGCGAGAGTGATTGTAATCGAAAAGTCGTTGTAGAAATGCGCGATATTACATTGCGTTTTGGTCGGCGGACACTTTTTGAAAATCTTTTGCGGAAAATTCTTGAGGGGCAAGTTTTTCTTGGCGTAAGTGTGGTGAAAGTTATTAACAGGAGTTTTTATCGCGGCGGATTATGTTTAGGCGAAGAGCGGGAGGTTAGGAGAGTATTCAAAAAAATCTCCTAATCTCCAAAACTCAAAATCTCCCAGTAACGAAAGTAACCACTCCATTCCCATCCCTGATAGTGCATCGCCTTCAGCGACTCGCTCCACTCGGGGGATACGTTCCCTACTCCCTAAATGTCCCAATCGTGGCAGATTGAGAGCAAAATGCCGACAGAGTTGGCGATTTTGCAGTAAAAATGCCGACAGAGTTGGCGGTTTGCAATTGACTTTAATGGATATGAGATGGTATAATGAGCTTAAATTTAAATAAATTCTCTTAAATCGTATGTATATCGATAGAAAATTAGATGTTGCTTCTGTAGTGGCTAAAAAGTCATGTTTTTTGTTTGGCCCTCGTCAATGCGGCAAGTCTTCGCTTGTTAGGCAAACTTTGCCGGATGCACATATTTTGGATTTACTTTCGGGCGATACATTTACTAGACTTTCTCGAAATCCAGGCTATATCGAAGAGATTTGCCGCGATTCTCGCCCTATAGTTATCGACGAGATTCAAAAACTTCCGATTCTTTTGGATGAAGTTCATCGACTTATTGAAACTAAGGGCATGAAGTTTCTGCTAACCGGGTCTAGCGCCCGTAAACTTCGTAAAAGCGGTGTTAATCTTTTAGGCGGTAGAGCGAGAGTTCGTCATTTGCACCCGTTCTCCGCCGCGGAATTAGGAAATAAGTTTAACCTTGATTATGCGCTTAATAACGGTTTGATTCCAGGCATTTGGGATTCTGATGATCCAGAGGAGGATCTTGCGGGTTACGTTTCGCTTTACCTGGAACAGGAAATAATGGCTGAAGGCGCAACTCGTAATTTGCCGGCATTCAGTCGATTCCTTGAAGTCGCAGCGCTGTCAAATGGAGACCAAATAAATTATCAATCGATTTCTTCTGATGCTCAAGTGCCGCGCAGTACAATACAAGAGTATTTTAAAATTCTAAAGGATACTCTTATTGCTGCTGAAGTTCCTGTTTGGAAAAAGGGTCGCTCGCGCAAGACTGTTGAAACGTCGAAGTTCTATCTTTTTGATACCGGTGTTACTCGTCGTCTTCAAGGGCGTAAAAGCATTGTGCGCGGAACACCTGAATATGGATATGCGTTTGAGAGCTGGATAATGCATGAACTTTCAGCATACATAAGCGCATGTAGAAGAGATTCGGAAATATCATATTGGCGTACGCGCACCAATCTTGAGGTTGACTTTATTGTAAATGGAGAGATTGCGATAGAAACCAAGACCACTCGTAATGTGGTAAGGGATGATTTGAAGGGGCTTCGGGCTATTGCGGAAGAGGGAAGCTTTAGGCAACGTATCGTAGTGTCGGATGAGCCGTTGGAACGCGAAGTGGAAGGGGTTTTGATCCTTCCGTGGAGAGTTTTTATTGATCGACTTTGGTCGGGTGAGCTGTTTTGAGGGCGAGGGGACTATCCCCCTTGGGGGCAAGTTGCGTTCGCTCGGGCTCGGGGGATATGAGCGACCGCGAGGCCGAGTTGGAGAATGGAATTTGTAGTTTTTTTGTGTAGCCGCACTTTAAGCAACGCGCAAAGAATCTAACCGTCCATTCTATAATTCGAACTCCTATCTCCTATCAAATGGCAAATCGTGGAGCCCATCTGGGCGAGCAACACGAAGTATTTAGTAATTAAAGCGGCCTTCGGTCGATTTATGCGAGGTAGTCGCATTCCTAAAAAACTTCGCGAACGAATGCGGACTTCGCGTGAGGTAATAAAAGCGTGGACTGTCCACTCAATGTGATAAGTGATAGAAAATGCTGATAATCGCGGCGGTTTAGGGGAGGTCTTATAAAATGAGAATCTTGTGCGGAAAATTTTGGGCTTTGAGTTATCATTGTCTATATGTTTTTCTGAGAGAATAAATGCAGGATAGTTCTTACCCTCGCATTTTTAAAAATGCGAGGGTAGCGATGTTGTCGTATTGCAATAGTGAATTCATATCCCTTCGTGAGCGCATTAAATCGCGTCGCTTGTTTTTACTCGTGGTATTTGTTAAAATTCAACCAAGGTAATTTAATAGACAAAGTCGGCAATATGAACTTAAAAAAATTCTGCTTTTTATCCGTAGTGCTGTGCTCTGCGACTTTCTACGGGGCTGAAGTGACTCGGATATTCCGTCCGGCGCGTAATTCGCGCGGAAACACCAATCTTATTCCTGTTCAGCATGTTGATGATGCCTCGTGGATATGGTCGACTACGAACAGGCCGGTTATTCATCAGTTTGACGACTGGAGTACTTATACAATGCCAGTCGGCTCCGGCGATGTTGAGTTTTTAAAGTTCCGTAAAGAGTTTGATGTTAAAGAAGGCGACGGAGAGCTTATATTCGACGTGTCGGGCGATGAGAGGTTTTATCTTACCTTAGACGGCAGGTTTATTGCGCGAGGGCCTAACCGCAGCCCTGTGGAGAATTGGCAGTATCAGACGTATTCTGTAAAAAATCTCAAGCCTGGCCGGCATGTTTTTGAGGCGGTGGTCTGGAAAGTCGGGATCCATTCTCCTATGGCCCAGGTTTCTCATCGCGGCGGTTTTGTTTTCAGTGCCGAAGGAGCGTACGACGCTAAACTTACTACCGGCAAAACCACGTGGCAAGTGGCTGTGATTGACAATGTAAAGGCATTGAAAATCCATAATGAAGCGTGGGAGGTCGGAGGGCAGTTTGAGATAAAAGGGCGAGGGCCTTATGCTGTCGAGCCTACGGCGTGGCGCGACGCGGTTGTAGTGCGCAATCACGCAGGTATGAAAGGACGCGGCATTTGCGGTGTAAGAACGGTGGGCTGGATGCTCTTCCCGACGCAGCTCCCCGATCAGACGGAAGAGCGCATTTCGGTCGGTACCGTCAAGGCTATAGCGCGAAATGTAGAATGGAGATCCCGCCATACTTACAGCGAAAGTGATACGCGCGATCCGCTCGTAGATAAGATAAACGATTTCTTGAAAAATGGCGGCAGACTCGTAATTCCAGCCAATACGCGATTCCAGGCCGCCGTCGATTTAGGCGTTTACAAGTGCGCATATCCCGTTTTAAAGATGAAAGGCGCTCCCGGTGCGCGAGTTTCGTGGACCTGGGTAGAATCGGCGATTGACGCCAAGACGAAAAGAAAAGCCAACCGTAATGAGATAATCGGCAAGTATTTACGAGGGTATGGCGATGATTTTATTTCGGATGGAGCTGAAGGAGAGTTTTCAACGCCTTGGTTCAGATGCGGCAGATGGTGCAGAATTAATGTTGAGACGCTTAATGAGCCTTTGGAGATTTCAGAGATGTATCTCATTTCCAATCGCTATCCGCTGGAGTTGGAGTCGTCATTTTCGGCTTTGCCTGACGCGTCGTTCAAAGAGATTCGCGACATTTGCGCGCGCGCCATGCAGATGTGCGCGCATGAGACGCTTTTTGACTGTCCCTATTATGAGCAGCTTATGTATGCCGGCGACACTCGCGTTCAGCTCCTTGTATTGGCGGCCATGTCCAATGACGAGAGGATGATCAAGCGCGCGATAGAGTGTTATGACTTAGCTTCGCGTGATGACGGTTCTGTGCCGATGAGCTGGCCACAACGGGGGATTCAGGAATCGTATACTTATACGCTCGCCTATCTTCTTATGTATGGTGATTATGTGATGAATTGCACCGATAAAAACTGGCTGAAGGCGCGGTTGCCCGGATTTAGAAAGACGATGTCCGGGGTTGAATATTATGAGAATGATGAAGGGCTTTTGGAGAATGTTCCCGGTTGGCCGTTTATGGATTGGCCGGTAGGGTGGCACGCAGGTATGGCTCCCGGTAGTTTCGTGGGTGACGGCGTCAATGCCGAAATAAATCTATTCTGGCTTCTTGCGCTTGATACGGCTGTAAAAGTCGAGAAGGCGATGGGTAATGATGATATCGCGGCGCACTGGGCTAAAAAGGCTGAAAAACTCAGGCGTAAAATTTTCGAAAAGTTCTGGTGCGCGAAGAGGGGTCTCCTTTCGGATACTCCTGAGATGAAGCATTTTTCGGAGCATGCCCAGGCGCTTGGAATTATCTCGGGCGTGCTAGAGGGTAAAAATGCTGAACTTGCGTTAAACCATCTTTTGGAAGATAAGGATTTAGCGCGCTGTACAGTTTACTTTTCGTACTATCTTTTTGAGGCGTTTTTCAAAATGGATAGAGGAGATCTGTTCTTAAAGCGTCTTGATCTCTGGCGCGACTATCTAAAGTTGGGCGTAACTACGCTTTTAGAGCGCCCTGAAAATGAAAAGATTCAAGCGCGCAGCGATTGTCATGCGTGGGGCGCCCACCCGATTTGGTTTATGCAGACGGGGCTTGCCGGTATTAAGAGCGCCGGCACGTTCTTCTCGCGCGTTCATATAAAACCGTCTCCCGGTCCGCTCAAGGAGATCAAGGCGTCGCACCCGCATCCGAAAGGTATGATAACGGTTGATTTGAAATTCGACGGCGCGAAAGTGTCGGGCTATGTCGATGCTCCCGTCGATGGAGTTTTCGAATACGGTGATTTTAGCGTGCCGCTTAAAAAGGGTCGCAATACCATTCGCGGCAATTAAAGGCAAGTTATCATTTGATAAAGGAGGTATAATATGAAAAATATTCTTATATTTATGCTTGTAGCGCTTGCTGGCGCCATGAACGTTTCGGCGAAGGTCATTATGCCGCGTCCTCCTTTAAGACCTCTGCCGATGCCGGTAGTGACGGTTGGAGATCTTAGGCAGAACGAGACGAATGTCGTTGTCGAGACGGCTGAGGCTGTCGTCGCCGAAAATGAGTTTTTCAAGCGCGTCAAAACGACTCTCACCTTTACGAATCCGAATGCCCGCGCTATGTCTGGCGAGCTGGAGTTCCCGATTCCCGACGGCGCGTTCGTGTGTGGCTATGCGCTTGAGATTAACGGCGATATGATCCCCGGTGTCATCTGCGAGAAGGAGAAGGCGCGTGTAGCATTCGAGAACGAAACCCGTAAGCGCGTCGATCCCGGTATCGTCGAGCATGTTAAGGGTAATATCTGGCGCACGAGAATATTCCCGCTTAATCCTAAAACGCCGCGCAAAGCCGAGGTTGAATATATCGTAGCTAAAGAGAACATTAAGCCGTCTGAGATTTATGAGCGCGACGGCGATGAGGTATTTGCCGCGACTTATTCGGGGGAAGGAAAGAAAGCGGTATTGATTTCCGAAAAGATTGCGGCATTTGATAAAGGCGTAATTATCTGGGATTCGAGCATGAGCGCCAAGCCTTTCGCCGCTTCATGGCGCAAGAAACTTGAGGCTTTGCCCGAGAAGGGCGAATGGCGTTTGATCGTTTTTGACTATGATGCTAAATCATGCCCGAAGACTTTTAACAAAGAGAATCTTCTTAAAGAGATTGACGCGCTCGTTTATGACGGAGGCACGTCGATTTACGCGGCGATCAAGGAATTCAAGAAGATACCTGGCGCATCTGCCGCGCTTCTCTTTACGGATGAGATCGATACCTTGGGTCTAGAGGCGCCGAAGTATGAGGATATGCTCGAGATTGTTGTCGCTTCGCGCGATGAGGCCCCGGTGCGTCCGATCGAAGTCAGGAAGCTCGCAAAGGGCGAGAAGGTTCCTGACGGTGCGGTCGTCGGGAAGGGGGCTTTGCTTGCGACGGTCTGGGCCAAGCGCCGTATGAGCGATCTCGCCAATCAGGCCGACAGCCGCAAGGATGAATTTCTCAAGCTCGCGCGAAGATATTCTGTCGCAGGTCCCAATCATTCTCTCGTCGTTCTTGAGACATTGGAGCAGTATCTGGAGCATGATATCGAGCCGAACGAAAAAATGAGTTTCCATGGCGAATGGAAAAAGCGCCGCGCCGCCCAGGATGATCCGATCGCACTTAAAAAGGCGAAGGCCGATCATGAGGCGAATCTGCTCAAGTATTGGGAGGAGCGCGTCAAGTGGTGGAACAATCCCAAGCCTCCCAAACGCACTCCGAAGAGCGGTGTTTTTGATGCGGCTCATTCGGATGCCGAAATGGTCTCTCCTTCGGCACCTGCAATGGAGTCGACCCATGCTGGCGCGAGAGCTTTTCGCAGAGAAAGACGCAGTGAGATGATGGCGAATGTGTCGGCGGGATGGCGGTCTCCGGCACCGCAGGCAGAATGCAAAGCGGCGCCGCAAGCTGCGGTTCAGTCGTCTGCTCCGACCGTCTCGCTTAAGGCGTGGGATCCTAAAACGCCGTATCTTGAATCGCTGAAGGAGGCCCCAGATAGAGATGCTGCGTACAAGGCATATTTGAAGGAACGTGAGAAGTACGGTCAGTCTCCGGCATTTTATCTTGATTGTGCGGGATGGTTCTACAAAGAGAGAAAGAGGGCTTTAGGTGATAAAATTATCTCGAATCTTGCCGAGTTTAAGCTTGAAGACGCGGCGCTTTGGCGCTTGATGGGCTGGCGCGCGCGAGAGGCGAGGAGTTACCGTCTTTCGATTCTCGCATTTCGCAAGGTGCTTAAATTGCGCGGCGAAGAGGCGCAGTCGAGGCGCGATCTCGCGCTTGTCTTGGCGGAATACGGTAAAATGCTTAAGTTGATAAGTTCGAGTTTTTACGCGCCACATCCTTATATTGAAGAGGCGCTGAAACTTTTCGCCGATGCGGCATTCAATGTCCGTGCTCGTAAGAGCGGTAGTCGCGGCAATGATTTTCAGGTTTCGATCATCGCGCTCGAAGAGTTGAACGGCTTGATTTCGTGGGTTGAGTCTGAGGAGTGGCGTTTGGGTAAAAAGCCTAAAGTGCCCGAGTTTGACGCGGCGTATCGGCGCGATCTTCCGGTTAAGCTTAGAATCGTCATGAGTTGGGATGTCGATCAGACCGATATTGATATTCATGTTCTTGAGCCGAACGGAGAAGAGGCGTACTACGGTCATCGCCGCACATCCGAGGGCGGATTTGTCTCTGAGGATGTTACGACGGGCTACGGCCCAGAAGAGTATCTTAAGAAGGACTTGGAGCGCGGCGTTTATAAGATCTGCTCAAATTACTTCGCCTCTCATCAGACTTCGCTTACGGGAGCCGCGACGATAACGGTTTGCGTATACACAGATTGGGGAACGAAGGACGAAAAGTTCCAGCTTATCACATTCCGCCTCGACAAGCCTAAAAAGAAATTGCTGATAGGTGAAGTTCAACTGTAAATTTATGGTATAATAGTCAGATATGACAGAAAAGAAATATTCTTCGCGCGTGGTGGTTAAGGTTGGTACTCACGCAATTGCTACTAAGGCAGGTCGTCCTGACCGTGTCGCCTTGAAGCGTATCGTCGACGGAATTTGTGCTTTACGCAAAGAGGGCTATGAAGTGATTTTTGTCTCTTCAGGAGCTGTAGCCGCTGGCGTTGAGGCGCTCGGATTATCTTCTAGACCGACGGATACTAATGATATTCAGATGTGCGCGGCAGTAGGTCAGGCTCGTTTTATATGCGAATATGAGAAGCTTTTTGCTGCCCGTGGCGTGAAAATCGGCCAAGTCCTGCTCACGCACGACGATTTCGAAGAGCGTCGCAAGAGTCAGAACGTCAAGAAGTCTCTCGACCATCTCGTTCGCGCAGGTATCGTGCCGATCGTAAACGAGAATGACGTTGTGGCTGACGAAGAGATCAAGGGGCATACTTTCGGCGATAACGATTGGCTCAGCTTTCTTATCGCGAAGCTCGTTCGCGCCGACACGCTCGTTCTTTTGACGACGGTCGACGGACTTCTCGACGCCGAAGGCAAGCGCATTCCCGAGGTAGTGAGCTTCCGCAACGTAATGAAGCTCGTACGCGCCAAAGAGAAGGGCTCTTTATCTAAAGGTGGTATGGATTCTAAGTTAAAGGCGGTTAAAGCGGCTGTTCAGAGCGGCATTGACACCTATATCGCCAACGGTCGCAAGTCGACTCTTTCGCAGCTTGCTGCCGGTCGTGAAATCGGCACATTTTTCCCGGGCAACGCTCTTTGAGGTGATTTAGCATGGAGACATCGACCATTCAGGAAACAATCCGCTCTCTCGCCGTCGCCGCGCGCGCCGCGGCCGCCGAACTGAGAAAACTTTCGACGGAAGAGAAGAACGCCGCGCTCCGTGCCGTCGCCGCGCAGCTTCGCGCCGACAGAGAAGAGATTTACGCGGCGAACGCCGAGGATGTTAAAGCTGCTGTAGCTTCGGGGCTTTCAGCCGCGATGACCGATCGCCTTACTCTTACGCCCGCCCGTTTCGATTCGATGGTTGAGGGCGTCGAATACGTCGCCTCTCTCCCTGATCCTGTCGGCGAGACGATATGGACGCGTGACAGGCCGAGCGGAATCAGTATCAGGAAGATGCGGGAGCCGTTCGGAGTCGTTGCCGTCGTTTTTGAGTCGCGCCCCAACGTTCTCGTCGATACGGCGGCGTTGTGCCTTAAAACCGGCAACGCTATTGTTCTTCGCGGCGGCAAAGAGGCGATCCGTTCCAACGCGGCTCTCGCGAAGTCGCTCCGTAAGGCGCTCGGATCTCTTTCCGGCGCGGTACAGTTTGTCGAGATTCTCGATCATGCTGCGGTCGCCGAGATGGTCAGGGCGGTCGGGCTTATCGACGTCGCGATTCCGCGCGGTGGCGAGCGTCTCATCCGCGCGATGTGTGAGGCGGCCTTAATTCCCGTTCTTAAGCATTACAAGGGCGTATGCCACATTTACGTCGACGATAAGGCCGATATGGCGATGGCGCTTTCGATTCTTGATAACGCGAAGGTTCAGCGCCCGAGCGCGTGCAACGCAGTCGAGACGCTGCTCGTTCACGAGAAGCTGGCCCCGATGTTCCTCCCGATGGTAAAGGCGTGGGCAGCCGACAAGGGCGTCACGCTCCATGAGAACGAGGCGGGTTCGGAGTACCTGTCGCTCGATCTTAATGTCGCGACAGTCGCGGATTACCGCGCGGCGATCGATTTCATTAATGCGAATTCGTCCGGTCACAGCGATGCGATTATTACCTCAGACGAATCTCGCGCTGCGGAATTCCTGCGCGATGTCGATTCGTCGTGCGTTTACCACAATGTATCGACGCGCTTTACCGACGGCGCTGAGTTCGGCATGGGGGCGGAGATCGGTATTTCGACCGATAAACTTCACGCCCGCGGTCCTATGGGGCTTGAGGAACTTACGACTTACAAGTATACGGTAACCGGCGACGGCGTAATCCGCTCCTAATCGCGCTTTTTTGGCGAGAAACAGAATTTGGCTATCGGGCAGCCGTCGCATTTCGGGTGCACCGGGTCGCAACGCGTCTGTCCGAACGAAACGATATGGCTGTTCCAGGTCTTCCAGTATTTTACCGGCAGGATTTCACGGAGTTTCATCTCTGTTTCAAGAGGTGATCTGGTCTTGACGATTTTAAGATTGTTGCAGATGCGGTGGACATGAACGTCGACGCATATCGCCGGCAGGTTGAATCCGACGGCTACGGTGAGATTCGCGGTTTTGCGTCCGACTCCGGGCAGTTCGCATAATTCTTCGACGGTGCTGGGCACAACGCCCCGGAATTTAGTCTTCAGGGCGATCGGAAGCTCTTTCAGGTGTTTTGCCTTAACATGGTAAAAACCGACAGGATAGATAAGTTTTTCGATTTCTCTTTCACTGAGCGCTTCAAGGTCTAAGATCGTAAACGCAGAGCCCCGGGCCGTGGAGAAAAGACGTTTTACGGCGCCCGCGGTGCAGGCGTCCTTTGTGCGCGACGAGAGTATCGTCGCTACGAGTACGCAGAACGGATCGTCGGTCTGCGCTTTGATAAGTTCGATAACAGGTGCAGAATGGGATTTGAATTCCCGTTTCAGAGCCTTATCGACAACTGCGATGTCTTTAAGTGTCATTTGCGCGATTTTATCATATTTTAAGTATCTTCACCACCGGTACGACCAGAATTGCAAAGCCCGGAAGGGCGGAGATATTTCCGAATCAGGTGCAATCCGCTTGACATTATCCGTTCTGTGGTGTATATTGGATAATATCGTATAAGCGGGCCGGCAAGCGCCCGTAAGTTTAGGAGTACAAGTTAAATCATGGGCAAAAAACTGCTGATAGTAGAATCGCCTGCGAAGGCTAAAACGATAGGCAAATATCTTGGCGGCGAATTCGCCGTCAAAAGTTCTGTCGGACACATTCGCGATCTTCCCACCGAGAACAGCGCTATAAAGATTGCGGAGGCGGGTGAAGACAAATGGACTTTCGTTCCCTCGTATGTCATATCCAAAGGGAAGGAAAAAGTCGTTTCGGAGCTTAAGGCCGCGGTAGAGAAAAGTGATGAGATTTATCTCGCAAGCGATCCTGACCGCGAGGGTGAGGCGATAGCCTGGCATTTGAAAGAGGTTCTTCAGCCGGTCGCCGGCAATAAACCGTTCAGACGCGTAACGTACAACGAAATCACGAAGTCGGCCGTTCTGAAGGCTGTCGCCGAACCGCGGGACATTGATATGCCGCGGGTGGACGCCCAGCAGGCCAGGCGTATTCTTGATCGTCTTGTCGGATACAGAGTTTCTCCGCTTTTGTGGAAGTATATCGCCTGCGCCAACAACAGGACGTTGAGCGCCGGACGCGTGCAGTCCGTCGCATTGCGGCTTCTCGTGGAGCGTCAGCGCGAGATCGATGCGTTTGTTCCGGAGAAATACTATCTCATGGGCGTTGAAGCCAGGAAGCGTGACGCATCCGGCGAGACTTTTGTCGCCAAACTCGCCCGCTTCGACGGACAGAAACCCGATATCCGCAACAATCAGACGGCAGACAACATTCTTCTTGATCTTGCCGGCGCCGAGCTTGAGGTTTCCGATCTCAAATTCCAGCCGAAGAAACGCCACGCGTTGCCGCCGTTCACGACGTCAACGCTGCAGCAGGCCGCATCAAGCGTGCTTTCCATGTCTCCCGGCAAGGCGATGAAGCTTGCCCAATCTCTTTATGAAAGCGGTCTTATCACCTATATGCGTACGGACTCGGTGAATGTGAGCGAACAGGCCCGTGCCGATGCGAGAGAGTTTATCGTCGAGAAGTTTGGAGAGGAATATTATCCCGAGACGCCGAACTTCTTCAAATCCAAAGCCGATGCGCAGGGAGCTCACGAGGCTATCCGCCCGACCGATGTGAACCGTACGCCGGACGCGTCGGGATTAGAGGCTTCAGAGCTTAAACTTTACGACCTTATCTGGCGCAGGTTTCTCGCCAGTCAGATGTCCGATGCCAAGACTACCGTCAAGACCGCGAGCCTTGAGGCGCGCAAGCCGGCATTGGCCCATTCGTATCTGTTCACCGCGAGCGCCACGGAAATTGATTTCAGCGGCTTTCTCAAGGTGATGAATCTCACGCTGAAGAAGAAGCGTCCCGATGACGAGGAGAACGACGATACGGATGAGGTGAAGCATCTGCCGCAGCTGGCCGTCGGCGAACGTCTCGACGCGATTCGGTATATAGCGGATGAGAAGGCGACAAAGGGCCCGGCGCATTATTCCGAGGCTTCGCTGATCAAGGCTCTTGAAGAGAACGGAGTCGGCCGTCCTTCCACCTATGCGCAAACGATTGAAACCCTGAAGCTGCGTGAGTATGCCAAGACCGAAAAGCGCAAGCTTGTTCCGCTCGAGCGCGGAGTTCTCGTCTGCGATTACCTTACGAAAAAACTCGACTCGCTTTTCAATGTCGGATATACCGCCGCGATGGAGGCCGAGCTTGATAAGGTTGAAGAGAAGGGCGAGCCGATGGATGCGATGCTGAGCGCCTTTTACGCAAAATTCCTGAAGGAGCTTGCGGCATGTGCGGAACCGGCTCCCGATATGGCGAAATTTGAAGCCGTTTTCTCGCTTTTGGCGTCAGTGACGAAATGGAAGGAGCCCAAAAAAGTCGGCAAGCGCGTCTATGACGACAAAGCGTTCGTCGAAAGCGTGCAAAAGCAGGCCGAAGAAGGCAAGTCGTTATCGGCCCGGCAGCTGGAATTCCTCGTCAGGATGGCGGTCATGTATTCTGATCAGATTCCCGATTTTGACGCAAAACTCAAGGAGTACGGGCTTACGGCAGGGTCTCAGCCTCAAGCTGAAAAAGCCGATGCGGAGCTTGTTAAATATTGTTTCGAGCTGATGGACCGCATAGGCGGAATGACGAAGAATCCCTTCCTTAAGAGTCTCAGGGATCAGGTTGACCGCGGCAGGGGGCTTTCTCCGAAACAGTTTTCCGTTCTTGCGCGCGCCGTCGGAGAAAACGCCTCATCGCTCGACGATTGTGCGGAGATCCGCGCAAAACTTGAACCTTTTGTGCCGGGCGGCTTTTCGTCGGCGGACGACGATCCTGTCATACCTGGGCTTTTGAAATTGATGGAGGGCGTGACGGAATGGAGAGCCCCTTCCAAAAAAGGCCGAAAAGTGTATGACGACAAGAGTTTTGTGGAGTCGCTCGCCGAGCAATACGACCGTAGGCATTCGTTGAGCACGAGACAGATTATGGCTCTTAAACGCGTTGCCGTTGCCTATAGGGATAAAATTCCGGATTTTGAAGCGAAAGCAAAGGAGCTCGGCATTGAGAATGTGCCTTCAAGCCGTGAAAAGGACGCAGAAGTCATACAAGGCGTGGCTGACGGTTCCGCAGAAGGGCCGAAATCTCAAAGCGGGAGAAAACGTGGGCGCTGACGCTGACATTCCTTTCGGAGATCGGTACACCGGGAATTTCGTGTCGTATCTTCTTGCGGAGCGCAATGTATCGTCACATACCGTTTCCGGGTATCTGACCGATATCAGGCAGTTCGCAACGGTCATTTGGCCCGGTTTCGCGTGCGGGCCTATGCCGTGGACCGATGTGAGCGAGGCCGAGGCGCGGCAATTCCTTTCCGAACTTACGCGCAAGGGGGCCGGCGCGACCACGGTACGCAGAAAGCTCGCGGCGATGAGAACTTTTTTCCGTTTTCTCCAACGCGGCGGTGTAATCTCGGCAAATCCGTTTTCAACGCTCAAAGGTCCGAGAAAGGCCAAGACGCTTCCAAGGGTGCTTTCGATAGGAGATGTCCAGAGGTTTCTTGAAGCGCCGGCCAAAAAACTGTCCGAGGGCCGGATGAGCGAGTTTTCGGCGTTGCGCGATACGGCCGTGTTTGAATTTCTCTATTCCACGGGTTGCCGCATCAGCGAGGCGGTTTCCGTCAAGTGGGGAGATATCGATTTTTCACGCGGCACCCTTATCGTAACGGGGAAAGGATCGAAGGATCGTCTGGTCATCGTCGGATCCAGGGCTCTTGCCGCGCTTCTCAGGCTCAAGGATAACCTTCTGGCGTCCAAACCGGCTCTTGCGCAGGCCGATTCGCATGTTTTTCTGAGCGACAGATTCGCCAAGGCGTCCGCGCGTTTTGTGGAAAGACGCATGAAGACGTATCTTGCCGAATCGGACCTTCCCGGAGATCTTTCGCCTCACAAGCTCCGTCACAGTTTTGCGACGCACCTTCTTGATGCGGGCGCCGATCTGCGAAGCGTTCAGGAGATGCTGGGTCACGCATCTCTTTCGACGACTCAGATATATACCCACGTTTCGGTTGAACGCCTCAAAGACGAATACGCGAAATCTCATCCGCGATCGAGGGGATAATGATGTTTCGGATTCTGCAGAACGCCGATTTGTTCGCGGCAGCGCCTTTCGCGGTATGGATGACGCTGATGTTTCTTTTGCCGTCCTCGAGCGCATGGGGATATGCGCTTAGAACGCTCGCCTCTGCGGTCGCTCTTGCGGCGGCATGGTTTTATTTCACCAGGAGAGAGCCTTTGGATCCGGAATTCACGGGGCGGAAAAAAGAAGGAGCATCGCTTTCGGCCGTTTGGGGGATTGCGGCCGGTGTCGCCGTCACCGTCCTGTGGATAGCTCCGGAATATCTTCCCGCCTATCGCCAGTGGTGCGTGTTGGGTGATGTGCCGGCGCCGACAGATATGCAGTCTTCGCCTTACGATCCGGCGGTTTGCGGATGGACTTTTACCGTATTGAGGCTGATCGGCAGCGCATTTGTCATCGCTCCGGCGGAGGAACTGTTTTTCAGGTCGTATCTTTACCGTCGGCTTCAGAATGGCGATTGGCGCAATGTCGACCGCCGTAATTTCGATCTGTCTGCGTTTCTCTGGACGACCGGACTGTTCGCGGTTGAGCACAATCGCATCGTGGCCGCCCTGACGGCGGGCGTGTTTTACCTTTTTGTTTACAGACGCTGCGGGCTTTCGGCTGCCGTTATCGCTCATGTCGTGACGAATCTTCTTCTTGCGCTTTTTGTTCTCTATACGGGGGCGTGGGCGTTTTGGTGAGGTATTTTATGGTATAATGGGGCTTCATTTGTGTTTGCAAATACAGGAGTTCAATACAATGGCGAAAACGAAACCTTTGTTCATAGTGATGTCTGCGCCGAGCGGTTGCGGCAAGTCTACGCTTATCGATATGCTTCTTCAGGAATATCCCGACATCGTCTATTCGATCAGCTGTACGACGCGCGAGATACGCGGAGAGGAAGAAGACGGTTTAGACTATCATTTCATGAAGAAGGAGCGCTTTGAGGAACTGATCGGGGAGAACGCCTTTATCGAATATGCCAACGTCCACGGCAATTACTACGGGACGCTTAAGGGGCCCATCGAGGAGGTGCTCGCCGAGGGCAATTCGATGATTCTCGATATCGACGTTCAGGGCGCCGCGAAAGTCCGCGAGTATGTCCGCGCTCTTCCTAACACCGATCCCATGAAGATCGGTTATGTCGACATTTTTATCATGCCGCCTTCGATGGAGGAATTGCGCGCCCGCCTTGAGGGGCGCGGCACCGATTCGCAGGAGGTTATCGAAAAGCGTCTTGCCAACGCCGGCGGGGAGATCGAGCGCGCGAGCGAGTACATGTACAAGGTGACGAACGACGATCTCGTGATTGCCTATAAGCGTCTTTGCGATCTTATTGACGCTGTGAGCGGCAGGATGTGATTTTTTTCAAGGGGAGGGGCGAATGCAGACGCGGCGACTTAAATATGCGATGATCGGCGGGGCGAAAGGCTCTTTCATCGGGCCTGTGCACCGGATGGCGATAAGGCTTGACGATTTGGCCGATTTGGAGGCGGGCTGCTTTTCGCGTAACGCCGAAGACAATCTCGCCGCCGCGCGCGTTTGTTCCGTCGCCGGGGATCGCGTCTATTCCGATTGGGCTTCGCTTATCGAGGCAGAGAAGTCGCGCATTGATTTTGTCGCCGTCTGCACGCCCAACGATTCGCATTACGCGATAACGAAAGCGGCGCTCGAGGCGGGTCTCGACGTTATGTGCGAAAAGCCTCTTTCGATGACTCTTGAAGAGGCGGAGGAGTTGAAAGCCGTCGCTTCTCAAAAGGGCCGCGTTCTCGCGATTCCGTTTACCTATTCGGGATTTCCGATGGTGAAGCTGGCGCGTGAACTCGTCAGGAAGGGCGAGCTCGGCGGGATCTGCAAAATCGTTCTTGAATATCAGCAGGGGAGTTTCAGGAAAATAGATTTCACGAAGCCTCTGGACAAGCGCAACACCTGGAAGATGGATCCTGCGAGGTCCGGCGCGAGTTGCGTGGTCGCGGATATCGGGGTTCACGGATTTCATCTGATCGAGTACGTCACGGGACTTAAGGTCCAGTCGCTTTTGGCCGACCTTTCATCTTTCGCGCCAGGTAATACGCTTGATGACGACGCCTCAATTTTGATGCGACTTGCGAAGGAGGACGGCGGCGAGATAACGGCGAAAGCGTCGATGGTCGTCTCGAAGGTCGCGACGGGCGAAGAGAACGGCGTGCGCCTTAGGGTGTACGGAGATAAAGCCTCGCTCTTCTGGGATCAGGAGTCTCCGAATTATCTTTCGGTCAAATATCCTTTTGAAGCCGAGCGGATTTATAAGCGCAATGCGCCGTACGTGAAGGGGCTTTCGGAGGCGGCGACGCGCTCATCGAGAATTCCCGCCGGCCATCACGAAGGATTCATCGAGGGATTTGCGAATATCTATTCCGAGTTCTGCGCGGCGGTGCGTGCGCGGAGAAACGCGGGCGAGGCCGTCCGTGAGTTTGATCATCCCGGAGCCGAAGACGGCGAGCGCACGATGCGTTTCGTCGAGGCGGCGCTCAAGTCTAATTCCGCGTCGAACATATTTGTCGATCTCTGAAAGGCTGAAGGTATGCGGCAACGTGATTTGAATGAAGTGCTTGCGGAGGTGAGAGCGAAGATCTCTGCCGCGTGCGGACGCTCAGGGCGCAATCCGGACGATGTCGAGATCGTCGCCGTGACAAAAACCCACGGTGCGGAAGTCGTCGCAGAGGCCTGGAGTGCGGGACTTGCCGTCGTAGGCGAGAATAAGGTTCAGGAGGCCGCGTGGAAAAAGGAAGCGAGCGCGAGCGGACCGGATTGGCATCTCATCGGACATCTGCAGAGCAATAAGGTTCGTCAGGCGTTGGAGATTTTTGACTTTATCCATTCGGTAGATTCAATTAAGCTGGCGGACAGAATAAATTTCATTGCCGATGAAATCGGTGCGCGGGTGAGAGTTCTCCTTGAAGTGAACGTCTCGGGCGAGAAATCCAAAAACGGAATGAGCCCGGAAGCTGTGGAGTCGGCAATCAGCCATATCTTAGAGTCTTGTCCGCGTATTACGGTCGAAGGACTTATGACGATGGCTCCGTTTTCGGAGAATCCGGAGGATTCCCGCATATATTTCAAACGGTTAAGAGAACTTCGAGACGCGGTTGAAAAAAAACTTGATGTCGTATTGCCCCATCTTTCTATGGGCATGAGCGGAGATTATGAGGTGGCTGTGGAAGAAGGCGCCACATTCGTGCGTCTCGGCACTGTTTTGTTCGGGGACAGACCTAAAATAAAATCAGTCCGCGCTTCGGCGGGAGACGACGATTTCTCCTCGGGTGCGCTTGATTCGTATTCCGGCGCAGGGCCGACCGTCAGAGTGCTGGACTGATCCGGTATGAAAAAGCCTCTTCGATTTGTCGTTACCGCCGGACCTACGAGGGAGTTTCTTGATCCCGTGAGGTTTCTTTCCAATCCTTCGACCGGCAAGATGGGATTCGCCGTCGCCCGCGCTGCGGCGAAACTCGGCCATGATGTCACTCTTGTCGCCGGTCCCGTCGCGCTTAAAACGCCGCATGGAGTAAAGCGTGTAGATGTCGTAAGCGCCCGCGAGATGTTCGAGGCTGTAAAGGAGGCGGTGACACCGGGGTGTATCTTTGTCGCTACGGCCGCAGTTGCGGATTGGCGGCCCGCGACATGTGCGACGAATAAGCTCAAGAAGGCCGAGATGTCCGATATTGTAAAACTTGTCAGGAATCCCGATATCTTAAAGTCGGTCGGCGGTTGTGTAAAGGTCGGCTTTGCGGCGGAGACCGGCAATGTCCTGGAAGAGGCCGCGCGCAAATGCCGCGAGAAGAATTTATCCATGATTGTCGCCAATGACGTCACCGAGGAGGGTGCGGGATTCGGAGCTGATACGAATCGCGTCGTTTTTGTTTATCCCGACGGGCGCAGGAAGGCGTTGAAGAAAATGTCGAAACTCGCTGTAGCGGGAAGAATTGTGAGGGAGTGTGAAAACTTTTGTTCTTAACGGTTGGGCTTCGAGCCGGGAGGCATGGGATCTATGTCTGTTCGAGCGCGAGAGGATTTTCAGTTATACGGAACTTTTAGACGGGGTGGCGGAGGATGCGCTTGAGAAGGAGAAGGAGTTTGTTCTCGTAGGCTGGTCGATGGGCGGAAGTTTTGCGCTCAGGTATGCGATGAAGTTTCCGAAGAAGCTGAAGGGCCTTGTTCTCATTGCCGTTACG
Source organism: Kiritimatiellia bacterium (assembly GCA_045656225.1). GTDB lineage: Bacteria > Verrucomicrobiota > Kiritimatiellia > RFP12 > UBA1067 > UBA1067. The sequence continues at coordinate 43,534 of JAZOQU010000034.1, read as the reverse complement.
CCGCGTATGATGCGCGACAACAATTGGATCGGGATGACACCGCACCGTCTCGCCGCGCTGGAGACGGGGCTTAGGATGACGAAGGGCGAAGGATTTTTCGGAATGCCCGAAGGACGTCCAAATCCGTATAAGATGGACAGCGACGAGAATCTGGCGAGAGGGCTTGAATATTTAAGAAATACGGATTTGAGGCTCGATCTGATAGATCTTCTCGCATCCGGCAGGGTGAATTGTCCGGTTTATATCTTTCAAAGCGAGAATGACGGCATTGTCCGGGCCGAAAACGCCAAGTTTTTAGGTGCAGTTTTCCCGCAGGCTGAAGTTGAGATGATTCCCGGGGGAGAACATGCGCTCCCCGTTTCCATACCCGAGAAGATCGATGCCGCGGTAGCCGAATGCCTGGGACACCCCCTGTTTTTAGACTGACAGGGCGGGATTAAGACAGGGTGTTCCATTTCCCGGTTTTGCTTTCTGCACGACGGCCTTTGAGTTTCCGTTCCTAACGTGGTATAATTTGCGTGATAATTCAGTAATTAAGAAAACAAAGTAAAATAAATCATAATGAAAACAAAATTCCTTTTCCTTTCGTCGGCATTTCTTTTTCTCGCCTTTAACCTTTCGGCGCGAACGGTCGTCAGTTTGGACGGTGATTGGAATTATATTGTCGACCCTCAGAATATCGGAACGAAGTCATATCATTGCGATCCTGATTCTGATACGGATAATATGAATTTCGGCAGAAACAAAAGGGCGGGAAACAAATTCCAGCTTATTGAGTATGATTTTCGCGCGGCAGATACGCTGAAAGTCCCCGGTGACTGGAATACCCAGAAGAAAGAGCTTTTCTGGTATGAGGGAACTCTCTGGTATGCGCGTCAATTTGAATTTAAGAAACCTCTTAATGGCGAAAGAGTGTTCGTTAAGTTTGGCGCCGTCAGTCTTAAGGCCGACATATATATGAACGGCAAAAAGATCGGTCGTCACGTTGGAGGATTTACACCGTTCGAATTTGAAGTTACCGATATTGTTAAGGACGGCCTTAATAACATAGTTGTAAGAGCAAACAACACACGCGAAAAATCCGGTATCCCGACCAAGGGTTTCGACTGGTGGAACTATGGCGGTATTATCCGCTCGGTCGAGCTGGAAAACCGCAGCGCGAATTATATCGCATCCTGGCGCGCCGATCTTGCGAAGGGCGGGGATTATGCCGCTGTCGAGGTGTCGCTTAAACTCGATAAGGCTGTAGCGGATGTTCCGGTCAAATTCGCCATCCCTGAGCTTGGCGTTGATTTTTCGGGTAAAACATCGCCCGACGGGACTTTGGCTTTTACGGTGAAAGCGCCTGAACTTCAGCGCTGGTCGACTAAGAATCCTAAGCTTTATAAGGTTGAACTTTCGACGCTCGGGGATAAGTTGACCGATGAGATCGGCTTCAGGACGATTGAAACGCGCGGCGGCAGGATTCTTCTTAACGGAGAAGAGATTTTCCTTAAAGGCGTATGCATTCACGACGAAGTTCCCGGCGGCGGCCGCGTAACAACGCGCGAAGAGGTTCTCGAAAACATCCGCCGCGCCAAATCGCTCGGATGCAATTTCGTCCGCCTCGCTCATTACCCCCATGTCGAGATGATGGTTAAGGAGTGCGAAAAGGCGGGGCTTCTCGTCTGGAGCGAGATTCCGCTTTACTGGATGATCGACTGGAAGAATTCCGCCACATACGCGAGCGCCGAGAATCAGCTTACGGAAATGATCGGCCGCGACATCCGCCGCGCGAATGTCATAATCTGGTCGATCGCCAATGAGACGGTCCCCTCTAAAAGCCGTAACGCGTTTTTAAAGCGCCTTGCCGATAAGGCGCGTTCTCTCGATTCGACGCGTCTTATCTCGATGGCGATGGAGGTGACTTACCTTGAAGACGGCACTTACACAATCAAGGATGAACTTAATACCGAGGTCGACATCATCTCGTTTAACGAATATTTCGGATGGTATGTGCAGCCTAAAGACATACCAAATGCCGTTTGGCGCATTTCCTTCGATAAGCCTGTAATCATTTCAGAGTTCGGCGGCGGCGCTCTCGCCGGTCGGCGCGGCGGAGTAAGAGAGCGCTGGACCGAGGAAATGCAGAAGGATATCTACGAGAAGAACGTGAAGATGTTTAATGGAATTAAGAATCTCTCAGGCACATGCCCTTGGATTCTTAACGATTTCCGCTCGCCCCGCCGTCCGTTAACCGGGGTTCAGGACGGCTACAACCGCAAAGGGCTTTTCGCCCCCGACGGGACTGAAAAGCTCGCGGCGGATGTCATGCGCGAATATTACAGGACAAAGTAAGAGTCAATCAGATGTTTCTCAAACGAAGTTGACCGCAGGCGGCGTTCGCGTCTTTACCGCGCGAACGCCGCAGCATTGTCTGGATTTTGTTTTTCATCAGCACGTCAAGAAACATCAGAAGCGTCTTCTCGTCGGGCGTCTTGAAGTCCGGTCTGTGAGAAACAGGTGAAAGCGGAATCAGGTTGACTTTCGCCATAGGCACGCGCTTGACCTGGCGCGCGAGTTCTTCGGCGTTCGCGCGCGAATCGTTTACGCCTTTTATGACGGTGTATTCGAACGTGATGATCCGCTTCGTCTTTCGCGTATAGTCGGCACACGCCTGAAGAAGTTCGTCGATGGGCCAACGGCGGTTTACGGGCATAAGCTCGCTTCTCAGTTCATCGTTGGGCGCGTGGAGCGAGACTGAAAGCTCGAACTGAATCCCCTCGGCGGCGAGGCGTTCAAAGCCGGGTACGATACCGCATGTTGAAATCGTAATATGCCGCGCTCCGAGATTGGGGCCTTTGCCGGCATTGATGAGTTTAAGGGCACGCATCGTTTCATCGTAGTTGGCGAAAGGTTCACCCATCCCCATGACGACGATGTTCGTTATTTCTCCGGATTTGCGGGCGAGAAGGTATTGGGCGACAATTTCGTCGGCGGTAAGCGAACGGACAACGCCGCGCGAACCGCTGGCGCAGAAGGCGCAGCCCATAGCGCAGCCTACCTGGGTGGAAATGCATTGGGTGAAGCGGCCTGTCGCGGGGATGAGGACGGTCTCGACGCAGTTGCCGTCGTCAAAGCCGACGAGCAGTTTCGTCGTTCCGTCTTCGGAGCGCGAAGTGTCGAGGATTTTGGCGTTTGTGAGCGGGAATTCCGTTTTTAGAGTTTCGCGAAAATCTTTAGGCAAGGTTGTCGCGCTGTCCCAATCGTCGATATAATCGCGGTAAAGAGATTGAAGAATCTGATCGGCGCGAAACGGTCTCAAGCCGCGTTCTTTTAGAATCGGCTTCCATTCTTCTGGCAGTATGCTCCATGCTTTAGTCATTTGTCTGATATTATATCAAAAACTGCCGCAGACGGTTTCTTCGATATTGACTGGGCGTTGTGGAATTGGATATACTTTCACCGTAGATTTATAAAGGAGGCATTTGTATGAAGATGCATATCGGTGTTAACAAAAGCTGTTGCGTTTTAATTGCTGCATCGGCTTTCGCTGCAGTCAACTGTTTTGCTCAGAGTATAAAAAACGCTGATTCCCTTATGGAAAAGGGGCACTATGCCGAGGCGTATGTGGCCTATACGAACATCGTATTCGCGCCTGATGGCGCGGATGTGACCGACGGCAACCGTGCGCAGGCTCTCCTTGATGCGCCGCGGTGCTTGGCGAAACTTAAGCGCTTTGATGAGGCAGAGCCGTTGCTCGACAAAGCGATTTTGGAGCGCAAGGAATTTGCTGTTCATGTCGCTTATTCGCAGGCGCTTGGGGAATTGCCGCATTACGGTAAAATGGTAAAGGGTGTATTTTCTAGAGTGAACGAGTGGGGAGTACCTTACTCTTCTGTAGAGCATGATAGGGTTAAGCGCCTAAAGTGCTTAAAGGCGATTATGCCGGATTTGGCTAAACAGACTAAACTTCGTCAACGCTGGTTTTGGAATGAAGTCGTCAACGCCCTCGAAATGAACGGTCGAAACAGGGGTGCTGCGTGGAAGCTTCTCGAATTGACTTCCTTGACGGAAATTCCGTCGATTGAAGAAAGAGAAAACTGGGACGAGAGCGATTTTGAAGAAGGCCCCGCACCCGTCGATGAGAATGGAGAACCTCTTTTTTACGGCCTTGTGAAAAGCTGGGGAGATGCCAAGAACGACGGCGAGAGATGGATGTTCGCTAATACCGCGCGCGCGGCGGTTGACGATTTCGGGCGTCGCAATTCAGCGCGTTCGTTAGGCGTGTTCGCCGAAAATCAGTTCGGCGTTTACAGGTTGAGAGACGAATGTGATCTTAAAAATCTCATCGAGGATTTAAAGTCTCTTGATGATGATGAGACTATTACCAGGCTCGCGAACGGAATTAAGCGCTTTAAGTTCCCCGTTGAATATAATTACATAAGAATGTGGCGCGAGCTTGGCGATTACGCAAGCATAGCTCAAGAATATGAACTGCGCTATCAATTTGTGAAAGCGCGCGAAACGTATAAAAAGGCGGGCAAAGACTGCAGCCATTGTGTTGAGCGGATTTCGTCTCCGAATGTCTCGCTTTCCGGAAATGTGCCGGTCGTAAGCTATAAAAAGCGCGGCAGATTTGAGGTTAATTTCAGGAACGCCGATGAATTGGAATTTTCGCTTGTGAAAATTGACGTGGCCAGATATTTGGAAGAAGTTAAAGACGATATCAAGAATAATCGTAAAAGAAATGATTATTATAATTTATGGGATGTTGCCAGATTCTTGATAAGATTTAAGGATTTGAAAAAGGTCGAAAAATATCTGATAGGTGAAAAGTATTCATGGAGCCAAAAAGTTTCGTCGCCTAAAGATCATTTTGACGCCAAAAAGGAAATAGAAGTTCCGTATGATTTGCCTCAAGGCGATTACCTTTTAGAGGTTACGGCTAAGGGCGGTAATAGAATTCATTCGCTTTTGCGCGTGCAGCGTTTGGCGGTAGTTAAGGAATCTTTTGCGGTAAAAGGTGGGTGTGAACTTTATGTTGTAGATGCCGAGTCTGGAGCTCCTGTAAAAAACGCAAAAATCGAGGCTTTCGTTTTTGATGCAGTTTCAAATAAAGATCGAAAGTTTGAATATAAAGAGATAGGACCTCAAGTTACCGATGAAAAAGGATATGCGAAAATTCCCGAAATCGGCGGCAACTGTGATTATGGATATATTACGATAACTTCTCCAGATGGCGCGTTGGAGGTTGTTGATTCATATTGGTATAATTATTATATTGACTATAGTTCTCAAGACCGTCGTCGAGGTGTAATAATAACCGACCGCCCCGCCTATCGTCCCGGCGATACGGTAAAATATAAGCTTTGGATGCGAAATGGCGGATATGGTAATCAAAACTCCTTGGAAGGCGTAAAGATTTCTTTAAGAATATATGATCCAATGGAGAATAAGCTGAGTGAAAAAAAATCCACTCTAGATAGATTCGGTGGTTTAGCGGGCGAATTTGAAATACCAGATGACGCGAAGCTTGGGAAGTATGCGATATCGACATACGAAGAAGGACGTTACGATGAGATTCGTTCGACATTTAGAGTCGAGGAATACCGCAAGCCCGAGTTCGAGGTGTCAGTCGATACGCCAAATAACGCCCCAATGCTGGGCGAAAAGGTTTCGGCGACGGTAAGGGCTAAATATCTTTGGGGTGATAGCGTAAAAAAAGGCGTTGCGGATGTAACTGTCCGGCGTACTCCGCGCAGAATAACGTGGTATCCTTCCTGTGAGTGGTCCTGGCTTTACGAATACGGATCTAACTGGTATTTTTACGATGCCGACTGGTATTGCGGGTTAGGGAATCTTTGGATCTGCAGGCGCAACTGTCATCGTTGGTATGGATCTTCGCCGGCGCCCGAAACTGTGGTTACGATGAAGAATGTTCCTCTTGATGAGAACGGCGAAGTAAAGGTTGTCTGGGATACGTCATTGGTGCGTAAACTCTATGGTGATGATGATCAGGAATATTCCATTTCGGTTTCAGTTACCGATAATTCGCACCGCACGATTGACGCGACGGGTTCGGTAATTGTTCGTGCTGAACCGTTCCGCGTTTTTACGTGGACTGATAGTCCGCACTATCGTGTCGGCGATAAGATTTCGGTGCGGTATTATCTTGACGGGCTTCGCGAGGATGATGTTAAGGAGGTTCGGTATTGGATAAGTGATTTGAGGTACGAGGGAATCGGAAAGAAGGAAAATGTTAGTGAAAATGTTAGTAAGGTGTTTTCGGCGTCTAAACCCGGGCAGTACAGAGTTTCAGTTGAAGTTACCGACATAAAAGGGAGAGTTTGTGAAGGCTCGCGCATAATTCTTGTCAGAGGAGAGGGTGATGACGGGCGAAACTATAAGTATTCGTCGTTGGAGCTTATTCCCGATAAAGAAACTTATTCGCCAGGCGATACGGTAAAGCTTACGGTTAATGTCGATTATCCCGATTCGACCGTTTTTTACAAAGTTCGCAACGGTAAGACCCAACTTCTTCGTCTTAAAGGCAAGACGGGCGAAATATCCATTCCCGTAGTCGAAAGCGATAAGCCGAATTTCGTTGTTGGAGCGTGGACCATTTCCGCGGCGAAGTATCATCACGAAGTTCGCGAAATTATGGTGCCGCCGGTCGATAAAATCGGTAAGGCTACTGTCGAGATAGATGGCGGCCCAGAAGTTGTAAAGCCCGGCGAAACTGTTTCGGCTACCGTTAGGATTTTTGATGAGAAGGGTAAGGCTGTAGACGCATCAGCGGTTATGACCGTTTACGACAAGGCGATTGATCTGATTGCAGGCGGTAGTAATGTAAAAAGTCTTAAAGAAGCGTTTTGGTCTTATCGCTCTATTTGTCCGAATTCATTTTTGAATACGATAGTTGACGGTTTTTATTGTATATCTCTTTCTGGTGATAAATATTTTAAAACGCTCGGTCTTTGGGGTGAATATGCGATTGGATTTATCGGAGCGAATATGCGCGGCGGGAAAAGAGCGGAGATGAAAATGTCAAAAATGAAGGCGCCTCAGGCTCAATCCGCGATGGAGTGTGACGCTTCTGCGGCGTGTGAGCTTATGGATTATTCTTCTCCTTTGAGTTTGGAAAACGGCGATGCGAAATCTGATGGCGTCAGGAAGGAATTTGCCGATACGGCATACTGGAACGCCGCGCTCGAAGCGACGGGTACACAGGGCGTTTATCGCGTTAAATTCAAGATGCCTGAAGATATTACGACATGGAATATAAAGCTATGGTCGATCGGAATCGACGGGCGCGTTGCGGAGGTCGCGACCGAGCTTATCACGAAAAAAGATCTGATGCTCAGAATGATAACGCCGCGATTCTTTACTGAAAAGGACGAGGTTGTTATTTCGGCTAATCTTCATAATTACGGCGACAAAGCGCGACAAGTAACCGCCTCGATCGATTTGAAGGGCGTTGAAATTAAAGGCGATACAAGTTCAAAGACAGTTTCCATTAATGCCGGAGGCGAGGCGCGGGCAGATTGGCGTATTAAGGTTCTTTCTTCCGGTAAACTTACCGCTCGCATGCGCGTCGCGGACGCTGAACTTTCCGACGGTGTAGAGAAGAGCTTTGACGTCGTCTCACACGCCGTCGAAAAGACTGAGAGCTGTTTTAAGATTCTTTCTTCGCTTGAGAAACTGGATTGCAGGGTTTATGAGGGAGAAGAGGCGCTTGAGATGTACAAGAAGCTCGGCTTTAAACTTCCTAAAGATGGCGAGGCTGAAAATCTGCGCGCCGTTGTTGAAGTTTCTGATACTCTCGCCGGAGCGATCGACAAGTCGCTCGATTATCTGAAGTACTACGAATACGAATGCAACGAGCAGACGATGAACCGCTTTGTTCCGGCTGCGGTAGCGAGAGACGTTCTCGTCGCGAGGGGCTTTGGCGACAGACAGAAGGATGTTGACGAGCTGATTGAAAAGAGCCTTAAGAAACTTTTCGAGCGCCAGAATTCCGACGGCGGTTGGGGCTGGTTCTGGGGGCCTTACGAGCATTCCTATGAGCACATGACCGCGACGATCGTGCGTGGGCTCGCCGAAGCAAAGCGCCATGGCGTTGAAGTTCCCGGCACAGTGATGGATGGTGGCGTAAAGTGGCTGAAGGAGTGTCAAAGGGAGTCGCTGGGATACATAAAGAAGCATAAGACGCGTCCTTGGGCGAACGATGTCCTTACGGCGTATGCGATATTGCTCGCGACCGACGGTAAGGCGGACGGAACGATGAAAGAGATGTTGCGCCGCGCTTACGACGCGAGGCTTGATCTCCCGATTTATGCACAGGCGCTTTTAGGCCTCGCATTTGATTTAACTAATGAAGGCGAAAAACGCGATACGATAGTGCGGAATTTGAAGCAGTATCTCAAAGTTGATTCCGAGAACGCTACCGCGTATCTGGAGCTTGGCAATCACGGTTATTGGTGGTGTTGGTACGGTAGCGATTTCGAGGCTCAAGCAATGGCGCTGAAACTCTTTTTGAAAGTTGAGCCGACGAGCGACGCGACGCGCGGTCTCGCGCTTTACCTTTACAATAACCGCATTTCGCGCACGCATTGGACTTCTACGCGCGATACGGGGCTTGCGATTGAGGCGCTCGCCGAATATTGCCGCAAGGTCGAGAAGAAAAATGAAAAATACGTGAGCGGATATTTGACTTACCTTACATACGAAGAGCCTGTCAAAGCGGCGGGGCTTGAGCTTAAGGTAAATCGTACGATTTCGCGCGTAAGTGAGGTTGTTGAGGATTCGACAGGGCGCGGCGCTTCAGGCCAGTCGCTCGCTCAAAAGCGCACGAAAGAAGTCTTAACTACGCTTAAAGATGGTGATATCGCGAAGGCGGGTGAAACGCTTGAGATACGGGTCGATTTAGACTCGAAGAACGACTACGAGTATATTCTTATCGAAGATAGAAAGGGCGCGGGCTTCGAGCCGTTAGATGGAATGAGCGGTTGGAAGAATCTCGGCGGCGGTTGGGCGTATGTCGAGAACCGCGAGAAGAAGACGGCGATCTTCCTTCGCGAGATTTCGCGCGGCGCACATTCTTTCACCTATCGTGTAAGAGTCGAGACGCCTGGCGTTATACACGTTTTGCCTGCGAAAGTCGAAGCTATGTACGCGCCTCGTCTTCGCGGCAACTCCGACGAAATCAGACTTTCTGTAGTACAGAATGAATAAAAGCAAATTGGACGGAGAAAATCCATGTTGCCCGACATATTGACCAAATGCATGGTTTGTGATACCATACGGACAAGTTGAGGTTGCATTTTGCCAATGTGGCCGCGGAATAATCAGAGAAAGGAAAAATATGGATTCTTTTATGTCTGCATTGGATAACGCGGGTTTGATTTTTGTCGGCTTTATAGCGCTGATCGTTGTTATAGCCATTTTAAAAACAGCTGTCGTCGTTCCTCAGAAAACAGCCTACATCGTTGAACGGCTCGGCAGGTACCGTTGCACTCTCGACGCCGGTTTTCATATTCTGCTTCCGTTTTTCGACCGCATCGCATATCGTCATACTCTTAAGGAACAGGCGATTGATGTGCCGCCGCAGGAATGTATTACGAAGGATAACATCGCCGTGTCGGTCGACGGCATTCTTTACATGCAGGTGATGGATCCGGCCAAGGCCTCATACGGAATCGGCAATTATCTCTTTGCGACAACACAGCTCGCTCAAACGACGATGCGCTCGGAGATGGGTAAGCTCGATCTCGACCGCAGCTTCGAGGAGCGCACATCGATCAATGCGGCAGTGGTCGCCGCCGTGGATAAGGCGTCGGATCCCTGGGGGATAAAGGTTACGCGCTATGAAATCAAGAATATCACTCCGCCGAGGACGATTCGTGACGCGATGGAAAAGCAGATGCGCGCTGAACGCGAAAAGCGCGCCATGATCGCCGAGTCCGAGGGCGAGCGCCAGGCCAAAATCAACCGCGCCGAGGGTGAGCGGCAGGAGGCGATCGCGCTGTCTGAGGGTGAGCGCGCCCGTCGTATCAACGAGGCGGAGGGTCAGGCCAAGGAGATTCTTCTCGTCGCCGAGGCGCAGGCGGCCGGTATCGCAAAGGTTGCGGAGGCGATAAACGGCGCAGGGGGACTCGAGTCCGTAAATATGCAGCTCGCCCAGCAGTATCTCGCCCAGTTCGGCAATCTCGCCAAGACAAACAACACGATGATCATTCCGTCGAACCTTGCGGATATCGCAGGAGTCCTAAAGGCGTGCACTTCAGTCATCAAGAAGGTTGAAGGCTGACGGTCTACTTGATGTTGTCTGGCCGCGCAGATGCGAGATCTGCGGAGGTCGGGCGGACAGGCCGGGGCGGTATATCTGTTCCGCCTGCCTGATGCGCATCCCGTTTCTCAGCCAGGAGGGATGCTGCCGGGTATGCGGCAGAAGTGTTGAGAATGCCGTCGGCGGTTTCGTCTGCGAGGAATGCAGACGGTTCGTCCCTTCTTACGACGCCGCTGCGAGTGCTGTTGTTTTTGAAGACGAGGCCCGTTCTCTTTTGCTTAAATACAAATCCGGCGAGGGGGTTTGGCTTAAGGATGATTTTGTCGATTGGATCGAGGCTGCCGCGAGAGCGCGATACGATCTCGCTCAGGTTGATGCGGTTGTGCCTATGCCGGTCACGCTTTTTCACAGAATAGACCGCGGATATAACCAGTGCGTGTATCTGGCGCGTTCGCTCGCGAAGCGCATCGACAGGGTGTGTCTCGAGTCCGCCGTCGCCAGATGCGGCCATCCGAAACGTCAGGCCGGCTTAAGCGAAGAGGATCGCCGGGAAAATGTCATCGGAACATTCAAGGTCGTTTGCCCGGAATCGGTCCGGGGGCGGACGATTCTTCTTCTCGATGACGTCATGGCGACCGGATCAACGCTTTCGGAATGCGCTAAAACGCTGAAGGAGGCGGGTGCCTGGCGAGTCTGGGGCGTTACGCTTGAAAGATCTGTGCCGGGTTAACCTGATTTCACTCTGTTCCGAAACGGCGGCTTAATTCACGGGTCGACGTAAAAATCATCGTCGGTCGTCCGCGCGGGCAGACATACGGCATTCTGCACGATGAAAGTTCTTCTATGAGCTTTACGGCGGTTTCTTCGATCAGTCTGATTTCAGATCCGGCAAATGATTTTGCGATGGATCTGGCGATCAGTTCCTCTTTCCATCGCATGCCGCCTCTTTTTGTCCCGCTTTCAGAAAGGTCTTTCGCAAGGGTCATTATCACGCCTGCGGGAGGAATTTTACCGATCAGCTGCGGAACGCCGTCGATTTTGAAAGTGTCGGAGCCGAATTCTTCAAGCTGGAATCCCGAGGCTTTCACCGAGTCGATGCAGGCTTTTATTCTCGAGAAATCCGCCGGGGACAAGCGTACCATTTCCGGTATGAGCAGAGGCTGAATGACGGCAGGTCTGCCGGACAGGGAGGAATCAAGAATCTTTTCGTATGCAATCCGTTCCTGCGCCGCTTTCGGCCAGATTGTCACGATACCGGCGTCTGTCTCGATAAGAAGATATCCGGAACCGGTGACGGCAAGGAATTTAAACCAGTTCCAGGGGCTTGCGTCCGTCGAATCGGGGGCGACGGCGAATTCTATCTGGACCGGCCGGGCTTCTTCCTCCTGTTTTGCCGCAGAATCTTCGGTGCGGTCGAAAAATGAAGATTGAGATTGTCCGGCGGATTGAATATCTGAAGCCGTTCGCGGAACCGTGGCCCGCGATTCGCCGAAATCACGCTTCGGGAGTCCGATGGGGGAGGTATCCTCCTTATGCGCCGTGACGCATTGCTCTACTTCCGGGCGAATTTGCGGCGTGGGGGCGGCGAAAGCTCCGGTGATCGCGTTTACTATCGCCGTTTTTACGGCGGCATTGTCCCGGAAGCGCACTTCCCGCTTCATCGGATGGACGTTGACGTCGACGTTTGACGAAGGCAGATTTATGAAAATAAAGGCTGCCGGTTTGACATCGCCCTGTTTCCGGGGATAGGCTTCCCTCAGAGCGTATGCCACAGACGGAGCGCTCGCGGCGCGTCCGTTCACGAAAATGTACTGATCGCGGCGTGTCGGGGCCGATTGGTTCGGGCGTTCGATATAGCCGATCACGCTGACGCCTTTAACGGGTGAAGAGGATTTTATCTCAAGAAGGCTGTCGAAAAATTCGCGTCCGAATATGTCGCGGATCCTGTCGGCGAGGGAATCGCATGGGGCGAGGCGCAAGGTCTCGCGGTTGTCGACCGCGAGGGAGAATCCGATGCCGGCGTTGGCCAGCGCGGCGACCGTGAACACGTGCTTTACGTGACTTTCTTCGGTCGCGTCGGATTTTAAGAATTTCCGCCGTGCGGGTACATTGCAGAAAAGATCCTTTACCTCTACGATGGTTCCGGGAGGGCATCCTGCCGGACCTGTCGCGTCAAGCGACCCCGCATTCACGTGAAGCGAAAAACCTTCGTCGCTATCGCGTCTTCTGGTGGTGAGCGTGAAACGGGATACCGACGCTATTGACGGAATGGCTTCACCGCGAAATCCGAGAGTGTCGATTCTTTCGATGTCGTCGACATCGAGTATTTTGGACGTCGCTTGCCGCTCAAGGCTGAGCAGCGCGTCATCACGTGTCATTCCCGAGCCGTCGTCCTGAACGCTTACGAGTTTCCGTCCGCCGGAGGATATGGCGACTTTGATGTTTTTCGCTCCCGCATCAATCGCGTTTTCGATAAGTTCTTTGGCGACCGACGCAGGTCTTTCGACCACTTCTCCCGCCGCGATTTTGTTCGCGACGTGGATCGGCAGTACTCTTACTCGACCGTCTCTGTTGATCATTCCGTCAAATATCGAGAATTATGTTCCGGCGGCTGAACGTCGGGACGTCAAGATCTTCGCCGTTGTGGATAGTGGGTTCGACGTTAGTGAAGCGTCCGCGGCCTTTAGGACCCTGGGAAAGCGGATTGAGAAGGTCGCGCTTGCGCCGCTTTGGATTCGAGTGACCTCCGTTTTCTTCGTCTGCCGGGATGGATCTGTTGGCTTCGAAAAGCATGACAACGAGCGATAGCCGGCCCGAGAAGGTGTCTTCGTCGTTAACCGTGGCGATGTCGAACGAGGCCTGACGTCCGAATGAGTCGCGGACACCTTCGGCAACGGATCCGACTTCGGACAGTCTCAGATCTTCGCCTGCGAGAATGCCGAGCAGAATCGATCTTACCGGGCCTGTGCCGGCGGATAGAAGGGGTGAGCGTTCGAGGCCGGCGAGCGCTTCCGCCGCTCGCTCGGGACCTTGGGCGGTTGCCGTGGCGAATCTGCCGCGCCCGGCCATCGAGATTATCTTTCTTATCCGTTCCGTATCAAGGCGTATATATCCCGGCTTTTGCAGAAGTCGCCAGAACAGCGTGACTGCCGAGGCGAATGTGTCGACCGCCCGGCGCATGGCTTCAACCATGTTGTCTTCGCCGAAGACGAGGCCGTCAAGCGGAGTGAAGATCGCCGCACCCGCCTCCTCTTCGAGCACGGTCGTTATTCCGCGGGCACGGCGCTGACGCTCTTCACCTTCGAAGGTGAAGGGAATGGTCGCGAAAACTATTCCCGGTATGCCGACCTGCTTCAGGTATTTGAGGATTTCAATGGTTGCGCCCCCGCCCGTTCCTCCGCCGAGCGAAGTTACGATGACGGCCAGACGCACGCCTTCAAGGAGTTCGTCAAACGTGTGTTTCGAATCTTCGGCGGCAAGCCTCGCCTGGGCGATGTCGCCGCCGGAGCCGTGCCCTGAAAGTCTGTCGCCGCCGAGGAGGATGAATCGGGAGTTTTCTCTCGCGCTTACGGCATCCGTGTCGCAGAGAACATGGCGCATCGATTCGCCGAACGCGCGGCTGACTCCGTGCGCGATGGCGCATCCTGAGCCTCCGACTCCGATGAGAAGTATTGGAGAGGTTTCGTTCATTTGAAGAATCCCTTGAAAATGGAGAAGAAAGGTTTGGTTTCGTAGTTTTTATGGGCGTACATGAGCGCGCCCGCGATCGCGGCGAACGCCTCCTGGTTCTCGACTTCGGAAAGCCCGTCCACGTGAATTGGACGCCCGATGCGGGCGGGCAGTCCGAATTCCTTCTGGACGAGAGCGTCAAGACCTTTGAGCGCCGCGCCGCCGCCGGTGAGGACGATGCCGGAATGCAGCCTGTGGAGAAGATCCTGATCTTCAAGTTCGTGGCGTATGATCGAAAAGAGTTCCTTCAATCTGAGATTGACGACAGTGTCAAGCGCGCGTCTTGAGATGGTGCGTGTTTCAATGAGAGGAGACGATCCGGGAATTTGAACTCTGGCCGATGCGCTGCCGGAAGGAAGAAGAACGGCCGAGGCTTCTTTCTTTTTCAGATCTTCCGATTGCGCATGGGTCGTCTGGAACGCGTAGGCTATGTCGCTTGAAATATGGTCGCCTCCCACTCCGATGCAGTTGGCGGCCGCTAAATAGCCGTCGTAGTATACCGCATAGCCCGTGGATCCGCCTCCAAGGTCGAGAACGAGGACGCCGTTGCGCTTTTCGGAATCGTTCAATACGGCTTCTGCCGCGCAGGAGACCGCGAGAAGCGGATCTCTCAGTTCAAGATTGGCCTCGTTCGCCGCTGTTCTTGCGTCGTTGATACGGTTGGTGTCGCCGTGTATCTGCAGGGAATTGAGGCGAAGCACTCTGCCGCTCATGCCTTTTGGCGAAACGATGCCGCCGAGCGCGTCAAGTCCGTAGGTCTGGTAGACGATGTCGATAAGTTCCCGGTCTTTAGGCAGAACCATGGTTTGGCAGCTGCGTTCAACTTCTTCGATGTCGCGGGATGTGACTTTGGAGCTTTCGACCTGAGTAGTGCCGCAGTACGGGTCGGCTTTGACATGTTGCCCTGAAATCACAAGAAAGGCGTTGCCTATGTCGAGTGAATCGCCATTTTTGCCTTGCTTTTGTTCGATGGCGCGCACAATGCTTTTTATCGACTGTGTGGCCTGTTTGATGTCGAGTATCTGACTTTTGCGGATTCCGGACGAGTTTATTTCGGCATGCTGTATTATTTTAAGTCTTTCGCCCGTGTTGGCTTTGCCCACAGCCAGCACGGTCTGGGTTGTGCCGAGTTCAATGGCGGCGTAGAGGTTTGTCATTTCGAATATTCCTTTTCGTGAGGCGAAGCGGTTACACGGTTTCTGCCGGTGACGATAAATGTCTGGTAGAGACCGACTTTGAGGCTGGTGTTTATGATATGGCGGATGTTTTCAAGAGAATCGCGCATATTGTCGATGTTGTGTGTGCCGTGTTCCGTGATATAAGACCAGAGCAGTTTTATCTTGTTGTAGTCGCGAGTTTTGGCTATGAGGTTTATATCGCCGGATACATCCACTTCTGAGAGATGGATTCCGGAGAATTCCTTTGCCGCGGCGAGTTCTATCAGTTTAAGACCCCAAAGCGTCTTACCTGAGATTTTACCGCCTTTTTCGGTGCTTGCGCCAGATTCTTTTATGATCGGCAGCATCTGGGAGTCGTCAAGGGAATAATCGAAGACAACACCTTCAAGGTCTACGACGAGCCAGTTCTCTCCACGGGTGGTGCCGCCCCGGGTGTAGTTGATTCTCGCGACGGGTTTTCGTTCGTGGGCCGTAATTGTGACTCTTTTGCGCGCGAGATTTCGCGTTATCGTTATGTCGCTCAGAATCGGGCGCTTTTTAAGCGTTTGTTCGCGCTTTTTCTCGAAGTCGATCGTTGCGAGGTTGCATCCTTCGCGGAGACCGAACGATTCTCTTATGTTCGCCTCGGAGAAATGCCGCGTCGCATTGATTGTAATCTGCTCGCTTTCGTCGCTCACGACGGACTGGGCGTTGCATACGTCAAGGAGGTTGCTGTACGCTTTGCGGGCGCAGAAGAAAAGACCGCACAGAACGGCAATGAGCATGGCCGGCAGCAGAAATCCCTTTATCATCAGACGCTTAGAGTGTGATAATTCGTCTATGCGGGATTTTAAAACTTTTGAGCGCCTTTTGCGCGGCGTTGTTTTATTTTGTTTCATTTGTCGTAACAGGCCGATGAGAGTATTTTATCGCACACTTCAGCGAATGAAAGCCCTGTCGCCATTCCGGCTTTGGGGACGAGAGAGTGGGTTGTAAATCCGGGGGATGTGTTTAATTCCAGTACATAGATCCTGCCTACCGGAGATACTCTGAAATCAATGCGGGTAACACCTCTGCAGCCGAGCGCGTTGTAGGCTTCAAGGGCGGTTTTCTTGAGTTTCTTGGCAAGTTCTCCTTCTTCAAGAAACGGATAGCGCGTTTCATCTGATTTGTATTTTTCGTCAAATCCGTACCATCCGTCTTTGGCGATTATTTCAACGACAGGTAAAGCTTCGCCGTTGATGACGCCGACCGTCATTTCACGGCCGGGAATGAATTCTTCGACGAGAATTTCGCCTTTCCCCCCCTGGGCGGCAAGCGCTGCGGACAGGGCGCCGTTCCATTGTTCGGGTTTTGACACTTTTGAAATGCCGACTGACGATCCGTCGCTCGGCGGTTTTACAACCACTGGCAACGCCAAAGGACTTGAAACCGTGCCAGGGCTCGCAAGCGACCATGCGGCTGTCGGAACGCCTTTCATTTCAAGGACCATCTTTGTTTTAATCTTGTCCATCGCGATTCGCGAGGACATCGCGCCAGGTCCTGTATATGGTATCTTAAGCCGATTAAGCGCTGTCTGCACGCCGCCGTTCTCGCCCCAGCCGCCATGTAGCGCAATATAGACGGCGTCGATTCCTTTGGGAAGGGTCGCGAGATCTTCGGATTCGAGAATTACGGGAATAACCTCGTATTTACCCAAAGAGGTGAGTGCTTCGGCTATATTTCTTCCGCTTTCAATAGAGACTTCGCGTTCATTGGAAATCCCGCCCATTAAAACTGCAATTTTCTTCATAGCTACAGTATATCAAATTTGCCCTTATAAATATACGGATATATAAGGTATTATAGTAAAAATGTACCCTCAAAAAATACCCTGTAAAAAAAATTAAAAAACCCCCTTGTCAAACTGACAGAAGTTATGATATACTATGAATCACTTTCTGGAACGCGGGGGTCGTGGCGCAATTGGTTAGCGCACTGGACTGTCGATCCGGGGGTTGCGGGTTCGAGCCCCGTCGACCCCGCCAGTACGGGAGGTTCGCGAGATTGCCTCGTGGTGTAATGGTAGCACCGCAGATTCTGATTCTGCTTGTTGGGGTTCGAGTCCCTGCGAGGCAACCATTAAAATTCAGATTAACCGCAGCGATGCGGTTTTTTTTATTCCTTATTCTTTTCTGTGACTTTACATAACGTTTCGGATGTTGCTTAAGTAGGTGTAGTTTCCATGTGTAGGTGTGGAGCGGATGTCTTTACCGCTACACCTATTTGCTATCATAGTTTTTGTATGGATTTGACTTAGATTAAGGATTGTGCTAAATTATTAAAAAACAGTTTAGTCCTTCCAACCAAGAGGAGAAACAATTATGAAAAAAATTCTTTCATGTGTCGCCTTGGTATTTGGTTTCATAATGCCTGGTTTAGCCGCTGACTTTTATGTCGATGCGTCATCGACGGCAGAAACGGCTAACGGCAAGCAGGAGTCTCCGTATAAAACGATAGCCGCGGCGGTGAAAGCGGCGAACTTGCTGACGGAAGAGGCAAGTACCGTTTTTGTTAGGGGCAATCATTTGATTGACGGCGCGGATGATTTAGTAACCGTCACCGCTACCGGCATGACAATCCGCGCATGGGGCGATGTTAAACCGCTTGTGGAAATTTCAAGCGCTTTAAGTGAAAATTTGAACGTCGATGATCCTAAGGTGTTTGAGATAAAGTATGGTGCGGATGATTGCACGATAAGGAATCTCTCGTTTAAGTATTATTCGGTGAATAAGCAGCAAAAAGAAGGCAATTCACTTGGTAAGTCGGGACGGGTTATTTCCGTTAATGGACACAGATGTACCGTGACGGGATGCGAGTTTCGTCATGAAGGGGATGGAAGCGGACGAAACAGCAGTTATGTTTCCGGCGGCGGTGTCATTTATAATGAGACGCCGGAAAAAGGAGTAAACGCGACGAATATGGTAGTTTCCGATTGTTGGTTTGAGGGAGTCGGTTTTGAGGATGAAAAAATCGTGAGAATCGGATCTGATGCTGAAATCATCAGAAATGTGTTTAAGAATTGCGCCGGTGATTATATGAACGCCATGAAGCAAACTTCAGGCGGAAGCTTTATTTCCAATCGCGTTGTGAATTGCAGTAATCCTATAAACACCAGAGGCGGAAATTACAATGAAATCGGCAGTGCAGAAGTAGCGTACAATATTTTTGTCGGTTCGACTGCCGCGTTTATCTGCAACAATGGCGGCGGAATGAAAAATGTGCCGAAGTTTCATCATAACACCATTGTCGGATGTGAAAGTTTTATTTATGTGGATGATATGTCTTCAAAAAAATGGACGCCGTGGATGTTCGATAATCTGATCGTTCTTAAGGAGGGCGGTGTTGTCTTAAAGGAGGTGGAGAATGATTCTTTAGGTTCATTTTCGACGTCATTTGTAACTCAAAAAATAAGTAACGTCGATTATGCGCCGCGAATGACAGGTAATGCGTATTTCGCGCAGGCTTTTTTCGGCGGCTCGGCGAGCCTTTTAGATGGATACGATCTTCAAGGAGAGGGCCTAATCTGCGAGGGCAATATTCAACTTGCAGTTGCTCCGGAGTTTTTAGATACAACTGACATAACGGATGAAGATTTTTACCGTATCAATTCGACGAAATATCCGTGGATTGTTCAAGCGACCGGAGCCGAGGGTTATGTAGGAGAGTACATAGGAGCCGTGCCGCCTAAGGCAATTGAAGCCGAAGCGGGGGCGTATTTTCAGATTGATAATTTCGCTGTTGAATATGACTCGCTTTTCGCGCCCGTAAGCGCTACATTTACGGTAAGTTACTCGCAAAATGCAGGGGAAGTTGAAGTTTCGTGGGACTTTGACGGCGATGGAGAATATGATTCATCTGGCTCAGATACCTCTGTATCACATACTTATACAAGGCCTGGGAGCTATTTGCCAAGCGTTCGTGTGACAGACAGTACTGGTAAAATGCTTATAATGCCGTTGGTTTCAGGAGCTGTAATTGTAAGCCTTGAAAATGTTTATGTCGATGCACTTGCCGATAAAGGCGGAGACGGGTCAAAGGAAAAACCTTTCAGGACGATTCGTGAGGGTGTAGCGGTTTGCGGCAAAAACGGTGTAGTGTACGTGAAGGGCGGAGACGATCGCGTGTATAATATTGTTACAGCGGACGATTTGGTACAGTTTAATTTCAGCAATGTTCTTTTGACTCAGGAGGATGGTTTTGGTCGCGTCAAAGTCGATATTGATCCGTCGCTTAACGCAAATACCAACAATCCTTCGGTCTTTACGATTGCTGAAGATGTAAATCGTGTAACGATTACCGGATTTGATTTTACTTATTACGGGAATAATAACGGGGAATATGCTGGTCAGTCTCTTGGTGATAAGGGACGGGTCATTGATGTTTACGGCGATTATGCCACTGTTTCTAACTGTGTATTTGTTCAGGAAGGGAAAATGAAAAGCCCTTCGCGAGGCGAGATAGGCCATTGTGCAGTGGCGACGAGAGCTACTAAAGATAATGGCGATACCCGTGAGAAATATGGACTGTATCTTAAGGTTGTCGACTGCCGTTTTGAAGGCAGGACTCCAGAGTATGATATGACAACAATCAAGTGCGGAAAGAATACGGAAATCATAAATAATGTGTTTACCAATTGCTATTGGATGTATTATCCTGTAAAGCAATTGGAACATGAGTTCACATTTGTGTCAAACAGGATGGTAAATTGCCGTTCCATGTATTCAAATTCAGGAGGATACAATGAATTGCCTAACGCTGAAATCGCATATAATATATTTGTTACAGAATTCGGCGAACCTTTTTTGACGAAAGAGTATGATGGGTTGCATGAAAATGTTTTTGTTCATCATAATACCGTTGTAGGATCTACGAATTTTCTTCATGTTGTTGGTAATGTCCGATCGCCTTGGCGTCCGAAAATTTATGATAATCTTATAGTTTTATCAGCTGGCGGCGCGCTTTTTCAGGAAGACGAGACTGAATTTTATAAAAAGGACGGGGTAGTTTCGGCGTCTTCTTCGTTTAAGACTGACGGAGGTGCCGCATTTACAAACAACGTTTATATGGCTGATAATTTTGTTGCGGGCAAAGCTTTGTCGCTTGAAGGATATGATCTTTCCAGGGGCTTGAAAGTTGAGAACAATACCGTCATTGCCGAAGCGCCGCGCTTTATGTCGACGGATGTAAATTCGCCCGATTTTATGAGGCCGAGAGCCCGAAAGGGTGATTATCCGTTCTCGGCGGCCGTCGGCGGCTATCCGAATTATGTCGGCGCTCAAGAGCCTAAGTTGCGCCCCGAGGGTATGCGCGTTATCATCCGTTAAGAAGAGGCGGGATATGAAAAAATTTTTAGTTGCCGTTGCCGCTCTTTCTTTAGCGCCTTTCGTTCACGGCGAAGTGAAATGGAAGATTACTGCGCTTACGCCGGAATATATTCTCGTTCAGGCTGACGGCTCGGATGACGAAAGTACGGCTTTCTTCGCCGACCCTCGTCAGGCTGAACTTATCGGATCAAAACTGCAGGAGTGGCAGCTCGCGAGAAAGCGTACCGAAATCCAGCGCGACGTCGAAAAGAACGTCCGCCAGGTGATTGTCGAGAGAATAAAGACGATTAAAGGCTTTCTCTCGTATTGGGCCGAGGCCAACGGCGTTAAGCGTTATGTCGACAAGGATGGAAATCGAATTGTGGTCTGGGGGGCCGATGTCATCCACAATGCGTTTATTAAAGTTCCCGCGATGAAAAAGGGGGCTGTTGTTGATCTGGGCGTTGCGGGCAAGTTTACTTACGACCCCGCCGCTTCTACTCCGGTCATTAAGGTCAATCAGGTCGGATACGCGCCGAAAGCGCGCAAGTACGCCTATGTCGGAACGTGGCTCGGCCATTCAGGAGCGTTGCCGCTTAAAAGTTTCGCGGGTAAAAAGTTTCGCGTGGTCGACAGTGCAAGCGGCGCGGTTAAATTTGAAGGTACTCTCGCTCTCCGATGCGAAGATCCGAAAATAAAAGATACTCCTCTTACCGGTGAGGAGGTTTTGGAAGCCGATCTTACGAAACTCGTTGCCGAAGGCGAATATCGCATTGTGATCGACGGCATCGGTTCCAGTATGCCGTTCAAAGTTTCAAACGAGGCGATACTCGAGGCCTGGGGTGTTCACATGCAGGGCCTCTTTAACAAACGCTGCGGAATAGAAAAGCGCCCTCCATGGACCCAATGGACGGCGGATGCCTGTCACATGGACGTGTATCGCGGCGTTCATCCCCCGGATGAATGGTCGTATGGTTCGACGGTGTTTCCTGCGGACGGCAAGCCCATCATTGCCAAGAACGGAAAGCCTCACAAGTTCAAGCATTTTCCGACGATCAAAGCCAGCATGGGATTGTGCGATACCAACAAGGTTCTGCATTTGCCCGGAGGTTATCATGATGCGGCGGACTACGACCGCCGTCCCATGCACCTGATAATTCCTCGCGCTTTGTCGCTGGTGTACCTGCTTAATCCCGATAAATTTTTCGACGGTCAGCTTTCGATTCCGGAATCCGGCAATGGAATTCCCGATATTCTCGACGAGGCGCTTTGGGGCGTGCGTCATCTGATAAAGGCCCAGCAGGCCGACGGCGGAATCGGAACGTGGATTGAGACTACCGGTCACCCCGGCGGCGAATACGACGGGCCGGAGCGCGACAGCACGAACCATATTTATTTCATTTCGATGCCGACTCACAATTCGTGCTACGATTTTGCCGGCACGGTCGCTCTTGTTGCCCGTGCGTATCGCGCCGCCGGACAGGAAAAGATAGCCAAAAAACTTCTTGAGCGGGCCGAGCGCGCCTGGCGCTGGGCTGAAACCCATCCGCCTGTCGAAAAGAAGATGAAGAGTTTTGTTAGCCACAAGTGGGTTCCTGAAAACGCCGTCGACGTTGTATTCAAGGAGGATGAGAATTATTCTCCGCGGCTTATGCTTACTGCGGCTCTCAATCTCTCCGCGATGACCGGCAAGACCGAATATTTCGATTCGATCGTAAAGCGTATCGATAAGCTTAATCACGAGACCAATAAATCGTCGTGGGGTTGGAACGGTTACGAGCTCATGGAGTTCGCGCTTAAGGATCAGCCGCTTGTTCCCGAAATTGAAAAATACGCCAAGAATTTTAAGCGCCGCAGAATCAACGAGGCGGAAGGTTTGCTTAAGAATCTGGAAGAGGCGTATCCGTACCGCACATCGTGGTTCCGCAGCGACCACGGATATGTCCACACGATGAGCTGGGGGAATTGCCACCCGATGCGCCGCGCCCAGACGCTCGTCTACGCTCACGCCTGCACCGGGGACAGCCGTTTTCTCGAAGGCGTTTATCTCGCCAACGATTTTCATAACGGCGTAAACCCCAAAGGCGAAACTCTCACGAGCGGACTTGGAGTCGTCTATCCGGTTAAGTTTTTGGATCTTCAAAGTTACGCGGACGGTATCGGCGAATATGTCGCCGGTATTACTCCGTACCGTTGGACGTTCGGCGTAAACCAGGATGCGAAGAAGCTCGTTTACGGCTTCGATAACATCGGCGTCTGGCCGATCTGGAGACGTTACGCGAACATTGAGAGATACTCAGTCGCCGCCAGCGAGTATACCGTTTGGGAGACGATTCTTCCGCCGGCGGCTGTTTTAGCCTATATTTTACCTGAAGGGTATAAGGTTCCTGCGCGTGTTTACAACCGTAAACCTGCCGACGATATTCGTACATTGCCCGGTTATTGGGTTAAGCCATGAAAAAGATTTTGTTGATCTCTGCCGCCGTTTTATTCTCGACTGCGTCTTTCGCCGAAGCGCCGTCGCCTCGTGCCGCTTTCGCCGCGCATTCCCACATGTGCCGCAAAAGGAATGTGCCGTTCGAAACTTCGATTTCGAATCTCGTCCAGTGGGTTCGCAGACATGACGTAAAGGCGTTCGGCATCGGTTCGCCGTGGACGCCGCTCCAGGCGTCGAGGATGATCCGTTGCGAGCGTCAGGACCGCCACCGTTATTACGCGGGCGAGCTTAAGAACGAGGACTTTGTGGACGAGGCGGATTTATGCGCGATGCTTGCGTCCGTTTCGAACGAATGTTCAGGGACGACGTTTTTTCTCGATAACGAAACGCCTAAAAACCGCTACGGCCACATCTGGTATCTCGGCTACAGTCCGATTGTTTCCGGATGGCACGATTACAGCCAGGACAGACGCACCGCGTTCACGGATGACGAGTTGGAAGATCCCTCGTGCGATATCAATCCTCTGACCGGTAAGGCTCATATCCGACGCAGCTACGGCGAGGTCGTCGCCGAACAGCGCAAGGCGGGCGCTTTGGCGGTCTGGGCGCATCCGACGAGCTGGTGGACCAAAGACGGCGATCCTAAGGGACCGTTCGTGACCAATATCGCCGCCGACATGCCCGTTCAGCTTTTTGCCGACGGCGGATTGGACGGACTTACGGTAATGGGCTATGACGCGTATCACCGCGATTATCAGAATCTCTGGTTTGCTATTCTCGACATGGGATATCGCGTTCCGGGGCTTGCGGAACAGGATTCTTCTCCTGCCCACGGGATAATCGGGAAGAAGGACGAGCGGCTTCTCAATTATATTTTGTCGTGCGATCATGCGCCGAGCGTGGACGAAATCAAGTCGGCTGTAAAATCATTCAACGTCGTTATGTCCTCGGGACCGGATCTGCGGCTTATGAAGATTGAAGAGAAGGACGGCAAGATAGCCGTAACGGTGTATGCCGCTCCTGCGGCCGGCGAAAGCGAGCTCGCGCTCGTGGAAATTCTCGGCCGCGGCGGTGAGGTGCGTGCGGTTAAGACGAATGTCAAGGAAGGGACTTATAAATTTGAATTCCCGGGCCGTGAGCGCGACAGCTGGTTTGTCGCGCGGGCATTCGGTGAAGGTGTTGCCGATCCTCACTCGGTGCCTCAGCAGACGATAAAAATCTCCGCTATCACCAATCCCATGTGGCTTGATCGCGCGAGCGTTCCGCCTAAACCCGTAAAGACACGTCTCGTCATAGAGGACCCGCGCTCGACGAACGCGCGCTGGCGCATAGAGACGGCGGCTGGAGCTGTCGTCAGATCGTCCCGCGGAGCCGCGACGCTCGAGGTTTCGCCTCTCGATATATTGATTATTTCGTATGATGACGGGCGGACGCGCCGCCTGCCGCTTTACATGGCGAACGGGAGGGTGAGAGAGCTGATGGATTACATCGCCGAGGGCAGATTCCGGTTCGATTCCAATCGGACGCTATACCCGGGCGAAGTTCCTGTGCGATCTTTCAGGTTCGACGAGTTCAAGAACGTCCTCCGCAATCAGACGATATCGTTGTAACGTGCAGATTTCTTCTGCACGCCTGTATAGAGTGAAGCTGTTATGAAAAAGTTATTCTTTCTTATGTTCGGATCTATGGCGGCATTCGAAATGTCTGCCGCCCGAGTCGTCGAATATGTAGACCCGTTTATCGGTACGAGCGGCAACGGCCACACGACGCCCGCCGCCGCAAGGCCGTTTGGAATGGTTCAGCCGGGGCCCGATACCGGCAACGGAGACTGGGGGCATTGCAGCGGCTATCGTTTTGAGGAGACGACGCTTTACGGTTTTTCGCAGACACACTTGAGCGGCACGGGATGCGGCGACCTCGGCGATTTTCTGATCAAGCCTTTTGTCGAAGGAGCGGCGCTTGCTCCCCAAACGATCGACAAGGCGACCGAAAAGGCACAGCCCGGCTACTATGCTGTGACCGCGGGCGGCGTTGCGACTGAAATTACGGCTACGCGATGTGCGGCACTTTATCGAATTAAATTTCCCGCCGGCGGCGTTCCCAAAGTTCTTTTCGACAGCCAGTGGGTTCTTGTAAGTTGGCCGAACGAAGAGGCTCCGCCGAGAGTCGAGAAGAGTTTTTTCAGGCCCGACGAAGACCGCAAAGGCTTTGTCGCTTTCAGGCGCGTCGACAACTGGGCGAAAAACCGCGACGTTTATATTGCGCTCTCGTTCAGTGTTCCGTGGCGAAAGGTCGAAAAACTGGAAAGAGGCGAGGACGAAAACGCAGAGCGTTGTATTTTTACTTTCCCAGAAGGGCTTCGTGAACTGGAAATCCGTCTCGCGCTTTCCAGGACGGACGAGACGGCGGCTAAGCGCAATCTTGCCTTGGAGACCGATAACCGCACTTTCGACGAGATCCGAGCGGATGCGAGCCGAGAGTGGGACGACCTGCTCTCGCGAGTCGAGGCGAACGGCGACGAGGCGCGTCTGAAGACCCTCTACACGTCCCTTTACCATTTGTTTTATTCGCCGAACATGATTTCCGACGTCGGCGAAAAGCCGTATTATTCGACGTTCTCGTTCTGGGATACGTTCCGTGCGGCACATCCGCTCTATACGATACTGGTGCCGGAGCGCGTTCCGGGAATGGTGGACTCCATCTTGAGGGACGCCCATGCAAGAGATATGTTTCCTGTCTGGCCGCTTTGGGGATGCGAGACCGAGTGCATGATAGGCACTCACAGCATTCCTGTCGTGGTAGACGCTTATCTAAAGGGGCTTTTGCCAGATCTTGACGTGAAGAAAACGATGAGACTTATCCATCGCACGTTGTCGCACGAGCATGCCAGGCTGAAGGAAGGATGGCCCATGCTGAAGCGGTTCGGTTATTATCCGGCCGATCTTGTCGAGGACGAGAGCGTGAGCCGTACGCTGGAGTGCGCGTATGATGACGCCTGTGCGGCACGTTTCGCAAAGGCGATCGGCGATAAGGAAATGGAGGAATTGTATGCTAAGCGCGCGGGAGTCTGGCGCAATCTTTTTGACAGAGAGACGATGCTTATGCGTCCTAAGAAAGCCGACGGAAAATTCGCCGAGCCGTTCGATCCGTTCCGCCAGGGTCAGGGCTCGGGTTTTACGGAGGGGAACGCCTGGCAGTATACGTGGCATGTAATGCACGATCCGGAAGGGCTGATTGAGGCTTTCGGCGGCAAGGCGGCTTTCGCGGACCGGCTTGAAAAGCTTTTTAAACTTCCCGAGGACGCTGCCGCGAAATATAAGGTCCTGGATGTGACAGGACTTATCGGACAATATGCCCACGGCAACGAGCCGAGTCATCACGTTCCGTTTTTCTTTACGCTGGCGGGCAGGCCGGAGCGGACGAACGAAATCGTCCGCGAAATCTGCGAAAAGTTTTATTTTAAGGCCACGCCTGACGGACTGTGCGGCAACGACGACTGCGGGCAGATGAGCGCGTGGTACATTTTCGCGTGTCTTGGAATGTATCCTTTCGACCCGTGCGGCGGCGAATATATCCGATTCGAGCCTGTAATCCCGGGAATCAAAATTAAGGTTCCCTCTTCGGATGTCGGTGAAGATCCTGCCTCGCGCAAGGACTACTACTTCGGAACTTATGCTCGCGACGCGAGAGTGAAGGATAATACATTCATTTCAGAGTGCGTCGACAATCGTCCGTTGCCGCCCGCCGATTTATGGCGCACCGCCGTGCCTAAGGCTATATGGGACGGCCATCCCGATGAGGTCGCAGCGTTTTCGAATTCGTGGGAGATGGTCGGTGCTAAACTTCATAAGCCGGAGGCGAACACCAACTTCAAGCGCAATTTCGTCTATACGCCGTTCGGAAAAAGCGTCTTCGTCTGGGGTAGCTCGTTCATTACGATGTTCGGGCAATACGCTTCGAACGTGTTTCCGTTCATCGAGCAGCTTGATAACTTCTACGCCGCGCAGACTCCCGACGGATTCATACCGAGGCAACTCGGGATCTACGACGGGCGAAGCCAGTTCGAACGCAACGACCTCTCTTCGGTCGGCGGTAATATTTTCGCGTGGGCCGAACTTGAGTGGTATCGATTCGGCGGCGATAAGGAGCGGTTAAAGCGCGTCTATCCCGTACTCATGGCCTATCATGATTGGATGCGCAAAAACCGCACATGGAAGGACGGTACTTATTTTTCGTCAGGCTGGGGATGCGGGATGGATAATATTCCCCGCATGGACACGACCAGGTATTCCGCCGAATTCCATCACGGATTCATTTCGTTCGTCGACGTGACGATGCAACAGATCTTCAACGCGAAAAATCTGCTCGCTATCGCCGACTTGGCCGGGATCGCTCGGGATAAGAGTCTTGAAGACGAGATTGCCACGCTCGAGAAAATCGCCAACGAAAAAATGTGGGACGAAGCTACCGGCCTTTATCACGATCTGGACCGTGAAGGCAATCGCGTTTCCGTGCGTCATATCGGAGGCTTTTGGGCGCTTCTCGCGCGCGTCGCTCCGCCGGAAAGGGCGCGTCGTCTCGCTCTCTCGCTTGCTGACGGCGCGACATTCGCATCTCCATGCGGTACGCGCTCGCTCGCTAAGGGCGAGGATGGCTATGAACGCGACGGCGGCAATTACTGGCGCGGCGGAGTCTGGTGCATCACCGACTGGGCGATCGTCCGCGGGCTCGCTGAATGCGGTTTATATGAAGATGCTCACAATCTTGCGATGCGCCATGTTTGCGCTGTTGCCAAGGTGTATGCCGATACGGGGACTGTCTGGGAGAGCTACGACCCGGAGAAGGTTACTCACGGCAAGCTTTACGGACAGAGCGTCCGCCGCGATTTTGTCGGCTTTTCCGGTGTGACGCCGATTGCGATGCTCGTGCGCGACGTATTCGGTATGGAGTTCACTCCGGGGAAGGTCGTCTGGCGCGTGAGACTCCTCGAGCGGCATGGAATCGAGAATCTGACTCTTCCTGACGGGAACGTCGTTTCGCTTATATGCGAGAAGCGCTCTTCGCCCTCTGAAAAGCCCGTCGTTAAAGTTTTGTCTGATAAACCGTTTAAGGTGGAGGTAAAATGAAATCATTGTACTCTTCTTTAATTGGAGCTTTGGTGTTCGGTGTTTTGTCGTCGGGCGCCACATTAGCCCGTGATTTTACGGATGTTCCCGACATCAAACGCGATGTCATGCGCGTTTACGGCGTACGCAGCGCGCGCGCGCTGGACGAGAAGACTGTCCGAATTGTGATCGGAAGCTCGGTTACCCATGTCCGTTCGCAACCTAAATCGTATCGCATAATCGGCGACGGCGACAATAATTACGCATACCGGAAGTTCGTAACTCCGACGAAGGTTCTGCTCGCGAAACCGTCCAAGAACGAATTCGACATTCCGGGAGGCGTGAGAACGAAGGGCGCCGTGACGTCGCTCACCCGTTCCGAGGTTACCCTTGAACTGCCTTATCCGCTTAAAGAGGGCGTGCGTTATCATATCATCGCGCAGGGCGAAGGCGGAACCATGGTTACGGCGGGACTTTGCGCCGCGTCGTTTGTTTACGGCGAAAAGCCGGACGCGGACGAGGACGGCGATAGGATTGCCGCGAGAATGACGGGGTTAAGGCGCATTTCGTCCGTCGGCGACGGCAAGGTGCTTTGTGAATTCGGTCACGGTTATTCCCCGGACGGAGGTTTGAGACTTTCGAACTGGAAGGTCTTGGTCAACGGCGAAGAGCGAAAGATTCTCGCGCTCGGTCGCCGTACGCGGCTTGAGTGCTACCAGCCTACGGGATGGCCGTTCAAGGGTTATCTGGAGCACTCGATCTTTCTTGATCTCGGCGGGGAACTCAAGAAGGGCGATAACGTCGTCGTTGAGGTTTCGCCCGGCGTGTGCGCAGGAGTTCGTTCGGCCTCGATGCGGTTCGATCCCGCAAAGTCGCTTTCGCAGTCGATAAAGGTCAATCAGGTGGGATATCTGCCCGACTCGCTGAAAGTCGCCTACGTGGGGCGCTGGCTCGGGTCGATGCCCGACTCCGGCGCCGTGTCCGCTGAAGCGAAGGCGGAGGGTGCTACAAATTTTTCAAAGGAGGCCTATTATGCCGAAGCGGGAAAGGGTACTCAGGAGGAGCGCGAAAACGCGAGAATAGCGGCGGAGAAGGCGGATGAGGCCGAGAAAGAGAAGATTGCGACGGCAGCGGCTCCAACTTCGCGTAAAAACGATTACGATTCGCTTGCGCCTTACGCCCTTCGACTTCGCGGCGATCGCACGTTCTCGCTTTTGGAAGCAGCGAGCGGGAGGAAGGTTTTTGAAGGTGCGCTTAAGCTCGTGCATAACGGTTTAGATATGGACGGGAAAGCTAATCATTCGGCGGAGAATGTCTACGAGGCTGATTTTACGGAGTTTAAAAAGCCCGGAGTTTATGTTCTTTCAGTTGACGGCGTCGGTAGATCCCTGCAGTTTGAGATTTCAGCCGATGTCTATAAAAAGGCGTTTCTCGCCCAGGCGCGCGGTATTTACCTCCAGCGCTGCGGTTGCGAGATTGATCCCAAACTTTCTGGAGGTTGGGAGCGAACGGCTTGTCATAACAAAGGTATAATAACAACGACTGTCCAGCGTCATTCGGCGGGTGAGTGGGGAGATTTCGCCGATAATATGGAGATGGATCGGAATTCGGATTACCCTTTGGTCAAGTATCGCCGCGAGACGGTCGAGAACGATCCGTCGCGCCTAAAGCCGGAATTTAAACTTGTCGGGAAAACGAAGCGGGTTTCCGATGCGGCGTTCAAAGAGGTTTTTGCCTGCGGCGACGATCAGACGCACAACGGCGTTGAAACATCTCCGATCGCGTTTGATCCTGATAAGGGTCTGACGTTCTCGTTTATGGTGTGCCGCGACGATTCTCTCGCCGGGAACAATTGGGGCGGACAGCTCGTTCGTATCGGGGAAGGCAGGGATCTCTTCGCGATTTGGGTGAACTGGGGCGTAGTCAAATTCCATCCGAAGTTTTCTTTGAGAATCAACGACAAGAAATGGCATCGCGTCGTCGTGCGCATTTCTCCCGCCGACGCCGGCAAAAAACATCCCGTCGACGTGTTTTATGACGGACAGCGCTGGGGCGGCATGACCGCGAGCGTCGATCTGACGAAGCCCCAGAAGATCGAATTCGCCAAGGCTTCGGGCGCGGCCGAGGGATTGTACACGGCGGACCCCATGCTGTTTAACCGCGCGCTCGATATGAGCGAGCTTAAGGATCTCGCATCGTCCGTTCCTGAGAAGATTCCTCATCGTCTTCCTATTACGGGCGGCCATCACGACGCGGGCGACTACAATCCGCGCTCGCATATCGATGTCGCCCAGGCGCTTTTGAACGCGTATGAGCTGGCGCCCGAAAATTTCACGGATTCCCAGCTTTCCGTTCCGGAGCGAGGCAACGGAATTCCCGATATAGTCGATGAGGCGATTTGGGCCGTAAGGCTCTGGGAGGGGCTTCAGGATTCTTCGGACGGGGGCGTCAGAAACGGAACGGAATCTCAGGGAGATCCCAACTTTATCCAGACGGTCGAGCTTGACGATAAGGGCGATTACGCCTGGGCCAAGGACGTGAAGGGGTCGTATCTCGCTTCAGGCGTTTTCGCGCAGTTGTCGCGTATTTTGGAAAAGTGCGGGAAGAAGAATCGCTCGAATGATCTTCTTCTTCGCTCGCGCCACGCTTACGCGTGGGCCGAGAAGAATCCCGTCAAAGGTATGAAGAATCTTTCTGATTGGGGCGAATATCATCTTGCGCTCAGAGCGTACGCGGCTGCGCAGCTTTACCATACGACATGGGAGAAAAGGTACCACGACGATTTTATCGCTTCAACGCCGTGGCGCGAGAAGCCTGAAACCGAACTTATGAGCCACGGTTACTTCAACCTGCAGCTCGCCGCGTACGCGTACGTGATGATTCCGCGCGAGAAGGCCGATGGCGCGGTATGGGATGCTGTTCTCGGATCGATACGCAAGGAGGGCGAAATGTACGTGCGCGGCTCCGGGCAGATGGCCTACAAGTTTCTGCGTCATCCTTATGCGCCGATCACATGGGGTACGGGCGCGTATGAGAATTACGCCGTGCCTGCGGCGTATCTCTGGAAACTTACGGGCGAGAGCAAGTGGCGTGACTGGCTCGTCCGCACCTGCGACAATACGCTCGGCGCAAATCCGATGGGGTTGAGCTGGATTACCGGGCTCGGATCGCGCACGGTTCGCTGCCCGCTGCACAACAGCCGTTACCGCCCTGAAGGTCTTCCCGCCGATGGAATCCAGGAGCAGGGGCCCAACAAGAACTTCGCCGGATATTCCTATCGCGATACGGCGTATCCGAGGTGCGCTGAGCGCTTCGCTCTTTTATATCAGCATTCCGACGTCCATTTTGCCATCGCGATGGACGAGCCTACCGTAAATAATATGGCCAATACCATGTTTATATTCGGATTGCTTTCCTCTGAGAATTCCGAAAAGTGAAAGGCGGTAAAACCATGCGTTTGAGTTTAGGTTTGTTTCTGGCGGGCATTGTAGGAATGAGCGCCTTGGCGGCTTCAGCTTCGCCAAGGCTTGAGATTCTTCAGCCCGAAGGCGGAGAAGAGAAGGTAAAACTCCTTTCGAAGCGTCAGCTTGAATATCTTAAGTTGCCCCGCAAAGAGAGGATTGAGAAGTTCGCCGACGCGGGTGAGCGCGCTCAGCTGGCGCTCGACAAAAACGAGCCGCAGCCGGTTCTCGTTTCCTGGCGGTGGACCGACGGGAAGGGCGCAATAGCGCCAGTCTTTTCAGTCGAGCTTCGCCATGTCGGAGGCGGGGAAGATCGCGCCGTGCGCGTTGTCGACGCCCGCGAGCCTTACGCGTTCTTCGATAATCTCATGATCGGCGAGAAATATCGCGTCATCGTTTCTGCCGTCGTAGGCGGTCGGACGGTCGCGAGAGCCGCGCGCGATTTTGAAACTGACGCGACTGCCCCTCGTATCATTCGCGTTCCCGGCGTTCCTAATGTCCGCGATATCGGAGGCCGCGTCGCGATGAACTCCCGGCGCATTCGTCAGGGGCTCGTATACCGTTCGGCGGGTCTCAATAACAATCCCGAAGACATCGATTTCCTCACATGGGCGGAATGCAGGGCCGAATTCGCCGCTGGAACGCTGACTAACCGCGCTCCATGGCAGGCGAAGCACATGGCCAAGATTTATTCGGGCTCATGGCCGTCGAACGACTGGCATCGCGTGCCGACCGCAAATGCGCGAGGCAGGGAACGTCTGAGCGACGAGTCCCGCAGAATCATGCTCGACTCGCTCGGCATTCGCACTGATCTTGATCTGCGCAACGACGGCGAGGTTGCCGGAATGAGCCAGTCGCCCCTCGGGGACCGCGTGAAGTGGATTCATTCGCCATCGTCCGCATATTCCGGATTTGGCAGACCTCGCGGAATGAAGATGACAAAGGCATGTCTCGATGTTTTTCTCGATGAGTCCAATTATCCGATCGTGTTTCACTGTATCGGCGGCCAGGATCGCACAGGCTCTCTCGCGTTTGTCATCGAAGCGATATTGGGCGTCGACGACGAGGAGCTTTACCGCGATTGGGAATGTTCCGGGTTTACAAATCCCGGGAACTGGTTCTGCCACAAGGATCTTTTTCTCCAGCTTTACAACGATGTCCTCGGGCGCTATCCCGGAGAAACGACGCGAGAGAAGGCTGAGGCTTATTTCCGTGACTGCGGCTTTACCGACGGGGATATCGAAAAACTCCGCCGGATTCTACTGGAACCGTAGCGGCTGACCGAATCGAAAAAGGAAGATAGAGATGGATTTCGGCAGAAGGGATTTTTTTGCGGGCGCGGCAGCTCTGGGAGCAACGGTCGCGTTCGGTGCGCGAAAGTCAAAAGTGCGGTGCGGAGGTCCTTCGCTCGGTCGCGAATATGATCACGTCGTCATAGGCGGAGGCTTCGCGGGTGTTGCCGCATCTCTCGCTTCTGCCAGAGCTGGCGCGAAGACGTGTCTCGTCGAGCGTACGTCCGTTCTCGGAGGGCTTTCGACGCAAGGTCATGTTATAGTTTTCATGCCCCTTTGCGACGGATTCGGGCGTCAGGTCACGTACGGGATACCTGAAGAGCTTCTGCGGCTTCCAATGAAGTATTCCGCCGCGCGTCCGAACGGATTCTGGGAAAATAAAAAAGGCACGAAGGCGGAGCTATCTTCAAAGCGTTATGAACTCGTCTTTGATCCCGGCCCGATGATGCTCGGTATGGAGCGCTTGTTGCTCGAGGCGGGCGTGGAGGTTTTTTACGATTGCGATTTTGACGGCGTCGAGATGGATGGTGGCCGTATCATCGAAGTTCGCGCTCATTGCGGATGCGATGTGATTCGTCTCAAGGCGAACGCGTTCACCGACGCGACGGGCGCGGCGGTCGTAGCCGAACGTTGCGGTGCGGTTGTAAATGCCGGAATAAATGGTAACATTCCCGGCGGCTGGTATTACGTCGTCAATGAGAAACGTCAGATTTCCATGCGAACCGGCGCAGGCAGGTTTTTCAAAAAGAATTTTCCGCTTGAGGCGCGCAATTATAGGGGCGACAGTCTGATTGACCGTTCGCGTCATCTGCAGGCTGTGCACAAGGCGATACTCCAGGATAACGCCGAGGAGAACAGACGCCTTAAGGCGGAAGGGAAAAGTCCCGTTCACATTTTTTCGATTCCGACGTATTCGACGATGTTGAAACTTCAGAAGCTCGCTTGCGGCGGACCGGAGGACGCGATCGTCGGCATATTTTCGGATTGGCGCAAGAGCGGTCCTGTTTATCCGCTGAAGTTCGGTCAGTTGACCGTCCCCTCTGTGTCCAATCTTCTCGTCGCGGGGCGATGCGTCGCCTGTGCCGAAGAGATGTGGGACGTTGTGCGCTGTCTGCCGGCGTGCTGTGCGTCCGGACAGGCGGCGGGAACTGCCGCGGCTCTGCTCGCCAAAGGGAGTTCGTATGCTCAGCTTGATTCTGCATCGCTCCGCTCCAGCCTTGTCGCCTCTGGCGTTAAGCTCGACGACGAGCTTTTGGTCCCTGATCCGGCGTGGAAGGGCGGCGACGTCAAGGAACGCGAAGAAGGCGTTCTTTAAGTTTTCTGGTTCAGGAATTTTGAGGGTACTTGTTCCCGATAGTGTGAAATCGTTGAGTAGGGAAGCTTTTTCAGATTGTGCGGAACTTGAGACGGCGGTTATAGGTTCTCGTGTCACAGTGGTAGACAGTAAAGCTTTTTCTAATTGCAAGAAACTTCAGAAAGTTGTTTTGAAAAGCAAATATCTTTCAAGGATTAATTGGAACGCTTTCTTTAACTGTAAATCGCTTATGCAACTTGAAACCGTAAGACCAATGGTTGAGGTTGAAGTGGATGCGAGTGCGTTCAAAGGATGTCCTCGAAAGTTTTGACATGATTTGATAATTAAGATTTGCGGCCGAATAAGTTAATTCGGCCGCTTCTTTATTTCTAATTCAAGTATATTAAAGATACAAAAAACGGTCTGATTTTTGATATAATAAAAGGACTATGAAAGATTTAAAAGAAGCTTACAAGACGATCGAGGCCGATCATTTCGCGCCCAGAATGGAGATTTCGTTCATTGACGGCGACAATCGCCAGACATTCTCGTACGAGAAGGTCACGTGGAACATCGGCGGCGAGGAGAAGGGCCTCAGATACGGCGAGAACCCTGGTCAGGAGGCGGCGCTTTACAAGCTCGTGAACGGCAATCTCGTTCTCGGCGATGTCGAGATGATTCAGGCCGGCCGCTATCTCGCGTCTGTTCCCGAGCTTCTCCAGTCCGGCAAGCATCCCGGCAAGACGAACGTAACGGATACCGATAATGCGCTCAATATTCTGCGCTATCTGATGGATAAGCCGTGTGCGGTTATCGTAAAGCACAATAATCCGTGCGGCGTAGCCACCGGTTCGACTTTGGCCGAGGCGTATTTCCGCGCCAACAAGGCCGATCGTCTCGCCGCTTTCGGAGGCGCGATCGCGCTCAACCGCGAATGCGACATCGAAACGGCTAAGCTCATCATCGAGAATTACGCCGAAGTCGTGGTCGCTCCCGATTTCAAGCCCGGTGTGATGGATCTCTTCGCGACTAAGAAGAATCTCCGCGTCTTCCGCATCAGGAATATGGAGCGCCTTACCGAATTTGTCGCTAAACACGTGGTGGATTTCAAGTCTCTCATCGACGGAGGCATCGTCGCCCAGACGTCGTTTTCGGCTAACGCGCGCAAGAGCGAAGATATGATCCCCGCCTACTGCAATCGTAAGATTACCAACAAGGAAACTGGCGAAGTCACTTTCGAGGAGCATAAGATAAACCGGCTTCCCACGGCCAAGGAATACGAGGATCTCGTTTTCGGCTGGCTCGTCGAAGCGGGCGTAACATCCAACTCCGTTCTTTACGTCAAAGACGGCGCGACTGTCGGCATCGGTACCGGCGAGCAGGATCGCGTAGGAGTCGCCGAAATCGCGCGCGACAAGGCCTACACGAAACACGCCGACTGGATCGCGTGGGAGAAGTATCAGAAGCCCTATAACGATCTTCGTCTTGTTTTCGGCGAGGAGGATGGCGCTAAAAAGCAGGCTGAAATCATGGAGCAGACAAAGGCCGAGAAGGGCGGCCTTCCCGGGTGCGCGATGGTTTCTGACGCGTTCTTCCCGTTCCGCGACGGTGCAGAGGTCGGTATCCGCGAGGGTATTACCTCGATCGTCCAGCCCGGAGGCGCGATTCGCGATTGGGACGTGATCGACTGCTGCAACGATGCGGGTGTCGCCATGGTCTTTACCGGTCAGCGCAGCTTCCGCCACTGACGGAAAGGCGATATTAAAGGAGGATTATTCATGAATGGTATTACATTTGGTGAGGCCTGGAGTTACGGCGGTCCGCTGATGTGGGTGCTCGCGTTTTTCTCGATTGCCGCTCTGTCGATTGTTCTGTATCTTTTCTTCGCGCAGAACAAAGGATCTTTCATCAGTTCTTCCGTAGAACGTCTCAAGAGAGCTAAAGACCCCGAGGCCGAGGGCGCCCGGATTGCTTCGCGCGCCTATGCGAGCGTCGATTGGCTTGCCGATATCGCGGCGATTGCGCCTCTCGTTGGTCTCTTGGGGACGGTTTTAGGTATGTTCCAGGCGTTCGGCGGGATAGCGACGGATGTAGCTGCGGGCGCTAAACCCGTGGTGCTCGCCCAAGGGGTGTCTCAGGCTATCGTCACTACGATTTTCGGGCTTGTTGTGGCAATCCCGTCGCTTATAGCCCATGCGTTTTTCCGTCGTCGTTTGGCGCGGATTATAGCCGCGCTCGAGGAGATGGCTGATGAAATTTGCGCCTGAGAGCGGAAGTAAGGCGCCGACATTGGCTTTGACGTCAATGCTCGATGTCATTTTTC
This sequence comes from Kiritimatiellia bacterium, assembly GCA_045656225.1. GTDB lineage: Bacteria > Verrucomicrobiota > Kiritimatiellia > RFP12 > UBA1067 > UBA1067. Next base: position 7,121 of record JAZOQU010000034.1, on the reverse strand, counting down.
TCCTGTTGTGCTTCTTTGTGACGGCGAGCGTTTATTCTCAATGGGAGAGTGAGATTTCCATTCAACTTCCCTCGGCCGAGACGTCCGATGAGCCTAATAGACTGCCCGGCGAGGTTATTGTCAATGTTACGGAATCGGGCAATGTCAGACTCAACGGAATGAATATCGAGTTGCCGGATCTCGAGAAGCGGCTTTCTAAACTTTCGAAAATATATCCGGACCAGTCCGTTATAATCAGGGCCGACCGTGTTACGAAGTACGAACATCTCGTCAAGGTTATTGACACCTGTCGCAAGGCGGGCGTATGGAATTTTTCGCTTGCCACCTCCAATGAAGATCCCTCGAAATGACGATGCTATCGCTTTTAATCGCCGCCGCCGTGTTGCCGTCCGACAGAATGGCGATGGCCGATCGGCTTTTTGACAGAGGTGACTATGTCAGCGCCCAGAGAGAGTATGCGGCGCTCAAGGGAGCTGAAGGAATCGCTGATGACGAGATTCTTTACCGGCTTGCCGAATGCGGCAGACTGTCGGGTGATGCTCAATACGCCAGGGCCGCCTACGGCGAGCTTGTTGACAGATTCCCTCTTTCGCGTCATGTCGAGCGATCGCGTCTTATGCGTGCGCTGACGCTTCAGGGCGAAGCCCGTCTTTCCGAGCTGAAGCTGCTCGATTCCGACAAGGTGCGTCCTGCCGTCAGAGCATGCGCGCTTTATTATATCGGCATCGCCATGAATGACAAGGATGCGTTTAAGCGTTGTGTCGATCTCGATCCTAAGGGGCCGTACGCCCTTTATGCCAAGTTTCATCATGCGTCTTTGATAGCCGACGATCCTGATCCGACGGTGCGTCGCAGCGCAGTCGGAGAACTTCTTGAGATTCATCACTCCGGTCATCCTAAACTGGCTCGCGAGGCGCTTTATTTTGCGGCGGTGCGCAGTTACAGCGACAAGCGATATCTTGAATCGTCAATGCTCTTTCGCCGCTATCTTAAAGCTCATCCCGGCGATGAACGTTCCGATTCCGTCCGGCATCATGCGGCATGGAGCGATTATCTTGCGGGACGATTCGCTGATGCCGCCTCCCTCTGCGGCGACGGCAACACGGACGACTTGGCATATCTTCTTGCCGCATCTGCGTTTTCTACGGGGAGTTATGATAAGGCGCGCAGGTTGATGTCCTTGTATCTTGAAAAGTTCCCGGACGGCAAGTATCGCTCCGCGGTTGAATTGCCTCTCGCAAGAATGGATTATGAAGAAGCCGAGAAAAGGGGAGATGTGTCTGGAATGATCGAATCGGCGCGGCGAGGAGTTGCGCTTTCGAAAAAATCGCATGACCGTTTGAGGCTTGCCTGGGCGTACGAGAAGAGTCAGAAGGATGGTGAGGCCCGCTCAGAGTACGATTTGATCGCCAGGGATTTTCCCGGGACGGCCGATGCCGCGGAGGCGCTCTTTCGTAAAGCTATGATTGATATCCGTGCAGGAAGATGGTCGTCCGCCGAGTTGGCTCTCGCTGAAATGCTGTCTTCGGCCAAAGGCTCGGTCCGCAGGCCTGAGGCGCTTTACTGGCGCGGTATTTCCGCCGTGCGCTTGGGTCATGAGGAGACGGGGGTCGCATATTTGAAGGAGGCTCTCGGGCTTGGACTTTCTCTTGATTCATCGCGCGAGGCTCGTCTCGTAATCGCGGACGAGGACTTTAAAGCCGGTCGCGTCAAGGAAGCGCGAGAGGCGTATATCAAGCTTGTTAACGAGGGGGCTGCAGAACGTATGGGCGCTGCGAAGCTAAGCGCGGTCGGGCGTTTTCTTCTCGATGGCGCCGACGGCGTTAAGGCCTGCGACGAGGCGAAAAAGTGCGCCAAAGCGCTTTTGAAGGTGGCGGAAGCCTCTCCCGAGTGGAGGCAGGAGGCTTTTGCGCTTCTTGGTTCCGCAGAGGAGGCGTTGAATGAATACACGTCCGCCATAGGTTCCTACCGCCAGGCTCTCGCCGAGAACGTTTGCACCGCGTGCAGAAAGTCGGTTGCTTTGAATCTTGGTATTCTTCTTCATGTGAACGGCGATACGGCAGAAGCCGAGACTGTGCTCAAGGAGGCGGTAAAACTCAACGCCGGCGATTCTGCCGCGCGGGCAAAGGCGTATCTTTATCTTGCCAAGAATTGTCTGGCCGTTCAGGATTTTCGGGGGGCTAAAGATTACGCGACCGTCGTAACTACGCTTTTTAACGACCCTGAGACGGTCGCTGAGGCTAAAAAAATATTGGATTGCGCTGTCGGTGGAGCGAAATGATGGATGAGAAAAGCAGAAATCTGATTTTTTTTGCTGTGGTGCTGTCTGTGGCGCTTCATATCGGATTGATGTTTTACATGCGTCCGCAGATTATGACGAGAATAGCCTATTCCGGGGCGAGCGCTCGCGCGCGCGCACCGATGACGATGCGCGAACGCCCTCCTGCGGCCGACCTTGTTCGTCTTGATGTCGCTGAGGATGTTCCTGCACAGGTTGATTTTCCCGTCTCCTCGAGTGACGATGCTAAACCTGTTGCGGATTCTGCGCTTAACGCTTCGGATGACTCGGCGACGGTTCCGCCTGTGCCGGCGGATATTAAAAACATATCACCGCCTAAGATGGCGTTGGCCCCTTCGGAGGTGCTTTCCCGTTCTGTTGATGACGATGCGGAAAATTTCATTCCCGAACCGGCGTCTCCTTTGACGCCCGGTTTTGAGCCGGGTGTCGGCCGCAGCGCTTTGGAGTCTGCCGGCGGATTGAAAACCCCGTCTTCTCCGCTGATCGTCGATGCGACGGCGCATGCGAGTCTGCCGTCGGAGGCGAAGCTGCCTGTCGCGGGGATTGATTACGCCGCCGATGTATCCGCCGTAGACGGTCTGGTGTCGCCTGCGGATGCGCCGGAGCCGTTTGTTCCCATCAAGGATGTGATGGCTGAGGTTGATGAAAAAACAGTTGAGACCGAGAAAGCCGCTGTCCGCAATCTGCTTGATGTCAGAGACGCGAAGGAACTGGACGCGTTCGTTAACATGGCAGCGACGTCCGCAACTCAGGGCGATTGGACATATTTCAAGATAAGTGTTCTGCCGCGTTCTAATTTAAAGGTTGTGCCTAAAGATGTGGTTGTATTACTTGACGCATCCGGTTCGATAGCGAATGACAGATTGAAAAGTTGCCGTGAAAGCGCCAGGAAGATACTTCGCTCCTGTATGAATTCGCATGACAGATTCAATCTTGTGGCGTTCAGAGACGATTTTCACTATGCTTTTAAAACCTGGCAGGAGTGCGGAAAGGAAAGTTACGACAGGGCTGAAAGCTGGCTGAATTCGCTTACGGCGTACGGGCGGACCGATGTTTTTGCTTCCGCCGCATCGGTTTTAAAACTGCCTCGCGATCCTAAGAGACCGCTTGTCGCGCTGATTGTTACAGACGGTATTGCCAACAAGGGGGTGAGGGAAACCTCTCAGATCCTTTCGCGTTTTACAAAGTTGAACGACGGCTTGATTTCTGTTTACATGTATGGCGTTAAGGATGACGCCAATCGCGAGCTTATCGACGCTTTGACGCGCGGCAATCGCGGGGAGAGTTTTGTTTATGAGGGGCGGCGTAAGTACGCCGGGCGCGATTTAGAACAGCTTAGCGATCGTTTTCGCGATCCGGTTTTAACTGATTTGCGCGTTGTTTTCACAGTGGATTCCAGGGTTGAAGCCTATCCGGTCATGCTTAAGAATCTTTATCGCGGTGAAATGGTTGATATTGTCGGACGTGCTCCTGTCGGCACGAGAGAAGTTGCGTTTTCACTTAAAGGGCTTAACGGAGATAAGGCTTACGAAGGATTTTTCAGATATGAGCTGTCTAAAGTGCCATTCGACGGCAAGATACCTGCTCTTTGGGCTGCCGAAAAATCTGTTGACGGTAAACTTCGTTAGCGTATATATGTTATACTGTCAGAAGCGGCGTTTAATTCAATGTGTGACAATGGAGGATAAAATATGATAAATGTCGGTATTATCGGGTGCGGCTTTGTCGGAGGCGCGCTGAAAACATGGCTTGAAGAGAATAACAAGGACGCCAAGGTTTTTGTCAGTGATCCGCCGAAGGGATATAATGACGACCTTTCTTCGATTGATATCGCATTTCTTCAGATTCACGTTCCGACCGAAGACGACGGGACGCAGGATTTGACGCTTATGAAGGAGATTATCTCCAAACTCCCGAAGGTTCCTGTTTTTGTGCGCACTACGATTCTCCCCGGAACGAGCGATATGCTTTCGCGCGAAACCGGACATGAAGTGTGCTATATGCCGGAGTTTCTGACCGAGCGTACGCATATCGAGGATTTTAAAAAGCAGACGATGGTCTTTACCGGCGCTGTCGATCTTCTTATCAAGGTTTTTCCGGGCAAGAAGTTTACGGTAATGTCGCCTCTTGAAGCGGAGGTCACGAAGTACGCCCACAACGTTTTCGGCGCCTATAAGGTCATTTACTTCAATGCCGTGCGCGAGTACTGCCAGAATATGGGCGTCGATTGGGCTAAGGTCCATACGGGAGTTCTTCTTTCTGGGTATATTAACGACACTCATACGTACGTTCCCGGTCCTGACGGGAAACTCGGTTACGGAGGCAAATGTTTCCCTAAGGACGTAAACGCTTTCGCGAAACTTACCAAGGGTCAGAGTCTCGGCACGCTCTTAGCGCCGCTTCATGAGCTTAATGTCCACTTTAGAGGCGTGGAGGAGCGCATTTGAAGATCGTTCAGTTAGTTCCCGCCATGGATCAGGGCGGCGTCGAACGCGGTATCGTGGAGATGAACCGTGTTCTTGTCGCCGCGGGGCACGACAATCTCGTCGTTTCCGTCGGCGGGCGGCTTAACGAGCGCATAATCGCCGACGGCGGGCGCGTCGCCGAAATCGACATTAAATCCAAAAATCCTTTTACCGCTTTTTCCCGCGCGAAGAAACTGCGAAGACTTTTGGAGGTTGAGCGCCCCGATGTCGTCGTCGCCCATTCACGCGTTCCGGCGTGGCTTTTCGTGATCGCCAACCGCAGGCTTAAACTTAAATGGATTACGTTCGCTCACGGCGCGAATTCCGTTTCGGCGTATTCGAAGGTGATGACGTATGGAGATGTTACGGTAACGCCGAGCCAATATATCGCGGATTATCTTATAAAGCATTACAAAATCGACACTTCGCTTTTGCGCGTCATTCCCCGCGCCATCGATCGCGAGAAGTTCGATATCGATAAGCTCGACCGCGATTTCATGGACTCCAAGCGTCGCGAATGGAAGTTGGACGGTTTCAGAGTCGTGATGGGCTTAGGCCGCATTACGCAACTTAAAGGATACGATGTCCTTATCAGGGCTGTCGCATATCTTCAGGCGACCCATGTCGCGGCCAAAGCGAAGTCGCCCGACTGGAAGCTCGTCATCGTCGGCGAGGCGGAGGCTTTGCGCAAGGAATACGAAGAGGAACTCCGTAAACTGGTTGTGGACCTCGGCGTTTCCGATCATGTCGTTTTCGCTGGCGCTCAAAGCAAGGTCGCGGAATGTCTTTCTCTAGCGGATATTGTCGTAAGCGCCAATTACCGCAAGCCCGAGGCGTTTGGCCGCTCCATGGCCGAGGCGCTTGCGATGGATAAACCTGTCGTCGCCACAGGATTCGGCGGAGCGCTTGATATCGTTGAGGACGGCGTAAACGGGGCTCTCGTCGCGCCTGATCCGAAGGCTAAGAGCGAGGAACTTGCGGTTAAATTCGCCAATGCGATCCGTTCGGTAGCCCATAGCGGGTTTAAGGGACTGCGCGAAGACGCGCTCGAGAAATTTTCATTCGACAGAATGGCTGCGCGCTCGCTTGCCGTGTACAATGAATTTTCCGGGGGAGGTCGGGAATGAGGCCGTCCCGTCAGCTTAGACTTCTGGTCGTTGATAACTTCCAGATCCGCCGCTACGGAGCGGGTCGCGAGGGTCAGGGCTACCGTTTTATGTGCGGAGGCGTCCGCAACAACTGGCGCGTCATGTCTTTTTCAGAGCGCGATATCACGCGCTATCTCGCGCCGTTCGGTTTTATGCGCAATATCGGCGCAAAGATGATGAACAGAAGGTTCATTAAAACATGCGTCAATTTCCGTCCAGATCTCGTACTTATCGGTCACTGCGATTATCTTTACAATTCTACTCTTGAGAAGGTCCGTTCGCTACTTCCCGACGTAAAACTCGTTCACATCAACGTCGATCCCATCTGGCAGGAGCATACCGTAAATCAGATTCGCGAGCGCATGCATTCATGCGATGCGATATTCGTGACGACGGCGGGCGAGAAGCTTAAGGAATGGACGACGGGCAGGAACATCGTCGGCTTTCTGCCTAACATGTGCGACGAGACGATGGAGTGGGAGGATGTTTCGTCGAGCGCCGACATTGAGTACGATCTCTTTTTCGCGGGCCACGATTGCCCCGGCGACGAACGAATTGAGCTCGTGCGCGAACTCGACAGGCTCGTCTCGTCCAAAATCCGTTTCGGGCTTTTCGGCACCTGCGGCCGCGAGGCCATCGCGGGGAGTGACTACGAAAGGGCGCTTCTTTCGAGCGCGATGGCGCTTTCGCTAAACCGCCGCGAAGGGTGGAAGTGGTATTCGTCCGATCGCCTCGCCCATCTGATGGGGCGCGGGATTCTGGCTTTCATTTCGTCGAAGAGCGGGTATCAGGAATTTTTCAAAGACGGCGAGGAGGCGGTTTTCTTTGATAATGCCGCCGATCTTGCTGAAAAAGTTCTGCTCTATGCCGCAGATCCCGCCGCGCGTCGGGCAATTGCCGCGGCCGGGCGGAAGCGCTATCATGAGCTTTTTAACGCCGCACGTATTCTCAATTACATCGCAGATACGGTTTACGGCGAAGACTTCGCTTCGAAATATGAGTGGAATAGCGAAGTTTATCGATAAAAATGACGATTGCGGGTTGGTGTATTTCAAAAAATAAAAAAAATTAAAATACCCCCTTGCGCGTTGGAAAGAGATTTGATAAACTATGTCCTCGTTCGCCCGAAAGGGTGAGCGAGTGATCTTTGAAAACTGGAAGTTGAAAATTTAAGAGAATTGCAACGTATATCGAGATATAAGCGAGGAT